>JAKPPU010000054.1 GCA_029547185.1 Deltaproteobacteria bacterium | reverse complement strand
CACCTCGGTGATGATGAGACCGACGCCGCCCTTTGCCCTCGCCTCGTAGAAGGCGATGATGTCATCGGTCACGCCGCCTCCCGTGGCCGACAGGTTTGTCCCCATCGCGGGCATTACCACGCGGTTGGGGATGGTCAAGCGACCTATCCTGCCCTCGCTTCTCAGCCTTTCGAACAAAAGCACCCCTCCTTCCTCGAAACTATATGTTAAGAGATAGCATAACATTCCCGATAAAGCAATGAAGAGATGAGGTTCTGTCTTCGCTTTTGATCATCCGGCTTCGGAAGAGGTGAAAAGGCAACCCGTGATGCCCGGCTTGCTCCCAATTTGGGCGCCAATTGAGTAAATTTATTGCTTGTCGGTCCCTTTGTAGTCAGTTACTAAAATGGATGAGTACGTAATGATCGTGGGATAATCAGCAAGAAATCGTTTTGGGCGAAACCACGAACTCGGACCAGCGCCGTCTCAAGGGGAGAGAGGCTCCGTAGACGGTTCTTATTAAGGGATCGGTCTCGTTCCGTGACTCGGCGAAAAAGAGAGGCCTGGCCGGACGCGGGGGAGGCGACCAGCCTTGAGGGAAGTCATAAAGAAGAGCGATGAGCTCATCGAGGTGGGGGGCAAAGAATACCCCCTGTGGGAGATCATCCGGGAGGGGGGCAAGCTCTACTGCCGGGAGGTCGCTATCATGGCGGAGATCGACGGGATGAAGATCCCTGCCACCCTGGAGTCCGACGACTGGATGCGCGCCGGGAGGCTAAGGCAGAAGGGCGACGAGGAGTCGCTGAGGGAACTGGAAAAAATGGAGGGTCCCCTTTTCACCTATACCGAGATCGACGAGACCGACGAGGCCTGAAGGCGGCCCTGGGGAACTTGGGATCCCCTGGCAGTGATCAGCCGAGGTCGGGTCACGCCCCTCTGAAGGGCAGAGGGGCGTTTCATCAATTGTGTAGGTCTGACACCTATAAGGGAGAAATTCGTGGTATTGTTCGCACAGAGCAGCCCATACCGCCACTTAACTTTATTACGATAAAGCGGAGTTGCGCGCATCAACCGATCACTTCGCACACGAAAGGGAATGAGACCATGAGAAGAACGGGTATCAAGAGCATCATTCTGTTGTTTTTACTGTTGTGCACTGCGCCCCTCTGCTTCGCGTCGGACTATGCCTTCACTCTCGATGAGAGCGGCGTTCCAGCGCTCGGCGGCGAACGCTCCGTCATCGTCGTCATCAGCGACATACATCTGGGGATGGACGACCGGTACGCGGAGATTCAGCGTAACCGCGCTCCGCTTGCCGACTTTCTTCGGAAGGTCCGGTGCGCTCCGAACATCAAGGAACTAGTCGTCGCAGGCGACCTCGTCGACGAGTGGTTCATCCCCGCCGGCACGGACACGTACGCCGGAAAGACCCAGAAGGAGTTCGTGCAGCGCGTCGCCGCGAACAACAAGGACGTGGTCGACGCGTTCAACGACATTATCCGGGACGGAACGATCAAGGTGGTCTACGTGCCGGGGAATCACGACCTGCTGATCTCCTCCGAGAGCATCCAGACCATCTTCCCCGGAATGGCGGAAGCGCGCGATGTCCGGGGGCTCGGGACCTATTCTCCGGACGGCCATCCCGAGATCGCCATCGAGCACGGGCACCGCTACAATTTCTTCTGTGCGCCGGATCCCATCTCGAACAAAGAGGTCGCTCCAGGT
>JAKPPU010000042.1 GCA_029547185.1 Deltaproteobacteria bacterium | reverse complement strand
ACCGTCATACCCTGGGATTTCAGGAACTCGATGCCGTCGCCCAGGCCTACGCGGCTCACGTCGTGGACCTGCCATCGCATTGAATCGACGGCGGCCTTCTTGATCTGCTCCTTGATATCGGGGTCGAAGCTCTCCCACACATTCTTGTTGACGGCCAGGATCAGGGCGTCGTAGGAATAGTGCCAGTTGGTGAGGTACTTCTGCACCTCGTAGATCTTGTTCGGGATTATTATCCCGACGATGGGGTTCTCCTGCCCGTCGATAACGCCTTGCTGCAGCGAGGTGAAGACCTCGCCCCAGTTCATGGCTATGGCATTCGCGCCGAGGGCTCTCATGATATCGATATAAATAGGCGTCACGACCCTGATCTTGAGGCCTTTCATGTCATCAGGGTGCGCTACGGGTTTGACATTGTTGGTGAGCTCACGGAACCCGTTCTCGCCCCACGCCAGTCCAACCATGTTGTGCTTCTCCAGGGCGTCCAGGACCATCTGGCCCGCCGCCGATCCGGTCACGGCGTCAACGGATTCGTAACTGGGGAACATGAAGGGGAGCGAAAAGGCGTTGCATTCGGGAATGATCGGGGCGATGTTTATCGTGGAGTTGAGCATGAAGTCTATCGCACCGCTGGAGACCATCTCGGCTTGGCGCATCTGGTCGCCGCCGACGAGCTGGGCGCTGGGATAGACCTTGACGTTCACCTTGCCGCCGGTGTAATCCTTGACCAGCTCGGCGAACTTAACCCCCCCCTGGCCCCAGGCTGTATCGGTGGTGACGTTCATAGTGAGCTTGTACTCGCCCTTGAGTGCCGCTTGGGCCGTGTCAACGCTTGCCAACCCGAAAACCAAAACCAGCGCCAGTATTCCTGTCAGCAATTTCCTCATCTTCACGTCCTGTCCGGTGAACCCGGACAGTTCACCTCCTTACACAGGTTTTTTGATCCCCCGGCCGGGGAAACCACCCTTTCGCTTTCCTTGCCATCCCTCCTCCTGCCCGGTATGGGTCACCGCCGAGCTTCACGCGGCGGATCAGCCCCTGAGAAGCCTGTCCTTGCCTCCTTTAAGATGTTCGTCCATTTCCCTGGTCGCCTCCTCGGCGTCCCTCTTATGAAGGGCTTCCAGGATTTTTTTGTGCTCACCCCAGAAAAGTCTCATGTTGCCGGGCTGCTTGAGCATATTTATATTGATCCCCTCGATCCGGTCGCGGAGATTAGTTATGAAGTCCGTTATCATGGCGTTGCCGTAGGCTTTCATGAAATAATCGTGGAAATTGCGGTCCTCCTCGTGGAAGGCGAAGGCGTCGTTCTTCAGGAGGGCTTCCTCCTGCCTGGCGAGGTTGCCCTCGAGCAGTGAAAGGTCATCTTGTGAAAGGATGCCGGTCAATTCTTTTATTACGAACTCTTCCAGGGCTATCCGCAGGTCATATATATCCTTTACTTCATTTATGGAGACGTCGCGGACAAATACGCCATGGTTGGGGATGATCCTGACGAAGCCCTCGATATGGAGCCGTTTCAGCGCCTCGCGGATAGGAGTCCGGCTTATTTCGAACCTCCTGGCGAGGTGGTTCTCCGAGATCGGTGTGTCGCTTGAGAGCTCCCCCCGGAGGATCAACTTCTTGATCTCTTCATAAACCAGGTCGGTCTTAGATCTCTTCCTCAAGCTTTGCATCCCCTCACCGGTATACAACTGTTATGCATCCGAAATGTAACCGATATGCGAAAGTTAGACCTCTTTTACCCGATTGTCAAGCCTTTTACGAACGGGGTGTGTCGACGGGAACGGAGCATCGTTGCCGTTGTCGGATCGTGTCAGCCGGGGGATAATGTCCCAGTCGCGGGCGGAAGGTTTTAAACAAGGATCGGTTTTTGAGGTGAACAGTCATGAAAGTATTGGA
>JAKPPU010000034.1 GCA_029547185.1 Deltaproteobacteria bacterium | reverse complement strand
TTGCCGCCTCCCGGGCTCCCTTGTGTCCCTTGAAGACTCCATAGGTCGTGAGCAGGACGCAGTCTTGAGCAAAGTTGCGCGTGAGGTCGGTTTCGACATCTCCCTGCTGCGCCAGTGTGAGGAGGTCTTCGAAGACCTCCTGCGTGGAGCGGTTCGGCATGGGTTCCTCCTTTGTGTGCATGCATGCGAGTCGGCTGGATGGAAAGGATAAGAAACAGGATAGGAACGGGCGAGTGTACTTCAAGCAGCGGGCGAAAGAGCTTCAGGAAGCACGCGATCCACTGGATTCCCGCTCCCCTCCTTCGCGGGGACAGGCCCCGCGGGAATGACTGAGGGGAGAACGGGAATGATAAATAAGACGATTATCGGAACAATGTACTCTGTCCCGGGCAGTTGCGTTGAGTCGATGAACTTGGTTAGCGGAAACGAAAATAAATCTGTCCCCTTTTGGTGTTCAGGCAAATCATGGTTCATTATGACCGGCCTGTGAACCCTCTGCCCTCCGCTGCCGGGCGATGCGGGAAACCGGGCGTCATCAGGTCTTGACAAACCTGGAGAAATTTTCTTTATGATAAGCTCGTTCATTCTTCTCTCATGTGTACGGGCATCATTCTCATATCGCATACTTGGCGTTGAAGAGGAGTTGATTAAGGAGGAGTGCGATGATCCAAGTGGAAAAGCTGACCAAGTATTACGGAAACTTCTGCGCCGTGGACCGGATCGACCTCGAGGTCCAGAAAGGGGAGATCACCGGGCTCCTGGGCCCCAACGGAGCGGGAAAGACGACGACGCTGAGGATGCTCACCGGCTACCTCGCGCCGTCTTCCGGCAGGATCAGAATCAAGAACCTCTGCATCGAGGAGGACCTGCTCGAGATCAAGAAGCTCATCGGCTATCTGCCCGAATCCGCCCCGCTCTACCACAACATGCTGGTCTACGACTACCTCGACTACATCGCGTGCATCCGCTGCCTCGACCACAGGAAAAAGGTCCAGCGCATCCACGAGCTCTCCGATCTGTGCGACCTCAATTCCATCATGCACAAGCCCATCGGCGAGCTCTCGAAGGGCCTCAAGCAGCGCGTCGGCCTGGCGCACGCCATGATGGAGGACCCCGAGGTCCTCATCCTCGACGAGCCCACCTCAGGGCTCGACCCGAACCAGATCGCGGAGATCAGGGACATCATCCGCCACTTCGGCAAGGAAAAGACCATCATCCTCTCGACGCACATCCTCAGCGAGGCGGAAGCCGCCTGCGACAGGATCGTGATCATCGACAAGGGCAAGATCGTGGCCGACGGCAGCACCGAAGCCCTCAAGCAGAGCGCCGACCAGGAGACCATCATCAACATCTCGCTCCTGAAGGCGGACTTCGAATCGGCCAGGAGGAGGCTCGGCAAGCTCGAAGGGGTGTTCAAGATCGAAAGGATCGACGCCCCCGACCCCGAGATGCTCAGATTGAAGATCTCTGCGTACGGGACCGACGGCCTGCGGGAAAGAATCTACGACAGCGTCAAGGAGACGGGCTGGACCATGGTGGAGCTCAACCTGGAGACCAAGTCCCTTGAAAAGATCTTCCGCGAACTCACGAAGGAGGTCTGATAATGCCGCAAGCTCTCAACATATTCATGAAAGAGATCCGCGACTACTTCACCTCGCCCATCGGCTACATCGTGATCTGCATCTTCCTGCTCGTGACCGGGTGGTTCTTCTTCGCCACGTTCTTCATCTTCTCCGAGGCGAACCTGAGGAACTTCTTCAGCCTGCTCCCGTTCACCTTCTCGCTCGTGATCCCTGCGGTCACGATGCGCCTCTTCGCGGAAGAGCTCCATTCAGGCAGCTACGAGATGCTGCTCACCCTGCCGGTGAGGCTCAACGACATGATCATCGGCAAGTTCCTCGCCGGCGCGGTCTTCGGGGCGGTCATGCTCGTTCCCACCTTCGTCTACGCCATCTCGATAGCCTTCATCGGCAAGCTCGACTGGGGCCCGGTGATCGGCGGGTATGTGGGCGCCATCCTCCTGGGCGCGGCATTCAGCGCGGTGGGCGTCTTCGCGTCGTCCCTCACGAGAAACCAGATCGTGGCCTGCATCGTGGGCATGGTGATCTGCTTCATCCTGACGCTCTTCGACAGGATGGTGTTCTTCTTCCCTGCGCAGATCGTCGAGGTCTTCACCTATCTCGCCGCGAGCTACCACTTCGAGAACATCTCGAAGGGCATCATCGACTCCCGCGATCTGCTTTACTTCGGAAGCGTCATCTTCGTGTTCCTCTACGGCTCGAACCTGGTCCTCCATACGAAGCGATAAGGAGACTGACATGGACGCAAAAGCAGCACCCCGGTATGCGAAATTCGCCATTTATGTCTTCGTCGTGGTCCTTCTCAACATCGCGGGGCTCACGATCTTCTTCAGGGCGGACCTCACCGAGAACAAGATCTACTCGCTCTCGAAGGTGAGCAAGACCACCGTCCACTCCCTGTCCGAGCCGCTCACCATCAACGTGTTCTTCACCAAGAACCTCCCTGCTCCCTACAACACGGTTGAGCGCTACCTGAAGGACCTGCTCGGCGAGTATGCCCTCTATGGAGGAAAGAAGTTCAACTACCGGTTCTTCGACGTGACCCCCGAGGACGAGGGAGGCACGGCCGAGAGCACCAAGAACCGCGAGATGGCGCAGGACTACGGCCTCTACCCGGTCCAGATCCAGGCCATTGAAAAGGACGAGGTCAAGTTCAGGAAGGCGTATATGGGCCTCGTCATCATCCACGGCGACATGATGGAGAAGATCCCGACGATCACCACGACCGACGGCCTCGAGTACAAGCTCACCACCTCGATCATGAAGCTGGGCAACAAGATCAGCGCCCTGCTCAAGCTCAAGTCGAACGTCAACGTGAAGCTCTACCTCTCCCCGGCCCTGAAAGAGGTGGCGCCCTACATGGGGATAAAGGACATGCCGCAGATCCCAGGGCAGATCAGGCAGGTCGTCGAGGGGCTGAACCGGAAGATGTACAACCGGCTCACCTACACCCTGGCCGAGCCCACGGACCAGCCTGACCTCGACAGGCTCGCGAATACCTACAACCTCATGCACCTCAAGTGGCCCAACCTCGAAGGCACGAACGTGAAGGCCGGCGAAGGCGTCATCGGCCTCGTCCTCGAGTACAACGGGAGCACGTCGGTCCTGCCCGCGATCCAGGTGTACCGCCTGCCCCTGTTCGGCCTGCGGTACAACCTCTACAAGCCGGAAGACTTCGAGGAGATGATCTCGCAGAGCATCGAGTCCCTCATCGGCATCAACGAGAACATCGGCTACCTCGCGGACCACGGCACGCTCCAGACCTTCGTAATGCCGGGCACCACCACGAAGGAGCCCATCTCGAACTTCGACCAGCTCGTGTCCCAGAGCTATACGCTCAAGCAGGTTCGCCTGCGCGACGCCGGCATACCCAAGGGCCTCAAGTGCCTCATCATTGCCGGCCCCACCGAGAACTTCAGCGACGAGGAGCTCTATCAGATCGACCAGGCCCTCATGCAGGGCACGAACCTCGCCCTGTTCCTCGACAAGTTCCAGGAGGTGCAGATGGGGCAGCCCGGCAGCCCGTTCGGCCAACAGAGCCAGTACGTGCCCGTCAATACCGGCATCGAGAAGCTCCTCGACCACTACGGCGTCAAGGTGAAGAGCTCCATCGTGCTCGACCAGAAATGCTACAGGCAGCGCGTTCCGGTGGAATACGGCGGAGGTCAGCAGGACATCTTCTTCGCCCCCATCATCCAGGACAGATTCATCAACAACGAGCTTCCGTACATGAGGAACATCAAGAGCCTCGTGGCCCTGGCCGTCTCTCCCATCGAGGTCAATCAGAAGCGGATCGACGAAAGCGGGATCAAGGCAGAGAAGCTGTTCTCCTCTTCGGAAAAATCATGGGAGATGAAGGACATGATAAACCTGAACCCCATGTTCATTAAGCCGCCCGCCTCGGAAAAGGACATGCAGAGCCTGCCCCTGGCATACATCCTCGAAGGCGTGTTCAAGAGCTCTTTTGCAGAAAAGCCGATCCCCGAGAAGCAGGATTCGGCTCAGGAAGGCATGATGAAGCAGGTCTCGGCGGAAAAAGCGGCGCCGGACGACAAGCCCGCAGCGGCTCACGCCGGGCTCTCGAAGATACAGCAGAGCGGCACGTTCCTGCCGCAATCCTCGAAGCCCGGGAAGATCTTCCTCATCGGCAGCTCGCAGATGCTCTCGAACAACATCCTCGACAGCGAGGGGCTCACCCCCAACTCGACCTTCGTCATGAACATCCTCGACATCTTGAACGACAGGCTCGACATCTCGCTCATGCGGAGCAAGACGCTCAGCATCAATCCCCTCGAAGAGACGCAGGCCCAGACCAAGATGTACATCAAGACCTTCAACATCGCAGGGGTGCCTGCGCTGGTCGTGTGCTTCGGGCTCTTCATATGGCTGCGGAGGCGCTACAGGAAAAAGCAGATCGAGCTCATGTTCGCCAAAAGGGGGAACTCATGAAGGTCAAAAAAGAATACATCATCCTCGCCGTCGTCATCCTCGCGCTCGTGACCTATCTCTATTTCAAGCGCACGGACCAGCTCCACTACGCGATCCCTCAGCTCTCCGCGGTCGATGCGAAGAGCATAACCCGGATAGAGCTCACGGCAAAGGGTGACACGACCACCGTAGCCAGGAAGGACAATGCCTGGTACATCGAGCCGAAAGGGTATCCTGCCGACTCCTCGAAGGTCGAAAAGATGCTCAAGGCCATAGGCTCGCTCACCCTCACCGAAATGGTCTCGGATTCGGAGAACTTCGCGAGATACGAGCTCGGAGACAGGGACAAGATCACGGTCAAGGCCTATTCGAAGACAGACATGGTCCGCCAGTTCGACATCGGCAAGGCAGCCCCGACGTCGCGCCACACCTTTGTCAGGCTCCCCAACAGCGCGAAGGTCTACCAGGCAAGAGACAGCTTCAGGGATGACTTCCTCATGAATGCAGCCGCTCTGAGGGACAGGAAGGTGCTTACCTTCAACCAGGATGAGATCCGCAAGATGAGCATCGCAAAGGGCGCACAGGTGATCACCCTCACCCGCAGCGAGCCCAAGCCCGGAAATGACGGCGGCGATCCTCCTGCCGCAGAGGCCGGATGGACTGATGCACAGGGCAGGGAGATCCCGAAGCTCGAGGCCGATGCACTGTTGAGCTCGCTTTACGATCTCGAATGCGCTGGGTATCTCGACGGCCTTGCAAAGGCCGGCCTCGGCGCTCCGGACCTCACGGTGACGCTCAGCGGGGAAAAGGACTACACCCTCTCGCTCTATGCGAAACAGAAAGACACGTTCCCGGCAACCTCATCGGGGAGCGCGTACGTCTTCACCCTGGCCGACTACCAGATCGACAACATCCGGAAGAGCGCAGAGACGCTCTTCAAAAAGCCCTAGTGTATCAAAAAACCGGGAGTCTGCCCGAGGGCAGACTCCCGGCAAACCTCACCGGGCCGTAAACGCTGTCTTCAGTTTTCCCCTCATCATTCCCTTTTCCTCTACTGTCATTCCTGTTCTCTCCCCTGTCATCCCATCATGGCTCAAGCTGTTCAAATCAGTGCTCACCTCTCTTACCTTATCGCCTATGCGTCTCCTAAGGGAATGGCAGCGTTTATGTCGTCACGGGATCGACCCGGATTCGATTTCCGGCATGAGCAGATTATTCATTTACTCTCAAGATGTTCGAAGGCATGGGAAAAAAGAGAACGTACATCGATATCACCGTTCCCATCAGATCGGGAATGGCCCACTGGCCGGGCGACCCCGAGGTGGTCGTCGAACGCACGGAGAGCATCGCTCAAGGAGACGAATACAACGTATCGCACATCTCCCTCGGCTCTCACACCGGCACCCACGTCGATGCGCCGTGCCACTACTTCCGGGATGCGGCCTGCATAGACAGCATCCCCCTCGATGCTCTCATCGGGCACGCCAGAGTCCTCCACATCGAAGACAGCGAATCGGTCAAGCCCGAGGCACTGGCACTGTACGACATCGGTGCTGGCGACAGGATCCTGCTCAAAACGAGAAATTCGCGGCGCGACTGGGCCGATGACGATTTCAGGGAGGATTTCGTCTACATATCCCATGAGGCAGCGAGATACCTCGTACGGATGGGCGTGCGTACGGTAGGCATCGACTACCTTTCCGTGGGCGGATATTACAAGGACGGAAGGGAGACTCACCGTACCCTGCTCGCAGCCGGGATCTGGATCATCGAAGGCCTGAACCTCTCGAAAGCGGAACCAGGCAGGTACGAGCTCATCTGCCTGCCCTTGAAGATCGCGAACGGGGACGGAGCCCCTGCCCGGGCAATCCTCTACCCGACCTGAGCATGCCTTTAAAAAAGAGTACGGGGAGGCCGGATGCAGCGCGGATGAAATTCGCCCGATCCGGCTCGGCCGCTGAAATTCGCGGTCAGTTGACCACCAGACCGCTGATGTTGGCCTCCGGTATCCTCAGGGTGCCGCTCAAGAGCTTCTTTATCGAGCTCATGGCCTCCTGAGGGGAGGGATGACTCTTTGCCCAGCGGTCGAAGCCGTCCTGCCTGAGGATGAAAGAAAGGCGAATCTTCTGGCTTGCGTTCACCTGCGCCTCGAACTCGGGAGAGAAGAAGTTCACCTCGATGTGGGTGAAAACCTTGCTGTCGAAGACCGGGGGAATGATGCTGTCGATGATGTCCTTTGCCTTCCTGTTGTAGTCGGCCTCGATGGCGTGCACGATGCTCATCTTTCTGTTCACCATGTCCTGAGAGAGGACCTTGTCGATGATCTCCATGCGGCGCAGGCCCACTTCCTTGTCTTCCTTGTTGATATTGATGTCCTTCTGCACGTGGCCGCTGCTCGCTGCATGGCCGGCGTCCCGGTACGAGCACACGAGAGAGACGGCCAGAACGAGAAAGATGTATGTGAACGATCTCCTGGTTTTCATGATCTTCTCCTGATCAGCAATTGCAAAAAATCCCATCGAATTGTCCCGGCAGAAGTATTTTCATGATCGCGCCCGCAAGTCAAGCCCCCAGTTTTTCGTGAAACAGCATCTTCAGGCATAAGCAGAGAGGCCGCAGTCATCGCTGCTTATGCCTGGCGCATCCGTTATGATCCGACGGTTTGCGGCTAACCGCCCGCTGCAAAACCGGGATAGAGGGTCATGCCACCGTCCACGAACAGGGTCGTGCCGTGGACATAATCCGACTCGTCCGATGCGAGCCAGACTGCGGCAGCCGCAACGTCGACGGGCTCTCCGATGCGGCCCCAGGGAATGAGCCTGAGCATCGATTGCAACCCTTCCGGGGTATCCCATACCTTCTTGTTGATGTTCGTCCGGATGGCGCCCGGCGCGATGCCGTTCACCCTGATCCTGTAAGCAGCCACCTCCTGGGCCAGGCTTTCCATGAGAAGCTTGAGGCCCCCCTTCGAGGCTGAGTAGTTCGTGTGGCGCGCCCAGGGGATCTCCTGGTGAACCGAGCTGATGAAGATGATCTTGCCCGCGGTAAGGGACCGGCCGGCTACGATGCCCCTGCGTCTGAACTCCCTCACCGCCTCCTGCGAGCAGAGAAAGCCGCCGGTCAGATTCACGTCGAGCACCTTCTGCCAGTCCGCAAGCGTCATCTCGCTGTAGGGCCGGTCTGCCTCTATTCCGGCATTGCTCACGAGGATGTCGATCGTCCCGAACTCACGGATCGCCTGATCGAACATCCCCCTGACGCGGTGCTGGTCGCTCACGTCGGCCTCGATCGCCAGTGCAGACATCTTCTTTCCCTGTATCTCGGCGACGACTTCCTGCGCAGGCTCTCTGTTTCCTATATAGTTCACTACGACCGAAGCGCCTTCATCGGCCATGGCGAGCGCGATAGCCCTGCCTATCCCGGAAGAGGCCCCCGTAACCAGGGCAACCTGGCCCTTCAAACGTCCGCTGCAGGCCAAACGGCTGGCTTCCGGCATGATCACCCCCTTGATCGTTACATAAGGAATTCACTGCTGCTCGTAGAAGTGATGATAGGTTCGCAGCCGGATTTGACAAGGGTGGACAGGAAGGATGAACATTATTATATATTGAATATCGTACAATTTTTCTTATAATCGGAAGACCGGCCTGTCGGAGATTCCGTAAGAAGGGGTTGATATGACTGAAAAGAGAATGCCCAGGGCCCTCACCCAGGATATCGGGGATGTGGACCTTCACTACCTGCTGTACGAAGGCGAGGGACCTACGATCATCCTGCTCCATGCAACCGGATTCCAGCCCTGGCTGTGGCATCCCATCGCCCGGGAGCTCCCCCTGTCCTGGCGGATCATTGCCCCGTACTTCTGCGACCACAGGGAGACCGAGCCTGAAAAGGGAGGCTTGAGCTGGATGCAGGTTGCAGAGGACCTCGCTGTCTTCTGCTCGCGCCTCGGCATCGAGAAGCCGGGCCTCGTGGGCCATTCCATGGGGGCGACCGTGCTCACCCTGGCCCATGCGGCATTCGGCCTGGATACCGCGGGACTCGTCCTCATCGAGCCCATCTTCCTGCCCGAGGACTTCTACAAGATCCGGATCAGCGTGGACCAGCACCCCCTGGCATCTAAGGCCATCAGGCGCCGGGACCGATGGAAGGACAGGGAGGATGCCCTCGCGTACCTGAGGTCGAAGGAACTCTTCAGGAAATGGGACGACGAGATGCTGAGGCTCTATCTCGATCACGGGTTCATCGAAAACAGCGGCGGAGACCTGACCCTCGCCTGCTCCCCGAAGCGCGAGGCGTCCCTGTTCATGGGATCGGTCCGCTACGATCCGTGGCCGCTCCTTCCGAGGGTCGGATGCCGATCGCTCGTCATAGAGGGGTCGGAAAGCGATAACAGGCCGTTCATCGATCTCAAGAAGGCTACCTCGATGATGCCTCATGGAAAACACATCCTCATGGAAGACGTCGGGCACCTCATTCCCATGGAAAGGCCGAGGGAGACGACCTGGATCGTAAAGGAGTTCTTTTCTGCGGAATAAGGAAGTTTGAAACCGCCTCTCCGGGTTATTATTTTATTCTTATACCATTGACATTTGAAATCAATTAAGGAGGCGGATCATGTCAGGACATAGCCTCTCTTCGAAGGAGGGATTTCTCTTCCTGCTGATCGCTGTCGGCTTTCTCTTCTCCTCGGGGTGCAGCGGCAGCAGCGGAAGCGACAGCGGGAGCAAGGCGCCGGGGGCGGCTCCTTCCCTCGAGTCCTACCTTAAAGAGCAGTACGCATCGGCTGCCGTGCAGTGGGTATCGAACGGACAGGGAGGCGAGAAAGCGGACGTCGGCTCATCCGGCATGGCGTCCATTCAGGCCGAGCCTGAAGGCAGCGCCTTTGAGTTCACCACTACGAACCTCCAGGAAAGGGGCGTCGACGAATCCGACAAGGTCAAGACGGACGGGACATACCTCTATACCGCATCGGGAAGCTGCCTGGTCATTGTCAAGCTGGCCCCCGGGGACGGGATGGAGATCGCTTCGTCCACTGTCCTGGGCGGCGCCGTAGATTCCCTCTATCTGAACGGCAAGACCGCGGCTGTCCTCTATCAGCCCGCCGGAAGCCCCGCCCCGCACCTCGCCGACGACAGGATCGCCATCGGGTGCCCGTCGTGGATACCGTCCGGGGCCAAGAGCGGCATCGCCCTCCTTGATGTGAGCGACCCCTCCCGGCCGGCCGTGATAAAAGACATCGTGCTGGACGGCACGCTCGTCTCATCGCGGTCCGTTGGCGGCATGCTCCGGCTCGTCCTCCAGTTCGTGCCTTACCTCCCCCCTCTCGAGAGCACGTATGACGGGACGGCAGAGGATCACGCCAGGAAGGTCGCAGCCAATCTCGAGAGGCTGAAAGACCTCACCATGGAAGACCTCACGCCTTCCTGCCGCATGACCGGCGAAGACGGCTCCGGAGCACAAGACCGGCCGCTCGTTTCCGACGATGACTACTACCTGCCAGGCAAGCCTTGCGGCGGAAGCATCCTCGGCATCGTGAGCATTGACCTGAACGATCCTTCTTCCCCCTTCACGAGCACGGGGATCGTGGCGGACGTCCAGGCTGTCTATGCCTCCGAGGAAAGCCTCTTCGTGACGAACACCCATCCTCAAGGGAGCCTCCCTGCGAGCGACTTTTCCTTGGAGACGACCGTGCTCAAGTTCGACATCACGGGACCGAAGGCCGTGTTCAAGGCGGCGGGGACCGTACCGGGAAGCATCGTGAGCCAGTTCTCCTTGAGCGAGTACGAGGGTGTGCTCCGCATAGCCGCCACGAGAGGCTATGCCTGGGACCGGACTGCACAAAACAGCGTATACTGCCTCAAAGAGCAGAACGGCTCTCTTGAGACCGTGGGCCTAATCGAGGACATAGCGCCGGGAGAGCAGGTCTATGCCGTCAGGTTCATGGGTCCGCACGGGTACGTTGTCACCTTCGTCCAGATCGATCCCCTCTTCACCCTGGACCTCTCCGACCCGACGAACCCGAGGATCGCGGGAGAGCTCAAGGTCCCGGGCTACTCGACCTACCTCCATCCCCTCGGAGACGACTGCATCCTGGCCATCGGCAAGGATGCGGTGACCTCGAGCGGTACGACCTGGTACCAGGGCCTCAGGCTCTCCATCTTCGGCATCGGCACGTTCGACAGCCCGAAGCTCCTGCATGCGGAAGGCATCGGGGACCGGGGCACCGACTCGGAAGCGTTGAGCAACTACAGGGCCTTCACCTACTGGAGCGAAAAGGGGCTGCTCGCCATACCGGTGTACCTCTGCGAGCACCAGGGCACGCCCGAGCATCCCTACAGCTACGGCACGCACACCTTCACCGGCCTCTACGTCTACCGCGTGAGCCCTCAAAGCGGCTTCTCCTTCCTCGGCAGGATACCCTCGCCCTCCTGCAAGGGGTATGACCTCTGGTCCTACGGCTCCTGGACGAGGGGGCTCTTCATCGGCGACAGCGTTTATTCTGTCGACGGCATGTCCGTCTCAAGCGCCCTCACGGACGACATCACCTCGACCATCGCCGCGCTCCTCCTCGGGGCCTGAAAACGACATGGTGCGCAACCCGGCTCACCCCCGCGAGCCGGGTTTCCGATCACAGCCTCACGAATCCATTTGACACCTGTTCTCCAGGCATGATTATCCTATCTCCAGCAATCTAAGGGGATTTGCCATGATCGATCTCATAAAACGGCTCCTGGGCGTTCAGGACCAGGGCGGGGCGGCAGGTGACGAAAAGAGCAGGCACAGGAGCGCCCTTGTGGCAGCCTGTGCTCTCCTCCTCGAGATGGCTCACATCGACGGCGAGTTCAGTGAAGACGAGAGGCAGCTGATCGTCTCGATCCTCAGAAACGATTACGGGCTCGGACCCTCGGAGATCGACTCCGTCATAGAGGCAGCCGGGCAGGAGGTGAGGGAGAGCATCGACCTCTGGCAGTTCGCCAGCATCATCAACCAGTACTATTCCGAGGAGGAAAAGGTCAGGATCATCGAGATGATCTGGAAGGTCGTGTTCAGCGACGGCAGGCTCGACAAGTACGAGGACTACCTCGTCCACAACCTGGCCGATCTGCTGCGCCTCGATCACTCCCAGCTCATCGATGCCAAGCTCAGGATCAGGAAAGCCCTGCGGGGAGAAACGTCAGGACCCGGAGAATAAGCGCAGGCCGGCAATTTTCATCCCTCCGAGGGGATCAGCATGCAGGAATGGCGCAAGATCATCCATATCGACATGGATGCCTTCTATGCATCCGTGGAGCAGCGGGACAACCCCGATCTCAAGGGCAGGCCGGTCATCGTGGGAGGAGATCCCCACAGGCGGGGCGTTGTCGCGGCCTGCTCGTACGAAGCGAGGAAGTTCGGCATCCACTCTGCCATGCCGTCATCCCGTGCAAGCAGGCTCTGCCCCCATGCCGTGTTCCTTCCGCCCAGGTTCGACAGGTATCGCGAGGTCTCGGAGCAGGTCATGGAGATCTTCCGCGGATACACCGTCGTGATCGAGCCCCTCTCCCTCGACGAGGCGTTCCTTGATGTGACGCAGAACAGCAAGGGGATCGGGTCCGCAACCGAGATCGCCCGCCTGATCCGCGAAGAGATCCGCTCGAAAACCAGGCTCACTGCCTCGGCCGGCGTTTCGTACAACAAGTTCCTCGCCAAGGCCGCCTCGGATTTCCGCAAGCCTGACGGGCTCACGGTGGTAACCCCCGGGAAGGCCCGGGCATTCATCGACGGACTCCCCATCGGGAAGTTCTTCGGCGTGGGCAAGGTCACCGAGCAGAGGATGCGCTCGCTCGGGATCGAAACCGGGGCAGACTTGCGGAGGTTCCCGCAGGACGAGCTCATCCGGCTCTTCGGAAAGGCCGGCTCCTTCTTCCACGGCATTGCCCACGGCATAGACGAGCGGCCGGTCGTGAGGGCGAGGATCAGAAAATCCCTGGGCAGAGAGGTCACGCTCGAGGAGGACATCGACGATGTCGAGCTGATGCTCTCGATTCTCACGATGCTGGCGCAGGATGTCGGAGAGATGCTCCGGGAAAGGCGCCTCAGGGGAAAGACCGTTACCCTGAAACTCAAGTTTTCCGATTTCCAGGGGATCACACGCAGCATTACCCTCGAGGACATGCTCGATCAGGCGGACGAGATCGCGAGGCAGGCCGCATACCTGCTCAAGGAAACCGAGGCGGGGTCGAGGAAGGTGAGGCTGCTCGGGATCACCGTATCGAACTTCGAGTCTCCCCGGGACAAACCGGGAAAAGGAAGCCAGCTCATTCTGCCTATCTTCGAATGACCTTGCGGACCCTTCATTCTTGCAATGGAACAGAAGGTAGTTTATAGGTTATTTATATTCTTTAAGTACTTTTAAGTGATCTTACATTCGGGTCGATTCGTGGTCTGCCCGATGATGAGAAAGGGGGCGGTCCGGTTACCATGGCAGGAGAAAGCGATTTTCAGGAGAAGAGAAGGCACAAGCGCAAACCGGTCAAGATCGTCGCCCTGCTCAAGATGGGCGTATACCTGAGCGGCCGGGGTTATGCAAAAGACATCAGCATCGGGGGCATGTGCCTAGTCGCCCCGACCATATTCAAGCTCATAAAACAATCGCAGCTGAATGAATATGTCGGCGCCCATATCAAGATCATGTTTCCCTCCCACTCCCTCACGGTGAACGGCACCCTCGTGAGGATCAACCAGGCAAAGGGAGAGGCCGGTCTGGCCGTAACGGGCACCACGAACGACGAGCTGTGGCAGAAAATGTGTGCTGACTGACGATCGTCGGACGTTGACGCCTCCTCACCTGTCGGGCCGTTCATGATCTGCCGGATTCGGCACGCTGAGTGTGGAGGAGCGTCTGTCTCGTTGTCCGGGAACAATGCCATGGCTGTTTGCGTGTCCTGGAGCGCCTCCCCTGTTTATCTCCCTCACCTTGTCATGCACAATCTAATGTATTCAATTATTTAATTGACAAAGCAATTGATTTAATTTTAGATGTTCCCTCCTGAAACGGGAAATACTTCACCATACAGCAAGGAAAGATGATCGATACCGATAGTCTTGGAGTTCCGTGAAAGGTGATCTACTCGAGGAGGAACTCATAGAGTGAAAAGGATAATCGTACGGGCCTATGCGATTATTGCATCTTTTGTTGCCCTTTTTGCGCCCGGGGCCTTTGCCTTGCCTATCGACACGGGCATTATCGGAAACACTCCGGGAGCCTCTGCTCCCGGCAACGGATTTGTGCAGGCGATCGACTGCAGCGTCCCTGCCGGCATCGACGGGTTCGGAACCCGGACAATCGGGTCCGGCAGTATGATGCTGAATCCAGTCGCCGCCGGCCTCTTCTCCGGGAGTTCAGGTGAAGGCGGAGTTCAAAACTGGTACATGGACCCTTCGACCCTGTGCGTAACCGCATCGGGTATCGAAGCAACCGGTTCTCTTGGCCTCATGTCAGACGAACGCATCTGCCGGAGTGAAGAGCCCGGCACGCCCATGCCGGTACCCGGAACCATGCTCGTCGTCGGGCTCGGCCTCCTCGGGCTCTCAAGCCTGAAGAGGCGGGGCCAGAGAGCCATACCTCCTGCCCGCAAGGCCGCCCGCAGCGAAGACAGCAGATTCTTCCCTGCACGTGTCCTTGCTGCCGAAGCGCGTGCGGCCGAAGGAAAGGCCCGGGTGGTCCCGATCAGCGCTGCCCTGAATCAGAGGACGGCGCCGAAAGAGACCGAGAAATACCGGGCTGTCATGAAGAGGAAGCACCAATCCCAGGATCTCAGAAAAGAGATGGCTGGGTAAGCGCTGTTTCGCCCTTTTCGTAGGCAAGATCAGGCGGGAGGTCCGGCTTCTTCGCCGCCTGCTTCGCCAGAAAATCGCACCGTTCGTTCTCCCTGATCCCGGAATGTCCCTTGAGCCAGACAAAACGGGGCCTGTATCTGTCGCACAGGTCGAGGAGCACCGACCAGAGATCGATGTTCTCCGCACGGTGCTTCGCATCCCTCATCCAGCTGTTGTTCCTCCATCTCCTGGCCCAGCCCTTGTTGATCCCTTCCGCCACATAGCGTGAATCGGTATAGATCGTGACGGACCTCACCGGACCTTCTCCGAGGGACTTCAAACCCTCGATGCAGGCCATGAGCTCCATGCGGTTGTTCGTGGTGCAGCGGTAACCGCCCGAGAGCTCCCTCCGCGATCCGTTCTCCAGGATGACGACCCCATAGCCGCCCGGGCCGGGATTGTTGATGCTTCCGCCGTCGGCATAGATCACGATGCCGCTCTCGGGAGCAGGGACGCTCCGTTCTTCACCCGCCCGCGGCTCCGTCCCACCGGTCCGCTCTCCTCGGGTATAGTCCGGGAGGCTGCGGAAGCCTGACGATTCCGCATATTCACAGGCATCCTCCCGGGTCGCGAATCCCTTGTAGAGGGCGCCCGGGAACGCCTCGACCTGCTCCTGAGCGCCTCCCGGACCTGACCAGGCGTCATATATCCCGGGCCTGCGGCCCCTGAGCACGGCATAGAATTTTTTCGCGGTCTTTCCCATAATCAGATGGAGGCGGCCTCCGCTCCGGAGAGACTTCTCTTGTCAGGATGAGCTTCTTCAGGTGTCGTCTTTAAGGCTGGGATCTCCTCACCATCTTTTCGAGGATTTCCTGAGCGCCTCTGTGCCCCTGTTCGGCAGCCCTCTTGAACCAGGCAACGGACTGTGCATGGCTTTTTTCGATGCCTTCCCCCCTGCCGTACATGAATCCCAGGTTGTACTGGGCATCGGCATCGTTCTGCTCGGCAGCCTTGTGGAACCACGACAATGCCTCCTCAAAGTTCCTGGCCACCCCTTCCCCGTGGTAGTAGATGATCCCGAGGTTGTACTGGGCGTCGACGTCCCCCTGATCCGCCTTGCGGATGTATTCCGCTATCTGCTCCGGGCTCACTTCCTGGATTTTCTCAGGATCTTCCTGCTTTATCGCGCTTCCCTGGATCGATTCCTGGTAGTCGATCCACTTTTCGGATTCGAGCACTGTCCTTGCCCGGGCATGCCCCTGGCGGGCGGCGAGGGATATCCATTTGTAGGCTTTGTCGTCGTTCCTCTCGACGCCCTCGCCCTTCTCGTACATGACCCCGAGCACGAACTGCGCTTCGACGTGCTCCTGCTGGGCAGCCCTGAGGTACCACATGGCGGCCTCTGTATCGTCGCGGGATACCCCCCTGCCCTCGTAATACATGGTCGCGAGCTTGAACTGCGCGATCGGGTCCCCGCCCTCTGCCGATCTCCTGATGTTGTGCAGAAGGGATTCATCATCCTTTCCCTGCGACCTCTTCGAGAGATACCAGATCATTCCGAAGAGAACGATGAAGATGGTTATTGCTATCATTGCTTCCATGGAATGCTCCTTATCACATGTGCATTTATTTACCCACAAAAAACAAAGGCATTCAAGCTCATGTTAGCCCGAAGCATAAAATTGTAAATTTCCGAAAACAGGGTATAATGAGAAAAAGACCATCGAGGGGGTGGGAGCATGGAGCCGATCGAGAGGGAATACCCGCGAAGGCAGAAGAAAATCAAGGCCATGGTCAGCATCCACATCGAGGCCCCCGCGCAAACGGCATCGTCATCGGTCAGGAGGGACAGGGGCATCAGGCTCATGGCCGAGACGAAAGACATCAGCTGGAGCGGCTTCTGTCTGAAGTTCGCGGCGCTTCCCGCCGATCCGGAGAACCGGTTCTCCCCTTCACAGGCCCACACCCTCGTAGGCCGGTCCATCAGGGTGAAGATCTCGAAACCCCTCATCACCCTCTGGGGCGATGTGGTCCGCTTTGACTCCAGATTGAGGGAGATGGCCGTGATCATCACCAGGGTATCGGACTACGACCTCTGGCAGCAGATCTGCGGACAGGAAACCTCGCAGTAAAGAATTCCAGGGAAGCGAAACGCCCACGAGGCATCCCCGGTCCTGTCAGATCCTATCGATGCTCCCGGCGAACTCGGGGTTATTGAGGAGCAGCTTGGCGAACTTGATGTACTTCGAGACGATCGACCGGATGGCAAGCTGCAGGGCATACGGCTTGATCGGCTTCTCGAGGAGATGGTTCACGCCCGAGGCCACGCACATGTCCACGACATCGTCGTTGGCGTTGCCCGTTATCATGATCGTGTCGTGACAGGCATTGGGATATTTCTCCGAAATCGCATCGAGGAAGGTAAACCCGTTGCTCGGGCCGACGAAGACGTCGAGAACGAAGATCATGACGCTGCCCGGCCGGCTCAGGCAGTAGGAAATCGCCTTATCCACGTCCGTGCTCGTCGTGACGTCTCCCCAGGTATAGAACTTCTCGATCTGCGAGGAAAGGACATCGCAGACGTTCACCTCATCATCGATAATGAGTATATCCAATCCATCAGACATGGCAGCTCTCCTCTATGCACAAGCCCTTGAAGCATTCCATTTCCCCACATGTATATACAGAAAAACAGCCGGTATTTCAAAGGAAAATACGGCTCATCCGGAGGGCCCGGGGGTTATCACCCTGAGGGTGTGTGCGCTCCCGAGGCCCCCGCACGGGTCCTGCCTCACCAGGATCACGGACTCCCTGCTGCTTATGAGGCCTTTGCCCCGGAGGGAGGAGACAATGGCCTCGTCCGACGAGATGTCTCCCTTGAGGAGGGGATGGACCCCATAGGAGAGGCACAGATGTTTGAGGGCCTGCTCATCCCTGCACAGGGCAATGATCCAGGCATTGCTCTTGAACCTCGATATCATTCTCGCAGTGCTGCCGCCCCGCGTGGGTACGACCACCGAGTTGATGCCGAGGGAACCGATCGACCTCACCACGTCCAGAGACAGGACATCCTCTACCGAGCGGCTCGCAGTCTCGACCGAGCGGATGATGGTTTCGGGCACGATCATGCCCGAAGGGACGGCGGCCCTCTTTGCCTCTGCAGCCTGCGCGATCTTCGAAAGCATGCCGCAGGCCTCGGCCGGGTAGCTCCCGATGGCGGTCTCTTCAGAGAGCATGACCGCATCCGTTCCGTCGAACACGGCGTTCGCGACGTCGGTGGCCTCGGCCCGCGTCGGCCGGGTGTTCGAGATCATGGACTCGAGCATCTGGGTGGCGGTGATGACCGGCTTTGATGCGAGGTTCGCCTGGATGATGAGCTGCTTCTGCACGACGGGGACCTGCTCGATGGGGATCTCCACACCGAGATCTCCCCTGGCGACCATGATTGCATCCGCCTCGGCAATGATCCCTTCGATATGGTCGAGGGCCTCCCGGCGCTCTATCTTTGCAACGACAAAGATCTCTCTGCCCTTCTTCGACGCGAATCTCCTGGCCTTGCGAATGTCGAGAGCCCTGCTCACGAAGGACAGCCCGAAGAGATCGACCCCCTCCTCGATGCCGAAGGAAAGGAGGGCGAGGTCGTTTTCCGTGACCGCATCCAGGGTGAGCCGGGAATCAGGGAGGTTCATCCCCTTTTTCGAAAGGAGCCTGCCCCCGACGTCGACACGGCAGATGATATCCCTGCCCTTCTTCCCGACCACCGTGAGCTGTATGAACCCGTCGTTGAGGAATATCCTCTCCCCCGCCTGAACGCATTCGGGAAATTCCCCGAACTGAACCGGGATGAGGGAGGAAGTGCCCGTGACGCTTCGCGTCGTGAGCACGACGTCGTCTCCCTGCCTCAGGATGCAGGAGCCGCCCCTGATGGAGCCGATCCGGATCTTGGGCCCGGGAAGATCCGCCAGTATGGCGATGTTCCTGCCGGTCTCCGAGGAAGCCTCCCTGATCGTCCGGATGCTCTTTCTGTGGGCATCGAGGCCGGCGTGGCTGAAATTGAGCCTCGCCACGCTCATGCCCGAGGCAATGAGGCGTTTGAGGACATCCTTTGACAGGGAGGCAGGGCCGATGGTGCACACGATCTTCGTCTTCTGATTTGGCAGGGAATAATCCATGGTTATCTAATTATTGCACAGATTTTCCGTGTCAAGGGGCTTACCTGAAAAAACGGCGTGAATCCCATCCGGGCATGTGCCTCTCCGGCTATCTGACCTGCACGAGACCCTTCGATGTGAAGACGTCGGCGATCTCCCTGCTGAGCGATGCGAGGAGCCTGCTGTAGGCCGACACGAGCGCTTCTTCCGTATTCGAGCTCACCGGCTCGGCATACCGGGTTTCTTTCGTAAAAATCTTCTTCTTCGCCTGCTCATCCGTGATGGACCACAGTGCGTGGAGGTCGGCCTGCTTCCCCGGCACTCCGTCGAGGCGGACGACCGTAACCGTCAGCCGGTATCCGATTTTCTCCGACTGCCTCCAGGGAAAGGTCTCCACCCAGGCGCACAGGAGAGACCTCAAATCCTGGGCAATGACAGCCGCAATGCCGTCTTCGAGAGGCTCGGCCCACTCGTTGAGCTCGGAGAGGTGAAGCTCGTTCTCGCTCTTCCTGGTCATGATTTGGGGCCGGTCAAGGTATTTCGGAAGACCAATGGGGCTGATCCCTATGGCGGCACTGCCGGCTTCGGTGCAGGGTCCCTTCCCTGCCCCGGCCGGACGCTCCGCCGCGCTGAGGACATAGAACCTCGTGGGCTGAGAAGCCGCGCACCCGCTCATCGTGATCGACAGCAGGCAGGCTGCAATGAAAAGGCGGCGGCATCCTTCGCCCATGATCCTATTCCTTTCCCGATGCCGTTTTCCCGCGCAGCAGGGCATCGGGGACCCTGACCGCATCCGTCACGGGATCGTATTGAAGATCGACGCCAGCCACCCCACCCACTTTCACGCCCTCGAATTCGACAGGTGTGCCTTTTTTGAGGCCTCTGGCAGGTCCGTCGAAATACGTGACAAAGGTCCGGTCCCTGGTGAAAAACTCGCCTTCCGTCAAGGAGGCGCCGCCGATCAAAATGACACGAAGCTTCCCCATGATATCCTCTCAGCATATATAAATAGACCGGCTTCAAGAAAAATCCTGTTCGGAGAGGAAGTCTCTCAGCACCCCGGTGGACCGCTCAGACCTTTCGATGCGGGGGACATGCCCGCATTCGGGGAAGGATCCCCAAGCCTGCTGTCCGGCTCTTTAGAACCAGGCCAGGGTCACGAGGATCGTGCTCATCGCTGCCAGGGAGACGAGATCCCTCGCCCTGGCATGCATCCGCTTCATCCGCGACCTCTCGATGCCCGGCTCGTACCCGCGCAGGGTGAGCGCGACGGCGAGGTCGTCGGCGCGCCTGAACACGCTGTGCAGGAGGGGAACGAGGATCGGCACCATGGAGCGCACCTTCTTGAGGATGCCGCCGGTTTCGATATCGACCCCGCGCGCCATTTGAGCCTTCAGGATCCGGTCCGTCTCCTCGAAGAGCAGGGGGATGAAGCGGATGGCGAGCATGATGAGCAGGGCGATCTCATCGACCGGGACCCGCACATACTTCAGGGGCCTCATGTACCACTCGAGGGCCTCGACCATGTCAAGCGGCGAGGTCGTGAGCGTCATGAGCGTCGAGATCCAGATCGCGGACACGAGCTGGAAACCCACCCTCGCCCCGTTCTCCAGACCCTGCCAGGTGGCATGGGGGATCCACGGCATGGGCCTGCCCGGCGTCATGAAGAGGTGGAGAACCGCGGTGAGCACAAAGAGCCAGATGAAGGGGCTCAGGCCGGCCAGGAGCCTCCTCATGGGCACCCGCGAAAGCATGCTCAAAAGCATGCACAGGGTGAAAAACAGGGCGAGGCCCAAGGCGGTATCGATCCGGAAGACGGCACCGATGCTCAGGCCCATGAGAAAGAGCTTCACCCTGGGGTCTGCAGAGTGGATCACCGAGTCCCGGGGAAGATACTGGCCGAGCGTTACTCTCATCGGACGGCTCACCCGGCCATGGACATCGCATGCTCCGCAATCTGCACGGCATTCAGGGCCGTGCCTTTGCGGATGTTGTCCATGGCGCTCCACAGGGCAATGCCGGTCTCTACCGAGAGGTCCTGCCTGATCCTGCCTACGAAGCACTCGTCCTTGCCGGTCGCATACACGGCGAGCGGATAGACGCCGGCTGCCGGATTATCCTCGACCACGATCCCGGGGGCGCCCTCGAGCAGCTTTCGTGCGGCGTCGGGATCGATCTTCCTTTCCGTCTCGATGTTCACGGAAAGCGAATGCGAGAAGAACACCGGGATATACGCGGTGGTGGCGCATATCCTGATGCCTTCGTCAGCCATGATCCTCTTCGTCTCGGTGACGATCTGCAGCTCTTCCGACGTGTAGGCATTGTCGAGGAAGAGGCCGGTCTGGGGCACGGCATCGAAGGCTATCTGGTGCGGGAAGACCTGGGACCTGGCTTCGTTGAAGTTGAAGAGGTCCGCAATCTGCTCGGTAAGCTCGTTCATGGCCGTCTCGCCCGCATCCGAGATCGCTTCGTACACGGAGACGATCACCCTCTTGACCGTTGCCTTCCTGTGGATCGGCATGAGGGAAAGGACGAGCTGGATCGTTGAAGGCGAAGGGCTCGCGATGATGCCCCGGCGGCCGGTTATGGCGTCCGCATTTATCTCCGGGACGACCAGGGGGATGTCCCTGTCCAAACGGAAGACAGGAGAGGTGTCGATGACGAGAGACCCTTGAGCCTGTGCCTGCCGTACGAACTCCCTGCTCGTCTTCTCGTCCGCCGTGAAAAAGGAGATGTCGATGCCCGTGAAGGCCCCCGGCTTCAGCTCCTGTAAGGGGAGCCCCTCCTCCCGGTACTGGGTGCTCTTGTCCAGGGACCCATTCGTCACGAAGGGAACGAGCTCCCGGACAGGAAAATTCCGCTCTTCGAGAATCCGTATGAGCTCGCTTCCCGAAGGCGTGGTTGCACCGACAACAGCTACCCGGTATCCTGCAGACGCCACGTGCCGTCCCTCTCTTTCGATACTGCCCGCTCACCCCGGATGTATTCGAATCGGCTTCAGCCCGGGGAAAATCGGGTCCTCCCCATTATAAAAACGATTGCGATGGGTGATTTCAAGCCCTGTTATATCCCGCCCCGCTTGCGGATGTGCTCCATGAGGCCGCCGTCCTCGATGAGTTCCTGCATGAACGGGGGAATGGGCCTCGCCTTGTACGACTTGCCGGTCGTGAGGTCACGGATCTCTCCGCTCGATGCATCGACCTCGACGGTGTCGCCTTCCCTGATCTCCAGAGAGGCCTCGTCAGATTCGAAGATCGGCAGGCCCATGTTGAAGCTGTTCCTGAAGAAGATCCGGGCGAAGCTCGTCGCGATCACGCAGCTTACGCCGCAGGCCTTGATGGCGATGGGCGCGTGCTCCCGTGAAGAGCCGCATCCGAAATTCTTCCCTGCAACGATGATGTCGCCGCTCCGGACCTTCGAGGAGAAGGACGGGTCCGCATCCTCCATGCAGTGCTTCCCGAGGTGCCCGGGGTCCGAATCGTTCAGGTAGCGGGCAGGGATGATGGCATCGGTGTCGACGTCGTTTCCGAATGTGAAAGCCTTGCCGTGGAATTTCATGATGCCACCTCATCGGGCGACGATATCTTTCCGGTCACGGAGGAGGCTGCTGCCACGGCAGGTCCGGCGAGATAGACCTCGCTCGACGTGTCCCCCATCCTGCCCACGAAATTGCGGTTCGTCGTTGCAATGGCCCGCTCTCCCCTGGCGAGGATTCCCATGTGCCCGCCGAGGCACGGACCGCAGGTGGGCGGACCGATGATTGCGCCTGCTTCGAGGAAGATCCGGATGAGGCCTTCTTCCACGGCCTGGAGGAACACTGCAGGGGTTGCCGGAAGCACGATGCAGCGAACGCCCTTTGCCACCCTGTTCCCCTTCATCACACGGGCCGCGATCCTTAAGTCTTCGATCCTTCCGTTCGTGCAGGAGCCGATGACCACCTGGTCGATCCTCACCTCGCCTGCCTCGCTTACTCCCTTTGTATTCGAAGGGAGGTGCGGGAACGCCACCTGCGGCTCGATGTTCGAGCAGTCGTACTCGGTCACGGAGTGGTAGCGAGCATCCGGGTCGCTCCTGTAGACCGTGTAAGGCCTCTGTGCCCTGTCCTTCACATACGCGGCGGTCTTTTCGTCCGCTGCGATGATGCCGGCCTTGGCGCCCGCTTCGATGGCCATGTTCGAGATGGTGAGGCGGTCGCTGACCTCAAGAGCGGCAATGGCCGGTCCTTCGATCTCGAGCACCCGGTAGAGGCCGCCGTCGACCCCGATCTGCCCGATGAGGTAGAGGATGAGGTCCTTGCCGCCGACCCAGGGCCGGAGCTCTCCCGTAAAGACGAACTTCATGCTCTCGGGCACCTTCATCCATACGCGGGAGGTGAGCATGGCGGCAGCGAGGTCCGTGCTGCCCACGCCCGTGGCGAAGGCGCCGAGCGCCCCGTACGTGCAGGTGTGGCTGTCCGCTCCGATCACGACATCGCCTGGAACGACGAGCCCCTTTTCGGGCAGGAGGGCATGCTCGACCCCTGCCTCGCCGCCTTCGAAGAAATTCCGAATCCCGTACTTTCTGGCAAAATCCCTGACCATCCTGCACTGGTTGGCAGAGGCGATGTCCTTGTTCGGGGTGAAGTGATCGAGCACGAAGACGATCTTATCCGGATCCGCGATCCTCGGCTCTGGGGCCGCCTCGAATTCCCTGATGGCGATGGGCGCCGTTATGTCGTTCGACAGCGCCACGTCGACATCTACCCTGATGATGTCTCCCGGCTTGATTTCCTTTGCATCCGTGTGGGCTGCGAGTATCTTTTCTGCTGCGGTCATTGCACTCTCATTCTTTCTTCTGCAAAAAATGCGTATGCCCGTCTGACGTCTTCGATTCGACGGGCATCGGTCGGCTTTGCGTTGATCTACCCGTTGGGATTTTCCTGCTGGAGGTGCTCGGCCTCCGTACTCTTTGCCTCCTTCTTTTCGCGCGCCCTTTCACGGAAATGGACGACCGTGCCCCAGATCGGCCCCCCGACGATGAAGAGCATGGCGATGGTGAAGATCATGACCTCGGGCCAGTAGGCCACAACCCCGAGCACGAGGAGCCCTGCCACGAGGAGCTGGAAGGGGTGGGCCTTGATGTAGGATATGTGCTTGAAGCTCGGATACCTGATCGTGCTCACCATGAGGTAGGACAGCGCATATACAGCCACCAGGACGAGGGCGGGGGGTATCATGAGATCTTTTCTATCCAGCTCGGCCGACAGGAGCACCATGCCGGAGACCGCCGCAGCGGCCACGGGGATGGGGAGGCCGGTGAAGGTCGAACCGTCGGATACGGTGTCCGTGTTGAAACGGGCAAGCCGCAAGGCGCCGCAGGCCACGAAGAGGAAGCTCGCGATGAACCCGAGCCGGCCGAACTGGTTCACCTGCCAGAGGAAGGCAAGGATCGCGGGCGATACGCCGAAGGCTATCACGTCGGAGAGCGAGTCGTATTCCTTGCCGAAGGCCGAGGTGGAGTTCGTGGCCCTGGCGACCCTGCCGTCGATGCCGTCGATGAACCCTGCAATGAGGATGAGAACGGCTGCCATGACGAAGTTTTGCTTGAGGGAGAAGGATATCGAGTAGAAGCCGCAGAACAGGCTCATGGTGGTTATGAAATTCGGCAGGAAGGGCACTGAGCGCTTCTTTTTCTCCTCACTCCTGAAATGTCGGTATCTCCTGTTCATCTCTCTATCCTCCCTATGACAGTCTGGCCGGCAGTGACCTTCTGCCCCTTCGTGACCATGACCTTCACGTCGAGCGGCACAAAGCACTCGAGGAGCGATCCGAACCGTATGAGCCCGATCCTCTGGCCGGCCTGCACGGTGTCTCCTACCTCGGGAAAGAACAGGATCCGTCTGGCCACGAGGCCTGCCACCTGATCGACCCGGTAGACACCGTCTTGATTCTCTATATAGTGTATCATGCGCTCATTGGCATCGGTTTTCCTGCCCACGCTCGCCACGTGGAAGGCGCCGGGGCGGTAGCGCTTCTCGATCACCTTGCCGCTCACCATGGCGCGGTTCACGTGAACGCTGAAGACCGACATGAAGATCGGCACCTTCGTACACCTTCCCAGGCGCTCGTCCTTAACCTCTTTGATATCGAGGACCGTCCCGTCTGCGGGTGAGATGATAAGGTCGTCCCCCGAAGGCACGATGCGCTCCGGGTCCCGGAAGAACCAGAGCACGAACAGCACGGGGAAAAGCCCGACGACGCCCAGCCCTATGAGGACGAGAACGAGGGATGCGACGCCGGACCCGATGATGAAGGGCAGACCCTCCCTGCGGATCTTCACCTAGTTCTCCTTTTTGTTGACCTTGCGGTCCTTCTGGATCCAGGGCATCATGGCCCTGAGCTTCTCGCCTACCTTCTCGATCCCATGGGCCTCGCCCTTCTTCGTGAGCGCATTGAACACCGGCCTTCCGGCCCTGTTCTCGAGGATCCACTCCCTGGCGAAGCTGCCGTCCTGGATGTCGGTGAGGATCTTCTTCATGGTCTTCCTGACGTTTTCGTCGACGATCATGGGGCCCCTCGTGATGTCGCCGTACTGGGCCGTGTTGGAGATCGAATAGCGCATGTTCGAGATCCCGCCCTCGTAGATGAGGTCCACGATGAGCTTGAGCTCGTGGAGGCACTCGAAGTACGCCATCTCCGGCGCATACCCCGCCTCGACGAGCGTATCGAATCCGGCCTGGATGAGCGCCGTCGTACCGCCGCACAGGACCGCCTGCTCGCCGAAGAGGTCTGTCTCGGTCTCCTCGGCAAAGGTCGTCTCGAGGATGCCTGCCTTGCCTCCGCCGATGGCGCAGGCATAGGAGAGGGCGAGGTCCTTCGTGTCGCCCTTTGCGTCGGCCTCGATGGCGATGAGCATGGGAACGCCCCTGCCCTGGGTGTATTCATAGCGCACCATGTGCCCCGGCGACTTGGGCGCGACCATGAAGCAGCTCACTCCCTCGGGCGGCTTGATCTGCCCGTAGTGGACGTTGAACCCGTGGGCGAAGACGAGGTACTTGCCCTTCTTGAGGTAGGGCTCGATCTCGGCCGCATACACGCCCGCCTGGAGCTCGTCCGGAAGGAGGATCATGATCACGTCCGCCCACTTCGCGGCCTCGGGTATGGTCATGACCTTCAGGCCCGCCTTCTCGGCCTTGGCCTTCGAGGCGCTTCCCTCGCGCAATCCCACGGCGACCTTCACCCCGGAATCCTTGAGATTGTTCGAATGGGCGAACCCCTGGGAGCCGTATCCCATGACAGCGACCTTTTTTGACTTGATGAGCTTCAGATCGGCATCCTTGTCGTAATAGACCTTCATTACAGCAGTTTCCTCCTTCCCTGCATTTCTCTTTCCATGACCACGGTGCCGGTTCGGATGAAATCCACGATCCCGATGGGGGAGAGGATCTCGATGAACCCTTCGAGTTTGCTCACGTCTCCGGTGAGGCTCAAGGTATAGGAGTCGGGCGAGATATCGACGACCTTCGCCCTGAAGATCTCCGCGATCCGCAACACCTCTGCCCTGGTTTCCATTTCCGCCCGGACCTTCACGAGGATCATCTCCCTCTCGACATAATCCTTGTCCGAACAGTCGATGACTTTGATCACGTTGATCAGCTTGTTGAGCTGCTTCTTTACCTGTTCGAGGACCTGATCGTTCCCGGTCGTGACGATGACGATCTTCGATTTCGTCGGGTCGAGCGTGGGCGCGACCGAGAGCGACTCGATGTTGAATCCCCTTCCGGAAAACAGCCCGACCACCCGCGAGAGTACGCCGGCCTGGTTGTCGACGAGAACGGAGATCGCGTGCTTCATAGGTCGTTCCTCATACGAGAAGCATGTTGTTTATGGGCGCCCCTGCAGGAACCATGGGGTACACGTCCTCTTCCGGATCCACGATGAAGTCCACGAAGACCGGTCCCTTGATCGAGAGCGCTTCCCTGATCGCGTCCTTCACATCGGCGGGCTTTTCAACCCTGATGCCGCTCGCTCCGTAGGCCTGAGCAAGCTTCACGAAGTCGGGGGAAACCGCCATCGAGGTGTGGGAATAGCGCTTCCGGTAGAACAGGGCCTGCCATTGCCGGACCATGCCCAGATAGCCGTTGTTGAGGATCATCACCTTGACCGGGAGCCCGTACTGCACGGCAGTGGCGATCTCCTGGATGTTCATCTGGATCGAGCCGTCGCCCGCGATGTCGATGACCGTCCTGTCCGGAAACGCCACCTGGGCGCCTATGGCTGCCGGGAAGCCGTAGCCCATGGTTCCCAGGCCTCCTGACGTGAGGAAGAGCCTCGGCTCCCTGAATTTGTAGAACTGGGCCGTCCACATCTGGTTCTGGCCCACCTCGGTGGAGATAATGGCGTCGTCGGGTGCGATCTCGTCGATCATCTCGACCACGTACTGGGGCTTGATCTTGTCGCTCTTGCAGTACCGCAAAGGCTGATCCTTTTTCCAGGCATCGATCTGCCTGAGCCACGGAGCGGTTTGTGCGTGCATCTCCGAGATCTCGGCGTCTCTGCCTTCGAGCAGCGAGAGCATGTCCTCGAGGACCATCCTGCAGTCACCCACCACCGGGAGGTCGACCTGCACGTTCTTGCTGATCGAGGTCGGATCGATGTCGATATGGACGATCTTGGCCTTGGGTGCGAACTCATCGATCTTGCCGGTCACCCGGTCGTCGAAACGGGCGCCCAGCGCGATGAGACAGTCCGTGTTCGTCACCGCCATATTTGCTGCATAGGTGCCGTGCATCCCGAGCATGCCCATGGAAAGCGGATCTTCGGAAGAGAAGACGCCCATGCCCATGAGCGTCGTGGTGACCGGGATCCTGAGCTTCCGGGCAAAGGCCGTGAGCGCATCCGAGCCGTTCGAGAGCACGACCCCGCCGCCCGCATAGATGACGGGCCTTCTGCTCTTCAAGATCACGCCCATGATCCGCCTGATCTGGCCGACATGGCCTTTGTAGGTCGGGCAGTAGCTGTCGAGCCTCACCTGGTCGGGATACTTGAAGGTGATCATGCTCTTCTGGATGTTCTTGGGAAGATCGACGAGGACGGGTCCGGGCCTTCCGGTACGGGCTATGTAGAACGCCTCCTTGATCACCCTCGCGAGATCACCCACGTCTTTCACGAGGTAGTTGTGCTTGGTGCAGGGCCTCGTGATCCCCACGATGTCCGCCTCCTGGAAGGCGTCGTTCCCGATGAGATTGGTGTTGACCTGGCCGGTGAAAACAACGACAGGAATCGAGTCCATGCAGGCCGTGGCGAGCCCTGTTACCGTGTTCGTGGCGCCCGGTCCCGACGTCACGAGGCACACCCCTACGCGGCCCGTCGCTCGCGCGTATCCGTCGGCAGCGTGGACCGCTCCCTGCTCATGTCTCGTCAGGACGAAGTGGATGTCGTCGGCGTCCATGAGTGCATCGAAGATATCGAGGACAGCGCCGCCTGGATACCCGAAGACATCCGTCACACCTTCCTTCCTCAATGCCTCGATGAATGCCTGTGCTCCTGAGATCTTCTTCATTCAATGCTCTTAAACCAATCGTATGGACTTGTACAGGCCTCTAGAGACCGCGGGCCTCTCTCAGGATCTCGGCTATCCTGTCCTTGCCCCTGAGCTTGAGCTTCTGGAGCTCTTTTCTCTTCATCTCTTCTTCAGTGCTCAGGTATCTCCTCTTATTCAGCTGATCGAGCTTTTCTTCATACTCCAGATGTTCATCCCAGAGGGTTTTAAGCTCCTTGTTCTTCGGGATGAGCTTCCGAATAAGCTGCAGATCGTTTTCTTCCATTTGTTTCTCACCTCACCAGGATTGGTAACCTCCATGTAGAACACATATATCGCACGGTGTCAACAGAGTGATTCGCCCTTATCTTGCGGTTTCCCAAGGGGTTCTCAGAGAGCGACAGGGGCCCTGAAGAAGAGGTGCACGACTGCGGCAATGAGGAGGGCAAGCGCAAAGGCCCGGTGCACGTGAAGCCAGGCAGATCGAAGGCTTTTTTTGAGGTAATATCCGTACATACCCAGGCAGACCGTGCACCCCAGTGCGGCAGCGGCAATGAGCCCTGTCACGGACAGCACAGACCGGGCAACGATGGGAAACGCATGCATCAGGACAATGAAGAGTGCGGCAAAGCCGAAGGAGCGGTGCCTCCTGAGCATGAACCTCATGAAGCTCCTGTACGCAGAGGCGAAGCCGGCATACTTCTTCGGCAGATTCCTGATGAATGTCCTGCTGATTTCCTTGAGGAAGAAATTCGAGAGTGATCCCACCACGCACAGGGCCGTAACAAATCCCAACACCTCTACAGCTTCGCTCAGGTCCAAAGGCAGCCTCCCCTTTTCTAGTTCTCGAGATCTTGTAAACCTGTAGTTGTATCTAGTCCAGCACAGACTGCCAGTCAAGCTGCCCGATCCGATTGCCGGGCCGGACCATGGGGTAAGGTCTTTCGTATGCAGAAAACCGGCAGCTGCAATTGGCGGAAGGACGGATGGACTTCCGGGAATTCATCCCGATTCCCTGAAGCTCTACCGGCGCCCTCTCCGAAACGATAGAATCCTGAAGCCGGGCATATCCCCAGAAACTGATCTGCCACTTTGCCCCGGCATAGGTGATCTTGCCATGATCGTTGAACCTGTCTTCTATGTAGTCGAACACACCCGCCTCGGGTACGATGGCGAACGCGATCGACCACACACCTGTGCTGCCCGGCGAAAACAGGGTCTTTGGAGAGCAGCTCGGTCCGAACAGAACGGCCAGGGCGTTCGCGATCGTCCAGATTGCCGTCTACGATGCAGTGAACGCCATTGACCGCAGCTACGAGAGCTATACCGAATTTGCCCCGGGAACCAAAGGCAGTGCACAATATGCCGCCTATTCAGTGCACAATATGCCGCCTATTTCGCCGGTGCTTCGATCGAGGCTGCCATTTCGAAGGCGGCGCACGACACCCTCGTTGCCCTCTATCCTTCCCAGGCACCGACCTTTGACGAGCTTCTCAACGAAAACCTTCTCCTGATACCGGACGGAAAGGCAAAGGCAAAGGGTATCTGTCTCGGCAGCATGGCTGCAAGCGCAATCCTCACCCTCAGGGAAAACGACGGCTCGGCGCATAAAGAACCCGTGATCGGCGTCGACTACTTCACGAGCATACTCCCCGGCAGATGGCGCCAGAACCCGATAAGCAAGAATCCGGTTGCCCTGGGGGCCTACTGGGGAAAGGTCGAGCCTTTCGTCATGCAGTCGGGAAGCCAGTTCAGGGTTCCACCTCCGCCCGCCTTGACGAGCGAGCAGTATACGGCAGCATTCAATGAACTGAAGCTCCTTGGAGGAAACGGCACCACAACGCCCACTATGAGAACACCCGACCAGACCATCGCCGGGATCTTCTGGTGCTGCGACGAAACTCCGCACATCGGAACTCCGCCCAAGATGTACAACCAGATCGTCATGGAGATCGCCGACCAGATGGGGTCTGATGCCGTCGAGCTCGCACGTCTTCTGGCCCTGGTCAATGCGGCGATGGCCGATGGAGCCATTGCATGCTTCGAATCGAAATACTACCATGACTTCTGGCGCCCCGTTACCGCTATCCGCGAGGCGGACAAGGGAACCGGACCGACCGGGCTTGGCGACGGCAATCCCCAGACGGCCGGGGATCCGAACTTCACCCCCCTCGGCTCCCAGGCAAGCAACACGAGCAAGCCCAATTTCACGCCCCCCTTCCCTGCCTATCCGGCCGGGCATTCAACGTTCGGCGACGCCTGCTTCCAGATACTGCGTGATTTCTACGGGACGGACAGCGTATCCTTCACGGTCATCTCGGATGAGTTCAACGGCGTGACGAAGGACAATACCGGAAAGGTGCGGCCGCTCATCCCGAGGGACTTCGCGTCTTTCAGCGAAGCAGAGGCCGAAAACGGCCTGAGCAGGATCTATGTCGGCGTACACTGGGCGTTCGACAATACCGAGGGCATCGCTCAGGGGAGGCAGATTGCAGACTATATCTTTGAGAATTCCTTCAGGCCGCTGCGCTGAGATGCGGATGCCTATCCTGCTGCCTCCGCTCTCGGCCTGAACTCACGGGGCGAGGCACCCGGAACCGGCTTCCAGGCGGGAAGAGCTGTCAGTATTCGCCTGCATACTGGTCGAGATATCCCCTGATATACCTCTCGACGCGGCTTTTGCCCGAGAAGATGCCGAAGTGGCCTTCGCAGAGGATATCTGCCTCGAGCGCGATGAGCCTTTCCATGGACTCCCTCCATAGGCCTATGTCCGAGTTGAAATCGTCGCTGAAGGGGCCGTGGATGTCCTGACCGAAGAGGACGCGCTTCCCCTGCCGGTCGAGGTAGAGAGAGATGGAGCCCGGGGTGTGCCCGGGGGTATGGATCCAGTGCAGCTCATCGCTTCCCGCATGCAGGGCTCCATGATCGCCGTGGAGTCGGACGTCGACCGGGGTTTCGGGCAGCCTCGTTCCGTACCACGATGCCGCCGTTACGAGAGGGTTGCCGGTCTCTATTGCAGCGGCATCGAGGTCGTGAGCCACGATTCTGCACCCGAAGGCATCGTGGAAATATTTTGCCGACCCGATGTGGTCCACATGGCAGTGGGTCAGGATGAGGGAGGAGATCCGTGAAGGATCGCAAGGGATGTCCCTGATGTTCTTCTCGATGGCTTTAGAGCCCTTGCCTGCCCCGGAGTCGATCATGACGAGCTCGCTTCCGCAATCGATGATGAACGAGGCGGCATCCTGGAAGTGCGAGAGGGAAGAGCCTCCCGTCAGGTAGATTCCCTCGTGGATCAGTTCCGCAGCTCCCATGCGCCCTCCTTTTCAAATGAATCTTTTGTTTTTCAGATATAATTACGAAAGAGGCGGAGGAAGTAAAGCCTATTCGCTCCTGAAGACGTTTCTCCTGTCGAGGAGGATCTTCAGGATGAATATGGCCCCCGGGCATGCTTGGGGCACAACCTCGATGGATGAGCCGATCTTGGCCATGGCGATTCTGGCCTCGGCCAGGCCGAGTCCGACCTTCACGGGGTCCGTCGAGTAGAAGGGGGCGAAGAGCGTCTCGGCATCACCCTCGATACCCGGCCCGTAGTCCCGGATCGATACGTAGGCGTACCCGTCGCGGTGCTCGAGCCGGATCTCGATCCTTTCGGAACCGGTCTCGATCGCATTTTCGACGATCCTCTGGAAGGCATCCCTGATGTGCCTTTCATCGCTGAAAGCCGCAACCTCGAGGTCTCCCTCTATGGCGGCATCGATGTGGCCCGGCAGCGACTCGATCATCTCCATGACGAGCCTGCGGATATTCACCTCTCGGTATTCGACCTTCATGTTCGCGATGGCCTCATAGCGCTCGGTCCTCTCAATCATCTCTTCGATCCTCCGGATGGATGAGTAGATGCCCGAAAGCGCTGAAGCGAACGAATCCGCATGCATGCCCTTTTCCTTCTTTTCGATCCTCCTCATGTATGCGCCGATGACCGTCAGAGGGTTCCGCAGCTCGTGGGACAGCCCGTTTATCATGAGGGTGAGGTCCTTTGCCTGCAGGGAGAGCCTGTGCTGCATGGAGCGGATGTCCGTGATATCCCTTCCGATCACGGAGAGGGCGTAGATGTGTCCGTCTTCCCTGAGCGGCGTGCTCATGAGGGAGAATATCCCCGTATCGCCCTTCGCCAGGTGCAGCCTTGCCTCGATCTTCGAGGGGACCCCCTTCTGAAAGCCCTTCCCGATCATCTCGGCTACCGGACGCCTGTCCCCATCCACGACGAAATCCGTGAGGGCGCTGCCGATGAGCGATTCCCGGCCGTCCCCGAGATACCTCTTCATGGTCTCGTTGCTGAAGGTGATCTTTCCGGCAGGGTCCAGCGTGAAGATGAGGTCTGTCGCATTTCTGATAATGGCCCTGTAACGCTTGCCGTCACGAAGCAGGGCCTTCTGCGTCCCGTGGACGGCGAGCTCTTTTTCGTTCAATGATCCGATGAGCCTGTCGCCGAGATCGTACGACTCGACCATCTCGGTGCACAGCGTAACGATGGCGTCAATGGCCCCGGCATCTCTCGGGATTACGCCGACGACCTGTGCGGGCAGGGGCGCCGGTACAGGGAGGTCCGAAACGAGGTACACCCTCCGGGAATGAATCGATTTCCACTCGATGCCGCTCGTGTCCTCGATGAATACAAAGCCGTCTTCCGGTATTCCGTCAAGGGTGCCGGTTTGCTTTATTCCGGGCAGATCGGGTGGAGAGCCCCCAAGCCAATAAACTTCCATAGGGGAATGTTCGGAAATTCAAATGATTTTCTTTATTCCACCAGGGTGTGCGTACCTCTGCTTCACTCTGAATGGATCGCCTTTTTCAGGTCCTGATATTGGTGCTGATACGTGTTTACTTGGCGATGAGGAGGTTTGCCTTCTTGAGCCTCTCGGCAAGGGTGGTGATGATCCGGTTGGCAACCTCGGGATTCTCGCTGATGAGCCTCTCGAGGTTTCCATCCTGCACCGGGATGACCTCGACCACGCTTCTCCCGACCGAGCGGATCGTGGCGCTCCTGGGCTCGTTAAGGATGAAGCTCATCTCGCCGAAGTACTCTCCGGGCTTTGTGATCATGCCGACCCTGACGTCCTTCTTCAGCACCTCGAGCCCCTGTTCGGTCTGGCAGAGCTTGTAGACTTCGGTGCCGTACGTGCCGTCTTCGATGATGATGTCGCCGTCGCCATACTCTCTTACATCGAGATTGATGACCTCGCTGTAGGGGATGTTGGATTCTGCGACGGACGTGGTCTGCTCGAGCTGGAGATAGACCGACCTCAGGATCATGACCACGAGCCCCGGCTTGGAGTATACGATGTCTTCTATGTAGTCGGACTTGTAGGTCGCGATACGGGAATTCTTTGTCGCCTTTGCCGTGGTGCTGTAGGGGATGCCGCGATAGTAGTTCTCAAGCCCGAACACGTCCTTGTCGGTGAGGATGCGGATGGGTTTCTCCATCTGGTATATCTGCACCTCTCCCTGAAGGATCGCGTAGAAGAATTCGTTCGAATCTCCCTCGCGAACGATGGCCTCTCCGGACCGGTATTCTTTGACCGACACTGCCTCGATGGTATTCGATTCCAGCATACTCGGCCTTTCGGCAGATGGTAAGATAAACTTAAACTTTATCTGAGCCCTATACGCCTAAAGGCCACATATGGGCATGAGCTTTTATGAATGACTCCATCTCCGGGAAAGCGGTGGGCTCGATGACGGCCGCCGGGTCCCCCTTGAGCACTCTTACCACGTGGTGTACGGAGTCTTTCAGGGCGTGAAGGTCGTAGCCTCCCTCCAGGGAATAAATCACCGGGGCTCCTACTTCTTCCGCAGCATCTCCGATGACTGCCGCAATCGCGCCGAAGCACTCGGAGCTCACATGCATCCCGCCGATGGGATCTTTTGCATGGGCGTCGAACCCGGCTGATACCAGGATGAGCCCGGGCTCGAAAGCCTCGATCAGGGGTTTGAGAATGTAAAGGTACACGGCCATGTAATGCCCGTCGCTTCTTCCGCCTCGCATCGGGCAGTTCACGGTGTACCCTGTCCCCTCGCCACTCCCTGTCTCGGAGACCGCACCGGTGCCGGGATAGAAGGGGTACTGGTGGGTGGAAAAATAGAGCACCCGGTTGTCCGAATAGAAGCTCTCCTGGGTGCCGTTTCCGTGATGGACGTCGAAATCGATGATGGCCACCTTCCCCACGCCGAAATCCCTGATTGCCTTGTGTGCGGCGACCGCAACATTGTTGAAAAGGCAGAAGCCCATGGCGTCGTCTCTTCTCGCGTGGTGCCCGGGCGGCCTCACGCAGGCGAAACCCGAGTCGATCCTGCCGTCGATCGCCATCTTTGTGAGCTCCATGAGCGAACCTGCAGCACATAGGGCGACATCGTACGATTCCGATGAGCATACCGTGTCCGGGTCCAGGTCCACGAGGGAACCCGACCGGGAGGTCTGCGATATCATCTCGACGTAGCTCCTGCCATGATTGAGCATGACATCTTCCGCGGATGCAGCCACCGGGTCCACGAGCAGGATCTGCCGGTCGTCATTGCCTGCGAACAGGGAGTGAAGGTACTGGATCCTGAGCGGGCACTCGGGATGATAGTCGCCCGTATCGTGGTTCATGAACATGATGTCTGAAACGATCCCGATCATCGCAATAATTCCAGTCCGTCACACGAATATGTCGAGGTTGTGATGCAGGTATTTCTTGAGAGCCGGATAATCGATCCCTCCAGGGGCGTTCTGCCGGGTCTCTGCACCGATTCTGCCGTACGCCAGCTCATGGATGACCGATGCATAGGACACCATCTGATCGGTTCCGAAGCTCGCTTTCCCGGTATGGCTCGTGTAATTGATCCTGATAGGCTCTGTCCGCTGCCTGGTGTCGTTTTCTCCGAGTGACCGGACGACAAGAGGATTCCCGGTCGCAGCTTTGTGGGCAGTATCGTTTTGGAATGGGAGGTGCTTGAGTCGGATCAGAGGCAGTTTTTCCGCCATCCCTTTCATATTCCGAATATGAGACAAGGGATCTCCCTGCGGCATCGCTTTGCTGGTACGCCTTTTCTTGAAGTTTGGCAAGCAGAAAAAGAATGATTCCCGGATAAAAAGAAGTCCTCTGTCGTTATCTTCCCCTTCTGCTTGGCACTCTCCCGGCGGATGCAGCTGCTCTGAATCGCTCTGCGGTAATCTTCTGTCAGGATCCATCGCGGTTAATGGCTGTCCGTGTCCTCCGCTTCACTTGAGAACCTGCAAGATTCTCATACTATTTTTATAGACTTAAATATTTTAATCTCAAGGAGGGCACAATACATGAGGAGGGTTTTATTAGGGTTTTTCTTCTTCCTCGCTGTCCTGTCATTTCCCCAGTATCTCATTGCCGAAGGATCGCTGGCCGGGGCAGACGCCCTTGTCAAACAGGGAGGCACGGAGAATTTCCTGAAAGCAGCGGACATGTATGCAAAGGCCTCGGATGCGAATCCGGCCAGCTATGAGGCCGCATGGAAGGCGTGCCATGCGTATCGGGAGTACTGCAACCAGTCGAAAGAGCAGGAAGCAGACGACTGGCAGGGTATCTGTAAGAAATATGCGAAGATCGGCATGAAATATGGTGAAAGGGCCATCGCCCTGCAGCCGAACAAGATCGAGGGAAATTTCTGGTATGGGTGCTGTGTGGGGAATTACGCTGACGGCGTGAGCGTCCTCACCGCTCTGAGGGAGGGACTCAAGGACAAGACCCAGGCGAGCTTCGAGAAATCCTATGCCATCGATAAGATGTATCATGACGGCGGACCGATCAAAGCCCTGGGCAGATACTGGTATGTCCTGCCCTGGCCCATGAATGACAAGCAAAAATCTCTCGACTACCTGAAGGAATACCACAAGCTGTTCCCGAACGATGCAGAAGGCCAGGTTTATCTCGCAGAGGTCCTCATAGACACCAAGAACAAAGATGAGGCAAAAGCCCTGCTCGAAAAGACCGCCCTTTCTCCCAAGACCTACTACAGCAAATGGGCGAAAAGGCTTCTCGGAGACCTCTAGAATGCATGAAGGGGCATCCCTTGATCCAGGGATGCCCCCTTATGTTGGAAACTACAGGAGAAAAGGCGTTCAGTCGCTAAGGCCTGACCTGCTCAGTGCCAGAAGGGAGGCCTGATCGAGTTTCCTCAGAATGCTCAGGAGGAGCTTGATATCGTGGTTCTGTTTGTCCTGGAACTCGATCCCCATGCCTTTTCCCCGATCTACTCTCACCACAATGCCATAGACGTCGATGACCTTTCCGAGATCGACGGCATCCAGGCTCAAGCGTATCGCCAGATTCAGGTCCAGCGGGTTCGGCGTCTCGACATACACACCACCGAGGCTGATGTTGCGCACTGTCCCTTTGAGGACATTATCCTCGAAATCCTGGTATCGTGCCTCGATCCTCAGTAACTTTCTCGTGTGTTTCCGCAGGTCTTTCTTCACATATACTCCACACCTTCTTGGTGTGATATTATTCGTCACCTTTTAAATAATTCTTTACGATTGTGATCGAGCGCACTCCTTCGCAGCAAAGGCATGAGCATACACACCATGCCGGAGGGATGACGTACGGATGAGAAAAGAATTCCCTATAAGCAATCACCTGTGTTAGATAGTCCGAAATTCGCCCCGAGAAGGGGTAAATCAATCAGCAAGGCAGGATACCAGGGCATGATAAAGGTCAACGAGAACTACCTGAAGCTCAAGTCGTCGTACCTCTTCTCCGAGATCGCGAAGCGCGTTGCCTCTTTTCAGAGCCAGAATCCCGGCAGGAAGGTGATCAAGCTCGGAATCGGAGATGTCACGCTGCCTCTTCCGAAGGTGTGCATCGAGGCCCTCCACAAGGCAGTGGATGAGATGGCCGTCAAAGATACCTTCAAAGGATACGGGCCCGAGCAGGGATACGCCTTCCTCAGAGAGGCCGTTGCGCAAAACGATTACTGCTCGCGCGGCGCAGACGTATCGCCCGATGAGATCTTCGTCTCTGACGGGGCCAAGTGCGATACGGCCAACATCCAGGAGCTCTTTGCGAAAGACATCAGGGTGGCGATCCCCGACCCGGTGTATCCCGTCTATCTCGATACGAATGTCATGGCCGGGAGGACAGGGCATGTAAGCGACGGCAGATATGAGAACATCGTCTACCTCGAGTGCACGGCGGAAAATGCCTTTGTCCCCGATATCCCCGAGGAGAGGGTCGACCTCATCTACCTGTGTTTCCCGAACAATCCGACAGGGGCAACCATTACAAAGGACCGCCTTGCTCAATGGGTGGAGTACGCCCGGGAGAGCAAGGCCCTCATCCTCTACGACGCCGCCTATGAGGTCTTCATCCGGGATGACGCCCTGCCCCGCACCATCTTCGAGATCGAAGGCGCGAGGGAAGTGGCCGTCGAGTTCAGGAGCTTTTCGAAGACGGCGGGCTTCACCGGCACGAGGTGCGCGTTCACCGTCATACCCAAAGACTGCTGCACCTATACCTCATCCGGCGAGAAAATCGGGCTTCACGGCTTGTGGAACAGGCGGCAGACGACGAAGTTCAACGGCGTGTCCTATCCCGTCCAGAGGGCGGCCGAGGCAGTCTACACCGCGGAAGGCAAAGAGCAGGTAAAAAGCCTCATCGATTATTATTTGAACAATGCCCGGCACATCCGCAGGAAGATGATCGATCTCGGGTATGAATGCACGGGGGGCGACAACTCCCCGTACATCTGGGTGAACGCGCGGAGAGATTCCTGGGAGTTCTTCGATCTCCTCCTTGAGAAGGCAGGTGTGGTGTGCACGCCCGGCGCAGGTTTCGGCAGATGCGGGCAGGGGTATGTGAGGATCAGCGCATTCAACGACCTCGAGAGCGTCGAGGAGGCGACCGAGCGGATAGGTCAGGCCCTCTCTGCCTGAGGGTCGGCAAGACGCTCCCTGCGTTTCCTTATCCATTCCCGCAAAGCCGCAATATGCCTGAATCCGGGCCAATGTTCTTGACTTCAAAATGAGAGTCTGTTAATGCATGCACACTCTGTGGCAGACACAACCGAAAGCGTGATCTGCATTCCGTCTTTTAGCTTGCGAGGATTCTGAACGCGAATGAGAAGCATCCGTACCATAGACTTCACCAAGATGTCGGGCACCGGGAATGATTTCATCGTCATCGATGCCTTTCATCGCACCCTCAATGTGGACTGGTCCGAATTTGCCCGCAGATACTGCCCCCGGAGGACGGGTGTGGGCGTCGACGGCGTTCTGGTTCTGTCCCCGAGCAGCTCGGCCGACTTCGACTACCGGATCTTCAATGCGGACGGGAGCGAGGCCGAGATGTGCGGCAACGGAGCCAGGTGTGCGGCAGCGTTCGCGGTCAGGCACGGTCTCGCGGGCAATGACATGCGGTTTCACACCCTGGCAGGGATCGTCGAGGCAAAGGTGAATCCTGAGGACGTCTCCATAAAGGTCACGCAGCCCAAAGAACTCAAAACAGGCATCGGGATCGAGGTCGACGCGAGGAACGAAGTCGTGCACTTCGTCAATACCGGGGTCCCCCATACGATCCTGTTTACGAAAAACCTCGACGCCGCCCCGGTGGATGCCCTCGGGAGAAAGATCCGGAACCATCCCCACTTCTCGCCCGCAGGGACCAATGTGGATTTTGTCGAGGTATCCGGCAGCGAGAAGATCCGGGTGCGCACCTATGAGCGCGGCGTCGAGGCCGAAACCCTGGCCTGCGGCACGGGGGCGATCGCATCGGCCATCTTAAGCCATGCGACAGGGAACGTACCCCATTCCTCTGTCCTTGTGAGCATGCCCGGCGGAAACCTGAAGATAGATTTTACGAACAGCAATGGAGAATACCACGATATATGGCTCACCGGAGAAGTCTCCTTCATCTTTACCGGCACCCTTGTTTTTTAGGCCGGTGTCTTCGAGAACGAAAGACGTTCTCCGGCTGTATCCTTGCCCGTTTTTTCCCTGCGAGTTTGAGGTGAACTACCATGCGTGAGACCGTGGCCGTCCTCGATTTCGGTTCCCAGTATGCCCAGCTCATTGCCCGCCGTATCAGGGAGTGCGGGGTGTACTGCGAGATACTCCCCCATGAGATAACGCTCGCAGAACTCAGGAAAATCAGGCCCAAGGCGATCGTCCTTTCCGGGGGGCCGAGCTCTGTCATGGATGAAGGCCACCCCGGCATGGACCCTGCCCTGATCGGTGCAGGGGTCCCGGTCCTCGGCATCTGCTACGGCATGCAGCTCCTTGCCAAGCTCCTGGGAGGCTCCCTCGAGAGGGGCAGAGGCGGCGAGTACGGGCCTGCCTCCATCGACATTCATGAAGACGGCGACTTCTTTTCACACCTGGGCAGGAAGATCGATGTCTGGATGAGCCACGGCGACCACGTCACCGAGGTGCCGCAGGGGTTCAAGGTCCTCGCGAGCACGGATGCCTGCCCGGTGGCCTCCATGGGCGATACACAGAGGGGCCTCTACGGCGTCCAGTTCCATCCCGAGGTCGTCCATACGCCGCGCGGCAAGGAGATCCTCAGGAATTTCCTCTTCAGGATCGCGCGCTGCAAGGGCGGCTGGACCATGGCGGGATTCATCGAGGAAGCCGTCGAAAATATCAGGAAAACGGTAGGAGACGGCAGGGTGATTTGCGGGCTCTCCGGCGGTGTGGATTCGGCAGTGGTTGCAGCCCTCATCCACCGCGCCATCGGGAGCCGGATGACGGCCATCTTTGTGGACAACGGAGTCCTTCGTGCCGGAGAAGTGGACGAGATACGAAGGTTATTCACCCGTGAATATCCTCTCAACATCGATGTCGTCGATGCCGGGAAGCGGTTTCTCGATGCCTTGAAAGGCGTCACCGACCCTGAGCAGAAGAGAAAGGCGATCGGGAAGACCTTCATCGACGTGTTCTCGGAAGAGGCCCGGCGCATCGGCGGTGCTGATTTCCTCGCCCAGGGGACCCTGTATCCGGATATCATCGAGAGCAGGTCTGCCAAGGGAGGGCCGTCCGCCACTATCAAGAGCCATCATAACGTGGGCGGGCTGCCCGAAGACTTGAGGTTCACGCTCATCGAGCCTTTGAAGGAGCTGTTCAAGGACGAGGTGAGGGTCGTGGGCAGGGAGCTGGGCCTTCCCGACAGCCTCGTGCAGAGGCAGCCCTTTCCCGGCCCGGGGCTTGCCGTGAGGATCCTCGGTGAGGTGACTGCCGAGAACGTGGCCATTCTCCAGCAGGCGGACATCCGCGTGCAGGAGGAGATCAGGAAGTGGGAAGGCTACGGCGACGTCTGGCAGTCGTTCGCCGTCCTGCTTCCGGTCAAGAGCGTGGGCGTCATGGGCGACGAGCGGACCTATGCGAACGTGATCGCGATCCGGGCGGTTTCGAGCATGGACGGCATGACGGCAGACTGGGTGAAGGTTCCTTACGAGGTCCTGGCGCGGATATCGACGAGGATCATCAATGAGGTGAAGGGCGTGAACCGGGTTGTCTATGACGTCAGCTCGAAGCCGCCCAGCACGATAGAATGGGAATGAGGGGGACCAGCCATGGGCGGACTATTCGGAATCGCATCGAGAAGGGATTGCGTAGGGGATCTTTTCTACGGCACTGACTACCACTCCCATCTCGGCACGAAGCGCGGCGGGCTCGCAGTGGTCAACAGAAGGGGCTTTACCCGATCGATCCACAATATCGAGAGTGCCTACTTCAGATCGAAGTTCGAGCCCGAGCTCGATGACTTTCGGGGCAACTGCGGCATCGGCGTCATCAGCGACCACGATGCCCAGCCTCTCATCATCAACTCCCACCTCGGCCCGTTCGGCATCGTCACCGTAGGCAAGATCGTGAACATCGACTCTCTGAGCAGGCAGGCCTTCAGCAGGAAAAAGCACTTCTCGGAGACCTTCGGGGGCTCTATCAATCCCACCGAGCTCGTGGCCATGCTCATCTGCGAAAAGGGCTCGTTCGTTGAGGGAATCCAGAACGTCTTTGACAACGTCAAAGGATCGTGCACGATCCTGATCCTCACAAAGAAGGGCATCATAGCGGCCAGGGACAAGCTGGGAAGGACGCCTGTCATCATCGGCGGGAAAGACGGGGCATATGCCGCCTCCTCCGAGACCTGCGCCTTCCCCAACATCGGCTTCGAGACCGAATACTTCCTCGGACCGGGCGAGATCGTGCGCATCACGCCGGAAGGATACGAGCAGCTCAAGCGCCCCGGGGACAGGATGCAGATCTGCTCCTTCCTCTGGGTATACTACGGCTACCCCTCATCCGACTACGAGGGCGTCAACGTGGAGGCGGTCCGCTACAACTGCGGCAGGGCCCTTGCAAAGAAGGACCCGGTGATTGCCGAGCTCGTCTCCGGAATCCCGGATTCCGGCATCGGACACGCCATAGGCTACGCCAACGAGAAGCGCATCCCCTACATGCGGCCTTATGTGAAGTACACCCCCACCTGGCCCAGGAGCTTCATGCCTCAAAATCAGGCAGTGAGGGACCTCGTGGCGAGGATGAAGCTCATTCCCAACCGGGCCATCATCAAGGGCAAGAGCCTCGTGTTCTGCGACGACTCCATCGTCCGGGGCACCCAGCTCAAGGAAAATGTCCAGATCCTCTTCGAGTACGGCGCACGCGAGGTCCACATGCGGGTCGCCTGCCCCACCCTCATCTACCCCTGCGAGTTCCTCAACTTCTCCACCTCGCGCTCGTCCCTGGCCCTTGCCGGCCGCAAGGCCGTGTTCGAGATCGAAGGCACGGACAGCGTGCCGCTCGAGGAATATGCCAGGGCAGGCTCGGCCAAGCACGTGGAGATGGTGGAGCGCATCCGGAAGCGGCTCGGGCTCACCACTCTGCAGTTCCAGACCATGGACGACCTCGTGGACGCCATCGGGCTCCCCAAGGAAAAGCTCTGCACCCACTGCTGGGACGGGACGAGCTCTTTCTGAAGGGCCGTCGTCTGCCGCTGAAGCATGCGAAACGAGTTCGCCGTCGACATGCATTCTGAAGACGGCTCACGGATCAATGGTTTACAGGTTTCTTGATCACCAATTATTGCCATGGCAATATTATGATCATCGACAATAATATGACCTCTACAGGAACAATACAATGCTCCTTTCTCAATCCTGTAGGTACAGAGGTAGACTGTCTCTCGTTATGGTCAGGGGCAACTCTCTTTTTTTAGTAAAGGGCTTTTTGTTTTCCATTACCCACTCAATCAAACTAACTGAAGCGGTTGCCCCATCCGATTCCATGAGTTGATTACTTGCTGTCTTAAGCCGTTGGTTCAGTTCTGCGTCTTTCCTAAGCCCCTCCACCGCATTGCTGAGAGTATCAGCACTAAGCAAGGCCATGTCAATACGATAACCCAGCCCATGAAATTCTATTCTGGATGCATTGTCATGCTGCTCTCCTCCGACTGAAAGGACAATAACAGGCTTCCCATGATAGAGCGTTTCATTCAGAGTGTTATTTCCACCATGACTGACTACAAGGTCTATTCGGTTCAAAAGCTCGGCTTGTGGTACTGATTGAAAAAGCATTACATTCGAGTTATAGCGTTTTCTGGAAACCTTATCATAGGCCCCACCAGCGCTCACAATAATTTGATAATGAGGATTCACTTGAAGGGCTCTAATAATATCTTGGTAGATCTTGGGCTTATTGTTGAATACAGTCCCTAGTGAAACATATATCTTATATTTATCCTCGCGTAATTCGTCATAAGGAAAAAAGGATCTATTAATCCCCATGTTCATGAATATAGGCCCAACATACACTGTGTTAGGACCTAAGTTATAACGGGGTATATCAATAGCTTCATGAGTCGCTACAAGATTTAGCCATGGTGAATGAGGCATCTTAAGCAAATCAAAGTTAATAGGTTTGAGTGATAATGCCTTCCTTGCCCGGTTGACAGTGGTAATAAGTCTCTTGGATAATTCCTGCTCTTTTTCTCTGAATATTATTTTGGGGCGGATATCCTGAGTGGAAACTGGAAGTCCACTACCGAATGGCGGAACATCTTTCCCTCCAAAAGGGAGCCCACTATGATAGATCATTATGTAAGGCAAATTATTCAACTCCGCTACGAGGGGCGTTGAATAAAAGAAAAAGTCTGAAACAATTATATCGGGCTTAAAATTCTTCACAAGCCTACTTATACGTCTTGTAAAACTTTTAATCCCAGAGCTAAAGAACCGAATCGCAGTTATTGTTTCTTCAAACCTTTTTTTTGTCGGAATGAGCGCTGCAAGGTAGATGTACGGAAGAGGTGGAAAAAGAAGTCTTATTTCGATGCCTTGCGAACGGATTATCTCAGGGACGATTTTCCCATTATAAAACACCTTGAACATCTTGATCCTCGGGTCAGCGAGGTTTGACCCAGGGACAACGAATTGAATGTCGTGCCCATTCTCCCTCATCTTCAAAGCAATAGTAAGAAGGCTGTTCAAGTGCCCTATGGTCGGGTGGGTAAGAAATATAACTTTACTCATGAGAGATTAAACATGTCCCCTCATATGTGGCTAAAAGAAAAAATTGCCTCTTAAAAAGGCTGAATCTCAATTATGCTCACATCTCAGAATATTCTCTGTAAATTTTTGTTATTTAAATAATATTAAATTATAATAAATAGTATTTCCATAATCAATGTTTGAACTGCGAACTCCACTTGGAGACCTCTCATATGAAAGTCCACAGCATGGCAATCCATACTTTCCGTATCACCTTCTTGAGAATGACAAACACATTTGGCAGAACCCGAAAATACTTGCTCGGTAGCAGGGGATGTTCTGCTCCAGTCAGCGTTACGACGGGATGATGAAGCAGACCGAATCGGATTCGGAGGCGACTATTCCCTCGAGCCGGGAAGCTCCCTTGCTCTTCACGGCCGGATCGAGGATTCGGATCGCCCCGATGCAGTCCGTCCTGTCGATCTCGGCGGTGAGCATATCGGTGAGAAAATCGTCACGGAGGTTCCCGTCTCCTTATCGAGGCCGATGGAGACCGCCCCCGGCTCGGGAATGATCACCTCCCGTTCAACGAGGGTCCTGACCTTCCCATCCATGGGTATTCCCTCACCTCAAACCGCCCCGCCCCTCTTTACGAGCAGTGAGATGAACTCGCCCACGTCGTAATGCGCGTCTTCGGCTGCACGCAGCAGGGTATTCACGTGCCGGTAGGAATCGAGGATGACCCGCGTCGAGACCCTCATCTTGCCCAGGGGGAATGCGACAGACTCGATGACGGTGATGACAAAGAGCCAGTAGACCATGATCTCGAAGGATTCCTTGTTGAACCAGAGACGGCCTTCGAACTCGTTGATTCCGAGGAATGCCCGCACGTCGGGGTCGGCCATGATATCCTCGAAGATCGGGGCGAGACCTCTGCGCGAGGCTTCATCGCTCCAGCCCTGGTGCGTGACGAGCAGCTTGATGAGGGACATCTCGTACTGTGCACCGCCTTCATCCAGGCCGAGCGACATCAGGCTCTCCTTCATGGCCTTGCCGAGCAGAAGCTCGTCCATGAGCGCCCTGCTCTTCACCGGGATCGACTCGCGCTCCACGAGCGCGCCTATCCTGGCCGTAATGCACCAGAAGACCGGGACCCTCCACCAGAAGAGGTCCTCGGTAATCCCGGCCGGTATCCTCGTGAAGAGGTAATCCACTGCAGATGCCAGGTACCTGCTCCTCTTCGATGTGAGCTGGTCGAGGTTGAAGAGCGTATGGAAGAGGGAGAACACCTCCTGGATGACATCGGTGGCATCGGTTTCTTCGATCCAGGCATAGAGGTACTCCCTCGTCTGCTTGATGAAGGTCGAGAGGATGTTCAGGAAGGCATCCGTAACCTGACCCGTGTTCCTGCCGGCCCTCACCGTCCTCAAGAGCATGTTCCTCTCGATGAGCGCCCTGAACGGATCGAGGATCTCCCGCAAGTAGAGCTCCTGGATCTCGGAGAGGACATCGGGGACGCCCCGGCCGTTGAGGTAGTCGAAGAGCTGCCTGACCTGGCCGTCTTCGTCCCTGAGCTCGCGGAAGTTCATGAACACGTTCGATTTGAAGGCGCCGAGGTCGATCTTGAGCCCGTCGGTGCACAGGGCTCGGCCGTTCCTCAGGTACTGGAGCCCCTCACGGAAGTCCTCGAGGATGTAATAGACCGACTCGTCGTTCTTGAGCCCGAGGCCTTCGCCCAGGGTCTTGTGCACTACCCGCCTCCTGCCGCCTTCCTCGGCGTTCATGCCGACCGAGCGCCGGACCCAGCCCCTGGCCTCGGCATAGCGGTTGTTATACACGACGAGCGCCCTCTCATCCCCTGCCATGTTCGAGTAGGCGAACACGTCCTCGTTGACATGGCCGTCCTCCCTTACCACATCGTAGAGCACGAAGTTGTCGACCTCGCTGAAGAGGTACCTCTTCTTGAGCAGGGGGAAGATCTCTCTCTCGTGGCGCCCTACTAGGTGCGTATCCACCTGCTCGTCCCAGTAGGAGCGCTTGTACTCCATCCCGTACTTCTCGCCGAACCCTTCGATCTGGCCGTGGCCGAACATGGGCAGCCCCGGCAGGGTCACCATCATGGTGGCGACCCCGAAGTACTTGTCGTCCTTGCCGAACTGGACCACTGCCGGCTCCTCGTCCGGGTTGTTCATGAAGTTGACGAAGCGCTTCAAGATCTCGGGGTTGAACCGGAGCACGTTCTTCATCACGTCCCGGTACTTGCTGTTGTCCTCGTTTTTCAGCATGTTCATGAAGGCGCTGTTGTAGACGCGGTGCATACCGAGGCTCCGGACGAAGTATCCTTCCATGAGCCAGAAGGCCTCGGCCAGGAGCAGGGTATTGGGGGCCTCGAGCGCAACCCTGTCTACGAGCTCTCTCCAGAACTCCTCGGGGAACAGCCTGTCGAACTCCTCCTGGGAGACGCTGTGACCCGATCGTGAGGGGATGTCCCCGCCGTATCCGGGCAGGGGATACCAGAGCCTCTGGAAGTGCCGCTTGGCGAGCGTCATGGCGGCATCGAACCGGATGATGGGGAAGAGCTTCGCCACCTCGATCGTCTTCGCGATGACGGCCTCCCTGACCTCGCCTTTCAGAAAGTCGAGCTGTGCCGTGTCGTTCCACGGCGTGCTCGTCCCGTCGTTCCCGTGATAGATGTAGCGCGTGTCTCCCGTGGAGCGGTCATACCGCTTGAACACCACGGCGGCATCCGTCCGGTTCCAGTAGCCGTCCTCGATCTGGATCACGACGCGCTCGTCGCCGGAAAGATCCGGGCCGGTGAAGCGGTATGAAGGGAACGGGCTGTGATCGAGCTGGATGAACCGGTCGGGGTTCTCGATTATCCACTTCGAGTAGATGCCCATGTGGTTGGGCACCATGTCGGTAGCCATCCGGATCCCGAACCGGGAGGCGCGGTACTTGAGGTTCTCGAATGCCTCGTATCCTCCGAGCTCCCATGCGATGACATAGTCGTAGATCGAATAGGCGGACGAGGCGGCCTCCGGGTTGCCGGTGAGCTGCTTGATCTTCTTCGAGGCAGGGCTCCTCTCCCAGATGCCGATGAGCCACAAGCCCGTGAATCCCCACCGGGCAAGCTGCTCGAGCTCTTCGTCCGGGATCTGGTCGAGCCGTTCGATATGGCGCCCGTACTTCTGCGAAAGCTGATAGAGCCACACGAAGGTGCTCTTGGCAATGAGCACGAGGTGGGGCATCCAGTCGAGGTCAGCGCTGAACCGCTCGAGCTCCGCATATTCCTTGGGACCGAACTTCGGGGCAACCGCCGGACCGGGTCCGAGGAACCTGGGCCTGTGCTCCTCCCTGAGGAAGTCCAGGCCTCCGAGCATGCGGATCAGCAGGTCCTTGAGGAGATGGCCCCAGTGCGTCCTGATGTACTCGAGCTGGCCGTAGAGCGAGTCAGGGGAGGCCTTCATGGGCGCCCTCAGGAGGTCGATCAGGGTCTGGCCGTACGGGCCGAAGACCGGCTGGCTCCTGAAAAACTCCTCGAGGTTCCTGAGGACATCGGGATAGCGGGTGCGGAGCTCGAGGGGCGTATCGTCGAAGAGCTCGAGGTACGGCCCGAATGCCGGGTTCTCGTTGGCCAGGAAGAGCATGAGCATCTCTTCGAGGCTGATATACCTGTTCGGGGTGCCCTCTGTCTCGCCCTTCATATAATCATTTGTTGTGATGAGGCCTTTATAGACCGCTATGGGCGGAAAGAGACGGGTGAACTCTTCGAGGGTGAAGTCGGTTCCCTCGACCTTCGAGCTGACCCACGTATACGCCTCGGACATGACCGTAGGCTTGACGGACCGCCGGTACTGCTCGATCATGAAGTGGAGGATTTCATCGATCAGGCCCAGGGCATAGATGTCGCTTGCGGATACGGACCTCTCGGGGTGGAGGGCTGTACCGCGGACCCGGTTCATCCTGTCGGCAAACCTCCGGGCAGCAAAGAAATCCGCCAGGATCACATTGCCGGTCGTGGAGAAAAGGGATTCGTCGAACTTGTACAGGTCGCGGGCTTCCCGTGAAATATGGAATTCAAACATTCGCTCTACTCTCTTGCTCACCTATCGCTGTTTTTAAAGACAGTACCATGGCTCCCTGCCGCAAGCAGATCGAAGATGAGGAATCATCCATGAAATTAGAGTAGAATCTAGGGTAAACAATCTCCACAGTCAAGGGATAATCCCTCTATATCTGCTTGAGGATATCCGAGACAATCCCTGCGAAGGCCTTGGCTGCCTCCAATCCTTCCTCCGATACGACGAAGGGCCTGCCCTCGTCGGTGTCGCGGACGATCCTCGGGTCGATGGGCACGGCGCCAAGGAAGGGAATGTGAAGGTCTTCGGCCGCCTTCCTTCCGCCGCCCGTCTTGAACAGGTCGATGGTCTCCCCGCAGTGGGGGCAGGAGAGCCCGCTCATGTTCTCGATGATGCCTAAGATCTTCAGGTCGAGCGCCCTGGCGAACTCGACGCTCTTCCTGGCATCGAGGAGGGCGACGTCCTGCGGAGTGGTCACGATGAGAGCGTACGGGGCATTCACGCCTTCGGCGCCCCTGATGAGCTGGGCTATCGAGAGGGGCTCGTCCCCGGTCCCGGGGGGAAGGTCCACGACGAGGAAATCGAGCTCGCCCCAGTTTACGTCCTTGAGGAACTGCCTCATGACGGAGTGCTTCATGGGCCCCCGCCAGATCACGGGCGTGTCCCGGCTCTCGATCAGGTAGCCCACCGAGATCACCTTGATGTTTCCGTACGCCGTCACCGGACGGATCTTGCCCTCTTCGTCCGCCGTAAGCTTCATGTCTTCGACGCCCAGGATCTTCGGGATGTCCGGGCCGTGGATATCGCCGTCGAGCACGCCCACGCGGAAGCCTTCCCGGGCGAGGCTGAGCGCGAGGTTTGCAGACACGGTCGACTTGCCCACACCGCCTTTTCCGCTCATGACCATGATCGTGCTCTTTATCTTCGAGAGCTGGAGGTTCAGCTTGGCCTTTTCCTCTTCCCTGTTCTTTTCGATGCCGTCGAGTTCGTTTTCAGCCATTCGATTCTCCCTTATGCGTTCTAGTCCTGCCTGATGATCCTGGCAGCGGGCCGTATCCTTCCGAGTGCCCTGTAGGCATACCCCCGGACGTACCAGGACGGATCGTTACGGAGCGTCTGTTCGAGCAGGTCCGCTGCCTTTGCCGATCCGATCCGGCCCAAGGTCCAGCATGCCTTTGTCCTCACATTGAGCTGCGGGTCGCGGAGCGCCTTCTCCATGACTCCTTCGAACTGAGCCCCTCCCCGCTCGCCTGCCTCGAAGAGGGCGCGGAGCCGGATCCTCGGGCTCTCATCCTTCGAGAAGCGGATGAGCTCGCGGTCGGTAAACTCTTTCGGGAACACGGCCAGCGCGAGGTAGCGCTTTTCCTCGTGCTCGGAAAGGATATAGCTCGCGATGCGGTCTTTATGGGCGGCGAGCTCGCGGCGCTCGTACAGGTTCTTCCACGCCGGCGTGAAGAGGGCAAGGTACGCGATCATGACGAGGAGCGAGGCGATCGCGGACCTCTCCCAGAGGTTCGAGACGAAGAGGCTGAACCAGAGCATGAACAGGGCTACGACCAGCAGGAGAGGCCCCTTGAAGAGGAACAGGCCGATCCCCTGCCGCATCCTCTCGTTTCTATCGAAGGCCTTGCTTTCTTTCTCGATGATCCGGTTGGCGGCATTCACGGGCCGCGAGTCGGTCAGGATTATCGAGCGGCACGGAAGCTCGCTCCTGCTCACGACGATGCTCGCACCCTTCACCGAGCAGGGATCACGGGTTATCATCCACAGGCTTCCGTGGGTTATAGGGCCGATGTTCGGGGCCTCGTCCGATACGGCGATCACCTTCTGCTCCTGGGCCTGCGCGGGCTTGATGACGTGGGCGGCAAGCAGGGTGTGGTTGTAGTAGAAGTCGGACAGGGTCCGCATGACCGGCACGGTGAGCATGGAATCCCGGATCATCTCGAAGGGCGCCGGCCCCAGGGCCCGGATGAAGAAGAGCGGCGACGACGCTACCAGCGCCGTCACGACCCATCTCCTCATGTTCACACCCCTCTCTCTGCTCCTGCGGATGAGCAGGGTCCAGGGGAGGAAGAAGAAGACCGGGCTCGCAAACCCGAACACGAAGGATGCGACCGGAAACTCACCGCTGAAGCCGAGGTAGGTATTCACCCCTCCCAGGATGAGGTACGCGATGCCGTCATAGGGGCTGAACCGGTGCTTGAGCCAGGGAGGGAGAGAGAAGGCCATGGCCCCAACCGCTGTGAGCGTTCCGAGGGTGGCCCCGAAGAAAAGCCCGCTTCCGATCCGGTGGAGGATCCCGGCGAGGTAGGGATCGCCCGGCTTTACGAGCGGCTCCATCCCGGATGCGAGCAGGAGCTGCGCCTGTGAGGAGAGGATCTTTGCATGGCTGCTCACGAGGATGAACCCGTAGAGGGTATACAGGAGGATACACGCAATCGTTCCGAGACAGGACGCCTTGAACCACTGGGCGGGATCGCGGAACTCGCTCAGGTCGAGTGCTGACGCACGGGGTTTTTCCTTTCCTTGAACAGCATCCCCGAGCCTTGACTGATCCACAACGTTATGTCGATCTATTTCTCTGACCGCCCTAGGTGTAAAGCCTTTTCGAAGTTCTTGTACTGCGCGAGCAGGGTCTCGATTTCCTGAGATGACTTCATGCTCTTCCTGCCCCGCACAGCCTCCACATCAGACCGGGAAATCCACATGTTCTTGAAGTTCTTTTCCTGCTTCGTAAATTGAATGAAGTTGGCCAGGGCATCGTCGCACACATGGGTGAATCTCCGGTTGTCGCGGCACGCAATGTCCCGTATCTTTTCCACCGTATCCTTGTCGAGCCGCATGACGTAGCGGATCCGCTTTTCCGACGTGTCCGTCCTGGGGCCCACGTACCGCTTCTTGTTGCGCGACGGGATGCTGCCCCCGTACTCGTTTTCTTTTTTGAAGACATAGGCGCCCAGGGCTGCGCACACGAAGTCCACCATGGCAATGCTGAGCATCCGCGAGATGACCCTGAGCTCGCTCAAGTTCTGGGGCTTGAAATACATCATGAACCGTGAAGACTTGTTGTTGTCGTTTTCTTTGGAATCCAAAGGTGAACCTCCTTGGGCAAGCCTTGACCGACCTTGTTTTTTCAGTTTCATACGGTCCGTACTCCGGAATGCCTCATAGCGTCTCTTGTGGTGAAACTTGCAGTGCTGACCTCAGACTTCCATGATCTCTTTCTCTTTTTCGGAAAGCATCGAGTCGACCTTCTTGATATAGCCGTCCGTGAGCTCCTGGACCTTGTCCTGTCCGGACTTCAGCTCATCCTGGCTGATCTCCTTTTCCTTCTCGAGATCCTTGAGCATCGCGTTGGCGTCCCTGCGGTGGTTGCGGATTTCGACCCGGTACTCCTCGGCCATCTTCTTGACCATCTTCACGAGGTCGCGGCGCCTCTCCTCGTTCAGAGGAGGGATGGGCACCCGGATGATCTTGCCGTCATTGGCAGGAGTGAGGCCGAGCTCTGATTTCATGATGGCCTTTTCAATCGCCGTGATGGCCCCTTTGTCCCAGGGCTGGATGGTGATGAGCCTGGGCTCGGGGACCGCCAGCGTCGCCAGCTGCTTGAGAGGGGTCATGGTCCCGTAATAATCCACCATGATGCCGTCGAGGATTCCGATGGAAGCCCTTCCCGTTCTCACCTTCTGCAGGGCGAGCTTCATGGCGCTTATCGTCTTCTCCATGTCCTTTTTCAGTTCATCCATCACGTCATTGATCATTCTTTACGTCCCCCTATGCCGTCACGATTGAGCCGATCTTTTCTCCCATGAGCATTCTGATGAGGTTGTTCGGGTTTCTGATGCTGATCACCCGGACGGTGAGATCGTTGTCGCGGCAGAGGCTGATGGCTGTCAGATCCATTACCTTGAGGTCCATCCGCAGCACCTGGTCGTAGGTGAGTTCGGGATAGAAGACGGCGTCTTTATGTTTCACCGGGTCTTTGTCGTAGATGCCGTCGACTTTGGTGGCCTTCACGAGAACGTCTGCCTGGATTTCCAGCGCACGCAGCGCAGCGGCCGTGTCGGTGGTGAAATACGGACAGCCCGTACCCCCGCCGAAGATGACGACTTCCCCTTTGTCGAGAAGCTCCCTTGCCGTCTGTGCGGTGTAGACATCCACGATGGTAGGTATGGGAAACGCACCCAGGGCAGTGCACAGAAGCCCTGCCCGCTCGAAGGTCCCTTTGAGCGCCAGGGCATTCATGTAGGTGGCGAGCATCCCCATCTGGTCGGCGCTCACCCTGTCGGCTGCAATGGCGGAATCCTGGCCCCGGAAGATATTTCCGGCGCCCACAACGATGGAAACCTGTACTCCCATCCGGACGGCATCGACCACGGCCCCGGCGAGCGAATCCAGGATCGCGGGGTCGAATCCGTATCCCCTGCTTCCGGCAAGGGCCTCGCCGCTGAGCTTGAGGAGAATACGCCTGTAGAGTACCGACACCTTGTTAGATCTCTTCTCCCAACTGATACCGTGCAAAACGCCTGATCACGCACTTTTCACCGGTCTTGCCCATCATCTCGTCAAGGAGCTGCTTGATCTTCTTGTCCTTGTCCTTCACGAACGGCTGATCGAGCAGGCACCGCTCTTCGTAGAACTTCGACAGCTTGCCCTCGACGATCTTGTCCACGATCTTTTCGGGCTTGCCGGATTTGAGCGCCTGCTCGCGCAGGATCTCCTTTTCCTTGTCGAGCACGTTTGCCGGCACGTCTTCGCTGCTCACCCACTCCGGTGCGGCAGCAGCGATGTGCATGGCAATGTCCTTGGCAAAGTTAACGAAGCTCTCGGACTTGGCGACGAAGTCGCTCTCGCAGTTCACCTCGACGAGCACGCCTATCTTGCCGCCCATATGGATATACGAGGTAACCAAGCCCTGGGATGCCGTCCTTCCCTGGCGTTTGTTGGCGACGTCCATGCCCTTCTTCCGCAGGAACTCAACGGCCTTGTCGAAATCCCCGCCGCACTCCTGAAGGGCCTTCTTGCAATCCATCATCCCTACGCCGGTTTTCTCTCTGAGCTTTTTTACATCTTCCGATGTTATCTGCATGATGCTTTCCCCCTTAACCGTTACTCTAACTCTTCATCCTCATCGAGGGCTGCTTCACGGGAGCTTGCAGGCTGCGATTCATCCTGCGGCTTGGTTCTCCTTCTGCCTTTCCCCTCTTTGACGATAATCTCGATCTCTCCCTCAAGCCCTTTGCCCATGGTCTGCTTCGCGGCAGCCTCCTCCTTGGCCGGGCCCCCTTCCGGAGTGACCTCTTCCTTTCCTTCTGTCTGGAGCTTCTCCACGTACAGGGAGCTGCCTTCATTTACGGCATCGGCGATCTTGGAGCTGAAGAGCCTGATGGCCCTGATGGCGTCGTCGTTTCCCGGAATGACATAGTCGATCAGGGTGGGATCGCAGTTCGTGTCTACGATGGCTACGATCGGGATGCCCAGCTTCCTCGCCTCTTTCACGGCAATGTATTCCCGTGAAGGGTCCACGATGTAGAGGAGATTCGGGAGGATCTCCATATTCTTGATTCCGTGGAGAGACCGCTCGAGCTTCATCTTGTGGCGCTTCATGGCGATCTGCTCTTTTTTCGGATAGTCTTCGATGGTCCCGTTGTCGATGATGTTCTCGAGCCATTTGAGCTTCTCGATGCTCTTCTTGATGGTCTCGAAGTTCGTGAGCGTCCCGCCGAGCCACCGGAAATTCACATAGTAGGCACCGACCCTGACGGCCTCTTCCTCGATGGCGTCCTGGGCCTGCTTCTTCGTTCCCACGAAGAGCACCTTGCCGCCGTTTGCCGTGACTTCCTTGATGAAGTCGCACGCCCGCTCGAAGAGCTTTTCGGTCTTTTGCAGGTCGATGATATGGATTCCGTTGCGGGATCCGAAGATATACGGTTTCATCTTGGGGTTCCATCTCGGGGTCTGATGGCCGAAATGCACCCCGGCCTCTAAGAGCTGCTTCATTGTTACTACCGGCATGTAAAAATCCTCCTTGGTTTTTCCTCCGTCCTTTATGGGATCAATCCCTTTTTCATGCATCCAAAGGGACACCAAGATCCCGCTTTCCTTGATGGACGTGTGTTTTGGTGAGCCTTTATCACACACGGCTCATAGATTCAAGGCCCGAATATTACTATGAGCAGGTATTTCTTCACAAACAGGGAATTATTTACCTGAAAAGGGGGGAGAGCTGCTTGAACTGCGGCGTTCCCGCCTTTTCAAGGAGAGCGAACGCGATCATCTCCGTCGAGTAGAGGAGCGCTCCGGCGCGGCCCATCTCAAAGAGGGCGGTACTCCTGTCGCTCGCCCTCCGGGAGCATACGGCATCATCTGCCACTGTAACCCGGTATCCTGCACCGAGCAGATCGATCACGGTCTGAAAAACGCATACGTGCGCTTCGATTCCGGCCACGATCACCTTCTTTCTCGCCGAAGCGTCGAGGGCGGCCTTGATGGCTGCATCCCGGCAGCAGCTGAAGGCGAGCTTCTCATACCTGGGCGCTGTGCCTAACCGGCTCTTCACCTCGGGGAGGGTCGTCCCGAGCCCCTTGGGATACTGCTCGGAGACGATGATCGGGATGCCGAACGCAGCGGCTGTTTCCAGAAGGATTGTGCTGTTTCTTAAAAATACCTCTCGGAAGCCCTTCTCCATGGCGTCATACAGCCTCTCCTGGATGTCGACCACCATGAGCATGCAGTCTTCCGGATGCAGGAGATAATCGTTCATGTGCAATACCTTATCCTTTGCGTGTCTGTTTTTTATAGCATAGTCGGAGATCTCTTTGCAACGCCATAACCATGCTCTCCATCCTGGGTGGAATCTGCCGGGGCACGAGCGACCACCGCCTCAGAAGACCAGGGGATAGAGGACAGCGTAGACGATTGCAGGGACGAGATTTCCCACGCGTATCTTTGCAAGCCCCATGAGATTGACGCCGATGCCGAGGATGATCATTCCTCCGGTGGATGTGATGGCAGCCAGCACAGCGGGGCTCTGGAGAAAGCTCAAGTGGGAGGCGATGATCGTGAAGCTTCCCTGAATCACGAGAACGGACAGGGCTGAAAAGGCGACTCCCATGCCCAGGGTCGAGGCGAGCGCGAGGGAAGCGAACCCGTCGAGAAGCGACTTGAGGTAGAGCACGCTCGCATCCCCTGTGGTTCCCTCCTGAATACAGCCCACGATCGTCATCGCACCGGCAAGAAAGAGGACCGTGGCCGAGACGAAGCCCTGCACGAAGGTGGCCGATCCTGACCGGAAGCTTTTCTTGAGGCGGGTCCCTATCCAGGCAAGGCCGTCCTCGATGCGCATGAGCTCTCCGGTGACCCCTCCGAGCAGGAGACAGGCGACCATGGGGATGAGATCCGGAGCCGATATAGCCATCTTCATGCCGATGACCACCACAGCCAGACCGAGGGCGTGCATGAGGGTCTGCCGGATGTTCTCCGTGATGCGCTTCCCGGCATACAAGCCGAGAACCGAGCCTACAGCCACGGCAGATGCATTCACGAGTGTGCCCGTCACGAAAGTTCCTTTCTCTTGAAGACCTTCTTATGCTTCTACAGAAGCAGGGCTCGGCCGGTCAATCGCAAAAACACATGTCGCAATCATGAGGCTTTGAACACCGATCCCTGCTCTTGACAACCGGCCAGGATGGACATACATTTCCAGGCATGGATGCCATGGAATCGCCCGATGCTGAAATCCGCGAACAGAGAATCAGCAGGATAAAAGAGCTCTTGCCCGGGAACGAGCGGATCGTGCACGAGATAGCGGACTTCTTCAAGCTCTTCGGAGACCCTACCCGCATAAAGATCCTCTTCGCCCTGGGGGCGTCCGAATTGTGCGTGGGTGACATCGCAGCGCTCCTGGGCATGAACCACTCTGCGGTCTCCCACCAGCTCAGGCTTCTGAGCCGCTCGCGCCTCATAAAATCCCGCAAGACCGGGAAGAACGTCTATTACTCCATCTCGGACAAGCATATCAAAAACGTTCTGTCCCAGGGATTCGAACATATCCAGGAATAGTCGCACCCTGCTCGGGAACCTCCTCTTCCCCTCACTGCGGTTCCGTCCACCCTTCTCCTGAAGGACACGGCATTTCTATTGCATTCTATTTCCTGATGATTTCTGTAATAAATACTCGATTTTTGTTATCGATTAACCGATTAAAATAAATATAATTGCTTATATTGTAATAGGTCAGAGGGTTTATGTTGAGCATTATCCCACATGAAGATCCGAACCAGGCATTGAGAATACGCCGTTTTTTCATGGCGTTCGGATCGTACTTCATGTGGATATTCCTGGTTTCCTACTGCTATGATCAGGGGTGGGCGAGGATATCCTTGAGCGGGATCATCGGGATCTTCGCCGGGATAATCGGCATCAACCTGATTCTCTACGCGGTGTTCCGCACAGGCCTCAACAAGCGTTTCAGAGATCCGAGCCTTACCATGCTCCAGATGCTTCTCGCGCTCTCCTGGGTCATGGTCTTCGCCTACTATACAGAGCATGTCAGAGGGGTTGCCCTGGTGCTCGCCATGGTCATCTTCATCTTCGGCGTATTCAGGCTGCAACTCTGGCAGTTCATCGTGCTCGCCCTGTACACGCTCTCGGGCTACGGCGGCGTGATCGCGCTCCTCCTGATTAATCATCAGGACAAGGTGAGCCTCCGTGAAGAGTTCCTCTACTGGGTCGTGCTCGGCTCCGTTCTCTCATGGTTTTCTTTTATCGGCAGCTACATCAATCACTTACGGGAGAAGCTCGTCAAAACCAATGTCATGCTGGAGCATGCCAACGAGAGGATACGCCAGTCCGCCATAATGGACGATCTCACCGGAGCCTTCAACCGGAGCCGGATGATGGAGATCCTCCAGAGGGAAAAGTCGCTTGCCGACCGCGGAAGGTCGCCTTTCACATTATGCATCTTCGACCTGGACAATTTCAAGCACGTGAACGACACCTACGGGCACCTCGCCGGTGACATGGTGCTCCGGGTGCTCATCAGAGAGATCAGGGAAAATATCCGCGACCAGGATTACATTGCACGTTACGGCGGTGAAGAATTCGTCATCATCCTTGCATATACCGAGATGGAAGAGGCTGTCGCCTGTGCGGAACGGCTCAAGGATCTGGCTTCGAAGATCAAGTATCCCGGGCTTCCCGATGATTTCAGCATTACCATCTCCGTGGGGGTTACACGCTACAGACCGGGCGAATCCATCGATTCGCTCATCGGCAGGGCAGATACGGCACTCTATCTGGCCAAGACAGGTGGAAAGAACAGGATCGCGGTGGAGCAGCCGCCGCTCTGCGAAGCCACCCAAGCCTGACGTTTACGCCCCGCTCCGTTCGGTCCGCCGACGGACCTTGTGCAGGCGGCCCGGATCTGCACGATACAGGGCTTCCTTACAGATGATCGAGGAGCTCCTGGGGCCTGGCGAGAATGGTTTTCGCACCGCTCGCCGTGAGGCGATCGACAGACTGGTAGCCCCACGATACCCCGACAGGGGTCATCCCTGCGTTGAGGGCGGTCTTGACATCGATATCCGAATCCCCGACGAAAAATATCCTTGCCGGCAGAATCTTCATGTCTGACGCTATCTCGAGGGCGAGAGCCGGATCAGGCTTCCGGGGCATGCCGAATATGAGCCCCCGCACGTCGAAGAATCTCCAGGCGCCGAGAAACCTCTCGACCATTATCTTGGTAAAGGAGTCGAGCTTGTTGGAGAGAACGGCGAACGGTATCCCCTTTTCCGTAAGCAGACTGAGAAGCTCAGGGACCCCCTGATACGGCTGCGACGTTTGAGCCCACCGCCGGTCGTATTCCTCGCGCATGGAGAGGACGAACCGCGAGACCGTCTTCTCGTCGCGCATGTCTTCGGGAAGGGCACGCCTAACGAGGACATCCATGCCTTCGCCTATGAACGACAGGTACGTCTCCCTGGTGTGAGGAGGAAGCCCGCTCCTTCCCAGCACGGTATTCATGGAATCTGCGATGTCCCCGAGGGTATCGAGAAGAGTTCCGTCGAGATCGAAGATGACAGCCCTATCCCTTTGCATCCCATTATCCTTTCATGTTCTTCGGATAATGGTCTCCCACAGATATGCTGTTTATGCAAGCACCTTCACAGCATGCAATACGGATGCTTATCCGATCGCGGCTTGAAGGTCTTCTCCTACAGGGTCCTTTTGTACTTTGCCATTGCAACTGCCATCTGTACGGCCTGCTCGACAGTGTGTGCGACTGGGACGCCGTTGATCTCGAACCCGTCGACGAGCATCCGGTATTTTTCCAGTCTCGGGACGTAGGCAATCAGCGGCTTCCCAACCTGGCGGCTGGCGATGCTCAAGCGTACGCCGAGGTCCGAGGTCAGGCCCGGGGCATACGGCAGGAGGAGCATGATCAGGCAGTCCACCTCTTCGAAGGTCCCGATGACCCGCGCCGCTTCGACATAGTCATCGTCCGTCGATGTGCCGGTGAGGTCCACGGGATTGACGCACGTGGCAATGGAGGATATGGCCGGTGTGAGACGCTGGCGTATCATGTCCTGCTGATAGGGCTTGAAGGTAGGAACATTGATCCCGTACTCGTAACAGAGGTCGGATGCGAGGGCGCCGTGCCCGCCACTCAAGGTGACGATGCTCACGTTGCCCTTTATGGGGGTCTGGTAGGCGCTCAAAGCCTCACAAAAGGATATGAGCTCGGTCGGGTCCTCCGCCTCGATGATCCCGTTCTGTGCCAGCAGGGATGAAAACACCCGATAATCCCCGGCAAGCGAGGCTGTGTGGCTCGCAACCGCCTTGCTCCCTCCCGGGCTCTTGCCTGCCTTCAGAACGATGACGGGTTTGACCATCTCTCTGGCCTTGAGGAGAAACTCCCGGCCTTCATCCTCTTTGAACCCTTCGATATAGAGGCAAATCACCTTTGTCAGATCGTCCGTTGCCAGGTAATCGAGCAGGTCGGTTTCCCGGACATAGGCCTTGTTTCCAATGCTCACGGCCAATGAGAGACCAACCCCCTCGATAGAGAAGCTGATCATCTGGTCCACGAGGAGGCCTCCGCTCTGGCTGATCATCGCGACATTTCCCTGTTTCGGGATGCTCAGCCTTTCCGGGGCGAAAAAGAAGCTGTCGTAATACGGGGGAGAATAGACCCCGAGGCAGTTAGGGCCGATGAAGGGGAAATCGGCCTCTTTGGCGATTTGAACGATCCGTTTCTGCAGGTCCTGATTCCCGACCTCGGCAAACCCCCCGGATATGACGACAGCCCCCTTTACCCCTGCCTCCACACAGTTCTGAAATATGCCCGGCACAGCCTCGGCACGGGCAGATATAATGGCGAGGTCGATCTCTTCAGGTATGTCCTTTACGCTCGGATAGGCCGTTTCTCCCTTGAGCACCCCGGCCTTTGGGTTCACCGGAAATGTATCCACCGGATAGCGGTAGAGATTTTTATAAAAGATGATGTTCGACGGGTGCATATCGTTATGCATCGACACCCCGATGACTGCGATCGATTTCGGTTCGAACAGAGGTTTCAGGTTCATGACGCCCCCTTTGAGACGTGGAATACTTACTCTATCAATAATAATGAAACGGCGTTCTTACCCAACAGCCTCTGCTGGCGACAGATAATGCCGGATGCAGGAATCGGGATGTAGTACCTGAAAAAGATGGATTAAATATCAGCCGGAGAAAATGTATCTCCCTGGGAGGGGCTCGATAAAGTAGTACTGCTTATGGCCGCGCTTTTCGTACGACTCCAGAAGCTTCTGCGCCTCTTCTTTCGTTTCCTTGACGCTTACGAGAAACCTGTTTCCATTGTCGTCCTGGCGCCAGAGCGCCCACGAGCAATCAGTATGCTCCCCGTCTCCCACGGCTCTACCTCCCGGCAGGAAAATGGCTCTCGGCATACGCGGAACCGTATCCTTCCTGCATGGCATCCTTAGATGAGGGCTACTTGAGGAAAACCTCTTCCACGAGGGCCTTGTAGATGGGGTAGCTCAGCCCGATGCAGTCGAGGATGGCATTCTTTGAGAACCTCCGGCCCTTTCCTATGCCGGGGCATTTCAGGGCGACTTCCTCCCATGCATCGAGGGAGCGCATATTCTGGAACCAGAAGGGAAATGTTACGCATTGAAGAGGTCTCACAGGATATATGGCGCATCCGTTTTCGAAAAAGATGCATCTCCCGTCATTGGTCTCCCTGATGCTGTAGCTCTTTTTGAGAAGGTAGAGGCATCTCTCTACGAACACATCGCGAGGAACCTCCATGTACTCGGCAATAGCGGTGATCTCGTGCTCATCGACGTAGACGACCCCCGGCTCCCCCGTACAGCAGGCCCCGCACCTCGTGCACCCGAATCTGATGCCCTCATCGAAGAAGTATGGACGAGACCTCAAGCCTTCAATGAGCGCACTTTTGTCATTATCCTTCATGTCTTCCTTTCACCGTCGCTGAAAAAACCGGCTGTGCGCATACTTCGGGAGAAATACGCATACCGGTCGTGCACAATATCACAACCCGGAGGAAAAAACAAAAAAAGACTTGCCATTTACGGATAATTTCTATACCAACCTTGCAGAATATCAGGAAAGGAGAGCAGAAATGGCTTATGTAATTACTGATGAATGTATTAGCTGTGGGACCTGTATCGACGAGTGTCCTGTTGAGGCTATCAGTGAAGGCGATGACAAATACACCATCGATCCTGATCTGTGCACTGATTGCGGAACGTGCGCCGATGTCTGCCCGACAGACGCAATAGAGCCAGGAGAATAAGAGGCCAAGAGCCCTTGAAAGAAGCATCAAGGGCTTATGAATATTCGGGAAGCTCCAGGGATAGGAGCCAGTTATCCTCTCCGGAGGTCGTCATGTTTTCTTGAGATGATCTCCGGATTGTATTTTTTAGGGATTTTTCATTCTTGTCAGATAATTCTTTGCTGATACGTGGCCCGGTTCGTCGAACTCAGGCGCCGGAACCCGCATGCGGCAGACCATCATGGTCCCGATCCCTTCGTAGGATGAAAGCCGACGCTGCTGATAAGCGATTGCGAGGCCTTATTCCCTACCCGCGAGTCTCGATCTGAGGACATTCGATAAGGAAAAGGTGACGACGGTTCTCGGTGAGATGACGATCTCTTCCGCTGTTTTCGGGTTTCGGCCTCTCCTGGCCGACTTTCCCCTGACCTTCCACTTCCCGAAACCCGAGATGCTGACCGGCTCTCCCTTCTCAAGGGACTCTTTTATGATCTCGATGAAGGTTTCGATCCCGTCACTGGCCTCTTTCCGGGAAAGCCCGGTGTTCAGGACGATTTCATCAATGATTCCGCTCTTGGTCAAGGTACTCATATTTCCCTCCTTTGAAAAACACTATCTCGTATAACTATATAATATTATTATCGCAGGTGATCGATGTCAATAGCCCCTCGGATTGAAAGACTCTTTGAGCGATCTGTGAATGCCGAAATCGCGGGCAATGATGATGCGTATCCCGGATACGTTGAGGATTTTGAAATCATGGTTGATGCCATAAGTAAATGAAAATATATGTATTTTCCCGAAGGCATCTTCTCGGGATAATGGTTCAATGGTAATCTTCCACCCATGGGAACGGAGGTAAGGGACGATTTTCTTCATATCCTCCCAGGTAAAGCATTCATTCCAGTAATCTTCCTCGGGCTGACCGGTCTGCTTCTGGTTCTCCTTGATGATTTCATACCTGCCCATGCCCGGCATGAATGCGTAAATATTGTATTTTCTCATATGCAAAGCTATCGTCACGTGCCTCCCCTGCCTTTAATACTATACATAATGGGTTGGAAGGGTTGAAACAAGGGATCTCTTCATTTTTTCAGGACGAAAAAGCCGCGGGGAAGGCTCTATGAGAAGATGTCCAGGGCATCCCTGACCTGGGAGACGGCAATCGTTCTGATCCCATTCAAAGGGGCTGTCTTCTCCAGGTTGGATGCAGGGACCAGCGCCTGGGTGAACCCCATTCTCAATGCCTCCTTGAGCCTGGATTCCATGTGAATCACGGGCCGGAGCTCTCCTCCCAGACCTATTTCGCCTATGCACACGGTCCCCCTGTCGAGGGGTCTGTCAAGGGCGCTCGAAGCAATCGCCATGACCACTGCGAGGTCCACGGCAGGCTCATTTATCTTGATCCCGCCGGCGACGTTGACGACCACGTCCGAATTCGAAAGGAACATCCCTGCCCTCTTCTCCAGTACCGCAAGGAGCACCGACAGGCGCGACTGATCCGAACCGATGGAGATGCGCCTGGGCATGCTGTAGCTCGTCCTGCTCACCAGGGCCTGAACCTCCACGAGGAATGACCGGCTCCCTTCAATAGTGGCCATGACCGAGCTTCCCGACACGTCGCCGGAGTGTCCGTTGATGAAGATGGAGGAGGGGTCGTGGACCTCCTCAAGCCCGTTCGACTTCATCTCGAACACACCGATCTCGCCCGATGTCCCGAACCGGTTCTTTACGGCCCGCAGGATCCGGTAGACCCCGGAGGCATCGCCTTCGAAATAGAGCACGGTATCGACCATGTGCTCGAGCATCTTGGGGCCCGCTATCCACCCCTCCTTGGTCACGTGGCCTACGACGAACACCACGGTGTTCATGCCCTTGGCGATCTCCATGAGCATGCCCGCACTCTCACGAATCTGGGATACGCTCCCGGGAGGGGCGTCGATCTGCGAGGAGAGCACCGACTGGATGGAGTCGATGATCACCACGTCCGGTCTGATCGCTGCGATCTGCTCCCGGATCTCCTCGAGAACGACCTCCGAGTAGACGAGGATATCCTCTGAAACGGCGCCGAGCCTCTCGCTCCTCATCCTCAGCTGGACCCCGGATTCCTCGCCGCTGACATAGAGGATGCGCATCCCTGACAGGGAAAGGTGATAGGCCATCTGGATCATGATGGTCGACTTCCCGATCCCGGGGTCGCCGCCGATGAGCACGAGGGACCCCTCGACGAGCCCTCCCCCCAGCACACGGTCGAGCTCCTCGATCCCGCACTTCCTCCTCGCGAAGGGGGAGGATGCGACTTCCGAGAGCGGCACGGGCGCACCCTTCCTGACGCGCTCCGGCGAGGACGGCCTGGCTCCCGCCGAGACGATATCCTCGATGAGCGTGTTCCACTCGCCGCACTGCGGGCATTTCCCCATCCACTGCGTATGGATCTGGCTGCAGGAGGAGCAGCGATAGATTCTCTTCTGTTTTGCCATTACCGTCGTGCTACCTCTTCGATATTACTGCTGGGTCACCCTGAGGACCTCCTCTATCGTGGTAACGCCGTCTTCGACCTTGCGGGCGCCGTCCTGCCTGAGCGTGTGGAGGCCTTCGCTCAAGGCTGCGTTCTTGATGATATTGGAGTCCGATGTCTTGAGTATGGTGCTCTTGATGAGATCGCTCATGAAGAGGATCTCGTAGATTCCTGTCCTACCCTTGTACCCTGTCCCGAGGCATTCGCCGCACCCTGCCCCACGGTAGAGGTATCCTTCCCTGGCGAGCATCTCTTTCGAGAGCCCTATTTCGAGGAGGCTTTCGTCCTCCGGGAAATACTCCTGCTTGCACGAGGCGCAGATCTCTCTCACGAGCCTCTGGGCAACGATCGCGTTCACCGACGAGGTGACGAGGAACGGCTCGATCCCCATGTCGATGAGCCTCGTCACCGCACTGGCGGAATCGTTGGTGTGGAGGGTGGAGAAAACGAGATGCCCGGTCAGTGCAGCCTGGATGGCGATCTCCGCAGTCTCGAGGTCGCGGATCTCACCCACGAGGATGACGTCGGGGTCCTGCCTCACGATGGAGCGCAGTCCGGATGCGAAGGTAAGCCCCACCTTGGTATTCACCGGGATCTGTCCGATCCCCTTGAGCTGGTATTCAATGGGGTCTTCGATGGTGAGAATGTTTTTGTCCGGAGAATTGATCTTGCTCAGCATGGAATACAGCGAGGTCGTCTTCCCCGACCCGGTGGGCCCGGTCACGAGGACGATGCCGTGCTCCTGCCTGATGAGCCGCTCGATCCTTTCGAGATCGTCGGGGTAGAACCCGAGCTCCTCGAGGCCGAAGAGCACGCTCGATTTGTCGAGAATCCTCATGACCACCCGCTCGCCGTTCACGGTAGGCACGACGGAAATCCTCAGGTCAACCGCATGATCGCCGAGCTTGATTCCGATTCTTCCGTCCTGGGGAAGGCGCTTTTCAGCGATATTGAGAGACGCCATGATCTTGATGCGGGACACGATCGGCGAATGGATCCTCTTCGGCAGCGTGAGAACGTCGTGGAGGATACCGTCGATCCGGTACCGCACCTTCACATCCGTCTGGTAGGGCTCTACGTGAATATCTGACGCCCTGTCCCGGTATGCCTGGACCATGAGCCTGTTGACCATGCGGATGATCGGCGCTTCGGTCTCCATGAGGGTGATATCCTGGATGCTCTCGAGGTCTTTGAGGATCTCGTCGTCTTCCTCCTCGATGTCGTCCATGATATCCTTCGCGCTTTCTTCCTTCATCTCCACGAGCCGGCTGATGGCGCTGTGGATCTCCTGCTTGGGGGAAAGAACGCGCTTGATTTCCTTGATGCCGAGGATCTTGGCAATGTCGAACAGGGGCTCCTGGTCTGCTGGGTCGTTCACCGCGACGGTCAGCACACCGTCTGCGAGCTTTACCGGGACCATGGTGTATTTTCTTAGGAAAGAGATGGGCAGAACATCGATGATCGACGGGGCCACCTCGATCTCTTCGATGATGTTCATGACCGGGACATCCCACAGCCTGGCAAAGGCCTGAATCATGTCGTGGTCGCTGAGCAGCCCTGACGAGAGAAGGGCATCCTGGAACGGCAGGGTCTTCTCTCTCTGGACCGTCCTCACCTTGTCCAGGCCAGCTTCATCAAGAAGCTTCATTTCCTGGAGAACATGCTCAAGGCTTGGTATTTTCATTGGCCTTTGCCTTTCCCTTCTTGTTCTTTGGGGGATTCATCACCGCATCGATCTCTCCGTACTTCTCCTTATAGAGGTCCGTGGTCTTGACATCGGTGTCTATCACGCGGGGAGTGAGGAAGATGAAGAGGTTGGTCTTCTGCTTCTTGTTCGTGTTCGTCTTGAAGAGATGGCCCAGGATCGGAATGTTCCTCAGCAGAGGCACGCCCGATTCCCCGTTGGTGATGGTGTCGCCGATGAGCCCGCCGATGACCATGGTGGCGCCGTCCTTGACCGTGACCGTGGTCTTTGCGGTACGCTTCAGCGTGGTGGGGGCAAACTCCTGATTCCCCGTTCCTTCCACCAGGCTCGTATTCTCCTGGAACAGCTCGAGGCGGATGTTCCCCTGCTGGTTGATGAGGGGCGTCAGGCGCAGCGTAACACCTACGTCGCGATAATCGAACGTCCGGACGGTATTGTTGAGGTTCGTGGTATCCGTACTCTCTCTGGTAAGATACGGCACATTCGATCCGACCGTTATCTCGGCCTCTTTATTGTCCATGGTTATGATCTGAGGGGTCGCTAAGATCCTGACGTCGTTATCGTGCGCCATGGCGGAGATGAACGATGTCATGTTCGGGAAGGTGATGGTATTATTCCCCTGGGTGATGGTGATGCCCTGTCCCACGACTCCGAATGCCGCACCGGAGGGAATGTCCGCAGGGCTGGTGATGAATCTCTCCCCCGTCCTCCCGAATACGCCTCCCACGCGCTCGCCGTTGTCATAGGTGAAATCCTCGAAGTAATTCCATTGAACCCCCACGGTGAAGTCCTTGTTCTGGTTCACCTCCATGATCATGGCCTTCACGTAGACCTGCTTCCTGGGGATATCCAGGTACTTGATCGTATCAAGGATGCTCTGATAGGCGTCGGGGTCGGCATAGATGACGAGGGAGTTCGTTTCCTTGTCCGGCGATATCTTGACCCTGTCGTTATTGACTGCACTGCGCAGCCCCCTCTGGACCGCTTCCTGCTGCTGTGCGGGCGGAATCGAGTCGGATTTCACCGGTGTGGGCACGTCGGTGAGGACCTTTGCCACATCCTCCGCCCTTGCAAACTGCAGGTAATAGACGTGGATGTCTTCCTTCCCTGTGGGAGTCGGGATATCGAGCTTCTTGACGAGGGATTCGATCTGGCTCATGTCGCTTGGAGAAGCGAGAACGATGAGAGCGTTGGTCCTCTCATACGGAATGATCTTGGTCTTGCCCCGTTCGGTCATCCCTCCCCTCTGACCGATGTTCCTCACGCGCTGTATGCGGTCGGAGCCGGCACCCCCTTCAGAGAGAATGTCGGTGAGCTTCGTGCCGAGATCGGTGGCAGAGGCATGGGCGAGGGGGAAGATACGGAAATCCGATCCGAAGCCGGTCACATCGATATAACCGAGAATTTCGAGCATCTTGCGGATATTCGACCTCGTATCCGTGATGATGAGGACATTGCTCTGCGGATATGCCAGCAGCTGGGAGCTCCCCCTCGTAAGAAGCGGCGTGAAGAGCGTTTTCATATCGTTGGCATCCGCATGCTTGAGCTGGACGATCTGGGTGACCAGGCTGTCCTCTTTTTTCTTCGGCGGTTTCATCGAGGTGGAGAGACTTCTCGTGACGGCATCTGCCGCCTGCACGACCTTGATCACCCCTCCCATGTTGACCGTTCCGAATCCGTTTACGTCGAGCACGCTCAAAAATACCTGATAGGCCTCGTCCAGCGTCATCTTCCGGGGCGATATGACCGTGACCTTGCCGGCTACCTTGTCGTCGAGGATGAAGTTCTTCCCCGTGATATCGGCGATGAACTTTACGAAGACCTTGATATCGACGCCGTCGAAATCCATGGTGACGTACTGCTTTCCGTTTTTATCTTTTGAGACGTTATCTCTGCCTGCATCCGAAAGCTGAGGGGCCGGTGACTCGGGCATGCTCTTCGGGCCGGAGGCAGACGGCAGCCCGCGAGGCGACGAAGGTTTGGGGTATGATCGTGCATTCAGGGATTCACCGGTGCCGGGGCTTCCCGGCTGGATATTCTTCTCCTGCAGGACATTCCGGTAATTCCGATCTGCCCCTGCCGGTTTTTGAGCCTGGTTCTGTTTCTTGGGCTGCGTGTCCTGCTGGCCGGCCGCCGGAGCCTGACTGCTGTTGATCAGCCGTGCCCCCCAGACACCCGACGAGCTGAGTAACAGAGCTATCACGATGGTGACGAGCATATTCCGAATATTCATCCTTCCCCCTTCTCCTTCTGCGTGCCGATGAGCCGATCGAATCTGGCATTGCCTTTGAGCCCTTGCAGATCAGGGTCTTCCGATGCCCATCTCCTCGCCTCTGGATTCATGGAGCAAGCCATTTCCAGATATGTCAGCGCTTCTGATCTATTTCCCAATTTGGCATATGCGCACGCGAGATTGTAAACAGGCTCCACGTAATTTTTCGAGGTCTTGTTCGCTTGTTTGAAATAATGGATGGCCTTTTTCGTCTGTCCCTCTGCCAGAAAGACATTCCCGATATTGTTCAGAAGGCGTACATCCTTCTTGAAGTAGTGCATGGCCTTGGTGTAGACCAGCAGGGCATTGTCATAATCCTTAGCCTTGAAGAGCCGCTCGCCTGCCTTCAGATAGTCGTCTATACTGTCACTCGAGGGCAGTGCAGCCGAGGCGGCGGGCTTGGCCGGCATCTCATGTCCCTGTACATCCATCCGGTTCTGCTTCGCACTGATCGGATTTGCCGTACCGGCTTTCGCAGTGCTCGTAACGGCAGCCGCCCGGATGTCCTGCTTCCCGTCCATGAAAGACCTGATGCCGAAGAAGACGGCGGCCGTGCACAGCGAGCTGACTATTACCGCGATGAGGATCAGCACGGCTGTCCTCTCCTTGATGCGAGGCTGTTCGCTGATGACGGAAGGGGACATCGTGTTCTTTTGTCCCTGGATCCTCTGGAGTGCTTCGTAAATCGAGCTCATTCTCCTCCCTTTTCAAGCATGGACAGGAGTACCATCGTATCCCGACCTGCCTCCCCGTCTCTCTTCAGGCCGAAATCCTCCTGCATCCGTTCAATGGCAGAGGCTGTGGCATCATCGTAGAACCCGCTGCGCTCGGCCTGATATCCGGCTTGCGCCAGGGTGCTCTGTATCCTCTCGACCTCGGGTCCGGAATCGCCCATGGTATAAACGGGATTCTCCTGATCTCTCGTACAAGCAATCATGACATTCCACCGGTAGAGCGGAATGAACTCCTTCATCGGTATTTCGACGACGGCCTTGTCCCTGCCGACGACCCGTACGAAGTCATCCGTTGCATAGAGCAGAATCACGTATCCTTTGTCAACCGAGGCAATCGCGGGCCTGCCAAGGAGCTTCAAAATGCTCGGCTTGGGATGGAGATTGAGGATATCCGGGCCGACGAGACCTTCGGGAACGAGGCTCAGGATTTCCAGCGCCTCCTCGTACTGGGGAATTACGTAGTCCACCCGGGAGACAGGAACGGGCGCCTGTTGTGTATTCTCATTTCTGGGTATTTCCTTATCCTTTGCAACGACGGGTGTTGCGGCATACTCCGAAATCTTCGAAAACGCGTCGGGCCAGCAGAAAGCGGCGGCTATCACACAGGCGGCGAAGATGCCTGCAAAAACCGGAATGAGCAGCCTGTGTCGTTTCTTGTTTTCGCCGTAGTTTCCCTTCAGCTCCCTTATTGCAGCTGCCACGATGCTCATCGTGACCCTGCGCTTGCCCCTGAGGTAGGCCATGAGCAGCCCCCTTTCGGCGAGCGCGTTCATCTTCCGCGGCAGGCCCCCCGAGTATCGATAGATCTCCCGGACCGCCATGGGTGTGAAAACATCCGTCCTGTACGCCCCGGCCACTTCCATCCGGTGCTGGAGGTATTTCTTCGTGTCGGAAAGGCTCAAGGGCCAGATATGGTACCTCAGGACGATACGGTCGTTTATCTGCCTCAATCCCGGCGCCTGGAGCATCCGTGCAAGCTCGGGCTGGCCGATCATAATGATCTGGAGCAGCTTCTCCTTCTCGGTCTCGAGGTTTGAGAGCAGGCGGATCTGCTCGAGGACCTCCGGTGTGAGATTCTGGCACTCGTCGATGATCAGGGCAGCATTTTCTCCGCGGACGAAGACATCGATGAGGAAGTTGTAGAGCTTATCAAGGAGGATCTTCTTCGAGCCGGACGAAGAATCGATGCCGAAGTCCTGGTTGATCGTCTGGAGAAGCTCGACGTCCGACAGGGAAGGGTTCAGCACGAGGGCGGTGCGGGTTTTCTTGGAGAGCATCGAGAGCAGAGACCGGCATATCGTGGTCTTGCCCGTGCCCACCTCTCCGGTGATCAGAACGAACCCCTTCCTCTGCTCGATACCGTACTGCAGATGCGACAAGGCCTCCTTGTGCACATCCGACATATAGAGAAACTTCGGATCCGGCGTCAGGTTGAAAGGATTTTCCGAGAGTCCGAAGAAACCCTCAAACATCACTGCCACCTAGGTACATATTTTATCCTCATGTCAGGCCGCCTTACTGTTTCAACGGCACATTGACCGTTACCGACTGCCCGTTTCTCTCAAGCTCCAACTGTACGTTGGATTCGTTCTGAAAATCCTGGTACGCCTTGAAGGCATCCTCGGGCGTCCGGACGGGAACGCCGTTTACGGAGCGGATGATGTCACCGGCCCTTACACCGAGCCCGTAGGCCTTCGCATCGCTGCCGAGGTTGCTCACCCTGAAACCGTAGGGCTCTCCCCCCTTGAAGTAAGGGACGACCCTTGCCTTACCGAGGAATTGATCCAGGTTCTTCATAAGAGGATTCATTCCCTGGGGACCTGCTGCCGCGGCGCGGCCGGGAAATCTCGATGGGGTGGCCGCTCCCGGCGCCGGGGCTCCGGCTTTCTGCTCGCCCTCCTCAATGACCAGCATCTGCTCCTGGCCGTTCACATCCACGATAACCTTATTCCGGAAGACAGCCAGGAGAGTCGCTCCCATGATCTCATCCCCGATCTTGTAGATCTTCTGCTCTTTGTTGCTCTCGATGATCGCCCTGGCGATCTCTTTCGGACCGGCGATCGTTCCCTTGAGGGCAAGGCCCATTGCTGCAATGGGCCGGACCACGTCCTTGTCGATTGTCCCCTGCCCGGCTGACGGCGAAGTCCTGGATACCTTCAGGAGATCCCTTTCGGCGATGATGTTGTAATCATTCCTCGTCAGCTGTCTGCCTTTCCTCTGGGAATCATGATGAAAGGTTCTCTCCATAGGGGTGGGAACGCTGTAGAGGAAATATCCCGTAACGGTTGTGATGATACCTGCAATCACCCAGGCGAACAGGGTGAGTACAGTGAGTTGTATAAGCCACGTAAGGCGCCTTTCCAAGTTCATGACGGTCTTCTCATTCCCCTGCCATCACAGGATGGACTTCCCTTGAGCCCGTGAGGGCTTAATCCTCATCATCAAGCCGGTCTCGATCTCTTTCCCTTGTGAAAAGCATTACATCCTTGTAAAGCCATACAGCTCAAGTACACAGTCATTCTTTCATAGAACCTTACTTCTTGTCAAACCCGTGGAACCACATGCTGAAGCTTCCTCTCCCCCGGGTGAGGGACCTGAGCGCGGTCGAGTAGCCGAAGGTTCTCGAGAGCGGGACGTAGGCCTTGACTTGATGATATTTGCCTTTTATTACGACCCCTTCTATGCTCGCCTTCCGGGAGCTCAAATCACCGACCACGTCACCGATATACTCCTCCGGGGACAGCGCATCAAGCTCCATTATGGGCTCCATCTGGACGACGCCGGCCTTCAGGAGGGCATCCTGCAGGCCCATCTGCGCCGCTATCTTCAAGCCCTGGGGAGTGGTCCTTTCATCGATGAACGCCTTCTCCACGTTTACGTCGATGTCGACCACCTCGTAGCCGAAGACGGGATCTGCCAGGCAGGCTTCCTCGAGCCCTGCACGGATATGCCCCTCCAGATCGGGCGGGACGGTCCCGCTGATGGCAAAGGTATTTCCTGCACCCCTCTTGCCGGGTTTGACCGAGATCACGACATGACCCGAGTGCTCGGCCTCGCCGATGCGCTTGTCGAATACCTTGTCGGCCCCTCCGGTCTGCTCGATGGTCGAGCAGTAGAGAACCTGCGGTTTGCCGACGTTGATATCCACTCCGAAGGCAGTCTTGAACCTGTCGACAGCGATTTCGAGGTGCAGCTCTCCCATGCCGGCGAGGATCACCTGTCCGGTGTCCGGGTCCTCGTTCACCTTGATGGTGGGATCTTCCTCCATGATCTTCTGCATTCCCTGTTCGAGCTTGGAAGCGGACTCGGAGCTCTTCGGCTCGATGGCAACCGAAATGACGGGCTTGAGCACCACGATGGGCTCGAGGACAATGGGTCTATCCTCGGAGGACGAGACCACGGTGTCCCCCGTGACTGAGTCCTTCAACCCTACCGCTGCCACGATATCCCCCGCCATGGCCTTCTCTATCCGCTGCTTGTTGTGGGAATGCATCTCGAAGAGCCGGGCGATCTTCTCCTTCGTATCTCTCGTGGTGTTGAACACCTCATCCCCGACATGGAGGGTACCTGAGTAGAGCCTGAGGTAGATCATCCTGCGGCCTTCATCGGTGTACACCTTGAAGACATACCCTACGAACGGGCCGTTGGCGGTGATCTCGATCGGCACGTCTTCGCCGGTGTTCTTGTCGTGGGCCAGTATCGGCTTGACCTCGAAGGGCGAAGGCAGGTAGTCGATGATCGCATCGATGAGCGGCTGTACGCCCTTGTTCTTCAGTGCGGACCCGCAGAGGACAGGGACTACCTTGTTGTCCAGGGTTATCTTCCGGGTGATTTCCCTGACCTTCTTTTCGTCAGGCTCCTGCCCTGCCAGGTAGAACTCCATGACTTCGTCATCAAAGTCGGCCAGCGTCTCGAGGAGATATTCTCTCGCCCTCGAAGCTTCGGACAATACGGAATCGGGGATGGGCACTATCTGAAAGGTCGCTCCAAGGCTGTCGTCATCCCAGACGAGAAGACGCCGGCCGACGATGTCGACCACGCCTTTCAATATGTCATCCTCATAATAGGGAATCTGGAGCGGCAGGGGCTTGACCTCCAGCCTCTCGGTCATCTGCCTGACCACGGACTCGAAATCCGCCCCCAGGCGATCCAGCTTATTGATGAAGGCGATCGTGGGGATGCTGTATCTCCTGCACTGCTGCCATACCGTCTCTGTCTGGGCCTGGACTCCTCCCACGGCGCACAGGATCATGACGGCGCCGTCGAGCACCCTTAAAGACCGTTCGACCTCGATGGTGAAGTCCACATGTCCGGGCGTATCGATGATGTGGATTTCGTGATTGTTCCAGCTGCAGGTCGATACGGCGGACGTGATGGTGATTCCCCTCTCCTGCTCCTGCGGCATCCAGTCCATGGTGGCCTGGCCGTCATGGACCTCGCCCATGCGGTGTATCTTGCCCGTGTAGTAGAGCACGCGCTCGGTCACCGTGGTCTTTCCGGCGTCGATGTGGGCGACAAAGCCCATATTTCTTATTCTCGCAAGCCTCTTCTCGCTCATACGGCATTCCCGCACTCACTGTTAATGTTGGAGTCATTATAGCAAAGATCCACCTCGTATACATGCTCCATTCTCTTGCCCAGGAAAAGCTCTCCCAGCCGTATGAATACGGGAGAGAGGTCGGAAAGAAAATAATCGATCGACTGGTCATGTTTCCGGCTGGAATTCTCCCCGATGAGACCGGATACAACGTGAGCAGTCGAGCGGGCAGAGTCGATGATCCGCACCCCGCTTCCCATGACCTTGGCGATGATCCCTTTGAGCAGAGGGTAATGAGTGCACCCGAGAAGGAGGGTATCGACCTCCGACTGCAGAATGTCATCCAGATACCGGCGTGCGACCTGTTCGGTGATGCTGTCCTCGCACCAGCCTTCTTCCACCAGGGGGACGAAGAGAGGGCAGGCCTTCGAGAACACCTGGACGTCGGGCTTAAGCGCATGCAGGGCCTTGTCATAGGAGCCGCTCTTGATCGTCGACGGGGTGCCTATGACGCCTATCCTCCTGCCGCCTGCATCTATCGCCGCCTGCGAACCCGACTCGACCACCCCGATGATCGGGATATGAAACGCTTCTTTCAAGAAAGGCAATGCGTGCGAACTGGCGGTATTGCAGGCCACCACCAGCATGTCAATGCCTTTTGACATGAGGAAATCGGCGCACTGGAGACTGTAGCGAATGATGGTCTTCGATGATTTCGTCCCATAGGGAAGCCGGGCGCTGTCCCCGAGGTATATCATATCCGCGCATGGAATCAGATCGAGGATCTCCTTCAAGACAGTGATACCTCCGATGCCTGAATCAAAAATTCCGATCCTCACGTTATCTTTATCCTTATCCATCAATTCTCCGCATCGAATCGAACCGTATGGCGAATAGTCCTTCATTGTCTATGTTTTTTGAAATGCTGTGTCAAGCGAAGAGGGGAATTTCTCATGACCTGATGCGCATTTCAAGTCCATCAGGGAAGAATTTTTTTAACGTTCCCGTGTAACCCTCCTTATAATGTCCTTTGATAAATCCGAGAAGGATGCTAGGTGAGTAGTCTCGGGACTTATGTACAGTTGGAGGGCAGGTATGGAGCATCGGATTGCGGTAATCGGCCTCGGGTATGTCGGGTTGCCTTTGGCTGTCGAATTCGGGAAGAGGTACCCGACAGTAGGGTTCGATGTCAATGACAGAAGAATTGCCGAATTAAGACAGTCTCTCGACAGAACCCGTGAGATGAGCCCGGAAGAGCTGAGATCTGCGGTACACCTCGAGTATACGAGCGATGAGGAACTGCTCAAACCCTGCAATACCTATATCGTTGCCGTCCCGACCCCCATCGATATCTTCAACAGGCCGGACATCACCCTCTTGCTCAAGGCGAGCGAGACGGTCGGGAGGACGATCGCGAAGGGAGATATCGTGATCTATGAATCCACGGTCTACCCCGGGGCGACCGAAGAGGACTGCGTACCGGTCATCGAACGGGTATCCGGCCTCACGTACAACGTCGATTTCTTCTGCGGTTACAGTCCGGAGAGGATCAATCCCGGAGACAAGCTGCACAGGCTTACCACGATCAAGAAGGTGACCTCCGGCTCCACCCCGGAGACCGCCAACATCGTGGACGCGCTCTATGCGTCCATCATCGAAGCCGGAACGCACCTCGCACCGAGCATAAAGGTCGCCGAGGCTGCAAAGGTTATCGAAAATGCCCAGCGGGATATCAACATCGCCTTCATCAACGAGCTCTCCATGATCTTCGCACGCATGGGTATCCAGACGAGGGACGTGCTCGAGGCCGCCTCGACGAAGTGGAACTTTTTAAACTTCCAGCCCGGCCTTGTCGGAGGCCACTGCATCGGTGTCGATCCGTACTATCTCACGCACAAGGCGGAGAGCCTCGGATACATCCCCCAGATCATCCTTTCGGGGAGAAGGCTCAACGACGGCATGGGAAGGTATGTCGCAACCCAGCTCGTCAAGATGATGGTGAAGAAGAAGCACAGGATAACCGATTCGAATGTCCTCGTGCTCGGGTTCACCTTCAAAGAGAACTGTCCTGATACGAGAAACTCGAAGGTCATAGACGTCATCAGGCAGCTTGAAGATTTCGCCTGCAACGTGGATATCTTCGATCCTCTTGCAGACCCGGCTGAGGTGAAGCACGAGTACGGGATCGATATCATCTCTTCGGAGAACGGTCTGAAGCCCTCGTATGAGGGGATCATGGTCGCCGTTGCACACGACGAATTCAAGAGGCTCGATATAAAGAAATACAAGGCCGACGGATGCGTGGTGTACGATGTCAAGCACGTGTATGCCGACTCGGATGAGTATCTCTGAGAATATGAGATAATCATACTTATAATATGACAAAGATAGGCGTACTCTCCGATACCCACCTTACAAAACCGGATAAGGCTTTCGCTGCCATGATCGAAAGACATTTCGAGGATGCCGACCTCATCGTGCACGCAGGCGACATGGTGACCTTGAGTGTGCTCGATCCCATCTTCTCCCTGGGCGTGGAAGTGGCGGCCGTTTGCGGGAATATGGATCATGCGGATGTCCAGAGGGCATACCCGGTAAGCCGGACGATACGGGTCGAGGATATGCGCATAGGCATCATCCACGGGTGGGGGTCGGTGAGCGGGATCCGCTCACGCATCAGGGCATCCTTCAAGGACGATCCCGATATCATCATATACGGCCACACTCACCAGGCTTACTCTGCGGACGAGGCCGGTGTCTTTTTCTTCAATCCCGGCTCTCCCACGGACTCCCGATTTACATCAGACTGTTCCGTGGGTATAATTGTCATAGATAAAAACACGATACGAGGAGAGATCATACCCGTATGAACGTCATCTGGGCACCCTGGCGAGCCGAGTACATCACCCAGCCAAAGGACTCATCGTGCATATTCTGCAGTGCACCCGCAAACAACGATCCTCTCATCCTGGATAAGGGGCGCAGATGCTATGCCATTATGAACCGCTTTCCCTATACGGCAGGCCACTCCCTGGTCGCGCCTTATCGCCATGTCGGCGACCTGACCGAGCTCTCCCCGGAGGAAGTTTCCGAAATCATGTCCATGGTAAAGGACATCATGTCGGCAACACGCAAGGCAATGAATCCAGCCGGATTCAATGTAGGCTGCAACATCGGTGCAGTAGCCGGAGCCGGCATCGCGGATCACTTCCATATGCATGTAGTCCCGAGGTGGAATGGGGATACCAATTTCATGCCCGTGCTCAGCGACGTACACATTATCTCCGAGCACATCCAAATGACACGGACCAAGATTGCAGAGCATTTAAGCAAGCTTAAGCAGGAACAGTGAAAGAACGCAAAAATCCTCATGGGTGTTCCCAGAGAAGCCCTCTGTGGCTCAAGAAGAAGACGGTGCTCAAAAGCCTGCATAAAACGAAGTCCGGTCTCAGGAATGCCCGGCTCTCGACTGTCTGTGAAGAGGCCCGCTGCCCGAACATAACCGAGTGCTTCAATGAGCCGTCAGCCACCTTCCTTATCCTGGGTGATGTATGCACCAGATCGTGCAGGTTCTGCGCGGTCCGTAAGGGAAACCCTTCCCCGCCCGATCCCGAAGAAAGCCTATCGGTCGCCAGGGCCGCCGTGTCCCTCGGGCTCGAACATGCTGTCATCACCTCTGTGAGCAGGGACGACCTCGAAGACAAAGGCGCCGGCGCATTCGCCAGCGCAATCCGGGAAGTCAGGAAATCCCTGCCGCATACAAGCATAGAGGTCCTGGTGCCCGATTTCTCGGGGAGGCGCCATCTTATAGAAACAGTGCTCAGCGAGAAGCCGGATGTCTTCAATCATAATGTGGAGACTGTCGGCAGGCTCTACCGGTCGATCCGCCCTCAGGCCAAGCTCGAAACAAGCCTCAAGGTCCTTCGAACTGCTCGCGAGTACTCGGAGGACTTCGTTGTAAAATCAGGGTTCATGGTAGGTCTCGGCGAAACCGAAGATGAGATCCTGGATCTCATGTGCAGCCTGAAGCACGCCGGGTGCGATATCGTGACCATCGGGCAGTATTTGCAGCCCACGCTGTCGCAGGTACCGGTCGCCGAGTATCGCCGTCCGGAAGATTTCAAGAGATTCTCGGATCTTGCGAAAAGCGTCGGTATACGCTATGCTATCTCGGGCCCTCTGGTCAGGAGCTCCTATCAGGCGAGAGATATCTTCGAAAGGGTTCGTCTTGATCGGGACAGTGAACGCATTCGGGGGCGCAGGGAGAAGTAAAGCACTGAAAGGGCGTTGCCGATTCCGGATCATCGGGTGTAAGATGAGTGAGCAGGGAATCGCTTGAAAGAGCACCCGACATCCTGAGCAGCCGTTTACAGGATAGTGCAGCGTACGAGGAGCACGTATGGACAGGATAAGAATAGGATTGATCGGTCTCGGGACCATAGGTACAGGGGTGGCAAAGACATTGCTGGAAAATACCGCCCTTCTCGAACAGCGGCTCGGCTTCTCTCTGGAGCTGACCTCGATTGCAGATATCGATATCGAGAAAGACCGGGGGATCGCCATCCCCAGGGATATGCTCACCACCGATGCATACTCGCTCATCAACAGTCCGGATATCGACATCATCGTCGAACTCATCGGCGGCATAGAGCCGGCACGCTCATTCATTCTCGATGCCCTCAAATCGGGCAAGCACGTTGTCACGGCGAACAAGGCACTGCTTGCATCCAAGGGCAAAGAGCTCTTCGATGCAGCCCAGACATACGGCAAGGATCTCTACTACGAGGCATCGGTCGGAGGCGGAGTCCCCATCATCAAGGCGCTCAGGGAGTCCCTTGTCGCGAACAACTTCATATTCATCTATGGAATTCTCAACGGTACCTGCAATTTTATTCTCACCGAAATGAACGAGAAGGGCTCCACCTTTGAGGATACCCTGAAGGCAGCCCAGGAATTCGGATATGCAGAGGCGAATCCGGCAATGGACATCGAGGGGATCGACTCCGCACACAAGCTTGCCATCATAACCAGCCTTGCGTATGGAGTCCCGCCCGATATGTCAGGAATCTATGTGGAGGGTATCACGAACCTCAGCACCCTTGATGTGGGGTATGCACGCGAGCTGGGGTACAAGGTAAAGCTCCTTGCCCATGCTATCGACAGGGGTGACCGGGTGGAGGCGCGCGTCCATCCCACGCTGGTTCCCTTCAATTATCTCCTCTCCAAGGTCGACGGAGTTTTCAATGCCTTCTACGTGCGGGGTGATATCGTGGACTCCACCCTCTTCTATGGCAGAGGGGCCGGGATGATGCCGACTGCATCCGCTGTCGTGAGCGACATCGCAGACATAGGAAGGAACATCCTGGCAGGGATTGCCGGCCGGATCCCCCATCTCGGTTATCGCAAGGATCTTCCGCGGCCGAAGCGCTATATGCCGATCGACGACATCACGACGAATTACTACCTGCGGATTCAGGTGCTCGATAAGCCCGGCGTCCTCGCCAAGATTGCAGGGATCCTCGGGGAAAGGGACATCAGCATTGTGTCGGTCATCCAGAAAGGGGTGCTCATGAACGGGTATGTATCCATCGTCATGCTCACCCACGAGGCAAGAGAGTCGGATATCAGAAAAGCCGTCGATACGATCGAAGCACTCGATGAGGTCGGAGGGAAGCCCGTCGTCATCAGGGTCGAGGATAAGAATCTGAAAAAGAATTCATGACATGCTAAGGTATGACTTTAAGAGGAAATTTTTTTCGGAAAAGACCAGTGAGGAGAGGATACGTTGAAAAGCATCGTTCTGCTCGGCGATGGAATGGCTGATGAGCCGATTGAAGAACTGGGTGGGAAAACACTCCTTGAAGTAGCCCATATCCCGTTTATGGACAAGCTGGCTGCCTCGGGAGAACTGGGAATGGTAAGGACCGTCAAGCCGGGTTTTCCTCCTGGCAGCGATGTGGCGAACATGTCTGTCCTCGGACTCGATCCGGGTACGTATTACAAGGGAAGAGCCCCGATCGAGGCAGTCAGCATGGGTGTCGACCTCCAGGAAAGCGACACCGCCTTCAGGATCAACCTGGTGACCCTCTCCAGGCAGGGAAGAAGTTCCATCATGGAAGATTACTGCTCCGGTCACATATCCACCGGTGAAGCACGCGTGCTTATCGAGGCATTGAGCGTCCTGGTCAGGAACTATCCGGGAATCCGTGTCTATCCCGGGGTTGAGTACCGGCATCTCATGGTTATCAATGAATACGACAACAAAGGCTTGAAGACAAAGCCTCCCCATGACATTACCGGACAGTGCATTGATGAATACCTTCCCAATGATGAGCTGCTCCTGGAGCTCATCGAGAGATCGAAAGAGGTGCTCAAGGATCATCCTGTCAACCTGGCGAGGAGAGCGCAGGGGAAGAGGGAAGCCACCGCCATATGGCCGTGGGGCGAAGGAAAGGGGCAAAAGGTCCCTACCCTTCAGGATGAATACGGCATTACCGGAAGCATGATTTCTGCGGTCGATCTCCTCAAAGGTCTGGGCATCCTCAGGGGAATGGAAGTGATAAACGTTCCCGGTGCGACCGGCTGGATAGATACCGACTATCAGGGCAAGGCAAAGGCAGCAATGGATTCCCTCTCGTTCCATGATTTGAGCTTCATCCATGTGGAAGCCCCGGACGAAGCCGGCCATGCCGGCCTGATCAAGGAGAAGATACAGGCCATAGAGCATTTCGACGAGAAGGTGGTCGGTCAGGTTCTCATGCACATGGAAGAAAAGGCAGAGCCTTTCAGGGTCCTCTTCCTCCCCGACCATCCCACGCCGATAAGAAAACGAACTCACACCGCAGACCCGGTGCCGTTTGCCATCTACGACAGTACGAATCCACGCGGGAACAAGTGGAAATTTACTGAAAAGGATGCCATGCAGACAGGCCTGTTTATCGAGGAGGGATATACGCTTCTGAGGAGGCTCCTGTCTCGTGCTGAATCATAAGGTGAGTCAATGAACGTTGCCGCCCATGCTCTCATCGATAGATGGAAACGAATCCGCTCAGCCTGTCTATCTCCAGATCGAGCTGCCTGGTTAAGTAAAAGAGGTCTTCCGTATCGAAATCCTTTTTAAGCTTGCTCAATAAAGGAAGCACGTTCTTGTCGATTGTGAGAAAATGGCGGTCCCCCAGAGGGGAAATGCCCTTTATGGCACAAATCAAATCGGTAATGCTCACACATGAGGCAAGAGCCTGGCACGACAAAGCCCGTGAGGGCTCGTGGTGCCATGCCACTGCATCCTTTATGTCATCCGGAAAACACCAGAACTCCAGGAGCTTCCTTCCGATCTCTGCGTGAGAGATCCCGAAAAATCCCTCTTCGAGGGCATGGTACGTCGTCTTATTGTCGCTCCTTTCGAGTATTGCATGCATCTCTTTGAATTTATCGGGAAGATACTGTGCAAGAAATATTTTCCCGATGTCATGGAGGAGGCCTGCAACGAAATACTTGCTTTCCACCTTGAGCTTGAGATGAGCTGCAAGCATCCGCGAGCCCACTCCCACGGCAAACGAATGCCTCCAGAGTTTTTCCGTGAGATCGGAGCCCTTCTGATCGAACAACCTGATGACGGAAATACTCAATACGAGATGCTGGACTTCCTGAAAGCCCATGACAGTCACTGCATGGGACACCGAGGAAACCTTCTTTGCAAATCCGAAATACGGAGAGCTTATCGCCGCGATAATCCCGGCAGAGAGTGCGGGATCACTCCCTATCAAACTGGCCAGGGCACTGGAAGAAGAGCTTTTTCCAGATGTTACATCTAAGATCAGCCGTGTAGTGTGCGGAAGTGCAAGGACATCTGCACATCGAGAGAGGAGTTTCAGCACATCTTCCCTGTTCTGATCCGGATAAAATTTTGCCTCCACTGCAGGATATTCGGAAATTCAAGATCCTTTCTTGAGAGTCTGACCGGGCAATAAGCCGATCAAATATCGAATTATAAAATTTTCAAATCTGCCGGAAGGTATCGCGTCGTGATGAGCTCAATCTATAAGATGCCATATTTCATAGAGGTATTGTCATTATGTTAAAGGAGGCTGTTTGCAATCCCGATAAGTCATTTTGATGAAGATTACATACCTCTTTTGGATCATTATCTCTCTTGCCGTTTGTTTAGGCATTATAGTCCTGGTAGTAAAACTCATGGCAAAGAAGGCACCCGCTCCTCTGAAAAAATCACCTGTGCATTATGCCAGAATATCTTCTCATGATGATCTCGATGATTCGTTCATGAAAATGTACGATCTCCCTTGGAAGCCGGACAGAGAGTATCCAAAGAGTGTCCCGGAAGAAGTGGAAAAGGTAATCGATACGATAGAGTCCATTTCACCGATCGTTACCGAAATGTCTTCCAGGCTCGGTGATCCGGATATCAACCCAAAGGAAATCAGCAAGCTTATCATCACGGATCAGGGCCTGACCTCATTTATCCTGAAACGTGTGAATTCTCCGTATTACAGGCTGGCTCAGAAGGTTGACAACATCTTCAATGCGATCGTGATCCTGGGATACAATGAGATCTATCGGATCGTCATGGAAGAGAGGACGTCCAGGATAGGAATAAAGCCGAGCCGGGAGGAATGGGTGCATGCAAACCTCACTTCCACCATCGCGGCTTACCTTTCGGGCACGTCCAGAATCGGGGTCCAGGGAGGGATCATGGTGACCCTTGGAATGCTCCATGATATTGCGAAGACAGTTATGGAGAAATCTCTCGCTCCGCCGGAAGGAGAATTTTCCATAGATCCAAGAGAGAGGTTGAGACAGGAAACAGAGTTATACGGGATCGATCATGCCGCTCTAGGAGGTATACTTGCAAGGCGATGGCAGATGCCCGAGAGGCTGATTAAGGCAATAGAACAGCATCATTGGCCCATGTTCTGGCCGGTGCGGGAAATCGGGCAGGTATCCGGTGATACGGTAAAAGAGCTTGCCATCCTGAGCATTTCCGACATAGCGGCAAAGAACTATCTGAAGCAGAACATCTTCGGATCGTACATAGGGGATGATTATTATCGTTTCATCAAGAAGCAGCCGAAAATCGAGAGCATAATTACGCCTGAGATCTCCCGGGACCTGAACAGGATAAAGCTCATGGGAGGATTCACGGACCCTGATACGTCTGAACAGCCTGATGCATCTATTGATCGGAGATAAGCTGAAGGTCTTCGCGAAGACAAACCGGGGAGTACGCACGAAGGCAAATCCTCCCCGGAATACTCTGAAATCGCTTAACTGATAAGCTGGGTTATTCTGTATTGATTAAGACTGTGCAACGTTGGGGAGGATTCCTTTATGCCGCTCATTACATTCGACAGTAATGCGCGAGCCTGCTCGACATTCTCCACGTACGAGCGGGATGCTGCATTGTTCTCTACTGTGACAATGTCGGCTACCTTTCGCTTGTCCTCCGTCATCTCTTCAGCCTTTTTGCGGTAATCTCCATCTTTTCTCACCAAATTGATAACACCTGATATTTCAGAATTGATCTTCATGTCTTTCCCCTTTTCATAGTCCTGCACGTTCCTTATCGGCAAAAGAAAAAACAACCATTACCCTATCTTGAGTAAAATATCGTAAATACGGTTCCTTCCCATCCCTGTTTCTTCTGTAAGTACGCGGAGAATGTCTTTCTTTGAAAAGCCGGATCTGAGAAGGTCGTCTGCTCTCTGCTTTATGACCGTCTCATCTATTGCTTCCTCCTGAGATGACCCGTGAACGATCATTGTGACCTCACCGATCATCTTTCTGTCCTTCAATCTCTCGATTACCTCTCGAACAGATCCTACAATATATTCTTCATGAATCTTGGATATCTCTCTGGCAAGGCAAACAGTCCGATCCCCCAAGCTCAGGCCTAGAAGCTCCAAGGTCTCCATGATCCGGTGGGGAGATTCATAGAAAACCGTATGATCCGACGTGAGGCTCATCCTCGTAATCTCTCGCTGGGCCACGCTCTTCTGTCTGGGGAAAAAGCCAATAAAGCGGAAAGGGCCTTCAAACCCGGACGCCGACAGTGCGGCGATCGCAGCACAGGGACCTGGAAGCGACTCCACCCTTATACCCATGTTCCGGGCTTGAGATATGAGTATCGAGCCGGGATCGCTTATCAATGGAGTACCTGCATCGCTCACCAGTGCAACATTCTTCCCCTCGGCCAAGAGTTCCAGGATACGGGATACCTTCTTGGTTTCACTGAATCTCTCATAAGAGATAAGGGATTGGTGAATGTTATAGGCAGCTAAAAGCTTCCGCGTGCGGCGTGTGTCCTCGCAGGCTATTACATCCACATCCCTGAGCACTTCCAGGGCGCGTAACGTTATATCGCCCAGATTGCCGATAGGTGTAGGAACGAGAAAAAGCGTTGTGCTGCTCATATCTTGGGCTCTTTTTTCTTCTTTTATGGGCACCATAAATCATGGTATATATACTAGCTGCGGAAATCAAAAGGAAGGGCTTATCATGGAATCATTGAAGCTCGGCACCAAGACCGACTGTAAGAGAATCGAAAGCACAACTGAGTACATGAAGAAGCTGTTCATAATGCCCGAGTCCTCGGACCGGTTCGTAGAGTTCGGTGTCCATCTGCTGGACATGATCCATGACTTTTTCAAGGAAAAGGGCGGGATACATTCTTCTATCTCCATGGAAGACCTCGCTCGAATCTTTAATAATACCAGTATTCCTCCCGAACCCAAGCTGATCAAAGATGTCCTTGATGAAATAAAGAACAACGTCATCAAACACTCCGTCAAGGTGGCCAACCCCTATTACATTGGGCATATGACCAGCGCGATTCCCTATTTCATGATACTCCTCGAGATGATCGCAGTAAGTCTCAATCAAAATCAGGTCAAGATCGAAAGCGCCAAGGCTTCCTCTTTTTTGGAAAGAGAATTCATCTGCTGGCTGCACAGGCTCATTTACAACAACACTGAGAGCTTCTATGACAACAATATTCAGAATCACCATATCTCTCTCGGGAACATTACCTCTGACGGCACCCTTGCGAATCTCACGGCACTGACGTTGGCCATGTCAAAGGCATTCCCTGCCGACGGAAAGGCATTCAAAGGGGTTCGTATGGAGGGGCTGGCCCGGGCTTTGGATTATTACGGCTATCGACAGGCGGTGATTCTCGTCTCTAAGCGGGGCCACTACTCAATCTGCAAGGCCGGAACAATCCTGGGAATAGGCGAAAACGGCGTAATGCACGTTCCGGTCCATCCTTATACAAACCGGATCGATCTCTCCAAGCTTGCGCAGATTATTGAGAAAACCCGTAAGGAAGATAAAGCAGCGGGAAAACCGACGAAGTTCATCTCCGTCGTCGGTATTGCAGGGACGACCGAGACAGGCAACGTCGATGACCTCGGAGAGCTGGCCAGAGTCTCCAGAGAAATAGGTGCGCATTTCCATGTTGATGCCGCCTGGGGCGGCGGTGCCCTGATCATGGACTGCGGGAGGGGAATAATGAGCGGTATCGAGGAGGCGGATACCGTGTCTCTCGATGCTCACAAACTTCTCTATGCCCCGAATTGCATGGGAGTCTGTCTCTTTAAAGATGTCCAGGATTCAAGGCTCCTCTATCACACTTCGAATTACATCATCAGGCAGGGCTCGGTGGACCAGGGAAGGTTCACGATTGAAGGATCACGCTCATTCGCATGCCTCAAGCCCTGGGCATCTCTGAAGATCCTTGGAAAAAACGGATATAAGCTGATATTCGAGCATGCCAGAGACCTTCAGAACACCTTCACGAATCTCATCAAGGATGATCCCCTTTTCGAGCTGATGAACAAGCCCGAACTCTTCATCATCAATTACCGGTTCGTTCCGGAAGAGCTCAAGCTGAAGCTGGATGAGCTCATGAACAGTCCAAAGGAAAACTCCGAGAAGATCACCGACATCAACAAGATCATCAACATCATAAACATCGAACTGCATAAGACCATCAGGGAGCATGACACATCATTCGTATCGAGAACCAAACTTGAGTCGACACGATATTCACCAAGGAAGGTTGTTGTCCTGCGCGCCATCACCGTCAATCCCAACACGGAGCCCTACATGCTGAGGAAGGTCCTCAACGATCACCGGAGCATGGGGATCAACATCTGGAACGAGATGAAGTCCGGGGAACTGTGTACATCGCTCCTCTCAAGCTAAAGAGATACTTCAGTATCAAAAATGATTCAGATTCTTGCTAACGAGCGTAGCTCTCCTGCCACGTGCTGTTCCAAACCATTTATGGACTTTGAATAAGTCCTCCTGCTTTTTTCCACGAATCGGCGTTCATCTCTCTATACTGAGTGAGGCTCATGAAATATTTCCCGAATCTTGCTTGACACCTTTTCAGGCAGGAGAGACTTCATGCAGGTGTTTTGACCTCCGCATATCGCCTTCTGGTCGCATGGCCAGCAATTCAAGCATTCGTCTGTTCTCACATACGTGATGTTTTTTCCCCATGGACCATACTTTGCAGGGTCTGACGGTCCGAACAGGGCAATGATCGGTGTGTCGGTCGCTGCACCGATATGCAGGGTCCCCGTATCGAGGGTTATGAGAAGTCTGGAGCGCTCTATGAGCCATGCCAGTGCCCGCAGATTGGGTACGTCAAAAAGTGCGCTCACGAGCGGGCTTTGCTTCCGGATATAGGAGTTTGCCTCCCTCTCCGAAGGATGTATTCCCGTCAGAACGATCTGCACGTCTTTCGGCAGGTTCGAGAAGATCTTCTGATAGTTATCGAGCGGCCAGCATCGGAGAGAGTTCGTGATGCACTTCTCATCCTTGTATACGGCACAGCCCGGATGCACGACGATGAAAGGCTTCGTCAGATCGATTCCGTTGTCCTGCGCCCATGATATCACTGCTTCTCTATCCTGATCGCTTGGATAGATTTCGTTCCGTGCGGGCCGCACATCCAGTCCCAGCTTCTTGAAGAACTCGACCCATCGCAGATATATGGGCAGGCTGTTATCCTGGGGCTTGTTGACGACCGGAATCGAGAGCTTCGTAAAGATCTGCCGCAATTCCCGTATCTGCCTCATCATTCCAATGACAGCATGAGGATCATAGCTTTGCAGCTCTTTTACTACCGAGTGACTCTTCACCGCCGAGGCAACTATTCCGTCCCGCCTGATGCGGGAGAACGTCAAGCACTTGTATACATTTGGATTGTTTTCGAATATCTGTGCAGTATAGGTGGTGGCGAGAACGATAACCTCGATTCCCCGTGACCTGAGAAAAGAAAGCGCAGGGGTATCGCTTATGGCGTCTCCTACCCGGTCCATAGGGACCAGTACGATTCTCTTCCATGAATCGCACCACTTCATGGCCCCGTTATCACCTGGTCCGGACCGGCTTTGTGTTCTTCCATTCCTATCATTATCTCTTCCACAGCAGCAAAGACCTGAGCCTGATTCTTCAAGCCGCTGATCGATACAGCTTTTTTTTGCGACTCGACCGCCTCTTTCATCGACCGACGCAGGGCATTGACGTCACCCGAATCTATTACACTGCCGTTTTCTCCATCTACGAACATGCCGGCCCCGTTCGAATGGGTGGTTATCACGGATATGCCGGATGCAAGGGCCTCTAATACCACCAGGGAGCATGCATCGTAGTAGGTCGGGTGAACGAGGCAATCGCACGCAGGATATATCTTACAAAGATCATGAGCCCTGCCTGCGAAGATAACCTTATCGCCGAGGGACTCGGCCGTCTTTTTCATTTCTCCATCACACGGGCCGATGATGAGAACCTTGAATTTCAGCTGCTCGAGCCCGAGGCAGGCATTGATCAGGACATCGTATCCCTTGAGCCTCGGATTCTGGGCTACGAAGAGAAAGGCAAACTCATCATCTCCCATGCCGTAACGGTGCCGTATCTCACTTCTGTGAATTCTATTTTTTGGATTGTACTTGTCCAGGTCAACACCGTTGGGGACGAGGTGCATCTTGGAATGAGGATAGGAAAAGAACGTATTGATGTCCTTCTCCACCATCCTTGAGATGGCAATCACCTCGGGTCTGGTTATGGTGAAGATCCAGTATTCCATGGCCCTCTGGACGGCATCCTTGAGGCTCAACCGCCTAAGGATGCGGATGAAGGTCCTGAGCGGAGATCTGTACATTGCAGTCTCCTTGAGAAACCATGCCCGGTGGACCCCTCCATGAGGCTGATAGACATCCATGAAAAAGGTGTTCCCGACGCAGAAATGGATGAAATCCCGCATACTCCGGGCCTTGAGGAAGTGAAGGAGTGCGAAGCTCAGATGTCTCAAGGCCTGGGGAAATCTCAGGGCAGGGACCTTTATAATTTTTATTGCGGGGACGGCACTCCCTGAAGCCTTCAGGCAGATAACGGCAACAGTATGCCCCTTCCCAACAAGAAAGTGGGCAAGGTCCCAGCAGTAGCGCTCTGCCCCGCCTATGGAAGGATCGAACTTCTCGATGGCGATACAGACCTTCACCGGTAATGCTCCCGGATGCTTTCGATGACATAGGACATCTCGTCTTCCCGAATCCATGGGTGCAGCGGAAGGCTCACAATCTGGCTTGAGCGTTTCTCGGCGTTACGCAGATCATCGTGAATCCGCACCTTTTTGAATGCCTGCTGTTTGTGTATGGGAACAGGATAATGGATGAGAGTCTGGACACCCTTGCTGCTCAAGTGATCCCGGAGGAGGTCCCGGTCATCGACCGACAAGACATAAAGGTAGTACGCATGGGTGCTTCCCTCTGCAAGATCAGGCTTGATCAGATTGATCTCACCGAGCCCCTCATCATAGACTCGGGCAGCCTTCTGTCTCTTGTCCACCCATTCTTCAAGATGCGGGAGCTTTTCCCTCAGGAAAGCAGCCTGGATCTCATCGAGTCTCGAGTTGTACCCGATCATCAAGTGCCGGTATCGGTCTTTCTGGCCGTAATTCCTCAGGAGGAGGAGCTTCTCATACAGATCGCGGATCTTCGTCGTGATCAAGCCTCCGTCACCGTATGCACCCAGGTTTTTCGTGGGATAAAAGCTGAATGCTGCCGCATCGCCCAGCGATCCGGCCGGCCTGCCTCTATAGAGCGCTCCATGGGCCTGGCATGCATCCTCGAGGACAAAGAGGCTGTGTCTTCGGGCTATTTCCATGATCCCGTCCATCTCAGCGCAGGTACCGAAGAGGTGGACAGGGATGATTGCCTTCGTCTTTTCCGTCACAGCCTGCTCCACACGAGCCACGTCAATGAGATGCGAGGTTTCTTCAATATCCACGAGGACAGGGGTGGCTCCCGTATAGAGGATGGCGAGCACGGTGGCCGCGAAGGTATTCGAGACGGTAATGACCTCGTCGCCCGTGCCGATTCCAAAGGCTGTCAGCGCGAGGAAGAGTGCGTCCGTACCCGAGGCGACGCCTACTCCATAGGTGCAGGCGCAGGACTGGGCAAATTCCGTTTCAAAAGACTTCAGCTCATCGCCCATGATAAAGGCGCCGGATGATATGACCCTTTCGAGGGCCGCGTGGATGTTCGGACCTATCTCGGAGGTTTCCCTCGAAAAATCATAGAATGGGATCTGCATACTCGGATGCCCGTGTATCTTCCAGCCAGTAGCGGTCGCGGTACTGTGAATAGAAGGCATATGTTCTGGCAATGCCTTCTTCGAGCGGAATTCTCGGCTTCCACTTCGTTGCCCGGGTGATCTTCGTGATGTCCGCCCAGTAATCTCCCGGCTCCACCTCTGCCCTCTCCCGTGTGAACTCGGTAAAACGGTAGCTGCCCTTGCCGACCACCTTCACGATCTTCTCGGCAATCTCACGGAACGTTACAGGAATGCCGGAACCCACGTTGAACACCTCGCCGATTGCCTCCCTGGTGGCTGCGCTTATGAGGATACATTCGACGAGGTCCTCCACGTAAAGGAAATCGCGGACAATCGAGCCGTCTCCGAAGACAGGCAATGCCTCGCCGTCCATGGCTTTCTTGATGAACCAGTTGAAGACGCCGTACTCGTCGTGCATCATCTGATGCCTCGGGCCGTACGTATTGGTGATGCGCAGGCAGACAGCCGGTATCTTATAGATGTCACGGTATACGAGGATCATCTTTTCAGCCGCGAGGTTCGTAACGGCATAAAGCCCTTTGGGATTGGTGGGGTGGCTCTCGTTGACGGGGAGCTTGACACTCGATCCGTACTCGCCCCTGGTTCCCGAGTACACGACAACGGCATCTCTGTTATAGTTCTTCAGAGCCTGCATGAGGACCAGGGTCCCGTGGCAGTTTATCTCGAGATCGAGGACAGGATTCCGCATGGAGTCGACGTGATTCACCTGGCCTGCGAGGTGGAAAATCACAGCCTGATCCTTTACGAGGTGATTCATCGAAAGCTGATTCCTCACGTCAGAGAAGTTTATCCTGACCTTATCCTTTACAGGCTCGATGTTGAACAGGTTGCCTCCCTGCCTCGGCAGCATGTTGTCCACGATGGTCACCCGGGACCCCAGGCTCACCAGCTCAATTGCCAGGTTCGACCCGATGAATCCGAGACCTCCCGTTATCAGGACGTTTTTTCCCTGGTAGAATTCGCGAAGATCCACGTTTAACCCCCTTCTCTCCCGTTCCTCTCGAGCTCCCAGAGTTTCGCGTATTTCGCAAAGACGTAATACATGGTGGAAACTGCAATCACCAGCCCGGGCATGCCGTCGAGAAATCCTCTCTTGAGTATGTATTCCTTGAGAAACCGTAAAGGAGGACGCAGCAGGAGATCTGTGTAAGAGAACCTCTTTCCCTCTCTCTGCATGTCTTCGGCTGCGGTTTTTGAATAGCGGTTGATGGTATCGATCTGATCGGCGATATCCCTGTAGTTATAGTGATAGTAGTAATTCTTAAGCTCGCCGACCCGACCGTTCACCTCTACATGCGCGTGAAGCGCTCCAACGAACGAGCCCTTGGATTTTCTGAAGAGCCTGATCTCGCAATCGGGAACCCATCCTCCGTGCATGATCCATCTTCCGAGGTAGTAGTTTCTCCTGTGGGCGATGTATCCGTCATATGACCCCTGATCGATCTCGACCCTCTGCCCGATCTCAAGGGCCAGCTCAGGTGATACCTCTTCATCTGCGTCGAGGAACAAGACCCAGTCATTTTTTGCCTTGGAGATGCAATAGTTGTATTGATCGCGGAATCCGGGCCATGCCCTCTGCTCGCAGGAGGTTGCATACTTCTTCGCTGTCTCATAGGTTGTGTCCGTACTGAAGGAGTCCACGACAATGACTTCCGAAGCCCAGGGGGCAACACTCTGGAGGGCCTTCTCGATGGTTCTCGAATTATTGTATGTAATCATGCAAGCCGAGACTGGTGTCATCACTGTACCGCTGCCTTTTCTTCCACCATAAAAAGTTTACGTCACGCTCCCGATGCAGGATTCTTTTCAGAAGCAGTGCCCAATGCTTCATCCTCCATGCCCGGGAGAGAAAACATCGTGCTGCCTTTCTTCGCTGTTCGCGATGAGCAGCAGCCGAAGGATCTTATTGGCATACCTGAGATATTATTGCAACAAAATCGGTTGAGGGAGAGCCTGATCATCGTGGTGCGGAGCCATTCTGCAGACAATATCCGGTTGACATCTCATGTAAATATACTATTCTTCTTCACAGTATGATCTACAACTGGAAAGAACTCTACGAAAACCGGCATACTGACGCAAGAGAAGCACTGGCCAAAATCAAAAAAGGGGCACGGATCTTCATTGGTTCTGCCTGTGGGGAGCCGCAACTCCTCTTGCGAACGCTTATCGACGTCGCTCCGAACATGGCGGATGCAGAAGTAATTCACTTCCTGGACGTGGGATCTGCACCGTACATCGACGAAAAATTCAATGACAATTTCCGCCACAATGCCCTCTTCATAGGATCGAGTACACGAAAAGCGATCGAGGAAGGCAGCGCAGACTACACCCCTATTTTCCTTTCCGAGATCCCTCTTCTCATGCTCAGGGGAAGAATGCATATCGATGCCGCACTTATTACGGTTTCTCCTCCGGACAAGAATGGATATGTAAGTCTGGGTGTATCGGTCGATATCACGAAGACAGCCGCCGAGGTGGCTGACTACGTCGTTGCCGAAGTGAACCCGAACATGCCCAGGACCCTGGGCGACAGTTTTCTCCACGTAAGCGACATAGACGCCTTTGTCGAAAATGACATGCCGCTTTTGGAATTTTTCCAGAAAATTCCGGGCGAAATCACGAAGAGCATCGGCGAGCACATAGCCGAGCTCATCGAAAACGAATCAACGATCCAGACCGGTGTCGGAAGAATTCCCAATACCGTCCTCCTCCATCTCATGAACAAGCGGGACCTCGGTGTCCATACCGAGACCTTTTCCGATGGCCTCATCGACCTCATTGAGGCAGGAGTAGTGACCTGCAAGAAGAAGAGCCTCCATCCGGGAAAGGTGATCGCTGCATTCTGCATGGGTACGGCAAGACTGTATGAATACGTCGACAACAATCCACTGTTCGAGTTTCGGCCATGCAAGTATGTGAATGATCCTTACGTCATTGCACAAAACGACAGGATGGTTTCCATCAACTCAGCCCTGACTGTCGATCTCACCGGCCAGGTGAGCTCTGATTCGCTGGGTTTCCGCTTCTATAGCGGGATCGGTGGCCAGGTGGATTTCGTACGGGGGTCTTCGATGTCTCGCCGGGGCAAGTCGATCATGACCTTGCCCTCCACGACGGATGACGGGAAGCGTTCCCGGATCGTTCCCTATCTCGAGCCCGGAAGCGGGGTGACGGTCACCAGGGGTGACATTCATTATGTGGTCACGGAATACGGAGCGGCATATATCCATGGAAAGTCCATCAGAGACAGGGCTATGGCCCTCATCAACATCGCCCATCCCAAGTTCAGGGAAGAGCTGCTGGAGGCGGCAAAGAGGCAGGGGTATGTGTACAAGGACCAGATCCTTCCTGCTGTTTTCTACCCGAAAGAATACGAGACGTATTGGACCGACAGAAAGGGCCTGGAGATCTTTTTCCGACCGGTAAAACCCACAGACGAGAGGGCTATCCAGGATCTGATCTATGCCCTTCCCCAGCAGGATATTTATACCAGGTTCTTCCAGAACCTGAAGTCGTTCACCCATAAGGTCGCAATGCCCCTGGCTGCCATTGACTACAACGACAGGATGGCGATTGTGGCCGTAGTCGGGAAAGAGGAGCCCGAAAACAAAGAGAAGATCGTCGCAGTAGGACGCTACGTAAGAGATCCGAATACCGACTATGCAGAGGTCGCCTTCACGACCTCCCGCGACTGGCAGAACAGGGGCATAGGGACGTTTCTCCTCCAGTACCTCATCAGGATTGCGCAGGAGAAAGGCATCAAGGGTTTCACCGCCGATGTTCTTGCCCAGAATACTCCCATGATGAAGGTCTTTGCCAGATCAGGTTATCCTATGAAGACCAATCTCGAGTATGGCGTCTACGAACTGGAAATCCCGTTCAATACATAAATGAAGCTCCCCGAATCCTTAAGACCGGGGAGCTCCACCCTATTACCCTTCTGGTATGAGACCGTGGTCAAAGCCCTGCGGTCGAGATGAAGCATCCACCGCCACCACCCCCTCCGCCGCCTCCGCCGTCGGAGGGGGGAGTTGCTGCAACCTGCCCGTCTGATACGATTCTGAACGTCCCGAGCTGATCAGAGGAAAAGCTCACCTTCCCCGGCTCCGAGGAGACGTTTTCCATATTCACCCAGGATCCGGCGGAATCATTATAGCGCTGCACCGTAGGATTGCTGCCCTCACAGTTGACCGTGATGACAGCAGGCTTAGCCAGCACAAGACCGAACGGGAGGATATCGAACTGCGTTGTTTCACCCGTTAAACTCTGAGCAGAAGCATTTCCTGTGCTCAAGCCCCCGATCCCGATGGGTACCTGTCGGATCATGGCGTCACCCGGCAGTGAGACGCGGATGCCGAAGGTCTGGTCGGTAAGATCCAGAAGAATGCCGGGGCTGTATGCTCCCAAGGTGGATAGTGTATCCGTAACCGATATCCTGAGTCGATAGACAAGCATGGACTGCTGATCAACGACATTGTACAGATAGGCGCCGGGACTATCCATGGCAACCATGTTCTCCTCAGGAGCCGGATAGGACTCGTCGAGCGGAACAATGGAGTAGCTGCCTTCAGGGTTTATCGATGACAGATCGATAGGCTTTCCGGCCTCACCGATAACATCCTTGAGAATATTGTCGGTAACAGGGTGATCATTGATGTTGGTCGGCGAGGTGCCTGCCATGTATTCCACGAGATTGACGACTCCGTCGCCATCCGTATCTTCGAGAGAATCGAAAGGATCTGTCGGATCGAGACCTATCTGCACCTCGATCTGGTCCGGAATACCGTCCATATCCGTATCCGTTGGGGCTACAGCCGTCTCGTCCGGTATCAAAGCGTGTGCTTCTGCTGAATAGCCGCTCTCATTGTTCGAGTCGTCATAAGCAGTCACGGCGAAATAATACGTGGCGCCACTGGAGAGCCCGCTGATATCCACATAGGTGGAAAGGCCTGCATTGACGACATGCGAATACGAACCGCTCTCTCTGCTCGTGGTCCCGTAATATACTTTGTATCCGGCAAGATCGGGCTCAGAATTTGCACTCCAGCTTATTCTCACCGTCGCCCCATGAGCAAAGTCTGTCATTCCCGCGAGAACCATAATAACCAGCATCAATTGGGCAATCTTCAGTGTCATCTTCATGACGGCTTCTTTAACAAAAGATATGCCATCTTTTTTATTCAATTTAATCAGATAGTTATAGCTATCTAAGTCATCATATTCTCCATAAATTAGTAACTTCGATTACGGTTTTGAAATCATAGCCCGATGTATGGAACGAGCATTGATAATGCACGAGCATGTGTGCGGTCGAATCCGGCAAACCAAGGATCCCGGCTTATTCGTAGGGATGCAAAGGATACAAAAAGAGTGACGGGAGTCCTCTACGTTTGAAGATTGGAGGAAAGGGGGAGCACAGGGACAAAAACGCTCCCTGTGCTCGACTCTCTATAACTTTTTTATTCCCGGTAAGGACAGGACGAGGGGGCTTGCTATGAAGACGGTTGAATAGACGCCGGCTACTACGCCCACGATCATGGCAAAGGCAAAGTCGTGGATCACACTCCCGCCGAAGAGAAAGAGGCACAGACATACGATGAAGACGGTCATGGAGGTCAGGATCGTCCTGCCCAAGGTCTGCGATATGCTGGCGCTTATGAGGTTTCCGAGATCATATGACGACCCGGAGGCCTTATTGATATTCTCCCTGATCCTGTCGTAAATTACCACGGTATCGTTGAGCGAGAATCCGATGATGGTGAGGAACGCTGCGATAACCGTCAGCGAGATCTCCTTGCCGGTGAATGAGAAGAACCCTATCGTGATGATCACGTCATGCAACAGGGCAAGGATAGCCCCGATGGAATACTTGAACTGGAAGCGGAACCAGATATAGATGAGGAGCAGACCGTTTGCGATTACCAGCGACATGAAGCCTTTGCGCTTCAGGTCCTGGCTCACGGCGGCGCCCACCATGTTCACCCCCCTGATATCCACCTTGTCTTTCCCATATGCGTTTCCGAGGCCATCTTCAATCTTCTTGGCGGCCGCATACCCGGTGTCTCCTTCTGTGGGGGTACGAATGAGGAACTCATGGTCGCTGGCGATACCGATACTCTGGATAACGGCATTCGGGAACCCGACGGAGGTCATTGTGCTGCGCAGCTCATCGGTTTTGATGTCGTCTTTGAAGGCGACCTGCACTTCCGTGCCCCCCGAGAAGTCAATCCCATAATTGAGGCCAGCCACTCCGAATATCCATATGAGACACAAGGCAATGAGTATGAGAGACAAGGCCACTGCATACTTGTAATATTTCATGAAATCGATAAAGATTCCTGGTCGTAACAGTTCCATGGCAGCCTCCTATATGCTGATCTGTTCAACTTTCTTGTAGTTCACCAGCCATTCCTGGATCCACCTGCATACGACCAGCGCGGTGAACATTGACCAGACAAGGCCGATCGTGAGTGATACGGCAAACCCTCTCACGGGGCCGGTGCCGAACTGGATCAGCACGAGGGCTGCAATGACGGTCGTCAGGTTCGAGTCGAAGATCGCCGAGAAGGCGTTCTTGTATCCCATCTCGACCGCCATCTTCGGTGATCTTCCCAGCCTGATCTCCTCTCTTATCCGTTCATACACGAGCACGTTCGCATCTACGGCCATACCGATGGTGAGAACAAAACCGGCTATGCCCGGCAAGGTCAGCACGGATCCGAATGCAGCGAGCGTGCCCACCATGAGGACTACATTGAAGATCAATGCCAGGTCGGCGATTGCTCCGGAAAGCTTGTAATAGATGGCCATGAAGAGGATGACAATCAGTCCCCCGACCACGCTGGCGAGGATTCCTTTCTGAATTGAGTCCTGACCGAGAGATGGGCCCACGGTCCGCTCTTCGAGGATGTTCACGGGCGCAGGGAGTGATCCAGCCCGCAGGACGATCGCCAGATCGCTCGCCTCTTCCATGGTGAATCTGCCTTCGATGACCGCCTTTCCGCCGGTAATGGCCTCCCTGATCACAGGAGCCGAATATACCTTGCCGTCAAGGATAATGGCGAGCCTCTTGCCTACATTCTCGCTGGTTACCTGCTCGAATATCCGTGCGCCTTCTCTGTTGAATGAAATGGCGACATAGGGCTCGTTATACTGAGTCTGAATCCTCACCCGCGCATCGTCGAGCATGGCCCCCGTCATGATGGCCTGCTGCTTCAGCAGGATGGGCGTATTGCCGCTTTTCATGTATGCGATATAGTCTCCGGGCGGCACTTCACCCTTTGCCATGTCAGCGGAGTGCTCTTCATCCACCAGCTTGAACTCCAGGAGCGCTGTCCTGCCGATGATCTTCTTCGCCCTTTCCGGGTCCGTCACCCCGGGCAGCTGGAGAACGATCCTGTCTGCTCCCTGCGGGATGATGGAGGGCTCGCTCACACCATACTGATCGACCCTGTTCCGGATGGTTTCCAGGGCCTGCTCCACCGCCTGCTTGCTTATGGTTGCAGCTTCTTCGGCAGAGATCTTGTAGGTCACGACCTCACTGCCTTCCGGACCGCTCGACTTACCCACCTCTTTCAAATAGGGATGCGTATCCAGGACGAGCTTCTCGAGCTTGTCGTAATCGTCGGGAACCCTCAGGCTTACCTGGATGGTCTGGGGAGTATTCACGACCGCCTTGCTGTAGTGGATGCGCTCGTTTATCATCTGCGTCTTGAGCTCGTTGGCAACACTGTTCATCCTGCTCTCGACAGCCTTTTCAGTGACGACCCTCAGGACGAGGTGCATTCCTCCCTGGAGATCCAGGCCGAGCTTGATCTTCTGTTTCGGACCTATCCAGCCCTCGGGCAACTCGTTCTTCCCGAAGAATGTCGGTGCCGCGAAGACCAGCCCCGTGAGAAGCACTATCAGAATGAGCAACCCCTTCAATTTAAACTTATCCATCTCAACCCCCGAACTTACTTTTTCGTCTGTGGCTGTTCTCCGCTCTTTTTCATCGCGATGAATTCGCGCGATACCTTGATCTTTACCTTGTCTCCGATATCGAGAGTAAGAACCTGGTCGGCAATGCCTACCACCTTCCCGTGGATCCCTCCGCTGGTGATGACCTCATCGCCCTTGTCGATGCTTTCGAGCATCTGTTTATGCTGTTTTGCCTTTTTCTGCTGCGGCATGATCAAAAGAAAATAGAATACCACAAAAATAAGGATGAGCGGGGCGAGATTCATAAGCATGCTCATGGTGTCACCGCCGGTACTCCCCGCTGCATAGGCCAGACTAGTCATCATATATCTCCTTCATGTGTTTTTTCAGGGTATTGAAATTTTTCTCCCTTATGGAATGCCGTATATCAGACATTAATTCAAGATAGAAATATAAATTATGGATGGTGTTGAGGATCGATCCGAGAATCTCCCGGGAAACGTAGAGATGACGGAGATATGCGAGGGAAAAATTTCTGCACGTATAGCAGGCGCAATCTTTGTCCGGAGGGCGGGGATCATCCCGGTAACGTGCCTGTTTGACCGTAATCTTCCCCTTGCGTGTGAACAGCATTCCGTTCCTGGCATTCCTGGTCGGAAGCACGCAGTCGAACATATCCACACCCCTTGCCACCGCTTCGACGATGTCCTTCGGCGTTCCCACCCCCATGAGATACCTGGGCCGCCCTACCGGGAGATACGGCGATGTCGCTTCGATGACGTCGATCATGAGGTCGTGCCCCTCACCTACCGACAGCCCTCCGATGGCTATGCCGTCGAACGGCAGTGAGGATATCTCCTGTGCGCTCTGAATCCTCAAGTCGTGATAGACACCTCCCTGAACGATCCCGAAAAGGGCGTTCCGGCCGCGCCTCGCCTGGAGAGATCTCTCCGCCCACAGGCTCGTCCTCTTCACCGATGCATCGACATATTCCTTCGGGCTCGGGTACGCGACGCATTCATCGAGGCACATCATGATATCCGCGCCCAGATCTTCCTGAATCTGAACAGCCTTCTCGGGAGTCAGGATATGCCGGGATCCATCTATGTGGGAAGAGAAACACAACCCCTCATCGCTGATCTTCATGAGTTTCGCGAGACTGAAGGCCTGGTACCCTCCGCTGTCGGTCAATATGGGACGGTCCCAGGACATGAAGGCATGCAGACCGCCCAGGGAAGCTATGAGCTTCTCACCCGGCCTCATGTGGAGATGATAGGTGTTGGAAAGGATTATCTGCGAGTCCAGGTCGGCAAGCATCCCAGGGCTCATCGCCTTCACGGTAGCCTGGGTTCCGACCGGCATGAATACAGGCGTCTCCACCGAGCCATGGCCGGTATTGAACCTGCCGTGCCGAGCCTGGCCGTCCGTCGAAAGCACCTCGAAGCTAAAAGATGAACATTGCATCGCCATAGCTGAAAAACCTGTATCTCTCCTTTAATGCCGCTCGATAGGCCTCCATGACGTACTCATACCCGCCGAATGCCGAAACGAGCATGAGCAGCGTCGAACATGGGAGGTGGAAATTCGTCAGGAGCGCGCCTACGATACGGAAACGGAATCCCTCGAAAATGAACAGGTTCGTAGACCCTGCGCCGGGAACGATCCGGCCGTATCGCACCATGAGGTGCTCAAGCACCCTCGTCGTCGTTGTCCCTACGGCAACGATCCTTCTTCCCTCTTCCATCGCCCTGTTAATGATCAAGGCGGCTTCTTCAGTAACAGAGAAATCCTCGGGATGCATCCTGTGGTCTTCGATGTTCTCCGTCTTTACCGGGACGAAGGTCCCAGGCCCGACATGGAGTGTGACGAATGCAGTTTCTACGCCCTTTGATCTGAGCCTCTCCAGGAACTCCGGCGTAAAGTGCAGGCCTGCGGTGGGAGCTGCGACAGATCCCTCATGTCTCGCGTATACTGTCTGGTACATGCTTTCGTCAATTTCTTCGGGCGATCTTTCAATGTAAGGGGGAAGAGGAATCCGTCCGCAGAGCAGAACCCTTTCCGGATCGGAAAAGGCAATTTCGTAGAGATCATCCTGCCTGCTCTCCACCCGTGCCTGCAGGCTGTTCTCTAAAAGCAGAGCAGTGCCCGGCTTGGGAGATTTGGACGCTTTCAGAAGGCAGAGCCACGTTCCGCGATCGGTCTCCTTGACGAGAAGGACCTCTATGCGTCCGCCTGATTCTTTCCTCCCGAAGAGCCTCGCATGCATGACCCGCGTATCGTTGAGAACGAGAAGGTCACCCTGCGAAAGATATTCCTCTATGTCTTCAAAATGCCGGTGAATGCTCCTCCCGGTTTCTCTCTCAAGGACGAGCAGACGTTCATGCCCTCTCTCCATGGGATATTGGGCAATGAGCTCCTTCGGAAGGGGATAGTCGAAACGGCTGATATCCACAACAGCTACAACTCTTCAAAGCCTCTGCCGAAGACGACACAAACGATAATAGTAATTACGCCCATGAAGCAGTAAACCATAACCTCGGCCTTATATCGGGAATCAAGTATTCATGTCAATCTGTAAGGCCTGGCAGCAGTCATCATCCAAAACCGGCGCACTGACGGTGCCGGTCATGGTTAAAGGATCCGGGCCATAAACTGCCGTATGCCCGCTTTTTCCTCTTGCCTTGCCGTACCTCAGGCAGATACCTGCAGCCTTTTCATAGCTCCCTCCCGAGTCGTCACCCCTGATAATACAAAGGGGGCCGGGAACATCGGCTATTTTCATGAACACGTTTCCTGGAAAAACGAGCCGCGACAATTTCTTGTTTTCCTCTTCGTCCCGAGACACCACCAGAACTGTCTTATCATCGAGAATGAATTTCCTCCCGATGGTGTCGAGCATGACATCTGCCGGTGAAGGCAGGCATGGCTGAAACCGCTTGAAGGTGGATCGGACCTTGTCTGCTATCTGCCCGTATGTGAGGAGGCAGCCACCGGCAGGAGTGGGCAGTGCATCGGGACTGATTCCATACTTCTTGGCGAGTTCGATCTGGACCTTTCTTCCTCTCCCGGCGATGTCTCCCAGAAGCTCGCGCCTGACGAGGCCTTCACGCTCGGGAAGAGTAGGAGGAAGGTGCTTCGCGCACAATGGCCTCAAAAGGACGTCTTTCAGGCCAGTCTCTTTTATGATGAGATTCATGGCATCCCTCCGCTGGGACATGGGACGCTGCCCGAGGACCTCACCCGTGACCACAAAGGATGCATCGAGAGCCTTCATGAGCTCTCCTGCCTTTTTGAACATGCCGATCTTGCAGTCGATACATGGGTTCAAGTTCTTGCCGTATCCATGCTTCGGGTCGCTTATGATCCTGATGATCTCATGGGAGAAATCTACTGGATGAACGTCTATCCCATAGCGTGATCTATGGAGCTCTTTGAAGGGTTCGGGGTCCTGCAGGGCATCCATCCCGAAAAAGGGAGAACAGAAACAGACAGGAACCACATCGATGGATTGGTCCTGCATCATCTTCACCACGAGGATACTGTCGAGACCGCCTGAATACAAGGCGATGCATTTCTTGCTTGTCATCTCTTTTCTCCGATTCCAGCGACGGCCGATGCTCAGAACCTCCGACGTAGCTATTAGATTAATGAATCCAATGACGTATATGGTGATGATTAAAGGCCTAACATGGGATCATAAAAACAAAATAAAGTCTATACCCCATCTTAGTGAGGTATAGACTCCATTATTGGCGGGAGCGACGAGACTTGAACTCGCGACCTCCGGCGTGACAGGCCGGCGTTATGACCAACTTAACTACGCCCCCTTACTATCTCATCGAATGGTAGGCGGAACAGGGCTTGAACCTGTGACCCTCGGCTTGTAAGGCCGATGCTCTCCCAACTGAGCTACCCGCCCTGAACTTCTTTCGATTACTTTCCTTTGTTGACGATCTCTTTAAAGGCTTTTCCGGGTCTGAAACGGGGAGCCTTGGAAGCCTTTATCTTGATTGCTGCTCTTGTTCTCGGGTTTACCCCTGTTCTCTCAGCCCTCTTGGCTACGTCGAAAGTGCCGAAACCAACCAGCGTCACCTTGTCGCCCTTTTTCAATGCATCCTCGATGGCCTCGGTAGTGGCGTTTATTGCCTTTTCTGCTGCAGCCTTCGGTAACCCAGCCTTATTTGCCACAACTGATATCAATTCTGTCTTGGTCAAAGTATACCTCCTATAAATGATTAGTTTCTCCCATGCCCAAACGTGGCTTTGAACGTACCAGCATTTATATGGGCTGTCAATACCTCAATTTAGGGCATATGCGATTATTTCATCCATATGTTCAACCATATGAACTTCCAAACCCTTGAGAATTTCTTTGGGGGTATCTTTGAGATCCTTTTCATTCTCGAGAGGTATCAAGACCTTCTTCATACCTGCCTCTTTGGCAGCGAGGAGCTTCTCCTTGAGACCGCCCACGGGCAGGACTCTGCCGCCCAATGTAAGCTCGCCTGTCATAGCCACCCTTCCCTTGACGGAACGCTTGGTCAGAGCGGACACAATGGATGTCGCCATGGTTATGCCGGCGGAAGGGCCATCCTTGGGCACGGCACCTTCCGGGATATGGATATGAATATCGGTCTTATCGTAAAAGTCGGCATCGAGCCCGAATTCCTCCGCCCTCGACCTGATATAGGTTACGCCTGCCTGGGCCGATTCCTGCATCACCTCGCCGAGCTTGCCGGTAAGAAGGAGCTTTCCCTTTCCGGGCACTGCCGTGGCCTCGACTCTCAGGAGGGTACCGCCGACTTCGGTCCAAGCCAGACCGTTCACCATGCCCACATGGTCGTCCCCGTCAAGAGCGGTTTTACGGTATCTGGGAATACCGAGATATTCATAGACCCTGTTTACTGTAATCTTGTTCTTCGAAACACCCTTTTGCGATACAATTTCTTTGACGATCTTCCGGCAGATCGAGGAAATCTCCTTCTCGAGATTCCTCACCCCTGCCTCCCTGGTGTATTCATGAATGATCGCATCGATCGCCTTTGGTGCGAATGAGACGCCTTTCCCTTTCAGGCCGTTCTGGCCCAATTGCTTGGGAACGAGAAAATCTCTCGCAATCAGGTGCTTCTCGTGGGAGGTATAGCCTTCGATCCGTATGACCTCCATCCGGTCCATGAGCGGGGCAGGAATGGAATAGGACGTATTCGCTGTCGTAATGAACAGGACCTTTGAGATATCATACTCGATATCCATGTAATGGTCGGAGAATGCATTGTTCTGTTCCGGATCGAGAGCCTCGAGCAATGCAGCGGAAGGATCGCCCCTGAAGTCGACGCTCATCTTGTCGACCTCGTCCAGAAGAAAGATCGGGTTCGAGGTGCCGGCCTGTCTGATCCCCTGGATGATCTTCCCGGGCATGGCGCCGATATACGTACGCCGGTGCCCCTTGATTTCTGCCTCGTCCCGCACCCCTCCGAGAGAGACCCTGACGAACTTCCTCCCCGTGGCACGGGCGATGGATCTGCCCAACGATGTCTTCCCGACACCCGGAGGCCCGACCAGGCAGAGAATGGGGCCCTTCACAGAGCCTACGAGCTGCTGAACTGCCAGGTATTCGAGGATGCGTTCCTTGACCTTTTCAAGGCCGAAATGGTCTTCGTCCAGGATCTGCTGGGCCTTGATGATATCCTTCTTGTCTTCCGTCACCTCATTCCACGGCAGGGCTAAAAACCAGTCTACGTAGTTTCTTATGACCGTGGCCTCGGCGCTCATGGGCGGCATCATGCGCAGACGCCTGATCTCACTCAAGGCCTTTTCCCTTGCATGCTGGGGCATATCCTTCAACCGGATCTGGCGTTCGAGCAAGGCCACCTCGTCATCCATGGATTCCATGCTCATCTTCTGCGCCTGACCCTGTTCGAAAGGCATGTGCTTGCGGGTGGATTCGCTCCGCTGCTTCACCTGTTCCTTGAAATTCAACTGGATCTTGGCGATGTCGAGCTCTCCCTGGATGTAATCGTAGACCCTGCTCAGGCGGATGTCGACATTCCTCTCTTCAAGAATTTCCTGCTTTTTATCGGTCTTGAGATCCGTATAGGAAACGATGATATCAGAGATGAGCCCGGGGTCATCCTGGAACCTTATCTTCTCTATCATTCCCGAATGGATGTCGACATTATAGGACTCGCAGTATTCCTGGAATGCCTCGACCACGAGGCGCTTGAGCGCTTCGGTTCTCTTGTCCCCTGAAGCGATATCGGAAGCCTCCTCCGATTCTGCAAGGAGCATGTTTCCATGGCGGAATATTCTTTTTATGTTCTGGCGGGATTTCCCTTCGATGAAAACCTTGAGCGAGCCTTCAGGAAGCTGAATGAGCTGGAGGATATGCGCCCTCACACCCATGCGATAGATGTCGCTTTCGGAGACGTCTTCTTTTCCGTAGGGTTTCCTGCAGCAGACGAGGATGTCTTCTTTTGCTTCGAAGCTCTCGCTCACCCACGACGCCGTCCTCTCTTTCTCGATGAGAAGAGGGATGATCGTGTGAGGAAAGACAACGATATCCTTGAGTACCAGCAGATGGTACACATTTCCGGAAAAGACTCTTCCCATAATTTACTACTTATGCCTGAGAAGTCTTCCTCTCGTAGACAATCATCGGGGCTTTTCCGTTCAGGATGACGTCCTGACCGATGATGCACTCTTTGACCCCTTCCATATCGGGAATCTCATACATGATGTCGAGCATGATATTCTCCATGATGGAACGAAGTCCCCGCGCCCCGGATTTACGCTTCATTGCCTCTTCGGCAATGGCCTTGAGCGCATCCTTGCTGAAGCTTAGGTCGACACCCTCGATCTTGAGCAGGGCCTGATACTGCTTCACGAGTGCATTCTTCGGCTCGGTCAGAATGGCGATGAGCGCGTTTTCATCAAGCTCAGTGAGTGTCGATACGACGGGCACCCTGCCCACGAACTCGGGAATCATCCCGAACTTGATGAGGTCTTCGGGCTGGACGTTTCTCAGGATCTCGCCGATATCCCTGTCCTGCTTCCCCTTGATCTCTGCGACAAATCCGATGGTCTTCTTGTCGAGGCGCTGGGATATGATCTTATCCAGCCCTACGAAGGCTCCGCCGCAGATGAAGAGGATGTTCGTGGTATCGATCTGGATGAACTCCTGCTGGGGGTGCTTTCTGCCTCCCTTTGGCGGGATTGAGGCAATGGTCCCCTCGATGAGCTTGAGCAGGGCCTGCTGAACACCTTCGCCGGAAACGTCCCTCGTTATGGAAGGATTATCCCCACGGGATGCGATCTTGTCGATCTCGTCGATGTAAACGATTCCCTTCTGGGTTCTCTCCACGTCATAGTCTGCATTCTGCAGGAGGTTGACGATGATGTTCTCGACATCCTCGCCCACATAACCTGCTTCGGTCAGGGTGGTTGCATCGGCAATGGTGAAAGGAACGTCCAGTATCTTGGCCAGTGTCTGGGCAAGCAAAGTCTTGCCTGATCCGGTCGGACCGATGAGCATGATGTTGCTCTTATTAATCTCGACCCCGTTTACGCTCGTGTTCGATTCGATCCGTTTGTAATGGTTATGAACCGCAACGGACAGGATCCTCTTTGCATACTCCTGCCCGATGACGTACTCGTCGAGTATCTCCTTTATCTCGGACGGCTTCGGAATATTTGAAGACGTGCTGAAATGCCTGTATTCGCCCTCTTCTTCTGCAAGGATCTCATTACACAAGGCGATGCATTCGTCGCATATGTATACGTCTGGCCCCGCAATGAGCTTCCTCACCTCTTCCTGTGATTTCCCACAGAAGGAACAGCGCAATCCAGGCCGATAATGGTCATTTATTTTTGGCATTGATGCTCTCCTCTTGTGTCTCCTTGGAGGGTCTCTTGAAGATGACGTGATCCGTTATACCATATGTCACCGCATCTTGGGCAGTCATAAAAAAGTCTCTGTCAGTATCCTTTGCTATCTTCTCTATCGGCTGCCTCGTATGGTGAGCTAAAATCCTGCTGAGCTCTTCCTTGAGCCGCAGCATCTCCTGAGCCTGGATACTCACATCGGATACCTGTCCCTGCGCCCCGCCAAGAGGCTGGTGGATCAGTATCCTGGAATGGGGAAGCGCATAGCGCATGCCGGGGGCGCCTGCAGCAAGGAGCACGGCAGCCATCGAGGCCGCCTGTCCGATACATATGGTACTTACATTCGGCTTTATATACTGCATGGTATCATAGATCGCCATGCCTGCTGTCACTGCCCCTCCGGGAGAATTTATGTAGAAGTAGATATCCTTATCCGGGTCCTCGGACTCGAGGAAGAGAAACTGGGCCACCAGGAGACTGGCTATATCATCGTTTACTTCGCTGCTCAGTATGACGATTCTATCCTTGAGCAACCGCGAATAGATATCATACGATCTCTCGCCCCTGTTCGTCTGCTCAACTACGATCGGAACTAGCGTCATCAGTCTCTCCTGCAAGCTTGTCAACTTCCTCAACAGCGGAATGCTCTATAATGTAATTATAAACCTTCTTTTCGACAACACCAAACTTGATTTCCTCCACGCCTCCCCTTTCATCCATGCTTTTCCTCACCATTTCGGGAGACATGTTATAACGTTCCGCGATCTTTTGGATCTCATCCTGGACATCCTCATCAGTGGCCTCAAGCCCCTTCTCTTTGGCGATTGCCTCGATAAGAAGGGATGTCTTCACGATGCCTTCCGCTGAAGACATGGTCTCTTCCTTGAGGCTCTCCGCATCAGGATAGAGATCCTCCATCTTATATCCCTGCTGGGACAATCTCTGGGACATTCCCTGAATCATCATGGCTGCCTGAAGCCTTATCATCGACTCGGGTATGTCAAATGGATTCTCCTTTGCGAGCTGCTCGTTGATCTGCCTCTCCAGAGAAGCTCTGGCTTCCGCCTCAAGGCGCTCGGTCAAGTCCTTCTTGATGAGGTTCTTGAGCTCGTCGAGGCTTTCTACGCCCTGGCGCGTTTTCTTGGCAAACTCGTCGTCGAGGACCGGCAGCTCCTTCTGCTTTATCGAATCAGCCGTGATTTTCACCTGGGCTGTCTTTCCCCTCATATCCTCCATGAAGTGATCCTCGGGAAAGCTTACATCAACAGCCTTTTCCTCTCCCATACGCATACCGAGGACTGCCTGATCCAAGCCGGGCAGGGCGCTTCGCTTGCCGGCCTCAATTGTCATCTTGGACCGATTCAGAGCCGGGTTCTCATCGCTGTTGATATCAACGATCACATAGTCCCCTTCCCTTGCCTGATACTCTTTATCTTCAACGTCCTTGACAGTGGCGTACGTTTCCTGGAGCCGGTCCAGGACATCCTGAACACTCTGGTCCCCGACGTCGATCTTTGGCTTCTTGAGTGTGAAATCTGTGTACTTATGAGGGGTTATTTCAGGCTTAACATCGAACCTGGCAGTAAAGGTGAAGTCCTCGTTCTCCACGGGCGGTTCATTCGTGATCTCGGGAAGGGAGATGACATAGAGGTCCTTTTCCCTGGCCGCTTCCTCGAACTTATCCTGAACGAGTTTCTTGGAGAGCTCGCTCTTGATGTAATCCGCATAATACATCCGGACGATATGCCTCGGGGCCTTGCCTTTCCTGAAGCCCTTAATGGTCACTTTCTGAGATATATCTTTATAAATCCCTTCGGTTACCTCGTTCACCTCTTGCTTGGGAACGATTACCTTCATTTCCTTCCTTGTGCTGCCCACATCTGAGATCTCAACCTTCATTCATCATCCTTTCTTATATTCACATTATTCGTTTTCATTTCACCATGTAAATGGGTGATAGGTCAATGGCTTTTTGGCAACCTTAGCTCTCGGAAAACACCTTCCATTTCTTGTGTATAGATACCTTCATGTGCAAACACGAAGAACGGGCTCTTGACGCACAGCTCCTTGCCTCCATCCCTTGTCCCGCATACCAGGCACATTTCTGCAGGTGAATGGGTTGTGGAATGCACGAACATGATCCTCTTGGGCTCTATCCGGTGAGAGCGCATAGCTGCAATCAAGTCCGTCAGACGCCATACCGGATAAACAAGATAGAACCTTCCCCCCGGCTTGAGCAGTCTGGACGAGCAAGCCAGCAGGGTGTCGAGGTCGAGCGAAATCTCGTGACGCGCTATTGCCTTGCCCTGGTCACAGTTGATCCTCCCCGTCCACACAGGGCGGTACGGAGGGTTGGATACTACTGCATCGACAGCAGGGCCGCTGTATTCTCTGATATCCGCCGATACTATCTCGATCCTTTCCTGAAGCCCGGCGAACTGGACAGAACGCCTTGCCATCTCCGCAATGGGTTCCTGAATCTCTATCCCTGTCACGAAGAGCCCCTTCATGGCCGCGAGCAGGAGGGAGATGACACCTGATCCAGACCCGATATCGAGGACCCTGGCTCCGGGGCTTTCCTCGACGAAAGCAGCGAGAAGATAGGCATCGAGAGAATATCTGTACCCCTGCTTCTTCTGGAGCACGAACAGGTTGCCGCACGTTAATGCATCCAGGGTCTCATCATCATTCTTATTCAAGATATTTTCCTTATCAATCATCGCACTTCTTTCAAGATACAGATCTGCAAGGGGGTTGTCTGACCCAGCTACTGGTGTTCCCTCGCCCATGGCCCATATTTCTTCCATGAGGTCTTAGATGAACATGAGTTCAAATGAGATTCACTTCCCCATATCCCTCTGGATACCTGACAGGACAGCTGCCCGGAGATCCATGAAATGTGGGGAGATCTCCACCTGCAGTGTGAAACTGCACACAAGGAAAGTTTCACTGAATCTCGAGAACCCTGCGAAATGCCTTAAAGGATTTCTCCAGCAAGATCTTCAAAGAGCGTAGGAGCAATACCCATCACACTGTCAAACATCATGTATGCGAGCCGCCTGATCTCCCACTCAGCCGACTTGTCCAGCCTGAGCTCGAAAAAATGCCTTAAGGATCGTGCATTGACATACACATAAGCAGCTGTCGACCAGCCGACCGGCATGAGTCGGCGCAGTTCCTGATTTCTTATGCCCAACTCCTTCAGCTCATCGTATACCTCTATGGCACGCTTATGCTCCCTCTCGTATGCCCCATAGGCGGAGCGAACCACATCCTCGGAATCGATATATTCAAGCGCCGGATAAATGAATGTGTTCTTACTCGCCTTGACATACCTCGTGGATCTGAATGTCCACCCGATGCCTATCCTGTGGCGGGTCCATTGACCTGCGAGCGATTTGGATACTCCCGTGACATAATACACGAACTGGACCGCCTCCAGGCAGGTCTGATGCCCCCACGAGATGAGCTTTTTATTGAGGTTCAGGTCATCCTCATAAGTCCCTGCGGATTCGTGGCTCTGCCGGGCAGTGTATGCCGGAAGAGTTTCGGTCGTTACCCCGAGGGAAATCATTTCCTCGGTGGGTGTGGTCATGCCGATGAGCTTTATCTGCGGCTCTTCATTCCTGAAGAGGTCCTTCCTCAGGTCTTTCCATCTTTCTATGTGATCTAATTCACGTTTGAAATGTTTCAAAATGGTCTCTCCTCTTCCCCGTTTGTCGATACCCTGTCTCCCTGCCATACTCCCCTGTAGGGAACGGCTTCCCCGTCGATGGGATAAAAGGCGATACAGAGGATCCTGAACCCCATCTGAATTTCAACCTCATTACCGCCTTGATGCTTCATGCCGACAGTGAGCCTGCCCTGGTAGTTCGGGGATATGAAGGCCGTCTCGAGCGGGATCCCCGAACGGATGAGAGTTGTCCGGGGCCTTATATAGCCGAACAAGTCCTGCGGCAGATTGACCTGCTCGATGGTCTGGAAGAGCAGATAGTCGCCTCCGGAAATGAGATAGATGCCATCCGGAGAATCCTCGATATCCATGATCTTCTCGATCCTGGGCGTGACCCTGCTCTCTCTCATGAGGCGTGCGCTTCCTACAGGACGATAAATGGCGCCGAGCCTCAGGTCGACGGTTGTTCCCTCTATCTGATCGATCTGATCGCCGCCGATATTCTCGATCAACGGCTTTTTCTCCAGCTTTCCGCTCTTATGATCCTCGACCACAATGCCGTCCCTTATCATGCGCACGATTTTATCGGCACCCAATACCACCTTACAGCCTCCTCTTCGATGTGTCTGATTCGAGAAAACCCACTGCGTAGTTCACCTTTTCGCTGCCGACTGCAAGCTTTTCGATTGAGATATGACTGGAGGCAAGAACTGTCTTCCAGTATCTGTCCCGCTCGGGGATGGGAGAATCATATGAATGCTCGAAAACGACCCTGCATATTCCTGACATGATGATGAGCTTAGCGCAGGTGATGCACGGCTCGAGCGTACAATAGATGCTCGCACCCTCGAGAGACACCCCCTTCTTGGCTGCGAGGGCGACGGCATTCGCCTCGGCATGGGCTGACCTGCACATGTCGTATTTCGTCGCCTCGCCCCACTCAACCGACCGTCTGAAGCATACCCCGTCGTCCATGCAGTGTTCTTCTCCCGGGAGAGATCCGTTGTAACCGCTGGCAAGGACTTGCCTGTCCTTGACGATAACCGCACCGGTCGGACGGGACAGGCAGGTTGAGCGGGAAGCAGTCAGCTTGGCGAGCATCATGAAATACTCATCCCACGTTGGCCGTACCGCCTTCATATCCACTCACGCATCCTCACTCAAGAGAGACTGGACAGATTCTATCAGCATCTTCATCCCACCTTCATTAACACGAAAGATCCTCTTGCCGACAGTCACATAATACTTTGAATATACGGTAATGTCAAAGGGAGTGGAGCGGCCGGCACAGGTAATCCGCACTCCCCGCTCCCTGACTGTATCCCTGGGCAGCATCAAGTATTCATCCTGATATTCAAGCATACCCATGGATTTGATGAACTCATTCACTGAAGTCGGATCCTTTATCTTGCTGTTGCCGACATACCATCCGTCACGATTCTTCGTGAAGGTCTTCTTCTCCAGACCTGAAAAGACAATCCCTGTTACCTTCTCGCCATCAAGGCTCACCATGGTTCTATCGAGCATTTCCATTGGATCCTCGGGCATTCTCTCTCCAAATGAAGGATCGATCTCCACCAGGTTCTTTTGAGCATCTGAGGACGAATAAATCTTATCCCCCTGCACCCAGACTTTAACCTCTTGAGCGTTTCCCTGAGAAGAAAGTTTTATGACGATATCCGGGCTTCGAGATATGGCCAGATTCTCACGGTACGCCAACGCCTTGATCGAGCACACTTCTCTTATGAGTTCATTCACCCTGCTTGTCTTGAGCCTTTTTGTACTGTCACTGGCCAATCGCCAGATCCCCTCCCGATCCCGCACGTATTCGGCGATCATGCTGTGCCTCGTGATCCTTACCCTGTCCGCTTTCGCAAGATCTCCCGTAACGAGATGCTTGTCCCTGAGCGCGAAAAGACCCTGACCAATGAGATATTGCCTCTCACAGGCAGACAGGAGAAACACTCCGCTTCCTGCCGAAGTCTTTGCATAATAGAAGTCGGATGCAGGTGCCTTGTCTCCAACCGAGAGGGTGTGCTCCCTTCCCGCGGTTCTCAAGATAATGCTTAAGGAGGGATGATCCAATCCGAATTGGGCAAGCCCGCCTTCTTCTTTCAGGACCCGATGGATTCTCCATTTCGAAATCTCGGAGATCAGATTGCTCACCTCTTCCTGATCTGCAGGGGAAGGCACCGGCCGGGTGATCTGCCAGACCGGCCCATACTTTTCCAGGCTCACAGGGGAACGTCCCTGGATGACTATCCCGATGACATCATTCTTGTCAAAGACGAGAAGTCTCCGGCCTCTGTCCTCCTCCTGCTGTGCTTCCCGAGAAGAGTGCATCTCGAAGACTGCATAATAAGAGACAAGGCACAGGAGAATTGCCCCGGCAATGACCAGAGAGCGAGTGCTCATTCCTGACGCCTTTTCCTGCGCATGGCCACTATGAGAGAAAGGACCACAGAGGGAATAATGACTACAGAGATCAGGAAGAAGGCTGCGGCCTTCACGGGGGTGAGGAGGAATGGCTTTTCATGGATCTGCCCGGAGTCGATCCCCACGAACCGGCTTTCATCAAGCAGAGCACCGATGCAGCTCAAGATGAAAGCGCTGTTTCCGGATACGTTCAGGTACGCGTTCGTCAGGAAGTCCGCATCTCCGAATACCATGATCTCTGATCTTATGTCTTCGCTGACAGCGGCCCTGGCAAGGAGTGCGATATCGAAGGGACCTTTCATCCGGGGAGAATCTGCGATAGCTTGCGTCGTCGGCATGATGGTTCCCGGGTAATGTCGTATGATGCTCGTATCCGACGTCCTTGCAAGCGAGGAGACGGTTATATAGGGAGGCACCTTTTCCCTGGCCTTCACGATTCCCGCTGTGGGAAAGAGTGTTGCACGACTGAATCCGGAGAGTTCCTTGATACCGCCATAGGAGTCAACTACCAGCATCGTATCATCGCCGCCGACCGCCTTAGAGGAGGGATCTGTGACGATATCACTGCCGACATCCACTCCGAACCCTTCAAGCAGGCCTTTAAGCCCGGCGTCAGCTCCCGGCTCCAGTGCTATGAGAACCTTTCCTCCACGGTCAAAATATCCCTGCAATGAGGCCAGCTCTTTCGGCATCAGAACGATTCTGGGAGAGGATATGACGAGAAGGTCGGCATCTTGCGGCATGTTTTCCTGGCGCATGAGAACAAGCTTTTTCACCTCGAAACCCTGATGCTTGAGGGCTCGGACAAGCAGGGAGAGACCGCACCTTCCCGTGTCAGAGATCTCCGGCTCACCGTGGCCGGAAAGAAAGTAGACATTCTTCTTCCTGCCCTGCTTCAATGCGAGGAGGGCGCTCGTGATTTCTTCTTCCGTTGCGGCGCCGATGAGGGCGTCCCTACCGCCTCCCGAGAGAACAGCCTGGCCGTACCTGGTGATTCCGAAACGGCGTGCAAGGACTGGCCGGGCATCAGGATCGATGATCTCATACGTTACAGCCTTTGATTCCCGCGAATAAAGATCAAGGAGATTTCGTACCCTGCTCCGCTCCCGGCCCTGAGCTTCGAACGCCCTGATGTGAATATCGAATCCCATGGAACGAACGATTTCCTTTGTCTGCGGACTCAGGCCATATCGTTGAGAGCTGCTCAGGCTCCAGCTCATGTCGTGGTTCATGACCACGAGGTACACAGTCACGAGTACGGCCCCCCAAACAGCAGCAAAGAGAATGGAGCGGGATCTATTCGAAGATCTCTCTGCCTTGTCTCTCGTCCTGTCTCTGCGCAGGCCGGCAACACTCCGGGTAAGAACGAGAAAGAACAATGATATCCCAAGGTGATAGGCGACATTCTTGAGAGATACCACCCCGTTGAGGAAAGACGACAGATGGTTTGCGAGCGAGAGTTCATCCAGTATCGAGCCGCGCCAATCACCAGGGAAGACGGCAGAATACCAGCCGATGGACCAGAAAATAATGACCAGACCGAACGTGAGGGCAGTAGCGGTGACCCGGTATCCTGTCAGGCTTGACGCGAACGCCCTCATGGCGAGGATTGTCCCCCCAAGGAGCACGAGCCCTCCATAAGAGCAGATAATAAGCCCCCAATCCGGTGAGGTAACCAGGGCTGTGGCAGCAGGCAGGAGAGATGTCGTTACGACTATACCCGTGAGGATGCTCAGGCCGGCCAGGTATTTGGCCAAAAGGATCCTGAAACTGCCTGCGAGAGACATTTCTTTCACATTGGCTTCCAGGTTCAAACGTACCGAGATAAGGGGGGCCATCATGATGATAAGCAAAACCATGTCCGACAAAGCAGGGTGCACAACGAAGGCACTCACGCCGATCCGGTCCGGAAGCTGGTATTGCGCTATCCTCGTGGCAAGAAGACTTTCATAGATCACTGAATTGAAGAAGAAGAACCCGCTGATGAAGAGAAAGATACCTGCAATTACAGGAAGCGGCGGCGAAGAGAGGTGGTTCTTAATTTCACTCAAGTAGATGTTACTTAACGACGTTTGCTCCCTCATCTGCTGAATTTCCAACCATACAATCCCTCAAAAGTCAATTGCGGGAAGGGTGATACCCCTGGTTGCGGAAGGCTTCTTTTCAAAGATGCCTAACTCGTCTCCATAAAGTAACATGATCGTCTCCTGCCTGCCGTCATCCCTTGCATCGGGAGATGGTGTCTGGTAAGAGCCACATTTATGGGTGTAATCGCTGCACTTTTCGATATGGATCATACCATCACCTGGGAGAACTCCGGACTCTCGTTTGTGAGATACGCCAGGGAAAAGGGCATTGTGAATAGAGGACATCTCTTAAGAAGCATGTTCAAGATTATCCTCTACCGGTTGTCCCTGCTGAACATCGAGCGCTGGTACGAGAAGAATATGGAGATTCTGTCAGGTACAAGCCTTGTGGAGATGGAGTCCTTCTGCTCGGCATGGTTTGAAGTGACACTCAAGAGGGCTATCTATAAGGAGGCAAGATATCTTATCGATGATCATAAGCAGAAAGGCCATCGGGTGGCGATTATATCCAATTCTCCGATCTTTTTCGTCAAACCGATGGCCGAGCTTCTTGAAATCAAGGATATCGTCTGCACGCAGGTGGAAGTCAGAGACGGTATACTGACCGGCAAGATCATCAAACCATTGTGCTATGGTGAAGGCAAAAGAATGTACGCCCAGGAATGGGCATCTCGCAACGGGGTAGAACTGGCGGAAAGCTATTTCTACACAGATTCGTATTTCGACATAGCCCTGATGAAGGTTGTCGGCCACCCGGTTGCAACCAATCCTGATATGAGGCTCAGAAGAGCATCCGTATCATTGGAATGGCCTATCCTCGAATTTGCGAGGGAAAGCGCTTTTTAGACGCAGGGATTTTCTGATCCGGCTGGCCGTACTCCCATGCAAAGCCAGCCGGAATCGATCAATCAAGATTAGATGAGGTGGCACATTCTGAATAACCCGAGGAATGATATCGCAGGCATACGATACTTGTGCGCACAGAACGTCTTGACCTCTTTACCCTGGAACCGCGATTTGGTGAAGTGCAGGCCCTTGAAGCTATAGAACATATTACCATAATTATAGAGAAGCCTGACGATCATCTTTACAATTACGGACTCGCAGGGCTTGTTCTGGGCGTCAACCACTGTTGGGGAGATCCCAAGGTAAAGATAGGGAATTCCCTCTTCCTTGAATTTTTCCATGGCGTGGACCATGAGGGGATAAAAGATCCCCTGCTTGAATTTCGGAGAGAAACGGGAGATATTTGGAACGTAGGCAACGATCTTACCATCCTCGTAAGCCGGATCGAAGTGAATGAAGCCGAGGAGCTCTTCGCCCAAGAAGGCGTAAAACCTCCTGGTACCCTCTTGGTATTTCTGGTCCTTTGTCCTGATGAGGAAAACGACCTCCCGGGATCGTATCGTTCTGGTGCGGAGCCATTCCTTGGTAAGCTCGTCATCGTTGTTTCCGGAATTCATTTCAACGAACCGGACGCCGTCCTTCTGTGCCTTATTGATCGATGTCCGCAAGACCTGCTTCTTCTTGCCTTTCAGATCCCAGTTCTTCAGGTCGACTATGGATTCAATACCGAACTGGGATGCGTAATAGCCGAATTTTTCGTAAAGCAGATCTGCAAAAGATTCGGATATCTGTATGAAGTTTGTATTCGTCTTGTCCTTGAGGAATTCTCTGACCATATATTCGCGGTGCTTTTCATCGCATACAGGATCTGCCAGGACGAAGCGGCTTCCCCACTGCTTGCGATAAGTTATATATCCGATACCCGATATGTCGAAGAAATGCATTCCCGGCTGAAACTGCGAGAAGGACATGCAGTGGTTCCCATACTTCTTAAGGTAGGAAATCCTTTCCTCGAGGCTGAACATGTCGATCCCGATCTCTCTGAGCTGCACCTTCGTCTTGCGCTCATCGAGATGAATCCCAAAAGGTTTATCCAGGGTCTGTGTGCCTAAGGATGTGAGTCTGATACTCGTTCCCATTGTTCTACCCCCCTTTTTTGACCCTAACGATTCTTCCCCATCCTCTCATGGCTGGTCACCCAATCCAGTGATGAGATGGCCGATGCCAGGGAGAGTTCCCCTGCGAGTGCTACAGCTGCAACGATTTCCGTAAGCTTATTGACCTTCCCCTTGCCATAGCATCCGAGAATTTCCAGGCATTCCCTCTGGGTAGGAAGCCCTGTCCCTCCTCCATAGGTGGCGACGATGAGAGAAGGGAGGGTGAGTGATCCGTACAGGCTGCCATCGGGAAGCACCTCGGCATACATGATGCCGTTCGAAGATTCGGATATATTCGCAATATCCTGTCCGGTTGCAATGAACATTGCGGCAAGGGCATTGGCAGCATGGAGCCCGTTGCTGCTCGAGCCTGCCATGAAGGCCCCGACGTTTGCCACTTGGCTGTGGTAGACCAGGGTGTCAGGGTCGACCCGCATGTGATGAATGAGGACATCCCGGGGAATATTGAGCTCGGCGACGACCCTTTTGCCCCTGGTTTTCAGGGTATTGATCATTGAGCACTTCTTATCTGTTGCCACATTTGATTCCATATAAAAGTGCTGAATTTCCTTATATTGGGAGAGGATCCAGTTGCATGCGAGGAAGGTGGCCATGTTCACCATATTCTGTCCGGCTGCATCTCCGGTATAGAAGTTGAATCGAAGGTAGACGAACTTGCTCGCGTGATATTTCTCCACATCGAGGAGTTTGGCCACCTTGGACCCTGATTCCGCCTGCTGGCGGATTTGGTCCATGTGATCATCGAACCAGAGAGAAAAATCGCGAGCCTGTCTCGATGATTCGAACACGAAGACCGGGGCGCGCTGCATATGATCTTCAATAATGGTTGTTGTTATGCCGCCGCACATATTGATAATTTTCATCCCGCGGTTGTATGAGGCAACCAGGGTTCCCTCGCTCGTGCACAGGGGAATGAGGTACTCGCCCTTGGCAAATTCACCATTGACCTTGATGGGACCCGCAAATCCCATGGGAATCTGCGCCACTCCGGTAAAATTCTCGATGTTTCCCCTGGTGACTGCCGGATCGAAAGAGTAGTGCTTTATGTGCCGGAGCTTTACACCGGAGTAGTCCTCGACATAATCCTGCCTCTTGCGGATGATCTCCATGTCATAATTGGCCTCTTTGTTACAGGGGATTCGCGTCTGTTCCGGCCTCGTCTCCTCTACCGTATCCATGGCATCCAGGCTCAGCTCCCCATAAGGCTCTGTTTCAAGGCTCAGGGCTATCTGATGTTCCTGATTCTTGTTCAACGGCTGAATCCTGGCGACGATCTCGATGCTCTCACCCAGGGGGAAAGGAATAGTGTCGTTCAGGCCGATCTTGTCTGCCCTCGTCTTCGAGCCGTTATTTCCGACATACACCTCATCAAGAGGTATCGCTGTCTGATTGATAGAAAGCTCGCTGATGCCATGAAGCACTGCATCCCTCATCTGATTCCTGATGTGGAAGCTCACGCCGCCATCGAGATTTCTCAGACTTCCGTTCACATAGATTTTCTTCAGGACAATGGGTGATATTGCAACGTGGCTCCTAACCTCTGAGAAGCTGTTGAGAGGCCTTATTTTCTGTTCAACATTCGTATTCCTCATGACTCCCTTCCTTTCAGAAAAATATCATGCGATTGCAGGATGCTGTTCTCTGGAAATTCAGCCATTGAATACTTTTTCATGAAATAAGTATTAATCATGAAACATGCCAAAAAAAATCCCCCAAAATACGAAACGTTTACTAGTCTTATATCAGGGTATAACTGATATTAATTGGTAGACTTATTGTATTATCAATAACTTGAATGGTAATTGGGAAGGTGGTTATATTTTCATGGTGTGAAAATATTTACACACTTTCAAAGAAGAGGTTTTCATGACCGGATGATTCCGGCAATGCATTCTGCATACTTATAAGCGGGGTTTAGTGCCTTTTCGCAAGGATCGCGTAATACCTGTTGTCGAAGAGCACTCGGCAGTATTTCACCTCCTCGATTGTAAGGCCCAATCCCTCAAGCATATCCTGGTAGTCATATATCGGATGGAGAGCATTATTGGCAAAAATGATCAGGAAAAGATCCGCAACATACCAGTAAGCGCTCTGGATGATCCCTGCTATGGGTCTGCCTGACGGAGGGGCGAAGTCACTGATGGCCACATACCCGTCTTCTCTTGCCAGCCTGGTAAGATGTTCCAATAGGGGAAGGACAACCACCCGGGAGAATACATTGAGAAAAAAATTGATGCATACCATATCGAAATTGCCGTATTCCTCGAACTTGAAGATGTCCATGTGGATCTGTCTGACAGGATGAAGAAACTGTCTCTCCGATATCCTTTGTGAAAAGATGTCCACCCTCGTCCGAGAGATGTCCACCACCGTTACCCGGGCACCCCTCTCGGCGGCTGCTATTACATCGGCCCCCTGCCCCACCCCGGCAAAGAGAACCTTATCACCAGGTTTTATATGATCATGCATGGCCGTCTTGCACTTATCGATCTGCCCTGCGCTGAAAATCATTGCAGCAAAATCACAGAGAGGGCCGACGAATCTGTATCTGTCGCTCATAATCCCATCATCCTCATACCATTAAGAATCCTTTTAAATCATCACTCCTCAACAGCAGTAATTTTCATCAATCAGTTCTGCAGAATCGGGCTGAAGTTCATGCACCTTCAGGGAAAGACTTACGGGGCAGCAGGATACCGGTTTATCTGCTCATGGCGAACAACTTGCCTTAGGCAGGCTCTTCATGGACCTCGGTAAACGGCCAAGATCCGAACCATCACAGAAGCCTGAGCTTTCCCGGATCATCGGATTTTCACGTGAGGGGTATGCCGTTTCTCCGTGCGGTTATTGACCAGAAGGTATTATGTATCAGACGATGGTCTTTCTCTATCCTGCTCATCTTATGAAGCCATTTATCATCGAGCATCGACGAACGGATGAACGCCTCCCGGCACCTGGACAGGAGGATCTCGTCCATGTCATCCCACTGGTGCACAGGCATGTTCATGCAATAGTATGACTCGATATCCCGGATCTCGCTTGAAATAGGCTCCGCAACCTTCGACAGGCGCATCTCTGCATGTATACAGAATTGCTTGTGCCTCCACCAGTATGAATCACTCCCATACCTTGGGCCTCCCCTGTCGATTCCCCCCGGCATTTCACCGGGAAGGATCGGCTTGAATGGGGTCAGACACGGGGTCGATCCAGCAGTTACAAAGGCGCGAAAGCCTGAAGAGGAATCAAGCTCAACCACAAGCGAGCCTGTTGTATGCGACTTTCTGATGAACGGATCGGCTGCATGCATACAGACATCCCGATTACATCCATTGAACGGCCCGCTGCCGTTATGCCCACGAAGTATTTTGAATACTTCCTCCAGTCCCAATTTACGAGGCTGGTTCCTGATGCTGCGCACAACCTGCTCCCTCCTCTGGCTGCTGCCGGAGAAGTACGAGATGAGCGGGTCGCTGTATGATTTGAAGTCTGCGCCTCTTTCCAAATTCGATCGTTCCCAATCGTCGCCGATGGTTATCTTATTGGAGATAGCCGCAAAATCTCTGCTTTTCTTTACGGCATAATCCCTTCCTGCCGTTTCCAGGACAATGATTTCATTCCGGTCCATGATCAGAAATGAGTTCATGTAGGCGAAGCCCTTATCCCGGTAACCGCAGGCACCTCCCTGCCCGTACCGACGCAACAGGTCTATGATCACCTCAAGCGCTTCATCAGCCGTGCCCGAGCGTTCAAGGGCAAGGCGCAAGAGGTCCATACCGATCAGACCGGGGGTTTTCTCGGGCTTCACCTTTGTGAATAAAGCTTCATTCCCGATTACTACCCCGTTCTCATTTACCCCCATCTCCGCGCCCCAGATCCAGAAGGGCTTGCAGAGCAGGACTGCATTGCTCCTCTGCGTTTGGGGTATGGTTATGTATGTGCATCGGAGAGACTGTCCCTGTGCATCCTCTCTGCGCGGCAAGGATACGACTACCTGAGCTTCATCCGGCTCTCTGTCTGAATTCTTCGCAAAGACGAGATTCCCTGAAGAGGTCAATTCCTTCCCTATGGCAAAGGTATCACACATAACCGCCCCCTTTAAAACTCATGTTTCGAGTCCTTACTCGCCATATCCGATGTTCGATGGAGACTAAACCCTTATATCTACTCCTTCGGACTTGATCAGCTCTGCCCATGACCAGGCCATAAGTCGATAACCAAGCGTGTTCAGATGCAGGTGGTCCTTGCACCATACATCATCCCTCATTTTGAAAAAATGATAGAAATCGGGGCCCTTCCGTGCAAGGTGAGGATAAGATGTCCATATCTCTTCAATTCTCTCGTTGACCATCCTGGTATAACTATCCAGCTTTTCCTGGACAGACTTGAGGGAGAAATAAAGCCTGTCGAGGCCGAAGAAGAACAATCCTCCCCGGTAGGCATTGGGAGGGATCTTTGCCAGATATGTCACCAGACCTTTCTCTTTTAAACTCATGAGGGTGACAATGAGATTCTCTCTGGTAATGAGGAAATTATCATCTTCATAACCGGAGATGCCTTTAACAGCCTTCGAGATAAAGTCTGGCACGATCGAGCTGCTTACGTCATTTGTCCCGAGCATCATGAGGCAGATTTTCATCGTATCTCTCAATTCCAGAATATCGTCGAGAGGTCTGCCGTTAAGGGGAAAATCCGGCTCATCTTTCTTCATCCAGGTGCTGCCGGGAAGCCAGTCCCTCGTGGTACTCCCGCTCCTTCCGAGATTCCGGATGAGCCTCGGCCCGAGAGAGGCCGAGAGTATCTCCGAAAGAACATAGGGATAGGATGTACGAATCAATTCTCTCGTGCGATAGTCTGCAAAGGGAGCATTTTCGTTAACTCCAGGCTGTGACCCTGCAGTGAGAGAATCACCGACAGCAATAATCTGATGCGGCCCGTCGATAATGATCTTTTCCATATACTAACTAGTAAGATAGAAAAATCCGATGACCATAACAAGGTGTGCTATTCCTTCACCATGATCTTCCCGGGGTTTTCAGACGTGACCTCGCCGATAATGGCAGCCTCCGTTACCCCTTGAGAATGGAGCTTTTCAAGGAACGCTTCTGCCTGACGCGCGGAAAGGGCTATGAGCAGACCGCCTGATGTCTGAGGATCGAAAAGAATCTTCATCATATCTCCGGTAATGCCCTGTGCCGTTCTGACAACGCCCTTTCTGAATTCCTCATTGCGATATGCGCCACCCGGTATCAGACCCATGCGGACATATTCAAGGGCTTCCTTAAACACCGGCACCTGTTTGAAATGGATCACCATTCCTGCATCAGATCCTTCGATCATCTCACAGGCATGACCGAGAAGGCCGAACCCCGTAACATCGGTGCAAGCATGAACCTCGTATTCTTCCATGAGCTCCGAGGGAATCCTGTTGAGGGTGTTCATGGACCTCTGGATCTCGTCTGCAGCCTCCGGCACAGCCATGTCAGCCTTGATGGCTGTAGAGATGATACCTGTTCCGATGGGTTTCGTGAGGATGAGCTTATCCCCGGGTCTTGCCCCGGTATTCTTGAGGATTCTTTCCGGGCGGGCAAAGCCGGTTACGGAGATGCCGTACTTGATTTCGGGATCGTCCACACTATGTCCTCCCACGAGCAGCACCCCGGCCTGAGCCATCTTATCGAATCCTCCCCGCAGAATCTCCTGGAGAATGGTGATATCTCCATCCTTGGGGAAGCATATGATGTTCATTGCCAGAAGAGGCTTTCCCCCCATGGCGTAAACATCACTCAGGGCGTTTGTCACGGCGATCTGCCCGAAGAGATAGGGGTCGTCGACTACAGGCGTTATGAAATCTACGGTAAGGATAAGCGCCTTATCATCGCTGATTTTGTATACGCCTGCATCATCGGGTTTTTCCATGCCTGCAATGAGATTGGGATCAGTCATTACAGGCAGTGAGCAGACTGCCTTGTCCAGAACCTCCGGACCGAGCTTGCATGCTCAACCGGCGCCGTGGACCAAGGTCGTCAACTTGATCTTCTTGTCCATCTCTTTCCACCCTTTCTTTTGACTGGATTTCCTCAGTAATCTCTCTTCCGGCAATGATATTTATCTATATGGAATATGTCAAATTCTATATGGTTATATTAAGCATTGATATAATCATACAGGTTAGTTATAGACCAGACATGCCCGAAGACCAGTTCAAACATATAACGCTCCAGCAGCTCGAAGCCCTTGTGGCCTTAGTGGAGGAACGGAGTTTCTCCAATGCCGCAAAAAAGATGATGCTCTCTCAACCTTCATTGAGCAAACACGTCAGGAATCTCGAGACATTCGTAAACGCAAATCTCATTAAACGCACGAAAAGCGGGATATCCCTCACCAGTGAGGGATCCATTCTCTTCGCGTACGGCAAGAAGATCCTCAAGCTCAGAGATGAGGCGAGGGAAAAGGTCATCTCTTTAAAGAGCACAGCATCGGGCCATGTTTCAGTCGGCACGAGCACCATCCCCTCTACGTATATCCTGCCTTCGGTTCTCACAGGACTCAGGGAGGAATACCCGGATATAAAGGTCCATATCCTCTCCGGTGACAGCGAAGATGTTCTCGAAATGGTGCTCGGAAACCAGGTCGAAATCGGTTTCATCGGCAAGCAGACCCAGGACAGCAGACTCACCTGTGAGCCTATCTGGGAAGACGAGCTGATTCTGGTCGCGCCGAAAGATCACCTGCTGGGGAAATACGAAGCAGCCAAGGTCGATGACATCATCAATGAGCCGTTTGTTCTCAGGGAAAGAGGCTCGGGTACCAGGTCTATCATGGAGGATTACCTGAAGGCAAACAACCTTCCGCCTCTCTCGACGTTCAACCTTGCCTGTGAGCTGGGCTCGTCGGAAGCTATAAAAGAAGCGGTCATTTCAGGGCTCGGCATCTCCATTCTCTCGATACATGCGGTTAAGAGGGAATTGAAAGAAGGTCTGCTCGTCAGGATACCTCTTCATGGCCCCAGGATACTGCGGAACTTTTTCATTATTGCCAGAAAGCACTTCACCCCCTTGCCTCATCACCGGAAATTCATCGAGTTCGCCAAAGCCTTCAAGATACAGACACAGGTTTAGAGCATCATTTCTGTCGTCCCACCGAGCCCTCACCATGATAACCGGGGCTCTGGCTCTTCATGCCCGATTAATATTTTATCCGAATAATTACACAAGATATCCGATCTCTTTCCTCTTCACGAAACCACATCGATCTGATATGAGGTACCAACCATGAGAACGCTTCCATCAACCATACTAAGGAGACACCCCAATGGAGACATCTAATATCGTGTATGTGGATTACCGGGAGCTTGAGCGTTTCATGAAGGAGGGATTCATCGCCCTCGGCGTCCCGGAAAAAGACGCGCAGATCTGTTCAGCGGTTCTTATCGAGTCCGATCTGCGGGGGGTGGAATCCCATGGAATAGGCCGGTTCAAGATGTATGTGGATCGGATACATGACGGCATACTCAATCCGATAACAAAAGAGACCACGGTAAAGGAAACCGGAAACACTGCGCTGATCGATGGGAACCACGGCATGGGGCATGTCATAGCCTACCGGGCAATGGAGAAGGCCATTTCCATGGCAAGAGATGCCAACATCGGCATGGTGGGCGTACGCAACAGCACTCACTTCGGCATCACGGGGTTTTACCCTGACATGGCAATAAAGCAGAACATGGTCGGCTTCGCCTTTTCGAATGCCCGGCCTTCCGTGGCACCCACGTTCGGAGTGGCCCCGGTCATCGGAACCAATCCCATCAGCTTCGGCGCGCCTTCAGATGAAGAGTATCCGTTCCTCCTGGACATCGCCACATCCACCATCCAGCGCGGCAAGATAGAGGTCTACGCCAGAGAGGGGAAGCCGACACCGAAAGGCCTCACCATAGACGTCCTCGGCAATGAGCCCACCGACAGCAGGGAGCTGCTCAAGACCCTCGTGGAAGGCACGGCATCCCTCCTCCCGTTGGGAGGTGCTGGTGAAGAGCTCGGCGGCCATAAGGGTTACGGGCTCGGCATGATGATCGAGATCCTTTGCGCCTCGCTGACCGGAGGAAGCTTCGGCCAGGCCCTGAGCGGTTTCGAGAATGGCAAGCCAGCCCACCACAAGCTCGGGCATTTCTTTATCGCCATCAACATCGAAAGTTTTGTCCCCATCGAGCTCTTTAAAAAGATCACGGGCTCGATCATGAGGGAGGTCAGGTCTTCCGCGAAGGTCCCCGGAAAAGACAGGATCTTTCTGGCAGGGGAAAAGGAGTTCGACATGGTGAAGCGCCGCAAGGCCGAGGGGATTCCCATCAACCCCGCAGTACAGAAGATCATACGAGACCTGAAGAAAGACCTGGGCCTGATGGGTTTCGATTTTCCGTTCATATGACGAAGTCGCCTCCGTACCGGACCTTAAGCTCATTTCTGCGCGAAAGATTCGGGGAGAGGGTTCAAAAGATAACTCTGGATGCATCTCTCGGCTGCCCCCATCGCGGTCCGGATGGATCCGGAGGGTGCATCTACTGCAATGCCAAGGGCTCCGGCACAGGCTCCCTTGCCAAGGGAATCAGCTTGAGCGAGCAGATCAAGAGTCAGATCGCAGCCATGGCCAGGCATTACAAAGCCCGTTCCTTCATCGCTTATTTTCAGTCGTATTCGAATACCTACGCCGATGTATCCACCTTAAAGGCTGTCTATGACTCAATTCTGCCCTATCCCGAGATCGTCGGTCTTGCCGTCGGCACCAGACCGGACTGTGTCGATATCGACAAACTCTCTCTCATCAGCACCTATGCAGACGACCGTCTCGTATGGATCGAGTACGGTCTGCAGTCGGCAAACGATGCCACCTTGAAGCGGATCAACCGGGGCCATGATGTGAAGTCTTTCATCGATGCCGTAGAGCTCGCTTCCTCCTTCGATATGCGGATCTGCGCCCACGTGATAATCGGACTCCCCGGCGAGGGTACGGATGATTACGTTGCAACGGCAAATCTCCTGTCCGCCCTGCCTGTGACCGATGTCAAGATACACCTTCTCTATGTCATCAAGGGAACCGTGCTCGAAAGCCTCCATGAGCGGGGAGGATATACGCCTTTGGGCATGGACACGTACGTCAAGGCAGTTGCGTTGTTCATTGCACATCTGCGTGACGATATCGTCGTTCAGCGGATTACCGGAGACCCTCATGCAAGCGAGCTCGCTGCCCCTTCCTGGGCTCTGGATAAATCGAGGATCAGAAATGCGATTCACGAGGAGATGGCCCGGGCGGGCCTTTACCAGGGAAGCCTGCATTCAAGCCGATGAAGCTCTACAACCTTACCCTCACCCATGGCCTCCTTCTTGCCCCCATGTCCGGGTATACGAACTGGCCCATGCGCATTCTGAGCAGGCGTTTCGGAGCGGAGCTGTGTTATACGGAGATGATCAGCGCTGATGGATTGGTACAGAACTCCAGGAATACACTTTCCCTCTTGGACAGACCCGAGGATGATTCCCCGCTCATTGCCCAGATCTTCACCGCGTCGCCAAAGAATGCAGCACTCTCTGCCCGGATTATCGAGGACGCCGGATTCGACGGCATCGACATAAATATGGGCTGCCCGGTCAGGAAGGTCGTTCAAAAGGGAGCAGGTGCAGCGCTGATGCGGGATGCCGTCCTCGCCGAGCAGCTGTGCGAATCGGTGGTCAAGGCCGTTCGCATCCCTGTAAGCGTGAAGATGCGTTCCGGATGGGACAGCAGCACGGTGAATGCGGAATCGTTGGCCTGCATCCTGGAGAAAACCGGCATCAATGCAGTCATCATCCATCCGCGTACAAGGTCTGAGATGTATCGCGGGGTCCCGAGGTGGGATATTATCGGGGCCTTGAGACAGCGCACCGCCCTTCCGGTGGTCGCGAGCGGAAACATCAGGACCAGCGAGGATGTCGGGAACCTTGGCACATCGGGTGCCGATGCCTTCATGATCGGCAGGGCTGCTGTAGGCAACCCATGGGTCTTCAGGGAGCTCTCAGGAGGTCCGTTGCCGGATCTCGAAGAACGCAGAGAGGTCATGCTGGAACATCTGGACATGCTCTGCACTCTCTATGGAGAGAACAAAGGAATCCGCTTCATGAGAAAGTACATCTCGGCCTATGCACGGGGCTTGAGCGGTGCCGCCCTTTTCCGCCAGCAGACCTGCGCTGCCTCGAGCTATCGACAGCTCGAGGGAGTAATAAAAGGGTTTGTCAGGCCTTCAGGTTCGTGTTAAGATACAGCAATCTTTTTCCGACAAGATTGCTATATGGCCAGACAGCTGAGATACTTCATCATGGGGCTCGTTTTCCTCCTCTCTCTTGTGGGCAACGAGGATTTGAGTTTGAATACCGCGCACTCTCTGGATATTGCAGACAACCCTACGGCATATCTGGTCGGCAAGGCACGTGAGAAGAGAATCATTCTCATCGGGACACACCACAGGAACGCCTATATCCATAATCTCATCACCAGTTCCTTACCCTCTCTGGTAAAAGATGCGGGCATCAACACCCTGTTCGTAGAGATTCCCACCTCGCAGCAGCAGGTCATCAACCAGTTCTGTGCAGGGAAAGTGGATGTCGAGAACATCAACATCTCCGAGATCGTCACGTCCCCGAGCTATCGTGAAGTGCTCAAGCAGGCACGGACCCTGAAAATGTCCATCATTGCCATCGATACCGAGATTCCTGCGCCCATATGCCGTGACGAATGGATGTCGAAGCAGGTGATCACCTATATGCAAGGGCACCCCAAGGATAAGGGCATCGTGGTAGTCGGGGCCCGTCACGTGCTCAAAGGGGTCGAGTGGACCTATTCACACGCACCCTCGCTTGCAGATTATCTGAAGGATTATAGTATCTTTTCTGTTGTTCCCTGGCCGAATGCGCTCGAAACCACCCTCCCGGTGGCTATGGACATAACACCCTTGAAGTTCGGCGGTGTGAGAACACCGCTCCTCAATTCGATGAATATCCAGCCCAGTGTATCACTGGCATCGGTGGCCGACGGTATTATCCTCCTTCCGAGGTCTCAATAGATACCGGCCCATGGGCGCAGATTCCAACAGCCTCCCGTATTTCCTGCATTGCAAATACCGGGATATGGGAATATAGAAATGTAATGTCAACAGTCTTCATTGGCAGCAGTCCCAGACTTGAGGCGGTTTTCGAAGATAAGCCGTCGAGCATGTGCGCCGTGATCACCCATCCCCACTCCCTGATGGGCGGCAATATGTACAACAACGTGGTTATGGCTGCATGGGATACGGCCATCCGGAATGGATGTTCCGCCCTTCGGTTCAATTTCAGGGGCGTAGGATCGAGCGAGGGGAAATTCGACAACGGCATCGGGGAGATTGCCGATCTCTGCGAAGCTGTGAGGTTCGCAGGCAGGCCGGTCTTTATCATCGGTTATTCCTTCGGGGCATGGGTCGCCTCACGGTTCATCCAGGAAACCGATGTTCCCTGCATATTCATCTCTCCCCCGACTGCCATGTTCCCTTTCCCGGACCTGAGGAAATCAGACGTCTGGGCAGTCACGGGCTCAAGAGACCAGTTCTCAAGCCAGCCGTCCCTTTTGAATGTTCTGGACGAGGACCGCATTACCTTGGTCAATGGAGCAGACCACTTCTGGTTCGGCGATGAAGATCAGCTGATGCTCTACCTGAAGAATAAGATCGAATTCATCCGCTCGGCGCTGCATTAAAACGCCGAATCCGGCTGTACTGATCAGCCTCATTTTCTCTCGGGATCTTTCCTCATCTTTTCCTGCACGGAATATGATCATCAAAATGCAGAGAGACGATGGACGTAAGCTTCCCGCATGCTATTAGTATACTTATATTTTCATCAATGGGGATCAGACCTTTATCCTGAAGATAACCTCGGTAAGCTGCACTGTCGCTTTATTCGAGAAGCCGGGTGAAAACCGATGCAAGGAGGCAATCATGGTCTCTGCCAGATATCCGAGGATAGCCTTTTCAGCCATAGTCTTTCTCTTGGCGATATGTGTGTTTGGCATATTTGAAGGTATGAATCTATGTTCAGATAATCTCATCCCGGCAGCCAGAGAGGGTCGAGTCGTGCCATCATCGGCAAAATCCCGGGACCAGGGCATGGATAACATAAGGGGGCTGATGGTTGATCTCACGGAATATAATGTCTGCTCCCGCCTCAAGGGTCAGATCCTTCCATTGTCTTCAGGACCTCCTTCAGGGAGCGGCAAGAGCTCCAATACAGGAATTGTAAGGGTAGATACATGCATCGCCCGGAAAACTGATTCGAAGCATCTGCGGATCGACATTTCCGGTATTGGGTGGCAGTGGATCTCCCGCAGGAAGGAACAGTACGGGGCAGAGTTCAAGGTAGACGACACCATAAGATTCCTGGTGAGCATATCCATGGTGGGAACGTTTGATATGAATTATGATCAGGGCAAGCACATCCTTACCGTATGGTTCGTGCCCACGCAGCCTGTCAATGCCGGCATCCAGCTCAAAGGGAATGTGGATGTCGATTACGATACGCTGTGGTCATCTATCGTCGGCGCAGCCGGTACGCTCCTGGGCTCATCTCCTGAAGAGAGGGCAAAGAAAACAGCACACTCGCAGGGTTCTCAGAAATTCAGCTCCAATCTGTCCCGAGGCATGACCTTTATCCTCGATATGTGCAGCGGCCAGCAGTACTTCCGGCTCGGCACGTTTCCGGCAGGAGAGATCCCCGGCAATGCGGCGCCTACGGGAGGAAGGCCGTATCTCGTAAACAGCAGGGGAGTGCTCCACGGTAAAAGCTTGCTCATGGCTGGGCCATACAAAACGGACAAGCCTATTGCCGCCCGAATTGACGTACTGGAAGGGGGCGGTGTAAACGCAGCACTTGTCTGTGAAGAGGATGCGAAGAACATCGCAGAGGCATATGTCAACGGTCGAGCTGTTCCCCAATTCAAAGCACTGGCCGAGCAGAACGCACAGGCAGGCAAGCCGGCATCATTGGAAGTAAAGCGCGGCTCAGGCTGCAAGGTGGTGATGATCATGCGTCCCTTGCATGAGCAGAGAGTACCGGTAACATTTACCTATACTGTGCTTTACAGAGATGCCAAACCGAAGCCGCTCGTCAGGTGCGGCCAATAATGGTCTAGTCATGGGATGAATGAGATTTCAGCAAGACATCCCCTGTGAGATTTTATCCTTCTCAATGCCAGGCTGGCATTCTCTTCCGGATAAAAAAGAAGGAGTAAGCGCCTTTTGAAGGCTTTACCCCTTCTTTGGTAGCTTGCTTAAGAGAGATGGGTCAGATCCGGGAGCGGCCGGGCAAGGCACGGACAATTGCAACGACGAAGATAGCGCCAAGCAGGGCGACAACCAGGGAACCGAAATTGAAACCGGATACGGGGTCTGGAATTCCGAACAGGGCACTTGCAAGGAAACCGCCTATCAGAGCTCCGATAATCCCAAGGACAATGTCTCCGACAACGCCATAACCGGTTCCTTTCATTATGACACCAGCCAGCCAACCTGCTATCAGGCCGATGATTATCCAAGATAGTATACCCATAGTGCTTATCCTCCCTTCCTCATATTTCTATCAGCAAGGGTTACTGATAGCTCCTATGAGTTAAGATAAGAGGCATAGAGCATATTCCCAATCGACATGGCCTTGCCTGGGATTCACGGAATCCGCACGGCTGCATCCCTCGCGCATTCATCCAAGGTCCTTGAGAGGACGGATATCGCCGTATCGAAAAGGGCTTACTTCACCAGGTTACATCTCGTGCTTGGAATAACCCTGCGGCGGTTCATAAAACCCTGCAGGGGCTTTTCTATCTGCATAAGCGAGGAGCTGCTGGCTGGACTTGATCTGTGTATCCATCACACTGGTCGTGGAAGAGGAATAGACAGTTACCCCCTGGACCTTGCTCATCTCCTTCATGATGTCGTCTATGGAGTCTTTCATGCTGGGCATCATCATCATGCTTGCTGCATACATCCTGTTGAGAAGGGTGTAGTCCAGGTTTATATCTTTTGTTGCCCAGATTTCCGTCATGGAGGGCCCTGTGGACGTGGTTGTCGTCTGGATATATTTTCTGCAGTTCCAGCTGCCGATCTGCCTCTTCTCATCCGTCTCCCTGACAGTAATGCTGATCTTGGACATGTCCTTCAGCATTTCCTTCAAGAATCTCTTGGCTTCATCCTTTTCCTGTTCACTCATGCTTTGGTCATGCTCTATTGCCTGCTTTGCCATCTTCTCCACATCCATGGGCAGTTCGGCATAGGTCTTCTGCTCTTTGTTGATGAAGTAGACCAGTTTCTTGTCGAGCCTCATGATCACCGTCTGCTGGCCTTCGTCGTTGCGGATCATATCCTTTGCGATCCAGGTCTCTCGCACGGCGTCTTTGGCAGGCTGATCCTGTCCCATGACGTTGAACGGGTCGACGTGCTGCTTGTATTTGAGATAGACGTCCGCATGTACAAACCCGGGGAACGCAAGTATGCAAATTGCACACAGAATGAGGGTGTGCAAAGAAATCTGCTCTCTTTTCATACATCCTCCTTGCGAAAAGGTTGAACCGGTAGAGTATGTAGTCTGACGGGCTCTTCAATATAAAGTATAGAATACTCCCTCTCGGGTTCGTTACCACTGTCCAATGGGGAAATTTGTATTTCACCGGCCGGATATCGGCCATGCGAATATACCACCATCGCTTCAGGACACACTGCTGAGATGTGAAGAAATGCCTGAAGTTGTCCCTTTGCATTGAGGGTTCTTTTCCAGTAAATGATTTCTTTTGAAATCCTTTGCAGGGGGGAAGGAAGATATGTCCAAGAAAAGCGCCGGCCTGATCATGTACCGTCTCCGAAACGGCGGGATAGAGGTGCTTCTCGTCCACCCGGGAGGGCCCTTCTGGGCCGGCAGGGATGAGGGATCATGGTCCATACCCAAGGGAGAGTTTCGGGACGACGAGGAACCACTGGATGCGGCGCGCAGGGAGTTCAGAGAAGAGATCGGTTTTGAGGCAGCGGGTCCTTTCATCGAGCTCAAACCGGTAAAGCAGAAAGGAGGGAAGACGGTAATGGCCTGGGCGTGCAGGGGCGACCTCGACCCGGCCCTCTTCAAGAGCAATACGTTTACCGTTGAATGGCCGCCCCGATCCGGCAAAATTGCCGTTTTCCCCGAGGTGGACGCGGTACAGTGGTTTCCCCTGAAGGTTGCCAGGACCAAAATCATTCAGGCCCAGGAGGGCCTGTTGGATGAGCTGGCCTCACTTCTCAAAGAGCCCAGAGCTCAGCGATAGACCGGAAAAAGAGAGTCATACCCATCCTCCTCTATCGATTGAAAGAGCCGAGGGTGCCCCCGATGTTCCGGGGCACCCTCGAGTGTGGGGGGCTTTTATGCTGTCGGCAGTGACGTGAATACCCCTCTCGGGTCCACCTTGGTTCTCAGCGTATGGATGATCTCCGGAGACGGCATCGGCGTCATGGGGATCTCACCCTCCGGCTTCAGAAGCTCGAAGCCCGTGCAAGACTGGGCTATTTCAAAGGTCATGCCCGGATGGAGGCTCTTGACCCGCATCCTCTTCGAGACAGGCTCGAAATCGAATACCCCGCACTGGGAGATCACGGCCACGGGGCCATTGCCCAGGAGGCCCGCCTCCTTCCGGGAGTTTCCTCCCCTCAGGTGACCGACCGAGGTGATGAAGTCCACCCGCTCCGGAAACTTATCCGGTGTCTGGAGCCCGACGAGGACCATGTTCTCCGTCAGCGAGGTAAGATCATTGTTGCCGCCCGATCCGGTGAGGCGGGCTTTCGGATTGTGGAAATCGCTTCCTATCATATGCGTGTTGACGTTGCCGTACATGTCTACCTGGGCAAACCCGAGGAATGCGATATCGACGTATCCGTTGTAGCACTGGCCGAAGGAGTATGCCATTTCCTGGATGATGGGAGATTTTCTCCAGGTGAACGGACCGCCTACTGACCACGGCATGCCGCCCTGGATCGGGTCCTGCCCGCCCGATTCATAGACCATGGTTATGTTCGGGGCATGGGTATTCCTGGCGAGGATCCCAGCCACCATGGGAAGACCTGTCCCCACATACACGATCGTATGGTCCTTGATCTGGGTTGAGATGATATATGCGAAGATCTCCAATGGATTTGCCGGAGCATCGTTTTTCATTTCGGATCCCTCCTCTCGTATCGATAGGTATCAGTAGAATATCCCGGAGTCGTTATCCACGCGATATTCCTGGTATGTGAAGTCGATATCCTCGTTGTCTCCCTCTGCTGCCTTGGTCTGGCGTCTTGCTTCGATGATCCACTTTGCGCCTCCGAGCTTCTCCACGAACTCGATGGGGTCCTTGGTGCCAAATATCCATTCGTCGATGAACTGTTTCATGTTCTCATCACTCGGGCCGGCGAAACGCATGAGCTTTTCCCACCACTGGCGCGGCCAGTAGTAATACCCGGGCATGCTTCCGGGAAGGGCCCCGAAGGGAAGCTCCACCACGGCATCGGCATAGAAGAACGGAATGATGTTGCCTTTCTTGTTGTACCGCATGTCCATCTCCGGAACGATCTCCTCGGCAGTTATGACGACCTTCTTGGAGGCAGCTGCACCTGCGAGGTCATTGACCGTGGGTCCGTAGATGTATGCATTGCCGAATTTGTCTGCAGCCTGTGCATGAATAAAGACGATATCCGGGTAGAGGGCCGGAATGAATGCCACTGGATCGGGATCGGCCCTCATGGGATTCTGGATCACCTTGATATAGGGATTGTACTTGACGATGTCCGAGCCGAGCATCTGTTTGCTCAAGACGCCGGGGCTCCCGAGCTGGGCCGCCTTGAGCCCCTGTGCGACACCGCCGTGGCTCCATTCCGAGAGGATTGTCACCTTCCCTTTCTTGAACTGCCGGATGTAATTTCTGTCAGTTCCCCGCATCTCTGCGCCGGTATAGGAATTGTGGGAATATCTCACGCAACCTACGTTGATCATGTAGCTCTGGTTGGTATTGGGCGCGCCGATCATCTGGAGATTCTTCTTTCCCTGCCGCATGATCTCGAAGTGGCTCTGGATACAGGTCCTCACGTAGCCGAAGCCGGTGTCCAGAACCACATCTCCATCCTGTACGAACTCGGCCACCGCCTCTTTGAGGGACATCCGCTTATCCTTCTTCGCCCTCTCCTTTGCCAGATGAACCTTCCTTGCCTCTTCAAAATCGATGAGCCGTTCCAGGATGCCCGTATCTTCCAGTTTAAGATTTCCAAGAGCTTCCTTATTGAAGTCGAAATCAGCCATAAGTTTCCTCCATCCCCTGCATTTTTACTCTATCCTCCTCAAAGCGATTTCCGTGCCATTCTCTCGGTAGTTCTGGTGACTTGCAACTATCTGTATTTACACAGCATGTGAACTTTTAGCACTGAGGAAAAGAGAGATATGTCCCTTGGCTGCCATAGAATCGACAACCACAATCGGGTGTTTCCACCATAGAACGAGGGTCTTGTACGGTCGGTTTATGGAAAATCGAACTCGATTCAGGCGGTATAATCCGGCCTGAAGTTGCCTACAATGACTTCTCTGGTTGTGTCGACGAGATCTTTGAGGGTATCCCTGGAGAAATCAGCCGCCTCGATGGGATCTCCCACGACCACCTCAATGGTTCCCGGATTGAAGACGAGGCTCTTTCCCGGCAGCACTCTTCTGGACCCATTGACGGTCACAGGCAGGATTGGAAAGCCCTTCTCCAGGGCCATGATGAACCCGCCCTTCTTGAATTCGCCTATGGTATTGCCCGATGATCTGGTTCCTTCTGCGAAAAACATGACGCTGGTGCCCGGCGGCAGGCGGTCCATTCCCTTGTGAATGCTCTCGATGGCCTTGCTGCTGTTGGACCTGTCTATGAAGATATTTCGCGATACGTACAATGCGTACCCGAACAGGGGTATGCCCCGCAGCTCCTTTTTGATGATCCACCGAAACTGAATACCGAGACTCGTCACCAGGGCGAGAATGTCATACATCGATTGATGGTTCGAGATAATCACATACTGTGCGCCTCTGGATACCTTGTCCCGATTCCTGATGACCACCTTGACCCCCGTTACCTTGAGCATGAAAAAAGCCCAAAGCTTGGAGAGGGTGAAAGCGAGGTTCCCGGTCGAGCTCATCAGGGCTGCTCCGGTGATGGGGATGAAAAGCACGATGGTTGCAATGACGGCACACATGCTGATCCAGAGGATCTTCAGGATGTCGATGAATGACAAGGGGGTCTTCTTCATGCTCGATCTATTATATACCAGAAAACCGATCCTTTGTGAATATCAGACTTATGCTCTCTCTTGCTTGCCAAGTTGTCGCTGATTCGGGATTTATTTCATGATTTTTGTCATTTTGTCACCTATCGCGGGCAGAGAGAGGCATGCTTTGTCATTTTGTCAAGAACCGGGAAGGGGCATCATAATTTATCTAGATATTACAATACCTTATGATATTATAAACAGTGGCATACCCTTTGCCTTATCTCTTTCCAATGAATTAATGAAAGGAGAAAGGTGATGTTATCCCTGTGGATCGTAATTGGTTGCCTGTTCTTGACCGGAATCGGAATCAGGTTCATGTATCGCGTCTTGGGATTGAAGCCAGCTGAGGCAACCGCAATATTCATTCTTATCGTGCTTCTCATCGGGATAAATACAGGGACGGCGAGAGAGCTCATTGCGCAGCTCTTTTGACAGGGAAACGGTATAAGATGAAAAGATACAGGATACCCCGCAAACTCCTCACGAGGATCTCGCGAATCAGTGCATACAGCTTCGTCCTCGTGATCATGACCTTCCTGGGTCTCTATGGGGGTATCTATCTTGACCGTGTCACGAACATGGCTCCGAATTTCACCTTCATAGGTCTTATCGCAGGTGTGATCCTGGGGTTCAAAGGATTTATCCAAGAGGCTATCATCGAAAGGAGAAAGGGATCATGACGCTCTTGTTCACCATCATAGGGATTATATCCTTTGCAGCTATCGGCTATCGGTTTGCCACCAAGGTCCTCTCCAAGGAACCCGTAGCAGACCGGGCAAAATAGAGTCAGAGAAAATTATCTGCATTTACCACGGCCCTGGAGAAGGCTCGCCTTCTCCAGGGCCGTTCGTATGCCTTTCCGCTCACGACATTCATTCACATCGAGAAATCCGAGCACATAAAGCCATTCCCGACTCCCCATCCCGATAGCCCTTGCAGGGATTTTCATGGGCCATTCATCGAGCACGTTCCTTGCAAGGAATACGTCATGGGACATCAAGAGATTTGTTGCGATATAATATTGACAGGCAATGAGAATATCTATGATAAGCAATGCAGATGATCGCGTAAGGTCATAAGGAGAATACATGCGCGAGAAGAAGGCACTATCCGGCGGCAACAGGATCGAAAAACGCGTCGGTGAACTCCGGAAAAAAAAGAGCGCGCTCGGATACAATTTTGAATATATTCCGGACTTTTTTGATACAAGGAAAGATATCTTTATCCTGATAGACGAGCAGGGAATCGTCATCGATGCAAACCTCTCAGCGTCGGAATCTCTTCATGTGAGCCGCGATGAATTGATAGGGTCGTGTGTCTGGAGTCATTTTCCTCCGCAGTTTTCAAAACCCGCGAAAGAGCAGACAGACAAGGTGTTCTTGTCGGGAAAGCCTGTACGATATGAGGACAAGATCGCTCAGGCGTGGTACGACGTTGTTTTCCATCCCGTCTTCAATGCGGGGAAGAAACCCGATAAGGCAGCAATACTTGCCCGCGACATCACCACGCAGAAGCAGGTGGAAGGACTCTTCCGATTCCAACAGGACCTGAGCATCGTCCTGAGCTCACCTCTGGAGCTCGGAGAAATGTTCTCCCGTGTCCTCGATGAAATCGTCCGCATAGACGGAATCGATGCTGCAGGAATTTGCGTCCTCCAGGACAGTACGGGGAACATGGAGATGATCGTTCATCAAGGGCTCTCCGACGATTTCATCCGATCGATATCGAGCCATGATCCCGGAGCTCCCCAGGTGCGTCTGATCATGGAAGGGAAACCTCTTTACTTAAGCTACCGGGAGGCATGGGAAGAAGGCCTTGCAACTGCAGGAAGCGAAGATTTCCGCAGTGTGGCAATCATCCCCATAAAGGCAAAAGACAGAGTGGTCGCTTCCCTCAACCTCGTTTCAAACGACCTCGAAGAGCTATCCGTCTATGCGCGGATAGCCTTCGAGACGGCTGCAGACCGGATCGGGAGCGTCATCGGCAGAAAGAGTGCCGAAGAGCTCCTGCACAAGTACGAGCTCATCATCTCAACCGTCCACAGTCCCATGTCCTATATCGACAGGAATTATACCTATCAGGCCGTGAACAAGGCGTACCAATCGGCGTTCAACAAACCCCGGGAGGCCTTCATCGGACACAGCATCGCTGAAATCTTCGGCAAGGATGTCTTTGCGGAAAAGATGAAGAAATGCTTCGACGAGGCCCTCGAGGGGAAAGAAATACACTACGAGGGATGGTTCGATTATCCTGGGTCGGGCAGGCGCTACACCATTATAAGCTACTATCCCTTCAGGGAATCGGACGGTTCGATCTCGGGCATCGCCACCATTTCACGCGATATAACCGAGAGAAAAAAGGCGGAAGAACTGCTCATGGAGAGCGAAGCACGGCACCGCAATCTCTTCGAGTCTGCCAGCGATCCCATCGTCATCATGAAAGACAATGACATAGACGACTGCAACAAGAAGACCCTCGAGGTGTTCAGGTGCACGGCCCGGGAGATCTTCAGCGTGCCCTTCAATCGTTTCTTCCCTCCTGCTCAGAGCGATGGAGAAGAATCCTCCAGGAAATGGGACAGGCTCTTTCAGGCTGCACTCACCGAAAAGCCTCAGTTCTTCGAATGGACATTCGTGCGCGGCAACGGATCGCGCTTCGAGGCAGAGGTGAGCCTGAACCCCTTCGAGCTCAAAGGGGAGTATTACGTCCAGGCGATCATCAGGGACATCACGGAGAGAAAGATAAAGGAAGAAGAGAACATCAAGGTGAGCAAGCTCGAGTCGATCAGTACGCTCGCCGGCGGAATCGCGCACGACTTCAACAATCTCCTGGCTACGATCATGGGCAATGTCGAGCTTGCCCAGTTCCATACGAATCCCGACCATCCGTCCTATAGAAGGCTCGAGAAGGCCATCAACGCATGCAACCGGTCGAGGGACCTCATCAGGCAGTTCCTCACCCTCTCGAAGGGCGGGATTCCCGTCAAGAAAACCTCCTCCCTCGTTCCGCTGATCACGGATTCCGCAACACTCGCGCTGACAGGATCGAAAATCCCGTGCTCGTTCGACATCTCCGACAAGCTGTGGATGGTCGAGTTCGACGAGGGGCAGATCATGCATGCCCTGCACAACATCATCATGAATGCGAGAGAGGCCATGCCGGGTGGCGGCAAGATCGCCATATCGGCAAAGAACGCCATGATCGGTCCGGACGGCGTTGAGCATGGGAGGTTCATAAAGCAGGGACTGTACGTGGTCATCGATATCAGAGACAGGGGGGTCGGCATCCCGGAAGAAAACAGGGAAAAAATCTTCGATCCCTACTTTTCCACCAAGGGCAAAGGCACCCAGAAGGGTATGGGCCTCGGGCTGACCACTGCCTATTCTATCATCAAGAAGCATGGCGGCTACATCGTGGTCGATTCGACTGTGGGCAAGGGAACGGTGTTCCACATCTATCTGCCGGCCACCCTGCAGAAGGCAGAGCACAGAGAGGCTTCCCGGCCGCCTGAGCGCACCGCGCAATCTCCGATCCTCACCATGGACGATGAGGAAATGATCAGGGAGGCGGCCAAGGATATCCTCGAACACCTCGGCTACCAGGTGGAATCATCGAAAAACGGTGAAGAGGCCATCGAAAAATTCGTGCAGGCAAAGCGGGCAGGCCGGGGCTTCGGCGTGGTGATCCTCGACCTTGACGTGAGGAGCGGCATGGGAGGCGCCGAGACGATGAAAAGGCTCAAGGAGATCGATCCGGGAGTGATCGGCATCGTCTCGAGCGGCCAGACCGACAACAGCATCATGGCGAACTACAAGAACCTCGGTTTCAGCGCGGTCGTCGCAAAGCCTTATACGGCAGATGAGCTCCGGGTCGTCCTGCGCAAGCTGTTCATGAGATAACGCATGTGAGCTGATCAAAGGATGCGATGATTCGATGAGCAGAGATCCCGTCACAGTCCGGTTCCTCGGGTCGGGTGATGCATTCGGCAGCGGAGGCAGGCTGCAAAGCTGCATCCTCGTCGATTCTCTCGAGGACAGGTTTCTCATCGATTGCGGCGAAACGGCACTGATCGGTCTCAAGCGCTTCGGCCTCGATTCCTCCGTGGTCGGCACCATCTTCATATCTCATCTCCATGGAGACCATTACGGAGGACTGCCCTTCCTCATCAAAGAGATCCAGGTCTCGGGCGGCAGGGAAGAGCCTCTCGTCATTGCAGGCCCACGGGGCCTCGAATCCCACGTCGAAGAGCTCATGCCGCTGATCTTCCCGGGGCCGGAAAATCCCCGCTCCGTCTTCTGGCCGGAATTCCTGGTTATTCCTCCGGGAGAGCCGATCCGGGTCGGCCGTCTCCGGGTCACCGCATACCCGGCGGCACACTCGGCCATGTCGAATCCCCTGTCGCTGCGCATCGAATGCTCCGGCAGGGTGATAGCCTACTCTGGTGACACAGAGTGGAACGACTTTCTCCCGAAGGCCTCCGAAGGGGCCGACCTCTTCATCTGCGAGACCTTCGAATACAGGAGGGAAACCGGAAACCATCTCAATCTCCTCACCCTCCTCGAACACCGGCACGAACTCGGCTGCCGAAGGATAATCCTCACCCATCTGGGAGAATCCATGCTCAAGAGGTGCGGCTCCTTAGAATTCGAATGTGCACAAGACGGGATGTACATCGAGCTTTAACTGTGTTAGAGTAAAGGCTGTAACATCTTGCAATGTTCTGGTTAATGAATATCTGCTTCCTCTCTTGGCGCGTCTGCTTTCCGGGAGGAACTGTCTTTGCTGGCGGCTTCATTGCAAGTATCGCGATCGGCATCCATTTTGGAACAAGGGTAATCTGCAGCGCGGTATGATCGTCTGCAGCTGGTGTCGATCCATATGCGTAAAGAGGGGGGAGACTGCATGGATATATTCATAACCGGGGCAACCGGTTTTATCGGGAGGCACGTCGTCGGAAATCTGGTCAGGCAGGGACACCGCCTTACGTGTCTCGTGAGGAAGACCAGCCAAATCCAGGAGCTCGAGAAGCTCGGGATCGGCCTCGCCTGGGGAGATGTGAGGGATCCCAGAAGCCTGCTGCCCGGCATGTCCGGATGCGATGCCCTCATTCACCTGGCCGGTGCAACCTCCTTCCGGGAGCCGGACAGGAAAGCCTATGCAGACGTCAACGTAAACGGCACGCGCACCGTTATGGAGTGCGCGCTCAAGACCGGCGTATCGAGGGTGATCCACATGAGCACCCTCCATGTCTACGGAAAACCGGCAAAGATCCCGTTCGATGAAGAATGTCCGGTCGGGCCCGAAAGGTTCAGCGAATACGCCAGAACCAAATATGAAGGCA
>JAKPPU010000189.1 GCA_029547185.1 Deltaproteobacteria bacterium | reverse complement strand
ACCTCCTAAGATCGATTCGAAAAATTGGGTCTGGGCATCAATTTTATCAATCAGCGCTACATTACCTAATGAGAAGGTTACGTTTTTTGTCATGAAATTCTGTAAACGTTACCTTCTCATCCTTCTTCTGGCGAAGTCAGGCAACAGAACCGGGTGGTAGATGAGCGCTCCCCTTGACAGGTTGCGCTCCAAGTGTGCATGCACATGCCTTCAGCATGTGTAATATGTCAGGACCAGGAAAAGGGTATCCGGGCAGGTGGCATTCCCTGAATGCACACGCCAGCGGCGTGTACATGCGTGTATATGCTAAAAAAAATTAAATGAGTTTGAATATGGGGTGGTTCTCGGCCTTGCACTCGATTCCCATCTGCCGGGTGGCTTCCAGCACGACCATGTCGGTGTATGCCTGGGCAGTGATCATGGCCTCCACGTTCTCGATGGGACCGTACATGATAAGGTCGGCACCGAGTGTGCTTGCGATCATGTTGCAGCCGATATCGGGTGCGGACCATGCAGCCTGGATGACGCCGTCAAGGCCGCCCTGGTAGTGGTGCAGGAGCTGCTCGAGGTAGGCGTCCTTGCCCTTCAGGGACTCGGCGAGCTTTGACGGGTTCTTCTTTGAGCCCTTCCAGCGCTTGAGCCAGGTCCAGGAGACGGTCATGTTGTGGTATGCGCCGCCAGTGGGGTACCCGTGGATGGCCTTGCACGCAAGGATCTCGCGGTATGCGCCACCGGAGCCGAGGCCGAGGGGGGTTGCCGCAGTGTCGAGGATGGGCCTGGTGATTCCTGCCTCCTCGGCGATCTGGATCATTCCCTTTGTCTGCCCGGCGACACCACCCTCGACGAGGGTCTTCTCCCTTCCGGCTACCGAGGGGTCGGCAGGGTTGAAGGCCAGCACGATGGCGGCATCGACGTCGCTGTTCTTGATGGCCTCGACGTTCTCCGGCGGGATGGAGCCGTTGATGGAGTTGTAGATGGCCCTCTTGGCAAGCCCGACTTCCGTCACGTACTTGCAGGCGTGCGCGAGCGCTGCCGGCACCGACGAGTCCATCAGGAACGCGGTCTTGTTGTCGATCTTGTCAAACCAGGTGAAGTAGCTCTCGAACGCTTCCCCGAACTCCGCAATGATCTGGATAAAGTGGGGGATCCCGGTCATGTCGGAGAGTTCCTGGCAACGGTTCCAGAGTGCCTCCGCTTTCTTCTCATCGATCTTGCCCTTGTGGTCGTCAAGCACTACCTCATGCTTGTTGTAGAAGATTGACGCACCGAGCACAGTCGGGTATTCTCCAGGCTGGCCACCGATCTTGGTGCCATTGAAGTCCCAGACTTTCTGTTCTTTCTCAAACCTGAACATCTGAATTCACACCTCCTTCACATCATCACATTCAGCTTCGGGAGCAGGACCAGCAGCATGACGAATACCATCAGTCCAGCGACCAGTCCATAGAGGATGCCTATATCCCGGCCGATCTTCCTGCCCACACGCTGGGCTATCTCTGCATCGGCGAACTCGATCTGTTTCTCGATCTTGTCCAGCCGCTTCTCTATCTCCAGGAATTGCGGGTTGACCCCCGCCGCCGCGACTTCGACGCCTCCAGCGGCTTCCTTGACCTCCACGACCATGGGGTCTGCGGCGAATGCGCCCGGGTCACGCCCCTTGAGCTCGTTGATCTTGGCCTTGATGGCGCCGAGGTCCTCGGCCTCCATGATGTTGACCACTTCAA
>JAKPPU010000176.1 GCA_029547185.1 Deltaproteobacteria bacterium | reverse complement strand
AGTCGGCTGAGGAAACTGACCTTGTCGGCTTCAGTGTCGAAAATGTGTTCACCCCCGGCTCCACGTCCCATGACATGGTGCAGGGAACCAGGATAATCGAGGCGCGATCCGATTTCCATATAGATGATTGTGATCCAAATGGAGGGAGAATGCAACCCCTGGGAAATGAGAATCAGTCATGTACTTGCCCAGCATAGAGTTGCTGGTGCAACTCAAGCATCTCAAGCCAGGGCTGGGCCGGGGACTGTTAACGAGCCAGGCCGGCTGGGACCAGCCTGCCCTTCATCGGCTCGAAGCCTGGTATCTCTACGATCACATACTCGAACATCGGATTTGATCGGCTGTTGTCCGCATCGACCCCGTCATCGCAGACTCCGGGAGCGGGCCCTCCTCCATTGAGCCTGATCGATACCGTCCTGCCGGCTGGACAGGCTGAGGGACTGATCGACGCATCATCTCCATCAGCAGATTCATGATCCGACCCCGATCCTGGCGTCTGTGCGCTGAACCAGTTCCAGGATGCAAGCTGCTCCTGCCCCGTGGCCAGCCCGCATCGACCTGTAGCGGGAAAGGAATCGACAGCCTCGAGCAGCCAGTGATCATTCGTGGAGGGAACGATGATCTCAAAGAGTATCTGCTCCCCGATGCACGATAGGTTGAGTTCATAGTCGACATGGCTGGGAAAGTCGGCCGAGAGGGACGCCAGTATGGTGGAAAGTTCGCCCAGGCTGATCAACCTTATCCTGGCCACATCGCTATCCGGGGAGACATAGGCAATTATGCCTGAATTCGAATCGCTCATCCGCGCGACAAGCCCCAGGACATGCTTCATCGCAGTCCCTGAAGTCGAAACCTGAACATTCATCGATTCAGGCACCCAGGGACAGAGCAGCGCGCTGCAGGATCGGCCGGTCGATACTCTGACCTGCCCGCTGACAGCGTACCAGAAGTCCGATCCGCAGCAGGGAGTCCAGCCGCTCAGGTCGTTATCCTCGAAGTCGGTGAAAAAACACGAGGCGTGAACTTGTGCGCAGAATCCGCATATGGCGAAAAGGCACAGGAGCCTATTCATGCGCTTCACCTCCAGTTTCATGTTCTCTATTCTGTTGAGTAACTCTTGTCAACAACCGTGGATCGGGTAGTTCTGATCTGATGTCTGAAGACAGGAGAGCCAGCGAAAAGGGCTGTGGGATGATGGAGGAGATCTTCAAAGAGATGCCGCTTCCGAGGGGCTGGAAGGCTTTCGATCCACACTACTTGATGATAGTAGAGTTCATAAACCGAATGGCATCATCGCGCCGGGTGATCCGCGAGACGGCCGTCCACATCGACGGAATACTACAGATTTCGACCCGCTTATCCCTTGGAGTGTACCGACCGGTATCCGGGTTTCATACCAACCTGCCGATCAGCCTCCGGTTCAGGCTTCCAGAGCGGAATCCAAGAGGATCGCTTCAGCCCGGCAATCCACGTGGTTGGAGCAGCGTAACAGGAAGCAGGCCATAGATCAGCCGGAGCGAGCCTGGCTGAACGCGTTTCGCACATTTGCTGCCTGTCTGGAAACGATGCGCAGGAGCCGCCTCACAGCTTGTTCCTGCCGGTATGCCGTCGCCAGTTCGTCGATAGAGCGCTCGATTATCCCGCAGAGAGTCTCTGCCGTATCCAGTACGACACTCCTGACCCATCTGGCCCCCAACCCGCAATCCATGGACAGTTTGTCGAAATGCTTCGGGCCCGCTCCTCCAAGGTCGGAAGCCTCGCCTATCTTCAGAGCGGCATCTCTGGACAGACCAGGGTATGCCAGAGTAGAGACCATGTCGTAGAAGGGCGCCAGCCTCACACTGCCGTCGAGGCCGTGGAGAAGCGAGAGATTCTTCGCATGACCATCGGCATTTCCCAGCAGGAGGTTCATGATCTGCCACCGGAGCAGGAGTTCTTCATCCGGGAGGGGTTCTTCGCTGGCTTCCTGGACGAGGGTGAAGCACTGACGGAACGACGGGCCTCCATCAGCCTCGTATTTCATCGCCGACGGAAGGCCGAGGGCCTGGCAGAAATCCTCCTGGTGAAGGCGCACCATGCGACCGGAGACGGTGATACGGTCATATCTCTCGACGAGACATGCCTTTATCCCGCCAAGATCGACGAGCGTGGTCTGCACGACCGGCAGCCCGCAGCGCCTTGCCAGTTCCGACGCAAGGCATTCGTTGAGGGGGAGGTCGGCATAGTCCCTGTTCTCGAACTTAAGGATGTGCGAGGACGGAGCTCCATCCAGAGGGAGTGCAAACGCTCCATCCCTTACGGCGATCGGAATCTTGTCCTGCGCCCCTGCGAGGGATAATCTCACTCCCGGCGCCATCACCCCAGCCATCGCGCCATAGGTATAGGCCAGCCGCCCCAGTTCCACTGCATCGATCGGCTCGTACCTGTCCGGGCTGTCCACCGGAGGCTGTCCGGGCCCGATCCACAAAGCTCCGGCGCACTCGCCCCCTATGGCTCGCAGCAGTGCGAAGTCGTTCCCCCCGGAGATGCCCAGCTTCCTCGAGACCGCCTCTCGAACCATCCCTTCCGGAAGAAGGTTCGCGAAGAAGGCATGGCTGCGTTCGGACGGAAGCGGCGGGCCATCCAGCGGAAGGCTTCTCGATATCGGGAAGCGTTCTTCGGAATCCAGCCATTCCCTGGCATACTCGAACAGCATCATGCCCCGGCTGTCACTGTGAATCCGACCCACGAGCCTCTGTTCGAAGAAGACGTTCAGACTGTCCAAGGACATCGTCTGTCAGCCTCTCCGGGTCTTCGGTTCCACGCACAGATCGAGACCGAGCCTCCTGACCACCTGTAGAACCTTGCCGATCTCAGCAGTGGGCTTGCCGCGTTCGAGTTCGGAGAGGAAGCGGATGCCCACCCCGAGAAGGCCGGAAGCTCTCTCCTGCGTCATTCCGAGCGCCTTCCTCTTGCTCCTCAGCATCTTCCCCAGGT
>JAKPPU010000175.1 GCA_029547185.1 Deltaproteobacteria bacterium | reverse complement strand
AGTCGGCTGAGGAAACTGACCTTGTCGGCTTCAGTGTCGAAAATGTGTTCACCCCCGGCTCCACGTCCCATGACATGGTGCAGGGAACCAGGATAATCGAGGCGCGATCCGATTTCCATATAGATGATTGTGATCCAAATGTAGGGAGAATGCAACCCCCGGGGAGCGAGAATCAGTCATATACTTGCCCAGCATAGAGTTGCTGGTGCAACTCAAGCATCTCAAGCCAGGGCTGGCCCGGGAGGGCTGGCCCGGGGGATGTTAACGAGCCCGGCCGGCTGGAACCAGCCTGCCCTTCATCGGCTCGAAGCCTGGTATCTCTACGATCACATACTCGAACATCGGATTTGATCGGCTGTTGTCCGCATCGACCCCGTCATCGCAGACTCCGGGAGCGGGCCCTCCTCCGTCGAGCCTGATCGATATCGTCCTGCCGGATGGACAGGATGAAGAATTGATCGACGCATCATCTCCACCGGCGGATTCATGATCCGATCCCGATCCTGGCGTCTGTGCGCTGAACCAGTTCCAGGATGCAAGCCGCTCATGCCCCGTGGCCAGCCCGCATCGACCTGTAGCGGGAAAGGAATCGACAGCCTCGAGCAGCCAGTGATCATTCGTGGAGGGAACGATGATCTCGAAGAGTATCTGCTCCCCGATGCACGACAGGTTGAGCTCATAGTCGACATGGATCGGGAAGTCGGCCGACAGGGACGCCAGGATGGTGGAGGTTCTACCGAGCCTGACCAGCCTTATCCTGGCCACGTCGCCATCCGGGGAGACATAGGCATATATTCCTGTATTCGAATCGCTCATCCGCGCAACAAGCCCAAGAACGTGATCCGTCGCGGTCCCTGAAGTCGAAACCCGAACATCCATCGATTCAGGCACCCACGGACAAAGCAGCGCGCTGCAGGTTTCGGGGGTGGATGCTCTGGCCTGCCCGCTGACGGCGTACCAGCAGCCCGATCCGCAGCTTGGAGCCCAGCCGCTCAGGTCGTTGTCCTCGAAGTCGGTGAAAAAACACGAGGCGTGAATCTGTGCGCAGAATCCGCATATGGCGAAAAGGCACATGAGCCGATTCATGCGCTTCACCTCCAGTTTTATATTCTCTATTCTGTTGAGTAACTCTTGTCAACAACCGTGGATCGGGGAGTTCTGGAATGTCTGAAGGCAGGAGAGCTGGCGAAAAGGGCCGCGGAATGATGGAGGAGATCTTCGGAGAAATGCCGCTTCCGAGGGATCGGAAGGCATTCGATCCGGACTATGAGGAATACTGGGAGGAGAGGATTGGTACGGGAGTCTTGACTGCACCGGCCGTCAGAAGGGCTGCCGGCGTGCTGCCGTTCATTAACGACGGAGATTCGGTACTGGATGTAGGCTGCGGAACCGGGGAAACCCTCGGATTCATTGCGGATCGAAGGAAGATCTCGGGTACCGGGCTCGACATATCTGAGACAGCCCTGGATGCCGTCCGTACTAAAGGCTTCGGCACTATCCGCAAGGATCTGACCAAGGCGAACGAGAAACTCGATGGGCAGTACGACCACATCATCCTCTTCGAGGTGGTCGAGCATGTGATCGATCCCGAGACGCTGATCAACGCACTCGCAGGTCATTTTCGAAAAGGCCTGTACGTTACCACTCCAAACCTGGGATACATCGCCCACAGACTCAGGATGCTGGCCGGCAGATTCCCGGTCACCTACATCTCCGACCCGCGTGAGCATGTAAGGTTCTGGTCCACTCGCGACTTCCGCGTGTGGTGCGAGTGGCTGGGCCTGAACCGGCCAGAGGTGACGGGCCTCAAGGGCAAGGTCGGTTTCCTGGCGAGACGATTCCCATCTCTGTTCGCCAGCGAGGTTCTCTACAGGATCAGACAGTGAAACCCCGCCCGCACGGGTATTCGAAGCCACGCTGACATCAGCCCCGATTTGCTTCTGTCATTTCCGCCAGCCCTGGCTCGAGATGTCTGACGCATACTGGATTTGTTGACTGTCAGTGTTTTGCAATATGCACAGGGGAAAGGCCGGATGTGATCCTGATCGTCAGTATATCAACGATCAAGCAACATGCCTGCGGGCTACAAGTGCGGGTTCTGCGGAGATTCAGGCACGGGGAATTCGTCAGCCCCGTCGGGTCTTCGGTTCCACGCACAGATCGAGACCGAGCCTCCTGACCACCCGTAGAACCTTGCCGATCTCAGCAGTGGGCTTGCCGCGTTCGAGTTCGGAGAGGAAGCGGATGCCCACCCCGAGAAGGCCGGAAGCTCTCTCCTGCGTCATTCCGAGCGCCTTCCTCTTGCTCCTCAGCATCTTCCCCAGGT
>JAKPPU010000166.1 GCA_029547185.1 Deltaproteobacteria bacterium | reverse complement strand
AGATAGATTTGATCACAAAGAAAGAGGGTAACCGTAGGTGGATTGGTTTGGCCGCCACTCCCATTGGTTACCCTCCCAGAAAGCGATTTCTTGATACTACATCTTGCAGTCGATGTAAAGGCTGTATTCGAGAGGGGGAAGAGATTCCCGTGGTTGAAGCCCTCGCGGTGCCCACGGTGCGGGAGTGTCCGGTTATGGGGGCACGGATTTGCGATGCGGTATTTTGAGGGGTTCGGCACGTGCTTATGGGTGAAGCGGTTCCATTGCCCGGATTGCCTGGCCGTGCATACCTGCAGGCCGTTGGGGTTTTTGAGGGGGTTCCGGCATTCCGCCGCGGTGATCCGTTCGAGCCTGTTGAAAAAGATTATAGAGAACGGTTGGATCAGTGGCGTGGCGCGGCAGACCCAGCAGTACTGGTATCGCTGCCTGCGGTTCCGGGTCTCCGGCCGTTGTAATGTGAACCGGCCTGCCGTCGATTCCGTTGCGTCATTCTTATCCGAGAGAATCTTTCCAGTGACAGACGATTTTGCGCCGTTGCGCATCTGACGGGTACCCCACCTTCTTCTTGCGGTGACAGGCAATCGACACCTCCGGTATGGATGGCAAAAATCTTTCAGGAGGTGTTTACGATGGACGAAGAAGGCAAAAGACGGATGGCGCAGTTTCGGTTCGGGGTGATTCACGACTTGATCGGAGACCGGAAGCTCAAGCGGGGGGAGCGCAAGAAGCTGCTTCTGGAGAAGTCTTCCTGCATCTGGGATATCCCGGGATCCGAGCGGAGTTTCATCAGCGCCTCGACGATTCTCAGTTGGGTGCGAAAGTACGAGAAGGGCGGCCGTAGGATCGAGAGCCTCTACCCCGATGGCCGGTCCGACCGTGGCCGTCCCCGCGCTCTCGACGAGGAAACGATCCTTTCTTTGGTGGAGCTCAGGAAGCAGTTGAAGGGGGCCTCCCTTCCGGTCGTTCTGCGGGAGGCAAGGCTTAAAAAGATCCTCCATCCGGGGATCAAGGTGCATCCGGCCACCGTTTACCGCCTGTTCAAGCAGCGGGGATTGCTCAAACGGGACGAAACGCCCTTGGACCGAAGGCGATTCGAGGCGGAGCTGCCCAACGACATCTGGCAATCCGATTGTATGCACGGCCCCAGGATCCTGGTCGATGGCAAGGAAAGGAAGGCCTATCTGTTTGCCTTTCTCGACGACATGAGCCGGCTGATCTGCCATGCCGAGTTCTTCTGCAACGAACGGGTGGAAAACTACATCGCCGCCTTGAGAGCCGCCCTGGCCAAACGGGGCTTGCCGAGGAAGCTCTATGTGGACAACGGGCCTGCCTTCCGATCCCATCTCCTGGCTCACGCCACTGCATCGCTGGGCATCGCCCTGATTCATTCCACGCCCTATCAGCCCCAGGGAAGAGGAAAAATCGAACGCTTCTTCCGTACCCTGAGGATGCAGTTTCTCAGCGCTTGCCCCGAGGGGCTCCCCCTGGAAAAGCTCAACGAAGCCCTCAACCGGTGGATCGACGATTACAATGGCGCCGTTCATTCCAGCACCAGGCAGACCCCGTTGAACCGTTATCTCAAACATGCCCATCTGCTTCGGGAAGCCCCAAAAGATTTACACGACTACTTCCGGCTGCAAACCACCCGAAAGGTCGATCGGGATCGAACCGTCTCCCTGGGCGGCATGATCTACGAAGCCCCCATTCCCCTGATCGACAAAAAGATTACCCTGCGCTACCACCAGGACGATCCCGCCAGAATCGAGGCCTTCCATGAAGGGCTCTCCCACGGCATGCTTGTCCCCCTCGATATGAACATCAACTGCCGGGTGCGGCGTGAACACAGCATCGTCAAACTCCTGCCCCGAAACGACAGCCCGGAACCCCAAACCGATCCACCCAAATACACGGGTGGGAAACTCTTCGGGGAGGTGGATCATGAGCTATAAAACCTTCTTCAGCCTCCAGAAAGAACCCTTCTGCCAGGATATCCGCGTGGAAGATCTCTACCCCCTCCCGGGCCTTCAGGCCGCGGCGGAACGATTCCTCTACGCCCTCAACCTCGGCGCCGCCTCCATTATCACCGGCGACGTCGGAAGCGGCAAATCCACCGCGCTCAGATACGCCGCCTCCAAACTCCACCCCTCACAATACAAGGTCGTCTCCGTCGTCGCCTCCACAGGCTCCATGGCAGACTTCCTCAGGCAAATCTGCCACAGCTTCGATGTCGACGGCCAAACCAACTCCCTGGCCAGGCTGACCAGCACCCTGCGCACCGCTATCGTGGAGATCTCCCAAAGAAAGCAGACCCCCGTCCTGATCATCGACGAGGCCTCCCTCATGAGGCTGGAAGTCTTCGCCCAGATCCACACCTTAAGCCAGTTCGACATGGATTCCAAACCCCTGCTCCCCATCGTCCTGGCAGGCCAAAACAACCTTGTCGACAAGCTCATGTTCCATACCTCAAGGCCCCTGGCCTCCCGCATTATCGGCAGAAGCCACCTCGAAGGCCTCAAATACAAGGATATGGCGGGATATATCCAACATCATCTGAAAATCGCCGGCAGCAAAGATCAACTCTTCTGTGACGAGGCCATCCTTGCCATCCATCAAGGCTCCGGCGGTCTCCTCAGGAGAGCCAACCTCCTGGCCAAGGGCGCTCTCGTCGCCGCTGCCAATGAAAAATGCCAGATTGTTTCACCCGAACACGTCAGAATGGCGGCCACCGAAATTATGTGAAAA
>JAKPPU010000123.1 GCA_029547185.1 Deltaproteobacteria bacterium | reverse complement strand
GTAACCGCCCCCTCATGGGGCGGCACCGCAGGCATGGCTCACCCTGAAGAGCTTCATCAGGTTGAAGCAGGCGCACATAAGCGCCCACTCGCTTTGCGCGGCTCGCAGCCCCCTGCGCATGAACCCAAGGAAATCGAAGTTCCGCTTGATCTGTCCAAAGACCGGTTCGACGGTTTGGCTCCTCAGTTTGTAGGTCTCACGGCCCTTCCTGGTCGTGAGCTTTCGCTCCATCCTCTGCCGTGGGGTGGCGTTTTTCGGGATCCTGCCTTTGGGAGCCCGCTCTGTTTTACAGGCTTTCCTCTGTTTGTGGTCTTTCTTGGTTGCGATCACAAGCTCGGGGCCTTCCTTTTCGATGGCCGCCACGTCCAGATCGTCGCGCCAGTAGCCGGCATCGGCCCCCAAGGCTCCGATGGGCTTCTCGATCCCCGCCTCCTCGACCGTTCGCCTGGTCTCCTCGACCATGGGCTCGAGCTGGTGCAGATCATTCTCATCCTGGGTTACCACTGCGGAGACGATGATCTGGTCTTCGGTTACGACAGCCTGACCGTTGTAGCCCTGGATGTACTCGCGGCGCGTCTTCATGATGCGGCTGTCCGGGTCGGTGACGTTGGCCTTCCGATCACGGTCCACCGCTTCCTCGGGAGTCTTTGGCTTACGACCTCCCATCCTTTTCCCTCCGGACGCTTCCTCAGCCTCTCGCGCACGGATCTTCTCCTCCTGCTCCCTGCGCTCGGCTTCGGCTTCTCTCTCAAGACGCTCTTTGGCTGCCTGCAGACGTTCCAGACGATCCTTTGGGCTCTGAAGCCCTTCGGGCAGCACGTCGGCGCTGCCCTCGGGACCAAACTTTTGGTCCTCATCCCGATCTGCCTGCTCGGCTTCTTGGAGAATCTCCGCAACCTCCTTGCTCAGTTGATCCAGGCGCCGGTTGGCCTCAAGGGAGGCATTGGCCTTGAGCTTCGTGCCGTCGAGAAAGATCTTGCCGAGGTTCACAAGGCCGGCCTCGGCGCACAACCTCAGAGCTTCAACAAAGACTTTGCGGATCGCCTGCTCGTGTCGACTCCTGAACCGGGCAATCGCGCAATGGTCCGGGACCACATTGCCCGTAAGCCACCGAAAGGGCAGCTGTTCCGCGCAAGCCTTTGCAATCTTCCTGGAAGATCGGATACCTTGCGAGTACGCATAGATCAACACCGCCAACATCATGGCAGGATCGTAGGGAGGCCTTCCCTCCGTGCCGTACGAACCATGGAAGACAAACAGGTCCATCTGACACACGCAGTCCCAGACGAAGCGCACCACGTGATCCTTCGGGATCCACTTGTCAACCGAAGGGGGGAGAAGCAACATCTGCTCCCTATTTCCACTTATATAACCTCTGCTCATATCGACTCCATGCTATCTACATATCTACATCAAAGCAGATACACAATAGCACATATTTGACACAAATACCATGAAAATATTCACAGTTTTGCAACAGACTCTTATACGTGAAGTTTCGCACGCCATCAGATAGGTGTTGATGAGCGCAGGCAGCGGAGATTTCATTGTTTTTGATGGAATGACAGCCCCAAATGCAGTAGTGTTGATTTTGCTATGTCATCACAACTACACAGAAAAAGGAGCTGCCATGAAGAAGAATATCGCATTTCCGCTCTCCATTCAAAAGGAAATTGAAAAACGCCATCTCAATATGGAATCAGGTTCATCCGGCAGATGAGTACCCCGGGGTTGAAAAAAAGGGAATGGACACAGCAAGATCCCAACTTGTTTGACACCCATCGAACAGGAAGGGAGAACAAGCCGTGTCCACGTCGATACCGTACCATGCTTTGGGGCTGAAGGGTATTTGCCGGACCTCGACTCACCACCGTGCCGATGCGGTGATTCCGCGCGCCGAGATGACCGACGCTTTGATCCGGTGTCCCCAATGGGGTTGCCGCAAAGCCGTCAAGAAAGGGCGGAAGACCCGGTGATTTTTCATGGGCCCCCTTGGGCGCAAGAAGTGTATCCCGGTCCTTGATCATCCTCGTTTGCGGTGTGCGGATTGTGCCGCGCCGTGACGGCCCCAACCGCCGTTCATGATGGGAAAACATCGATAGGTGCGTTCCTTTGCCCTCACGGTTTTGGATCCGCTCCGCTTCGGGACCCTCCGCCGGGTTGCCCGTTGCCTTGGAGTGGGCTGGGACTTGGTCAAAGACATCCATAAATCCACATTGCGTCTCCTCTATCGGAGCATCCCTTTTCAGAAGGTGCGCTACCTTGGGATTGATGAGTTCGGCATCAGGATAGGGCATGAGTACAGGACGGTCGTTACCGACCTGCGCACCGTCAGGACCCTTCATGCGGTGGAAGGCAAAGGGAAGGAAGAGATCCGCCCCTTTCTCAAAAAGTTTGCCGGAAAGGACAGGAAGCGTAAAGTCGTCGCCATGGACGTGAGCAGTGCATACTTCAGCGCCGTGCGCGAGGTCTTGCCTCATGTCGAGATCGTCTTTGACCGTTGTCCCATCCTGGCTCTCATGAATCAGGCGATCAAGGGCTTGCGCCGAAAACAGCAGCGGGAACTTGATCCGGCGGGGCAACGGACCCTCAAAGGGGACCGGTTCCTCTTGCCGAGCAACTATGAGGACTTGAGACCTGACCGGAAGGCCCGACTCGATGCTCTGCTTCAAACCGACCGGCCTCTCTTCCCTATCCATGCGATGAAGG
>JAKPPU010000118.1 GCA_029547185.1 Deltaproteobacteria bacterium | reverse complement strand
TAGTCGCCCCTGAAAATCGATTTAACTCATTAATATAATTGGATAATGAGTGCATTTTGTGGTATATAAATCTGCAAGAAACTCTGAAATTAAAGGAGAAATCTTGCAGAAATGAAGCCGAAGAGGAGACGCAAGGGACCGGTTCAGAGTCAGATATTCAAGGTGCTTCTGAAGGACATCATTTCCGATGACCACCCTTTGGTGAAGCTTGCCGAGATGGTGGAGTGGGAAGTGTTCGAGGAGAAGCTTGGACCGACCTTTTGCGAAGATAACGGCAGGCCCGGCCTTCCCATACGATTGATGGTGGGACTCCACTACCTGAAATACACCTACTCCTTGAGCGACGAGGCGGTAGTGGAAGGGTGGGTGGAAAATCCCTACTGGCAGTACTTCTGCGGCGGGATTTTCTTCGAGCATCGGTTCCCCATCGACCCGTCGAGCATGACGAGGTTCAGGGACCGCCTGAAGAAAGCAGGGCTGGAGGAGTTGCTTAAGGAGACGATTCGGACAGGGCTTAAGGGAGGGTTCATCAAGAGCAGCGAGCTCAAGCGGGTGAACGTGGACACAACGGTTCAGGAAAAGGAGATCCGCTTTCCCACGGATGCCCGGTTGTACGACCGGTGCCGGGAGCGCCTGGTGGAGGCTGCGAAGGATCGGGGGATCGAGTTGAGGCAGTCATATTCCCGCATGGGCAAGAAGGCTCTTCGGAAGCAGAGCGGCTATGCGCATGCCCAGCAGTTCAAGCGGGCCAGGAGACAAACACGGATACTCAAGACGTATCTTGGCAGGGTTGCACGGGACATGGAGCGCAAGGCGGGCGTCATCGATCCTGAGCTCCGAGAGCTCCTGGACCTCACCTACCGGCTGCTTACTCAGGGCAAGCACGACAAGAACAAGCTCTACTCGATCCATGAGCCCGACGTGGAATGTATCAGCAAGGGCAAGATACACAAGAGATACGAGTTCGGGTGCAAGGTGGGGATTGCCACCACGGCGAAAGGGAACTGGGCGGTGGCATCTCTGGCATTTCATGGCAATGCGTATGACGGGCATACGCTCAAACAGACCCTCGAACAGGTCACCCGAGTAACCGGCAGCACCCCCATCCAGGCCGCTGTCGATCTTGGCTACCGGGGCCACAACTACGAAGGCGACTGCAAGGTCCTCATAGCGAACCGTTACCGGAAATCGATCCCTGCATCCCTGAAGCGATGGTGGAAACGCCGTTCGGCGGTGGAGCCGGTGATCGGCCATATGAAGCACGAGCATGGTATGGAGCGCAACCGGCTCAAGGGCAAGGCCGGGGACTTCGTCAATGCCATGCTGAGCGCCTGCGGGTACAACTTAAGGAAGCTGCTCCGGGCCATCGCCCGATTTTTTGCCCCAATTTTTTATTGGCTTTTTGATCTCTGGAAATCGCCTATCCTCTTGCCCGTTTAAAAAAATCGGGTTCTTCAGGATCGACTATATAGTCTTCCAGAAAATCCAGGCATTCCTGTGCCACCTCGCTGATATCGAGACTGCTGCAAATCCGAAGCGTGGCCTGATTGAAGAACTCCAACTCGTTGATCATCGCCTCATCTCTCATGGTATGCGCTGTTTACCATATTTGGTAATTAATCATGTTATTATCGTATTTGATAAAATAAATCATCAAATATTGTAATTTATTTTCAACATATTCGTAACGTATTGAATTAATATTAGTTAATACCATGGCATGCAACTGGCAAACTGGACAAACGGTGAGACAATCTTCTCGGCTTGATCCTGCTGAGAAAGAGGAAAAAATACTTTACATGGAGGAGAATGCATGAGTTCAAGACATCATTGGAAAACCATCACAGTGTCGATCGTCGCTTTCGCATTGCTTATCGGATTTTGGCCGGGTCAGGCATCGAGTGCAGATCTGCAGCCCACCGCAAAGATCAAAAAGGCATACGTGGATACGCAGTGGGGTCAGATTCACTATCGCTATACGGTCGGCCCGAAGAACGCTCCGGTCCTGGTTCTGCTTCACCAGACATCAAGCGACTCCCAGATGTTCGAGAAGGTCATGGCCCGGTTGGGCAAAAACTACAGCAGGATCATTGCCCCTGATTTTCCCGGATATAGCGAATCCTTCCCCATCGAGAAGAATATGGGAATCCCCTTCTACGCAGATGTATTCATGGAAGCATTGAACAACCTGGGAGTGAAGAAGTTTCATCTCGTCGGTCATCATACCGGAGGATTTATTGCCCTTGATATGAAGGTACGGTACCCGAAGCATATCAAAACACTCAATATTGTCGGTGTCCTTTATGGAACAGAGGCGGAGAAAGAGCCGATACGCAAAATCTGCACAGAGCAGAACAACCTGACGGTTCCGGTGGCGGATGGAAGTCATTTGCTCAGGGGTTGGAAACAACTGGAACAGTATGGAGCCGGTAAGACCACGCTTGAGCATCACCAGCGCGAGGCCATGGTTCACCTGAGGGCATGGAAGGGCGGCGCCCTGGCGTTCACCGCAGCTTTGGACTATGATTTCATCAAGAACTTCGACAAGGTGAAAGGCCCTCTGATGATCATGTCTTCCAAGACCGATGTGCTCTATCCTTATTTTGAGCCGGCCAAAAAGGCGCGTCCCGATGCTGAAGCAGTAATCGTGGATGGCTGGGACTATGAGTTCGACGTAGACCCCGATGGCTGCGCAAAGGCTATCCATGGTTTCGTGCAGAAACACAAATAGGGTGCATCACGAAAAGAAACGCTGGAAAAAAATACTTTATATAAAGGAGCAAGGTATGATTCTTAAGCATCCTTGGAAAACATCGGTAGGATTGATTGTTGCTTTCGCTCTCCTCGTAGGCTTTTACCCGGGCGTGGCCCGCGCAGATCTCGATATGTCGCCCACTTCCAAGATCAAGAAGGCATACGTGGACACACATCTAGGCCAGATTCACTATCGGTATACAACCGGCCCTAAGAATGCCCCCGTCCTGGTCCTGATCCACCAGACGACCAGTGACTCGGAGATGTTCGAGAGAATCATGACCCGTATGGGCAAGTACTACAGTAGGATCATCGCACCAGATTTCCCCGGGTACGGTGGGTCCTTTGAGGCCACCGACGAGCAGGCCACGGGCATCCCCTTCTATGCGAACATCTTCAAGGAAGCTCTGGATAATCTCGGGATCAAGAAGGCCCATCTGGTAGGTCATCACACCGGAGGGTGCATTGCTCTGCAGATGAAGACGAGCTGGCCGAATATGTTCTATACACTCAACATCATGGGACCCATCTATGGAGATCAGCAGTTCCGCAAAGATCTCCGCAAAATCACTACCGAATCCATCCATAAGATCACGCCTGTTGCGGATGGCAGCCATCTGCTCAGGGGCTGGCAAGCAGTGGAGAATTATGGCGCAGCCAATGTGGAAGGCATTGACGATGTCGTGGCATTCCATCAACGTGAAGCCATAGCCCACCTGAAGGGTTGGAAGGCCGGCAAACAGGCTTACAACGCCGCCCTGGACCAGGACTTTCCGGCACTTTTCGACAAGGTGAAAGGCCCTCTCATGATCATGTGCGCCCCGAAGAACGTGCTCTGGCCCTTCTTCGAGCCTTCGAAAAAGGCCCGTCCGGATGCCGAAGCGGTAGTGGTGAGAGGCCATGATTACTTCTGCGACGAGGACCCTGACAACGTAGCGCGCCATGTCGTAACCTTCACACAAAAATACAAAAAGTAATGCCTCCATGCCCTGCGGAGGGTCTTTGTTGAGATGACCCTCCGCACATAACGATCGGAAAAGGCATCGGTTTCAAACCTTAAATTACAGCGCGGGACCGGGACAGGATCGTTGCGCCCACATCCCGAAGGGAGATAGAGAGTTGAATACACATGAAAAATACGACAAGCTGTTCAGTCCATACAAGATCAGGCACCTGGAACTGAAGAACCGGCTCGTCAAGACCTCGCAGTGGTTCATCTACCTGGAGCCGGACGGTTCGATCGGTGACCGGATAATAAAATTCTATGAATCCATCGCCAAGGGCGGGGTCGGGATGATCGTCGTGGAGGAGACGGCCTTCGACTGGATGCGGGGCTGCAGCAACATCCCACACCCTCGCCTCGACGAGGACCGGTTCATCCCCGGCTGGCAGCGGCTGGCAGAGGCGATCCACAAACACGGCGCCAAGTGCGTCGTACAGGTCACCCATGCCGGTCCCTGTCACAAGCAGTTGATCGACGGTATCCAGCCCGTGGCTCCGTCGGCCATCGATCCGCCCAGCGAGGCCGCGTTCGACAAGGCCCGTGAGCTCACCATCACCGAGATTCACGAGCTACAGGAATGCTGGGCTCAGGCGGCCCTGCGTGCGAAGAAGGCGGGTTTGGACGGAGCGGAGATCCACGTGGCTCATTACGCGTTGGGCAACAGCTTCCTTTCGAGGCGCCAGAACAAACGGCACGATCAGTATGGATGCGATACGCTGGAGAACCGGGCCCGGTTTGCCGTGGAGATCATGCAGAGGGTGCGGGAGCTGTGCGGGGACGACTTTGTCATCGGCTGCCGGATGTCTGCCCGGGAGTGGGGTGACCCGTTGGGCACCACGCTGGAAGAGGCCATCGAGTTTGCAAAGATGTTCGAGAAAGCTGGGTTGGACTACATCCAGGCCAGCGGTTATGGGTACAACGAGTTCTGGTGCTGCTGGGCCCCCACCCAGTTGTACTGGCCCGAGCCGGTGCCGAGCACGAAGGAATTCAGGGACAGGATACCCACGGGGGCCATGCTGCCCGAGGCCGAGGCGATCAGGAAGGCGGTGAACATCCCTGTATCGTCTTCCAACGGTTATACGTACGAAAGCGCTGCCAAGGCCTTGAACGAGGACCGGACCGACCTGATCTGGATGGGAAGGAACCTGATGGTGGACCCGGCCTATCCGAAGAAGCTCGAGCAGGGAAGGATCGAAGATATCCGCCCTTGCGCCCGGTGCATGCACTGCATCTCTACCCTCCTGCTCAACGTTCCGATCGAGTGCCGGTGGAACGCGTTCATGGGGCACGAGTACGAGATCGGGGACGGGCAGGATTTTGCCCCGGCAAAGAAGAAAAAGAAGGTGATGGTGGTGGGAGCCGGACCCGGTGGGATGGAGGCTGCGCGGGTTGCAGCGCTGCGGGGTCACGAGGTGACGCTCTACGACAAGGTCAAGTGGCTGGGCGGTCTCATGCCGCTGGCTGCCTTAATCAAGGAGTCGGGTCACGATTTCGACACGGTAAAGCCCGAGCTTGACTGGTACGAGAGGCAGCTGAAGAAGCTGCCGAACGTCACGATCCGGTTGGGTGTCGAGGTGAATGCCGCGCTCGTTGAGAAGGAGAAGCCCGATGCAATAATCGTGTCTCCCGGAAGCACGTGGGTGGTTCCCGATATCCCGGGAAAAGATAGAAAGAACGTGGTTACCCTCAGACAGCTGACAGGCTATTCAAGGGGCTTCTTCAAGAATAAGGGAAAGAAGATTGTCATCATCGGAGGTGATCTCAAAGGTGCGGAGTCCGCGGAGTTCTTCATCAAGAGAGGCAAGGAAGTAGTTATCCTCAAGGAAGATGAGCAACTGTGGAACGGGATGAACCTGCATTTGCAGCTCATGTGGGGCCCATGGGCTGTTGCACGCCGGATCCCTGTTTACACCGGGGTCATATATGAGGAGATCATTGACGAAGGGGTACGGATCAGAACCAGGGAAGGAAAAGAAGAGCTAATCGAGGCTGACACGGTCGTGATCATAGCAAAGGACAAGAAGAATGATCACCTTTATAAGTCCCTCGTGGGAAGAGCCCCCGAAGTCTACCTCATCGGGGACGGCAAGGAAGACACGAATGCCTGGTTCGACGGCGCAGTTCGCCATGGGGCTCGAATTGCATTAAAACTGTAAGCCCATATCCAAAAAAGCCAAGAGCAGAGTAAAAATAAGTGCATGCATGTTTATGATAATTGGCATCATTCCAAGACTGTTGATATCCACGGCATATGTAAATAGGTAGAATGAATACCGCAACTTATACTATCTATAAGATAGCCTAACTCCTCAGCATATAAGCATATATCGTTAGCAATAAAATCACTTTACCGTATCGAATCCTGGCTTTCTCATCCAACCTGAGACAACCTCGGTTTGAACGTGCCTACTTTTGAGAACTCTGCGGCAGGAAGAAGATGTGGGGCTTTTTGATGGCAGGGTCTTCTCCGATCCGGACAGGGGTCTCGTAGACCTCGAGGATGCGCTCCTCGGTCAGGACGTCGTTAGCGCTTCCCCTGGCATGGATGCGGCCGTGCTTCATCATGACCAGGAAGTCGCAGTATGCGCTGGCGAGGTTGAGATCATGGAGCACGATCAGTGCCGTGAGCCCTGTCTCCCGTGACAGCCGGCTTATCACGTCGAGGATACGGATCTTGTGCGTGATGTCGAGGTGGGAGGTCGGCTCGTCCATGAGGATGAGCTCCGGGCTCTGGGCAAGCCCCTGGGCGAGGAACACCCGCTGCATCTCCCCGCCGGAGAGGTTATCCATCCTCTTGCTCCTGAAGTGCTCGAGTTTTAAGCGCCGGATGTTTTCCTCCACGATCCGGCGGTCTTCGGGAGTAAAGCGGGTCAATCTTCCCCCGTGGGGGTACCTGCCCATGGAGACGAACTCTTCAACGGTAAAAGGGGGAGGGGCCGTGCGGAACTGGGGAATGACCGCCACCTTCGCCGCATACGCCTTGTGGGAGATCTTCGCGATGTCGTTTCCAACGTAGCGGATCACCCCTTTCCAGGGTTTGAGGACCTTGCTGATAGTCTTGAAAAGGGTGGTCTTGCCGGCGCCGTTCGGCCCGATGATCCCGAAGATGCCCCCCTTGGGAATCCCGAAGGTGACGTCGTGAATGATGGGCTCCTTCCCGTATCCTGCCGTGACGTTTTCGACGGTGAGGATGTCCATGTCACACCACCTCTGCCGGCCGGGCCTTGAGCAGGTAGAGGACGAAGAAGACGCCTCCTACGAGTCCCGTGATCACCCCTACGGGCAGCTCGAGAGGCCTGATGAGCACCTGGGAGATGCTGTCCGAGAGGATGAGAAACCCCGCACCGGCCAGCATCGAAGACGGCAGCAGGTACCGATGGTCCGCTCCCGTGAGCCTCCGGGCAAGGTGGGGGATGACGAGTCCGATAAAGGCGATGATGCCGGAAACCGCGACGCACACTCCTGTGATGAGGGATGCGGTGAGGAGCAGCAGCCCCTTTGCCTTCTTCGCATTCAGCCCCAGGTGGTACGAGGATTCATCGCCCAGTGACAGGAGGTTCAGGTCCTTTGCCGAAAGAAGGAGGACCGCCATGATGGGGAGCGTCGCCAGGAGCATGGGGATCGAGCCTTGCGGGGGTGCGGAGAGCGACCCCATGAGCCACAGGATCGAGGCGTGGACCTCGCGTGACGAGGCCACGCTGAAGATGAACATCACGGCCGAAGAGAAGATGAAGCTCATGATGACCCCTGAGAGGATGAGCGTACTGTCCGTGAACCGTTTGAGCGACGCGGCTCCGAGCACGATGGCGATGCTCAGGCAGCACCCGGCAAAGCAGATCGCTGCCATGGGGAGTCCGCTGATGCCGAGCAGGATGGCGATGGTGGCGCCGAGCGCGCCCCCTCCGGATACTCCCAGGGTATAGGGCTCGGCAAGGGGGTTTCTCAGGATGGCCTGGAAGACGACCCCGCACGAGGCCAGTGCCGCCCCCACGATCCCCGCGGTGAAGATCCGGGGGATGCGGAGCTCCCAGATCAGGGTATGGGTTACCCCCTCCGACGACGGGTGAAGAAGGGTACGGATGATCTCGCCGGCAGGGAGTTCGGTCCCGCCCGTGAGCAGGGCCAGAATCACGGAGGCCGCACAGAAGAGAACCAGGAGGATGAAGACGAAGGCCCTCCTCATATCACCCCCGGGTAGAGGCGGGCTATCACCGCCTGAAAGGATTTCAGGAACATGGCGGGCGTGGGCTGGCAGACCGTGTCCGCACTCATGACGTAGACCCTTCCGTCCTTCACGGCGCTGATATCCTTGAAAGGCTTCCAGACGCTCAAAGGGACCCTCGCGCCTTCCATATCGCTCACGATGAAAATGACTTCGGGGTTCCTCGTGAGCACGGATTCGATGTTGACCCGCGGGTACTTCGTCCTGACCCCGCTGAAGATGTTTTCGCACCCGGCAAGGCGGATGATCTCGCCGGTAAAGGTCTCGTCGCCCGCCGTCACCAGGGGGTTCGTCCCCATCTGCCAGAACACGCGGAGCTTCTGCCTGCCCGCGATCTTCGAGCGCATGGAGTCGAGCCGGCTACGGACGTCCGCGACCATGCTCCGGGCTTCCTTTCCCTTTCCCAGCAGGTCGCCGAGGCGGATGAAGCCTCTGCACATGCACTCGAAGGACTCGCATCCCTCGAAGACCTCGACGGCAAGCCCGAGCGAGGAAAGCTTCTCGATGTCAGCCTTCTTGTTGGAGTCCGTGCTCGCAAGGATGAGGTCGGGCTTCAGGGCGCAGATCTTCTCGAAATTGAGCGCGGTGAGCGAGCCGATGATCTCCTTGCCCTGCGCATACTTCGGACAGAAGCTCGTAATGCCTACGAGCCTGTCCTGCATTTTCAGGTCATAGATCTGCCGGGTGAAGGAAGGGGCGAGGGAGACGATCCTCCGGGGGATTTCTTTCGCTCCGCAGGGCAAGGCCCACAGGGAGAGGGCGGCGGTACACACGATGAGAATGCCGAGGATCTTGCGCATTTCAGTACATCTCTCATTCAAGCGGTATGAGGACCATCCTAACCACAGAATGAGCGAGCGGGCAAGGGGCATCCCGCAGCGGCGGTCCCGGCAGGGTGCCGCGGGGTGAAAAGGCTTGGTCGGGAAGGCTTCCTCAGCCGGCTTCCTGGTGCGGCTCGTCGTCGGGGTTGTCGGGCTCCGCCTTCTTGGCGCGCGCTCTCTTCTTTCCGACGATCTGGGCGACCCAGATGCTCATCTCGTAGAGCACGTACAGCGGGATGCCGAGCATGCACTGGCTGAATACGTCCGGTCCCGGGGTGAGGACGGCGGCCACGACGGCCACGACGAGGATGGCATATTTCCTGTTTCTCCTGAGCATGCCGGCATTGACGACCCCCATCTTGGCGAGAAAGTACATGACGACCGGAAGCTCGAAGGTGAGCCCGAAACCGAGCAGGAACTTCATGGTGAATCCGAGGTACTCTCTCATGGAGGGGAAGGCCACGATATTGCCGGTCGAATAGGTCATGAAGAATTTGAATGCGACGGGGAATACGACAAAGAAGGCGAAGGTCACGCCCACGACGAAGAAGAACGTTGCCACGAGCACGAAGGGAACGACGTATTTTCTTTCATTCTCGTAGAGCCCGGGCATAACGAACTTCCAGATCTGGTAGAAGATGACCGGGGCGGAGAAGATGAGGCCGGAGAAAAAGGCGACCTTCATGTAGGTGAAGAACGCCTCGGGCAGCGAGGTGTAGATGATGTGGCTTCCCTCGGGCATGGCCTGCGTCAGGGGCGAGGTCAGGAAATTGAAGATCCTGTCTGCAAAGGCATAGGAAACGACAAAGCCTACACCCACGGCAATAAGGCTCTTGATGATTCTCCAGCGCAGCTCTTCGAGGTGGTCGGTTATCGGGAGCTTATCGTCTGTCGGGTTTATTTCCTCATCCACGCGTGCTCTAGCCTTTCATCACATCGGGGTTGCTCTCCGGCTGGTCGGAAGAGGAGGTCTCCTTGTCGGGTGAGTCCGCTCGCTCGGCCGGGTCTTCCTGGGTGCTCGAGGTCTTTTCGGCAGGAGCCGGCCCGGGTGCCGGCCTTGCCGGCTTTTCCTGCGACGCAAGATCGATCTCCCGTTTGAGGTCGTTGGAAGCGCGCTGGAATTCTCCCATTGCCTTGCCTAAGGTCTTCATGATCTCCGGTAGTTTGCCGGGTCCGAGCAGTAACAAGGCCAGCAAGATGATGAAAAAGAGTTCCTGACCGCCGATTCCGAACATGGGATGATCATATAAGGGTTTTTCTCACGGGTGTCAAACTAAAGCGTACGCCCCTTTTAGCATTTGACTAAAAGGCCTGGGTTCCATAATCTATGACCACTATGGTTCGCAGGACGCTATCGAAGGAAGTGCATATCGAAGGGATCGGTCTTCACCGGGGCGGCCGGGCTCTCGTCCGCATCTGCCCCGGGAATCAGGGGATCGTGTTCGTAAAGAAGGGTGTCAGGGTCCCGGCGACGCCCGAAAACGTCGTCGACACCAGGCTCAGCACTACCATCGGCTTAGGCGGGGTGTCCGTCTCGACGATCGAGCACCTCATGTCGTGCCTGTGGGGGCTCAAGATCACCGATTGCGAGGTGGTGATCGAGGGCGAGGAGATCCCGGTCCTCGACGGCTCTGCCTGGCCGTTCTTCACCCGGCTCCAGGATGCCGGGACAATGGACCTCTCGGGAGAGGTTACGCCTGTGCGCATCCGTGACGCCATCCACCTCGAAGAGGGCGGCTCGTCCATCGAGGCAGGGCCGGGACCATTCCGGATCACCTACGAGATCGATTTCCCGAGCCGTGCCATCGGGAGACAGCGCTTGTCCTTCGGCGGAGCCGATTATGGCGAGGAGATCTCGAAGGCCCGGACCTTCGGCATGCTCCGCGACGTGGAAAAGATGCGCTCGGCAGGGCTTGCCCTGGGAGGAAGCCTCGAGAACGCCGTGGTGGTGGATGATGAGAAGGTGATCAATCCCGAAGGCTTCCGGTTCCCGGACGAATGCATCCGCCACAAGATCCTCGATCTCCTGGGCGACCTCTGGACCCTGGGCGTGCCGATCGAGGGCGACATCAGGGCATACAAGGCCAGCCACCGGCTTCACATCGCCCTTGCGCACGAGATCCGCAAGGCGTATTTCCTGGAGGGGGGAAACAGGTCGTGATTTCGAAGAGGACCAGGGAGATCGTCTATATTTTCGTTATCCTCGGGATGATCGCCCTCCTGAGCATCGCGCGGACGAATATCCGGAACCTCCAGGCCCTCTCCCTGTCGAGCAACATCGTCATCTTCGCCGTAATCAGCCTCAATGTGGTCTTGCTCGTGCTCGTCATCTTCCTCGTGACCCGCAATCTCGCAAAGCTCCTCATGGAGCGGCAGAAAGGCGTGCTCGGGACGAAGCTCAGGACCAAGCTCGTCATCGCCTTTGTAACGCTCACCATCGTTCCCACCATGGTCCTGTTCTTCACGAGCGTCATCTTCCTCACGAGCTCCATGGAGGGATGGCTCTCCTCCTCAGTGGAGACCGCTATTGAGGAATCCATGAACGTGGCGAACATCTACTACAAGGAGGCCTCGGCAGAGGCGATCCACTACGCGAGCTCCATATCCGCGGAGATAACCGAGAGAAGACTGCTCAAAGAGGAAAATCTCGATATCTTGAAGGCGCTCCTCAGCGACAGGATGGCATTGTTCAGGCTCTCGTCCGTTGAGGTCCTGTCCGCTCAGAGCGAGGAGCTCGTGAAGATCACCTCTCCTTCCATCGGCGCCGCGGGCCTGCCGTCACCTCAGTCGAGCCGGGTCCATGAGGCCATGGAAGGAAAGACCATGTCCATTGTCAGAAGGACAGGCAAGGCGGATGTCATCGAGGGAATCGTGCCTATCAGGTCCTCCTTCAATCTGAAGGACGTCGTTGGCGTGCTCGTGGTGGATTACTACATCCCGGAAAGCCTCTCGGGCAGGCTGGGAATCATCAGGGGCACCTTCACCGACTACATCCAGAGCCTGCGGGTCAAAGGGCCGATAAAGACCAACTACATCATCATTCTCTCCTCGATTACCCTGCTGGTGCTCTTTTCGGCCGTGTGGTTCGGCATCAACATCTCCAAGGGGCTTCTCAACCCCATCGAGAAGCTCGTCGAGGGAACGCAGAGAATCTCGAGAGGGGATTTGAGCTTCTCCATCGACGTCCAGTCGAACGACGAGCTCGGCCTCCTCGTGCAGGACTTCAACAAGATGGTGAGCGACCTGACCGAATCGAGAAAGCAGCTCGAGAAGGCATACACAGACCTCGCGAACAGGAACCGTTACATCCTGACCATGCTGAACAACATCTCGACAGGGGTCATAACGCTCCAGCCGGATGATACCGTGGTCTATCTCAATCCCGCGGCCAGTGAGATGCTCGCCATCACGCAGGAATCCGCACATGGAAAGAAATACGACGAGATATTCAGGGACGGCCTGAGCGCGATTTCGACGGACCTCATCGAGAATTTCAAGAAGTCGAAAGGCATTACCACCCAGAAGCAGATCGGGGTATCCGTCGGAGGCAAGAGGCTTACCCTGCTCGGGCACGCGTCGTTCCTCTATGACGACAACGACGAGCATCTCGGGACCGTCGTCGTGTTCGACGACCTCACCCAGATGCAGAAGATGGAGCGCATGGCGGCGTGGAGGGAGGTGGCGCGCAGGATCGCCCATGAGGTGAAGAATCCGCTCACCCCCATCCAGCTCTCTGCCCAGAGGCTCAGGCGGAGATACCTCGACAAGCTGGCGGAAGACGGGCAGGTGTTCGACGAATGTACCAGGGTCATCATCAAGGAGGTCGACGAGATGAAGCACCTGGTGAACGAGTTTTCTGCGTTTGCCAAGATGCCCTCGTGCATGCCCGTGCCCGGAGATCTCAACAAGGTGGTTCAGGATGCAGTGACGCTCTACAGGCAGGCCCATCCTCAAGTCGAGTATGAAATAACCATCGACGAGGGCATGCCCATGGTGGAGATCGACAGTCCGCAGATGAGCCGGGCCATCGGCAATCTGCTGGAGAATGCATCCACTGCCGTGATCGAGGCGTCGAATCCGCAGAAAAAGGTGAGCATAAAGACGGCCTACGACTCCGACGTGCACATTGCCACCCTCGACATCTCGGACACGGGCACCGGGATTTCGAACAAGGTCAAGGAACGGCTGTTCGAGCCGTACTTCTCCACCAAGAGAGGGGGGACGGGTCTCGGTCTCGTCATTGTCAACAGGATTGTCTCCGATCATAACGGGTTCATCCGGGTCAAGGATAACGTGCCTGTGGGAACGGTTTTCAGCATTGAATTGCCGGTAAAGGAGTAGTTCATGAAGCGCACGATACTCATTGTTGATGACGAGGAAAGCATACGGTTTTCTTTGAAGGGCGGGCTTGAGGATGAAGGGTACCATACGCTCCTGGCCGGAAACGGCGACGAGGCGTTCGAAATCATCGAGAGCAGCGATGTGGACCTCATCCTTCTCGACATATGGATGCCGGGCAGGGACGGATTGCAGATCATGGAGGATCTCAGGAAGAACGGGAACAATACCCCGGTGATCATCATGACGGGCCACGGATCCATCGAAACCGCTGTGAGGGCCACCAGGCTGGGCGCCATCGACTTCGTGGAGAAGCCTCTCGATCTGAACAAGATCATCATCACCATCCAGAACACCCTGCAGATGAAGGCCCTCGAGGAAGAGAACGCCCTCTTGAGAAAAAAGACCGAGAAGGAAGATGAGATCATCGGCAACTCGCCCGCCATCAGGAAGCTCAAGGAGCAGATAGACAGGGCAGCGCCTTCAGACGCATGGGTCCTCATCCTGGGTGAGAACGGGACGGGAAAGGAGCTCGTGGCCCGGAGGCTCCACAAGAAAAGCGTACGGGCCAAGCAGCCCTTCGTGGAGGTGAACTGTGCGGCCATACCGCAGGAGCTCATCGAAAGCGAGCTCTTCGGGCACGAGAAGGGCGCCTTCACCGGCGCCACGGAAAGGAGGCGGGGCAAGTTCGATCTGGCCCACAACGGGACGCTCTTCCTCGACGAGATCGCGGATATGAGCCTGCCCACTCAGGCAAAAATCCTGAGGATCCTCCAGGAGCAGCGCTTCGAGAGGGTGGGCGGCGGCCAGACCATCCAGGTGGACGTGCGGGTGTTCACGGCCACGAACAAGGACCTCGAAAAAGAGATCGCTGCCGGCAGATTCAGGCAGGACCTCTACTACCGGCTCAACGTCATTCCCATCTACGTGCCCCGGCTCATCGATCGGAAAGAGGACATCCCCGAGCTCGCCGAGTATTTCCTCAAGGTGTATTCCCCCTTGAAGGGCGGGAAGAAGAAGGCCATCACCGAAGGCGCCGTCAAGAAGCTCATGCAGCACGACTGGCCCGGCAATGTCAGAGAGCTGAAGAATATCATCGAAAGACTCGTGATCATGACCCCGGGGGATACCATTACGGCGGACGATATCCTGCCCCTGGGATCGAGATCCGTTTCGGAATCGGACAGGCTCTTCGGGTACACCCTGCTCAAGGATGCGAGGGCGGAGTTTGAAAGGATATTCATTGAGAACAAGCTCAAGGAGTGCGGGAACAACATCTCCAAGACAGCAGATCTCATCGGCGTAGAGAGGAGCAACCTGCACAGGAAGATCAAGGGACTCGGTATCGATGTTGGATGAAAAAGGTGCGATCCGCAAGGATCCGGGGGGCAGATTAAGCGTTGCCCTCGTGTACCCCAACACCTACTTCGTGGGCATGTCCAACCTCGGACTGCACACGATGTACCGGGTGCTGAACGCCCACCCGGGTATCGTATGCGAACGCTTTTTCACGGACTTCGAGCGCTCCGTGGAATCCTCGCGGCCTCTCCGGGAGTTCCAGGTCGTCTCTTTCAGCGTCTCCTACGAGCTCGACTGGGTCAACATGCTCCATATCCTCAAGAGCAACAGCATCCCTCTCCTCTCGAAGGACCGCCCGAACGGGCCCATCGTCCTGGCAGGCGGGGCAGCCGCGACCATAAACCCGGAGCCGGTGGCAGAAGTCCTCGACGCGTGCTTCCTCGGAGAGGGCGAGCCCCTGGCAGATGCCCTCCAGAATGCCTTCTCGCAGAGCACGGGCCGGGGCGAGTTCCTCGAGAGGCTGCAGAAGACGCAAGGCGTCTATATCCCCGAGCTTACGACGCCTGTCTACGAGGGCGATGCGATACGGGGGTTCGAGGGAAAGAGGCCGGGCATCTCCGTTGTCGAGCCCTTCGAGGACCCGGGCTACTCGGTCATCCTCACGAACAGGACCGTGTTTGCGGACATGTTCCTGCTGGAGATAGCCCGCGGATGCCCGTACCGCTGCAAGTTCTGCACCGCCCGGGAGATCTACTCCCCGTTTAGGCCCGTCGATGTATCGAACTTGAAGGGCGTGTTCGAAAAGGCCTCTCATTCCGGGAAAAAGCTCGGTCTCGTGAGCACGTCGCTCAACAACCACCCCCAGCTTTCCACGATCCTCTCCGAGATCGATTCGATGGGTTTGAAGATCGCTCCTCCGTCTCTGCGCCTCGGCATGATCTCCGACGATCTCCTCCATTACCTGAAAGAGTCCCGGGTTGGCGGGGTGACCCTCGCGCCCGAGACGGGTTCGGACTCCCTGCGTTCCTCGCTGGGCAAGGTCGTGAGCAACGAGGCGATCCTCGACGACGTCACCTCGCTCGTGAAGAGCGGGATACGGGATATCAAGCTCTATTTCATGGTGGGCGTCCCCGGAGAGGAACCGGCGGATATCGATGCCGTCATCGACCTCGTGAAGCGCATCAGGCAGGTCTTCATTCTCGTTTCGAAAGGGAACAGGAGGATGGGCAAGGTGTCGGTAAGCATCAACACGATGGTTCCCAAGCCCCATTCCCGCTACGAGAGGGTGGGCATGATCGAGCCGGCAGAGGCGAAAAAGAGGATACGGAAGATCGCCAGGGGCTTAAGCTCCCAGAGCAATGTCTCGGTGAGCTTTGAAGGTCCGAAGTGGGCTTATCTGCAGGGAATGATCGCCCGCGGCGACCGGAGGGTCCTCGACGTCCTTGCCAGGATGGCGGGGGAGCCTCAGTCGAAGTGGCAGGGGATCCTCAAGGAGTGGCCGCGCAACCCCGATTACTACGCCTTAAGAGAGCGCAACGCGGACGAGGTCCTGCCGTGGGATTTCTCCTCACCTGCTGCCGTATGCAGGCAGAGCGGGGGGGAGTGAATGAAGGAGAGCACGCCCCATTACCTCGGGCACAGGCACAGGCTCCGGGAGCGTTTCAGGAAGGGCGGCAGGGATGCGCTCCAGGATTATGAGCTTCTCGAGCTGCTTCTCGGGTATGCCATTCCGAAAAAGGACACGAAGCCCCTCGCCAAGGAGATGATCAGGCAGGCCGGAACGCTGCGGAGGGTCTTCGACGGGTCCTTCGGCGATCTCGAAGAGAGCAAAGGGGTGGGAGAGTATACGAGCACCCTCATCAAGCTCGTCAAGGAATGCATCGTAAGGTATCTGGTCCCTGAAGGCGAGGACGCCGCAGTTGCCCTGGACAACCCCGAGGCCGTGATCAGATATATGCAGGCCGAGATCGGAGGAGAAAAGAGCGAGCACTTCATGCTCCTGTGCCTCAATTCGGCAGGGCATCTCATCCATATCGAGCGTCTCTCCGAAGGCACCGTGAACACGGCCCATGTCTATCCCCGCGAGGTCTTCAAAACCGCCCTCATGAAGGGCGCATCCGCCCTTATCCTCGTGCACAATCATCCGTCGGGCACCTTGTCACCTTCATCCCACGACGAGCGTCTCACCCGCTCCCTCTCGGAGCTGGGCGAATCACTCGGCATCGCTGTGCACGACCACATCATCGTGACGAGAGACAAGGCCTACAGCATCAAGCTGGGGAGAACGATCCAGTATTGATGCCCTGTCGGAATCGAAAAAGCTGTAATCCCTGCCTCCGCCTCAGCAGGGATGAATTCGGCCGGGATAATTCAGGGAGCCCAGGATCCGCTGGATTTCCGCTTTTGCGGGAATGACGGGTTGCTATACTTCTGAGAGCGTGCCAAGGGAGCCGGGGGGTCCTGGATGAACCATTGAGCACTTTTTGATTTGCATCCATGGCGAAGCCTGGAGGGCTCTTGACCCCGTATTGTTTGAGCCTCCCTTAAGGGAGGCGAGTTTACGGGGTCGCCCGTAAGGCAAGCCATAGGATGCAAACAAACAAGTGATTCTGGTGAAGGAAGGGCTCCCCCGGCTCCCTCTCCACCGAGTATGTCTTTCTTGATGTGTTCTATGAATGTACCAGGGAGGAGAGCTGAGTTTTATGCCTTATGGGATAAGAAGATAGCGATAAGGGATTGCCCTGAACGCTCACTTGTCGGCTTCGAGAAGGCTTTGGACCTTGAAGAGGATGATGTGCGCGGGCGAGGGCTTCACGAGGTAGAGGTTGGCGCCCGCATCGAAGGCGAGCTTCCTGTTGTCCTGAGATGCCTCAGTCGTGAGCATGATGATCGGGAGGTCCTTGTACTGCAGATTCTGCCGTATGTTCGCTATGAGCTCTATGCCGTCCATGTTGGGCATGTTGAGGTCCGAGATGATGAGCCTCGTGTCCGGGTGCTGGGCCAGCTTCTCGAGGGCGTCGAATCCGTCGCAGGCCTCGATGCAGCGGTAATTCTTCGGCCTCAAGGTGTGAACCAGGAGCTTCCTGACTGTCGCCGAGTCGTCTACGATGAGTATTTTATCCATGAGTTCGCTATTCCTTTTTGTATCCCAGGGCGCCAGGAAAATGCACCAGCTTGAATGCTCTCGAGATGTTGTGGAGAGATTCCGAGTGGCCGATGAAAAGGTATCCTCCGGGGTTCAGATTGTCATAGAGCTGAGCCACGAAATTCTTCTTTGCAGCATCATCGAAATAGATGAGAACGTTCCTGCAGAAGATGATGTCGAAGCCCCTCATGAGCTTGACGCGCTTTGCGTCGTTGAAGTTCAAATACTGAAGCTCGACGAGGGAGCGTATCTCGTCGCAGACAGTGAACAAGGGTCCGTTCTGGATGAAGTAATTTTTCTTTATCTCGGGAGGTACCGATCGTAAGGTGTACTCGTTGTATGTCGACGCCCGGGCGGACTTCAGCGCCTTTTCGCTGATGTCGCTGGCATAGATTTTCACATCCCACTCACTGAGCCTGTCTTTGAGAACCTCTTTGAGGATGATGCCCATGGTATAGGGTTCATCCCCGGTGGAGCATCCGGCCGACCAGAGCCTCAGGACCTTCTCCCCTTTTTCGAGCCGGTGCTGGATGATCTCGGGCAGGGCCTTTTCCTGGAAAGCCTGGATCTGGGGAGGGCTCCTGAAGAAGCTCGTTTCGTTCGTGGTTACCGAATCGAATAAGGCCTTCAGCTCTCTCGACGCCTGAGGGTCGTATTTGAGCATGTAGTAATACTTGTCGTAGTCGGGGAGGTTGTTCGCCTTGAGCCGCAGGGAGAGCCTGTTTTCGAGCTGGGCCTTTTTGTTGTCGGAGAAGTAGATCCCGGAATGCTCATAGATAAGGTCTCTGAGCAGGAGGAAGGTCTCATCCGACATCTGGGAAGCCACCGGATCGAGGAAGTCAGCCATCGGCATTTCCCTCCGAAGGCTGATCCAGCACCGTCGAGATGTACTTCTGCACCTCTTGCCCGATGTCTTCCATCTCGAAGGTGATGCGCTCGAGATCGAGGGTATCCATGGGATGGCCCAGCTTCTTGAGAATGAGCCATGCCCCCTGATCCTTGAGCACGAAGGATATCGTGTCTCCGCCGCAGGAGATCTCCCTGGCCTTTGCCAGAAGGTTTGCGATCGATATGAGCGCCGTGATATCCTTGAGCTGCGCATCTGCCGGATTGTGGTGGTTGAGAATGATGTCTGCAAGGTAGGGCGGCAGCTTCCATTTCTGGGCGAGGAAAGATCCTACGTCCATGTGAGTGGCTCCGATGACCTCCTTCTCTGCCTCGAACATGGGGCAGTCCTTCCTGATCGAGAGCTCGTGAGCCTCGAGGAAGCGGTCATGGAAGTATTCGTCGAAAATGATCTTGCCGATGTCGTGGAGCAGGCCGCCGACAAATTCCCTGCCTTGCGCCCTCAGGTGGATCTTCTTATCCATGTACCGCGCGATGAGTGCCGTTGCAATGCAGTGGTTGCAGAGCTTTCTCCTCAGCGATTCTCTTTCATCGTTTTTCGGATTCAGGATGGAAAGGACAGAGACGGAGGTGGCGATATTGACGACCTCGTTGAGCCCCATCATGAGTATGGCCCGGTGGATGGTGTCGATTTCCTTTGATCCCCTCCGGTAGAACGAGGAGTTCGCCATCCTCAGCACCCGCATGGCCAGCGCCGGGTCTTTGTGGATGCACTCGGAGATTTCCCTGATGGAAACCTCGGCAGACCGGGTAAGGTCCATCACCTCCATGGCAACGGAGGGCAGGGTGGGGATATCGTCGATACCCTTTATGATATCGAGAACACGGCTGTTCATCAGACGGCCACTCCCTGCAGTTTATCCATTGCCTCGGCTGCAGCCCTGGCAACATCGAGATTGTCGTCGTCCATGTAAATTTCCAGATCGGAGACCAACGATTCGTCTTCCCACAAGCCCAGGGTCTTGAGCGCAGAGATGCGCAGAAAGTCGGGCCCGTTTTTGAGGATGGCGAGCAGCCTCGCTTTTGCATCCTCGTCCCTGAACAGCCCGAGGGATTCTATGGCATGGTACGATGTCCACATCTTATCGCCCGAGATGGCGTCTTCAAGCAAGGGTCTCAGCTCGCCTATCCTCTTCTGGCCCACGATGCCGATGGCAAGATGCCGGATTTCATCGTGTTCGTTATTCAGGAGCGTGGCGAGCAGGCCGTTTTCCATCGGGAGCATCTCATCCCTGACGATCTTGAGGGCGGCCATGCACACTCTCCAGTCCCGATCCTCAAGCATGCGGGCGGCCGTATCGGAAAGGCAGGCACTCTTGATCCTTTCGAGACCGACAATGGCCATGATCCTGATTTCGGGGTCGGGATCTTCCGTAAGGGAGAGGAAGCATTTTTCCGCCTTGTCGGCGCCGATCCGGGCGATAGCCTCCAGTGCGGTTCCTCTGACGTCGGGATAGGGATGCCGCAAGAATCCTCGTAGCTCGTCGATGTCCTCCGGATTGCCGAGTTCTCCCAGGGCCTGGAGGGAAGACGTCACCACATGCCCGTCCTGGTCGTGGATGAGACGGAGCAGGGTTGCCCTGGAGCCCGGACCTCCGATATGTGCGAGTGCATCGGTCATGGCCCTTTTCACATAGCCCTCTTGCGAGAGTATCCTTGCGGAAAGCTCTTCACCTTCCTTTTCGCCCCCGATTCTGCCGAGGATCTCCGAGGAGAGGATTCTGCTCTTTTCGTCGTCATCGAGGAGATTCACCATCAGGGAAGCGTCACCAAGCTCGATGAGGGCATCCTTGATGTCCTCCCATTTCTCCTGCTCGTGATCCGGATCGATCCTTCTCGCCAGATCCACGATCTTCTCAGCGCTCCCGGTATCGCCGATAATGCCCATTGCCGAAAGGATGTTGTGAAGGAACTCATCTTCCGCATCCAGGAGGCACCTCTCGAGGACGCGTTTGAGGCGGGATCTGTCGCTGGGATCGAGAGCCGCGATATCTTCACCGGACATGATGGCGAGCAGTGTCTGGGCAATCGAGATCGCGATATATTCATCCGATTTTTCGAGCATGTCCATCAGCGGCCGTACCGAATCTTTCGAGCCTATCTTCCCGAGGGTCTCGAGAATGGCGCATGTGGTGATCTCATCGTTGGACCATCGGCCCAGCTCTTCCAGGAGAAAACCGACGACCCCCTCGTGGGGGATGCTGGCAAGGGCCTCGATAACGGAAAAGCGGATCCACTCCTCGTCATTGATGAGCGCGCGAAGGTGCTCGAAGGACTGAGGCTCGCCGAGCTCGCCGAGAGAGATGACCGAGGCATTGCGCACATTGGGGTTCGTATCGTAGAGCCCCTCGATCAGGGTGCCGAGGCTCTCGTGGCTCCCGATGGTGCCGAGGATGTCGAGGATGAACAGTCGCACGTTGTCGTTTGAGTCTTTTGCGAAAGCGTGAAGGGTATCCAATCCGTCGAGACCTATTTTTCTCAAGATGTCGACGGCCGCGTTCCGGATGGCAGGGTCTTCGAGGGAGAGCAGCGGGACCATCTTCTCGACGAGGGGTTTGCCCCCCAGCATGATGATCGAGTTCTGGGCAGCGTCCCTGACCCCGTTGTTATGGTCCTTGAGCAGCTCGGCAAGCCTGTCGGAGACTTCCTCTGCATCGAATTCTGCAAGCAGGGTCGCCGCCTCCCTCCTCAGGGAGGAATCTTCGGAAGCTATCATCTCGTCAATTCTTGCCAATTCCATATCATACCCTTATCGATTGTTTTTCGTACGGGTCCGGTCATGTGCTCTCATGCCGCTTACCGTTTCTCGAACTGTACGAATGCCACGTCCCTGACATTGAGGGATTTCAGGTCTTCACGGAGCATGGCTGACAGTTCGTCTTTCGAATAGACCTCGGCATTGGCAGAGAGTCTCTGGGAAATGAGGTTCCGGATATCGAACATCCGGTTTCCGATATTGTACGCAATCTCAGGATTGACATGCAAGCTCACCTGAGCGAGCAGGACTCCCGACTCCCTGGGATTCCTGGAATTGTAGAGGACCATGATGGGATCGAGGACGATCTCTCCCTGGGGCGAATGGAGGCCGGGAGTCTCGGGCGGCTTCTTATAAGCCTCTGGAATCTCGGCCTCGTGTCTGTTCAGAAAATGATATGCGGTCATGCCGGATATGAGCAGGACAAGGACGGCGCCCGAGATAATCGAGCCATAAAGGATTAAGCGGCGTCTGGAGGTTTTCTCTTGCTTGGGGGCAGCCTGTGCGGCAATTTGGGGTGAATCGCCCGATGCATCTTCTCCTGCTCCGGAAAGATCGAGGAAAGACGCCGTGTCTTTGTCGAGCTCTGCTTCGTTGATGTCGAAGGCGATCCCGTCTTTGTCAAGCTCAGCCTTTTTCTCGGACGGGCTTTCCACGACTCCCCCCTTATCTGCTGAATATCTGGTTGATCTTCTGCCCCAGAGTTTCGGCGGTAAAGGGCTTGACGATGTAGTTGCTTACTCCGGATTTGACTGCCTCGATGATATTTTCCTGCTGGGCCTCTGCCGTCACCATGAGGAAGGGGATGTCCTTGAGTGAGTCATCCGATCTCACCGCCTTGAGGAGCTCGAGACCGGTCATCTTCGGCATGTTCCAGTCGGAGACCACCATGTCGATCTTTTCTCTCTGAAGGACATCCAGCGCAGTAGAGCCGTCATCGGCCTCGATGATGTTGTTGAAGTTCAGCTGTCTCAAGATGTTTTTCACGATCCTGCGCATGGTAGAGAAGTCATCCACGACGAGGATCTTTATGCTCTTATCTACCGCCATAGGCGCCTCCGCAGTCTTTTTCGCTTCATCGTATTTTCACCGGCAAATCTTTAAACCCTGATCTCCTTGAAGAGCTTCTGCATCTTCGATCTCAGTCTCAAGATTGCCTTGGTGTGGATCTGGGAGACCCTCGATTCCGTAAACTTCAGCACATACCCGATTTCCTTCATGGTGAGCTCGTCGTAATAGTACAGGGAAATGACCATGCGCTCCTTTTCGGGCAGCGATTGAATCCCCTTTGCCACGATCTCCCTCACTTCGGCATACCGGAGCTTGTGGGAGGGCCAGTCCTTTTCGTCCTGGAGGATGTATTCGAGGAGATTTCTCTTCGAGAGATCGGAGTCGTCTTCACCGAGGTCGTCCAGACTCAGGAGAGACACGGACGCCGTCTCTGAAAGGAGCTTGTGGAAGGTATCGATGTCGATCTTCATCTCGCTGGCCACTTCTTCGTCGCTGGCAGGCCTTCCGAGGGTGAACTCGAGACGCGCATAGGCATCCTCGACCTTCCTGGCCTTCTGCCGCACCGAGCGCGGGACCCAGTCCATGGAGCGGAGCTCGTCGAGGATGGCGCCTCTGATCCTGAACTCGGCATAGGTCTTGAACTTGATCTGCTTCGATGCATCGAATTTCTCGATGGCGTCAATGAGGCCTATGACCCCTGCATTGATGAGGTCGTTCAGGTCGATGTGGGGAGGGAGCCGGATAGCGATACGGCTGGCGATGTACTTGATCAGCGGTGAGAACTCGTTGATGACCTTGGTCCTGACCTTGGGGTTGAGTTTCTGTTCTTCAGTAAGATCTGGAAATGCTATATCCTGCATGGCTCGATCCCTTCGATTGATTGAGGAGCATCCTCTTGAGGAAAAACTGCAGATTCCCGGAGTTCGAGTTCCGCGATGTCTGCTCCAGACGATTCACGACTCTCTCCAGGCGAATCGACGCCTCCCCGGTCGGATGGACCCCGACGAATGCCTTTTGCCCTTTGATGCACTCGGAGATGGTCTTGTCGGTCGGGATGGACCCGAGGATCTCCAGTGCAACGTCCCCTAAAAACCTCTCACATACTAACGTTAACTGCCGTGCAACTTGGTCTCCCTCGATTTTGGAGGAAGCATTATTCACAATAAGATCGAAGCGCTTGATTCCGTACTGCTTTCTCAAGACCTTGATGAGGGCGTACGCATCGGTAATGGATGTGGGCTCCGGCGTGCAGACAACGAGGATCCGCTGGGCAGCGGTATTGAAGTACATGACATTCCGGGAAATTCCCGCACCCGTGTCGATGATCATGTAATCGATGTGCTGGTCGAAGTAATCGAGCGAATTCACGAGGCAGAGCTGCTGCTCGTTGGTGAGGTCCGAAAGCTCCTGGATTCCGGATGAAGCAGGGATGATCTTGATCCCTTCCGGTCCCTCAAGCAGAATGTCCTCCAGAGCGCATTGCCCGTCGAGAACATGCTGTATGTTGTGCTTGGGCATGAGGCCCAGCATGACGTCGACATTGGCGAGTCCGAGGTCGGCATCGAGCACGAGCACCTTCTTCCCTTTCTGGGCAAGGATGATGGCCATGTTGACGACGATGCTCGTTTTTCCGACGCCACCCTTGCCCGAGGTGACCGACAGGACCTGCGGGAAGCTCGAGCTCGCTCCTCCCTCGAATATTCTTCTCAATGTATGTGCTTGATCTTTCATCTCATGTCTCCGAGACATCTCTCTACGATCGCATGGGAGGATGCCTCCTCGATGTCTTCGGGCACCCTCTGTCCCGTCGTGAGGTGCGAGATCGGGATCCTGTAGATGAGATTATGGCTGATCACGGGTCCGCTCGCGACCGCTTCATCCACCTTGGTGAAGATCATCCGGTCGACACCCAGCTCCGCGAAGGCCTTCGTCGTGGTATCCATTTCCGAATCCCTCGTAGCCACCGGCATGAGGAGGAACGTGCAGGGATCGACGCGGTCGAAATACTCCTTCAGCCGGGGAATATAATCCTTGCATTTGGGCGATCTTCCGACCGTATCCACGAGGATGAGGTCCAGGGAGTCGAGCTTCGCGAGGGCGGCCCTGAACTCCGATGCCGCCGTGACGGACAGGAAGGGGATATTCAGTATCTTGGCATAGATCCTTCCCTGGTCAACGGCGCCGATCCGGTAGGTGTCCAGGGTTATGAGCCCTACCCGTTTGTTTTCATTGAGGACGCACCTGGCTGCGATTTTGGCGATCGTGGTGGTTTTCCCGACGCCCGTCGTCCCCACGAAGACCCATACCTTGTTCTGTTCGGGCGGGGCTGCCTGAACGATCTTGCTTAAGAGATCCCTGACAGACTCCGCTTTGGCCTGCTTGCCGAGCTTCGAGAGGACAATGTCTGCAAGGTTCTGCCTGATACCGCTCGCAATGAGCTTTTTCCGGATCGGATTGCTCTGGCGGACGTCCAGCCCGGTATGGGTTATCAGCTCCTTCATCATTTCCTTGAGCTCGATGATGTCGTCCGAGAGATTGCCCAGAGGGACAGCGGTCTTCGGCAGGGAATCGGAAGGCACGGCGGTAATATGCGCCTGGCGGTCATACATGGCCGAGTCATAGTCCACCGCAGCAGTCACCTCGATCAGGGGTTTGGCGGACAGCCCGAAGTTCTGATCCCGGAGCTCTCTCTTGGAGAGGATTACCGCATCAGATCCCAGCTCGTTCTTGATCCGGGAAAGGATGTCCTTCATGGATGCTGCGGTGTACGTCTTAATTTGCATCGATCCTTACCATCCCGAGATTTTTGATGGTTATTTCCGGAGGTATCTCGTTGTGTGACAGCACGACGAGATCGGGCAGGTAGCGTTCCGTGAGCCGCTTCATGTATGCCCTGCACACGGGGGATGTCAGCAGGATCGGAACCAGCCCCTGTTTGCCCACGTTATGAACCTCCTTGTTTAAAGTCATCAGTATTCTTTGAGACTTATCCGGTTCCAATGCAAGATACGAACCATGTTCGGTATGCTGGATGGATTTTGAAATTATCCCGTCAATTGAAGGATCTAGAGCCAGTACCTTGATGGTGTTTTCCTGAATATACGGTTTCGATATGATCCGCATGAGGGCTTGTCTGACGTACTCCGTCAAAATATCCGGATCCTTGGTCATGGGCCCGAAGTCGGCAAGGGTCTCGAAAATGGTGAGGATGTTCTTGATGGAGACCTTCTCCTTGAGGAGGTTCTTGAGGACCCGGAGCACGACGCTTGCCGGGAGGGTTGCCGGAATGAGATCCTCGACCACCTTGGGGTGGGACCGCGACACCGTATCGAGCATGGCCTGGAGCTCCTGCCTCCCCATGAGCTCGTGAGCATTGCCCTTTATGGATTCGGTAAGGTGGGTGGCGATGACGGTCGACGAGTCGACGACCGTCAGCCCGGCGAGCTGGGCACGCTCGCTGTCGGCCTTCTTGATCCACAGGGCGGGCAGTCCGAATGCCGGCTCCTTGACGGGGATGCCGGGGATATCGATCTTCACGTCCTCGGGATTGAGGAGCATCAGCCTGTCCACCATTGCCTCGGAATGCGCGATCTCCGAGCCTTTGAGCGAGAGCTTGTACTCGTTGGGCTTGAGGTCGAGGTTGTCGCGTACATGGATGGGCGGAACGATGATTCCGAGCTCGGCTGCAATGGTGCGCCGCATCCCCTTGATGCGCGTCAAAAGCTCGCCGCCTTGAGCGGTGTCGACGAGGGGAATGAGGCCATAGCCGATCTCGAACTCGAGGATGTCCGTCGTGAGGAGGGTGTCGGGAGATACCTCCTCCTCCCGGGGTGCCTCCTCCGGGACCTTTTCTTCCTTCTTGAACCTCGTGCTGATGAATCCCATGACGCCCATGAGCAGCCCTATGGTTATGAACGACATGTGGGGCATGCCGGGAACGAGCCCGAAAAATACGATGATGCCTGCAGCTGAGAACAGCGCTATGGGCTGGAATGAGAGCTGCTCCGAGAGAAGCTTGCCCACGGACTTGTCTGCAGCGGACTGGGTTACGATGATGCCGGCCGCTGAAGAGATGATGAGCGCCGGAATCTGGGCTACGAGACCGTCTCCTATGGTGAGCGTCGTATATGTGGTGAGCGCCTCGCTGAAGGGCATCTGGTGCTGGAGCACGCCGATGACGATCCCGCCGATAATATTGATGAACACGATAATGATGCCTGCAATGGCGTCACCCCGGACGAACTTCGTGGCACCGTCCATGGCCCCGTAGAACTCCGCTTCCCTCCTGATGAGGTCTCTGCGCTCACGCGCCTCGTGCTCCGAGATCATGCCTGCATTGAGGTCGGCATCAATGGCCATCTGTTTGCCGGGCATGGCATCCAGGGTGAACCTGGCGGTGACCTCGCCGATGCGGGTGGCTCCCTTCGTGATGACGACGAAGTTGATGATGACGAAGATTCCGAAAACCACGAGGCCCACCACATAGCTTCCCCCGACCACGAACTGGCCGAAGGAGTGGATCACCCGCCCCGCCGCAAGCTCGCCCTCTGCACCGTTCAAGAGGATGAGCCTCGTCGAGGCGATGTTCAGGGCAAGGCGATAGAGGGTTACGACGAGGAGGAGCGATGGAAACACGGAGAAGTTGAGCGGGTTTGTCGTATACATGCTCACCATGAGGATAATGATCCCGATGGCCATGCTGAAGGTGAGGAGGATATCCAGGAAAAAGGTCGGAAGCGGGATCAGGACGATCACCATGACCACCATCACGCCTATTGCCATGACGATGTCACTCATGTTCTTCCTTGCCATATCCAGAGGCAGTCCGGTCAGCTTCGCCATTTATCTGACACCTGATTTGAGTCTGTAGACGTATGCGAGTATCTCTGCCACGGCTTTGTACCACTCCTCCGGGATAACATCCCCAATCTCGACGGTTTTATACAAGGCCTGTGCCAAGGGCTTGTCTTCGACGATGGGGATGCGGGATGACCGGGCCACCTCCCTGATCTTTTCCGCCAGGAAGCCTGCCCCCTTTGCGATGACCACAGGAGCGATCATCTTTCCCCGTTCATACTTGAGGGCCACTGCCAGATGGGTCGGGTTGGTGATGACCACATCCGCCTTCGGGACCTCCTTCATCATCCTCTGCCTGGCCATGTGGAACTGAATCGAGCGTATCCTGCTCTTGATGATGGGGTTTCCCTCGGTGTGCTTGAACTCCTCCTTCAATTCCTCCTTGGTCATCATGAGATCCTTGGTGTGCTGCCATTTCTGGAACATATAGTCTGCAAGGGCTATGACGATGAAGACCCAGAGGAAATCCCACAGGATGTGCATGGAGGACTTAAAGAGAGTCAATACTATGACGGATACATCGCTGTTCATGAGCGGGGGGAAGACAGGGAGCTCTCTCCGGATGGCCCGATAGGAGACCCATATGATGACAAGGAGAATAACTATATTCTTTATAAGGAGTTCCAGGCTTCTCAATGAGAGGAACCGATTCTTGAACCCGGCAACGGGATCAAGCCTCGAGAATTTCGGAACTATGGGTTCGCCGCTGAAGATGAAGCCTACCTGAAGGATATTTGACGCTATCCCGATGCCGAGGAAGACGACGAGAATAGGCAGGAGCATGATCCCGAGCTGCACCACTGCCCCATGGAAGATGGTGACGAGCGAGCCCTGCGTGCCGTCCCAGCCTGCCAGGTTGCCGAGATAGGTGCTCATCACCAGACTCAGCCGTGATGCCACCGAGGGGATGTAGAAGTAGAAGGATATCACGGTGGCGACGAACAGGAAGCAGGTTGAAACCTCGACGCTCTTGCAGACCTGGCCTTTCTCCCGGGCCTCTTTCAGCCGTTTACTGCTCGGTTGTTCTGTGCGCTCTTGGCCGCTGTCGTTCTCCTTTGCCATGGGCGCTTAAGCTGCGAAAATCATACCAGGTCGAGAAAAGATTGTTGCGGATAGTGTAAAAAGGGATAAATAGTGCTAAAAGAGAGGTGACGGGAAATTTTGGAGAGGAGGGCGAAGACGTGAGCGATTTACGAAGCATTCGAAAATCGAAGGGACTGACCATGGAACAGCTTGCCAACAAGAGCGGCGTTTCATCCAAGACCATTTCCCTCTACGAACAGACTCCGCCCTTAAGACCGAGTAAAAAGGTCGTGGGAAGGCTTTCCCTGGCCCTGGGCATTTCCCCGGACATTCTCCTGGAGGCAATCGGATCAAAGGGGAGATCGAAAAAAGGCGGGCTCCAGGAAATATTCGGCACGGCCATTGAGCTGAGCGATGTTCAGGTCGTGAGGATTCTGGGTTTGGTTGAAAAAGAAATCCAGGATCTGCAGAACCTGATGATCGAGACCGCTTCGCTCGCGGACAAGCATCCGCCCTTGGCGAGAAGCGTCGAATACATCGCGGCCGACATTGATCTCCTCAACGGGATTAGAAAGGTATTTTCGTGAGATAAGAACACACCTTTCAAGGGGCAGATGCTTAGGGAAGCACATGTAAAGAAGCGAAATGATCGTTCTCGAAGGAGTCACCAAGATCTACCATGAAAACGTCTATGCCCTCAAGGACGTCTCTTTGCACATATCGAAGGGCGAGTGCTGTTTCATCCTCGGTCCTTCAGGTGCCGGGAAGACCACCCTTCTCAAGATACTCTACGGGCTCGAGACGCCCACGAACGGGCAAGTAGCTCTTTACGACAGGAATATCAAAAAGATCGGCAGATCCGGCCTCCAGTCCCTGAGACGGCACATCGGCTTCGTATTCCAGGACTATCAGCTCATCGAGAACTGGACCGTCTATGACAACGCTGCGGTGATCCTCGAGATTCTGGGCAAATCTTCCGGCTACATCAAAAACCGGGTCTGGCAGATGCTCAGGTGGGTCGGCCTCCAGCACAAGGTGTACGAGCGGGCAAAGGACCTTTCGGGAGGGGAAAAGCAGCTCCTGTCGATCATAAGGGCGACCATTCACGATCCCGATATCCTCCTTGCAGACGAGCCTGTCGGAAGCCTTGACGAGGCTGCGGCGCATCATGTGATGAACATGCTTTTCAAGCTCAACAAGAAGGGAATGACCATGCTCATAGCGAGCCATCGCGAGGGCCCCCTCATCGATCTTGCCCGGACGATCAATCTCGATAAGGGCATGACAGTGACCAGGTGAAGTGCATGATCAGATGGCTCTATATCCTGAAGCTTCTCCTCAGAGGGTTTTACCGGCGTCCGTGGGGCGGTCTTTTCACCTTCATCGCATGGTGGTTTGCCCTGTGCCAGCTCATCCTCGTTTTCCATACGGTAACGATCGCGATGCAGGTCAAGATGATCAGGGGAACGACGAGCACCATGATTGCCTACCTTGCAGGAGAACAGCAGGACGGCCCTCCCGAGACGATACAGGCGAAGATAGCGGCGATGAAAGAGGTGGAGGGCGTGGTTTTCATTCCCCGGCAGTCAGGCCTCGAAAGATTGAAGGGATGGCTTGGCAATGACAGCCCTCTCATCGAAGGGCTCGATTCGAGCATCCTTCCCGATGCCTTTGAAATCAGCATCAGGCCCGCCTATGCCGGCCGGATTGACAGCATCGTGTTCAGGCTTCGCAGCATACCGGGCATCGAGGATGTACGGTACGACAAGGGCATCCTCGGATATATCGCGGATGCATACCAAGCGATTCTCGTCTCAGGGGCAGCCATCGCGCTGATCGTCACCGTCTCGCTGTGTCTCGTGGTGTTCCTGTCGATCCGTGACAGCATCGTCACGAGACGCAAGGAGATCGAAGTGCTCAATCTCCTTGGAGCTCAGCGTTCTTTTCTCTATGCCCCCTATCTCATCGAAGGACTCGTCTACGGCATTGGCGGGGCCGTGCTCGCACTCCTCTTTACCGAGTGGGCTGTCGGATACATCGTATCCCAGGCACCGCTCCTGCGCGGCATTCTTACCATGCTGGAGCCGAGAGAGATTGCCGCCATCATCGCAACTTCCTGTTTATTGAGCCTCTTAGGAGCGCTTCTCGCAATCAAGCAGAGCATCGATGGGTAGGATCGCATTCACTCTCATCATCATTCTCATCCCCTGTATCATACACTCGGCCGACAATTTATCCACACGGCTCAAGGAGCTCACCAAAAAGGCCAGAGAGATCGAGAGCACGTATCTCTCTGAAGAGAAGAGGCTCAGATCAATTGATGAAGAAATACCGAAAATCCAGAACAGGATGGGAAGGGTAAAGGCGAATATCCAGGAGAAGCAGGAGCAGATCGCTGCCCTCGATGCACAGATAGATGCCTATGAAGCAGATCTGAACGGGCTCAGGGACAAGATGCGCCACCAGTGGATCTTGCTCTACAAGAGCGCCTCCCTCGATATGGTAACCGTCTATTACGGTCATGAGAAATACTCCGGATATATCAACGCCATCATCCGTCATCACGTCAAGCTCCTCGAAGAATACCAGAGGCTCCGGACGGGGCTCAGGTATACGAGGAAAAAGGTGAATGACGTGACCCTTCTCATGGAGAAGGACCTCTCCGAGCTTCAGGGTACGGTTAAGATGCTGGAAAAGGAACATTCAAAAAAGCAGCGGCTCGTATCATCACTCAGGAGCAAGTCCCTGGCGTATCAGGACGAGATCGAAAATCTCCTCAAGGAGATCCAGAAGAGGGAGAAAGAGCGGAAGGAAAGAGAAAAGAGGGAGCGCGCGAAGCGGGAAAGAGAGAGGAGAGAGCGGGAGAAGAAAGACAGGCTCAAGAAGGAGAAGCAAGGACGGGAGCAGGAGCCCATCGTTGCGAGCGGGGGGTTCTTCCAGAGCCGGGGAAGGCTTCCCTGGCCCGTGAGGGGGAAGGTGATCAGGGGTTTCGGATCCTTTACCGTTCAGGGCGTCCTCCAGAGATCCCAGGGAATAGACATCGAGGCCCAGGAAGGGGCGCCGGTAAGGAGCATCTACCAGGGCACTGTCGTATATGCCGACTGGATGGGCAAGTATGGGAACACCATCATCCTGGATCATGGAGACGGGTTCTACTCCATATACGGCCATCTCCAGGACCTGACGAAATCATTGGGCCAGAGCGTGTCTTCCCAGGATATCATCGCCAGGGTAGGGCAGAGCGGCAGCGTGCTCAAGCCCATGCTCCACTTCGAAATACGTTTTCGCCAGAAGGCGCAAGACCCATATCTCTGGCTGGGACGCGAATAGATGGTTATTTTATCAAAAGTTTATATATGCTATAGGCGATAAGCATTATGGGGAGAATAATTCGGCAGGAGAACGTATGAAAATTCATAAGGCGTTTTTTGTGGGCGGGGCATTTTTGCTTGTTTCGCTTGCCGTTGTGGGGATGAATTACACGAAAGGATTGACTGCAAACACCTCGACTCTCTATCCGGAGCTTGAAAAATTCACGGATTGTCTCGGCATCATCGAGAAGAGCTACGTCGAAGAGGTCCCTCCGGAGAAGCTCATCGAGGGCGCTATAAAAGGCATGATGTCTGTTCTCGACCCCCATTCAGCCTACCTGACGAAGGAAGGATACAAGGATATGCAGGTTACCACCACCGGATCATTCGGGGGCTTAGGTATCGAGATAGGGATCCGTGAGAGCTCTCTGATCGTGGTCACGCCCATAGAAGGCACCCCGGCGTTCAATGCAGGGGTGCTCCCCGGAGACAAGATCGTGAAGATAGATGGGAAATCCACCGTTGATATGGGGCTCGAAGATGCGGTGAACCTGCTCAGGGGCCCGAAAGGGACGAGCGTCACCATCTCTATCTTGAGGGAGAGGATGGAAGGCCCGCTGGACCTGACGATCACCCGGGCCATCATCCATATAGACAGTGTCAAAAAGGAAATGCTCGAACCGGGCTATGGATACATAAAGGTCAGGAGCTTCCAGGTAGACACGGCCGAAGACGTCAAGAGCGCGCTGGAAAAAATGGGTCCGATCAAGGGTCTCGTACTGGATCTGCGATACAATCCGGGCGGGCTCCTCGATCAGGCTGTAGCCGTGAGCGATCTCTTCCTGGCTGACGGGATGATCGTGTACACGGACGGCAGAAGACCGGAAGAAAAAACCGAATACCGTGCCCACAAGGAAGGTACATTCGGGGACTTTCCCATGGTCGTCCTCATCAACGGGGGCAGCGCGAGCGCTGCTGAGATCGTTGCAGGCGCACTGCAGGACAACAAACGCGCCGTCGTGGTCGGGGTGAAAAGCTTCGGGAAGGCGTCCGTGCAGACCATCCGTCCCTTAAGCGACGGATCGGCCATCAAGCTCACCGTCGCACGCTACTACACCCCTTCCGGGAGATCCATCCAGGCAACGGGCATCGAGCCCGATATCTGGGTCGACCAGAAGGTCCCGGGCCCTGAGGATATGAAGGCCCAGACCTTTGTCCGGGAAAAGGACCTCAAGGATCACCTCGAACCTCAATCCAAAGGCGGTGCGAAGGATAGTAAAAAGGGTGCTCCAGCGGACAGCTCCAGGGACAGCGCCAAAAAAATCGAGGGATCTTCCCCGAACAAGCTTCTTGAGAACGACTTCCAGCTGAAGTACGGGCTCGATCTCCTCAAGTCCTGGCAGGTATTTCACTTATTTAAAAAGGCAGCATGAGGAAGGTTGATCCCAGAGGGACCATTGCCCTGATCATTGTCGTTATTCTTGCTGTCCTGGTGGGAATAGCCATTGTGATCCAGAAGGAGAAAGAGCAGGGGAAGCCCCTGCAGGTAAAGCCTCGCCAGGCACACTCTCCCAAAGCTCTGCTCCCCGTTTCCAGGCAGGCCTTACCCGAGCTCCTGATCAAGGGATGCCTCTTCGATCTCGGGATCGCCAGGCAGGACGTCCATTTTCTCGGGAGAACGATCAAGGTGTCCATGCCCATGTCCCCGAGTTCGGGTCGGATATCCGAGGCCTTCGGACCCATCGAGAAGATCGGCCGGGTTCAGATCGAAAACTCAAGGCATGCCAGGATCACGATCGATGACAAGAGCTGGGATATCTTCTTCTCCGGGGAAACAGAGAAGCCGGCACGGTGTGCCATCATCGTCGATGACATGGGTCCGACAATGGAAGCAGCCGAAGCCTTGGCCGGGATAGACGCGGACCTGACCTTTTCCGTTCTTCCCGGTACCCGATACACTCAGAAGGTTGCCCGGTTTCTCCACCGGAGGGGAAAGGAGGTTCTCCTTCATCTGCCCATGCAGGGCAACGGGAAAGATCCCGGCCCGGGTGCGATCCTCCAGGGAATGGAGCCGTCCCGGATCAGCGAGATCCTGAAGCAGGATATGGAGAGCGTTCCCTATATAGCAGGGGTGAGCAACCATATGGGTTCGGTCATTACCGCCGATCCTGAAGCCATGAGGCTGATCATCGGGGATCTCAAGAATAAGGGGTTATTCTTTGTAGACAGTCTGACCACGAGCAAGTCCGTATGCGCGGCGGTGGCGCAAGAGCTCGAGGTTCCGTTCATTGCACGGGACGTGTTCCTTGATAACGAGCAGAACTCTCCGTATATTACATCCCAGATGGAGAAGTTGGTGGAGGTTTCGTTGAAATACTCAAATGCCGTGGGCATATGCCATCCCCACCAGGAGACAATCGCAGTGCTTCAAAGGGAGATTCCCAGGATGAAGAGGCTGGGCATAGAGATCGTAAAGGTGTCCGTCCTGATAAATTCTCCCGCAGGCGCTGAAAGAGGGCGCAGGTAGCAGGGCGTGCGTCGATTGACTCTCCTCGCGCTTTAGACTATACAATAACCAGGGAGCGAGCCTCATGAAGCAATGGTTTGTAATCCAGACAAATCCCAAAGAGGAAGATGTCGCCTGCCTTGTCCTGAGGCAGCAGGGTATCGAGATCTATCAGCCGTTCATGGAAAAATACATCTTTCACGCCAGGAAAAGGATCTTAAAAAAATATCCTCTCTTTCCCAATTACGTATTCGCCAGGATCACCCCAATCGAGGAGGAAATGCACAAGATCAGGTGGTGCAGAGGCGTGAGGAGAATCCTCCTCGACAACTACCAGCCCGTCCCCATCGACGATGACTTCGTTGCCGGCCTGTACAACCTCGAAGACAAGAAATCGGGCACCATCAAGAAGCCTGTGACCTTCGCACCCGGGGATGTGGTGAGGATCAAATCCGGCCCCATGAAGGATCTCTACGGCGTCTTCGAGGCCTGGGGCTCGGATGAGGGAAGGGTGAGGATCCTCATCGAGATGGTCAACAACAAGGCCAAGGTGGTCATGCATTCTTCCCTCATAGAAAAGGCATGAGGCACTTTTAGGGAGGGAGGGTCTCATACAGAAGGTCTACGGCAATACAAAGTCGCTCAAGGCATCCGAGCAGCGTGCCCTGGAGCGTCTTTACCGGAGAAAGATCCCTGCAAACTCGGTCCTTACCCAGGAATTGTCACTTGAGCTCTCCAGGCTCTCCCGGGATATCGGCATCCAGATAGGCCTCCTCATAAGCCGCCGGGGAACGGTCGAGTTCGTCATAGCAGGAACCGGGGGCGGCATCTCGATCCCGGAGCTCTACCGGAGGCGCATACATCCGGGGCGCCTTCAGGGATTGCGGCTTATCCATACGCACCTTTCAGGCGAAGGGCTCACCTCGGAAGACCTCACCGACCTCGCGAAGCTGAGACTCGACATGGTTTACGCCATCACCGTGAAGGAGAACGGCGACCCCGGGCTTGCTTACGGCGCCTATCTCATCCCCTCGAACGGGGAGGCAAAGGTCTGGAAGACTCTGGAGCCGACCCCGACTTATCGCATCGACATTCCCTTCGATACGTTCATCTCGAGCCTCGAAGAGGAGATTGCGAGGAGCCAGGCAGCGTTGAGCGCCGGTGCAAACGAGGACAGGGCCATTCTCGTAGCGGTCGTACCTTCGCTCTCGGAGGATGCCAAGATCGCGATCTCCGAGTTCCAGTCCCTTGCCAGATCAGCGGGGATCACCGTGATGGACACTGTCGTGCAGAGAAGGCCCAAGCCAGACCCGAAGTACGTCGTGGGCAAGGGGAAGGTGCTCGATATTTATATCAGGGCGCTTGCGGTCGATGCGAACATCCTCATCTTCGACCACGAGCTTTCCCCTTCGCAGGCCCGCTCCATCTCGGATATCGTCGACATGCGGGTCATCGACCGCACCCAGCTCATCCTCGACATCTTTGCCCGGAGGGCCAAGACAAAGGAAGGCAAGATCCAGGTCGAGCTTGCCCAGCTCCGCTACTACATGCCGAGGCTCGTGGGCAGGAATCCGTCGCTCAGCCGTCTCGCCGGCGGCATCGGTACGAGGGGGCCCGGCGAATCAAAGCTGGAGATAGACCGGAGGAAGGCAAAGGACCGGATGACCAGGCTCGAAAAGGAAGCTCAAGCCATCTCCAGGAAACGGAGGCTGACCCGGATGCGCAGGCAGAGGAGCGAGATCCCGGTCATATCCATCATCGGTTACACCAATACCGGCAAATCGACTCTGCTCAACTCGCTGACGAAAAGCTCCGTGCTGACGGCGGACATGCCCTTCGCCACCCTCGATCCTTCGAGCAAGCGCCTGAGGTTCCCGAGAGACATCGAGGTGATCATTACGGATACGGTAGGCTTCATCCGCGACCTGCCCCAGGACCTGCGGGCCGCCTTCATGGCCACCCTCGAAGAGCTCGAGGACGCGAACCTGCTCCTCGAGGTGATCGATCTCACCGACCCCCATATGGACTACAGGATGCAGGCAGTCGACGACATCCTGAGTGACCTGCACCTCGAAGGCAAGCCACGACTCAAGGTCTTCAACAAGGCAGACCGGTGCCCCCCCGATTTTGCCGAGACCGTTGCGGGACGCTACGGAGGCGTAGCCGTCTCCGCCCTTGACCGCTCCACGTTGAGGCCGCTCATAGAAAAAATGGAGGCATTCTTCTTAAACGCCCGCTCCAGGGGATAATCCTTTTCCTGTCAGCCCGTGTATTCGGCTAGTTCTTCTTGCTGTTCGGGAAGAGATCGCGCGTTTTCCCCATGATCTCGGAGGGCAGACGCAGCGCCCTGATCAGGGATGACTTGACCGGATTCGAGATGGTCTCGGCCGGAGCGAGCTGAACCGAGGGATCGTCGATGTTTCCTTTGACTTTCATACTCACGACGATGAGCTTTCCCTTGTCCCCGGTAAGGACCCATCCGAGCAGAGGTATTGCATGGATGGCTCTGTCGATGGTCTCGAAGGGCTGCACGCCCATGATGGCGTCGATATTCCTTGTCTTGAGGGAGTAGTCTCCCACGGCAGAGAGCTGCAGGGAATTGCTGTCGAGGGCGAAGTCATCGAAATGAACGATGCTGTCCTTTATGGTGAAGGTAGAGGAGATGACATTGTACGGGAAGTTTTTGCTGGTGAGCTCCAGGTCGCGGGCCTGAACGATCTTATAGAAGTTGAGCAGGGCAAATATCCTTGAAATCAGGGCGTATTTCTGTATCTTCCCCTTTTTCGTGATAAAGGACATGGATCCGTTGATCGAATCGCTCCTGCCCCAGAGATGGCCCTCGAGATCCATCTCCCCCCTGATCCATTCCGGGTTCGGCGAAGGCGAAAAGGTCCGCAGGAAGTCGCGGATGTTCATTTGCTTGGCTGAAAAAGAAGTATCGAAGGCAAGGACCCCTGACGGGCCGATGGTCGCCGTTCCCTTTGCCGATCCGGCCGGCCCCTTCATGTTCAAGTCGGTGAGGCTCAGGATGCCATTGTTCAAGGCTGCATCTGCCTGGGCTTCACTCACCCGGATGCCGTGGAAATCGAGGTCGAGCATCCTGAGGCGGCCTCTTGCCGTATACGACTTGAAGGACTCCATGCCTTGAGCGGCCTGCCCCTCCAGGGGAAACTTCAATCCCTCGACAGTGACGTCGCCCGTGAAGAACGGATGGTCGGACAGGACAAGGGTCCCTTCCGAGACAGTGAACCTCATGCCGCCCTTCCTGATCCTGAGGCGTTTGCTTGCCAGGGTATTTCCCGAGAAAGCGACCGGACCGTCCAGGGTTACCGGAGAATTCTTGACGTAAACAGTTGCCCGCCTGCAGAGGAGCGATCCGTCAAGAGAGACGTCTCTGTCCCAGCGGATCCCGATATTGCCTTGTATCTTGCCCGAAAGGCGCTCATCCTTTCCTGACTGCCGGACCGTGAACTGGTCCAGCCCGACAAGCCCCCTTACCCTCACGTTGCCCTGACGGCTGTCCAGCGTCCCCGACAGGGAGAGCGTCTCGGGGGAGAGCCCGGAGGTATCGGCTTTCATTGTTATGGACATCTTCGGCCAGAGCTTGCCCGTAAATTTCGCCCTGGCCAGAAGCGGCTTCTGTTTGCGCTGGTACGAGGTGCCGAACAGAGTGACGTTCTCGGAACGTATTTCTGCCGTGGCCGTGATATCCGGGCCGATTCCCGTGCCCCTGATGCGCATTACCGTACCCTTGTCCATGCGGAAATTGTCGGTATCGACGAGGCCTTCCACGTCCACCTGAAAACTGGACCGCTGGGTATCAAAGGGGTCTGCAAGGACGAGATCGAGCGATTTGACAAAGCGGCTGTCCAAGGTCATCCGAGAGGCTGACTGAAGCGGCGTGCCGAACTCTTTGGCAATGATCGAGCCGGTGTGGTTTCTGATCCGGCTTTCTCCCCACTGGTAGGTGCAGTTGTTCAGGTCGGCCCATCCCTTGACCTGCACGGTCTTGGTTTTGCTCTCGTCCCAGTAGAAGTTCGCATCGCATCTGACCCTTCCCTCCTGGACATGAGACAGGTCGGCGAACAGATCGTAGACATAATAGGGCATACCGGCGGCGTTCCACGTGTCGAGGAAGTCTTTTGCCGGCATATCGAGTTTGGTATCAACGCCGATTTTCCAGTAGGGGAGGAATATTCCAAAAAAGGAAAGCGTCACCTTTTCGATTTTCGAACCGTTCATCGATCCGCTCAGGTTCCTGAGGATGATGTTCCCCTGGCCATAGTGGACCTGCCCTGTAATGCCCGTAATTCTCTTCAGTCCTGGTTGGGCACAGAAACTCTGTCCCAAGATCTCCTGGTCGACGTCGATGTGGTCGATGAAATCCTTGAACAGCAGGAGGTCTTCGAGGGTACCCTCGTAGCGTGCAGCGGAGAAGCGGGATTGGCCTCCTCTGATCTGGATGGAAAGGAGATCCGAGAGCCAGGTGTCGAGCTTCTCGAGCGGGATGAAATCGACGATCTGCTCATAATCGAATACGCCCGAGCTCATGGCCAGCTTTACGTATGCACCGGAGCCCTTGTCAAGGTCGGTCACCCGCCCGGACCCTCTTACCTGAACCTGCGGTGTGGTCAGGGTGATTCTGTCGAGCGCGAGCGCTCTGTTGTCTCCCTGAGATCCGATTGACAGGTGGACCGTTTCAATCTCTTTTTTGGCCCAGGGCAGCTTGAGGTGCTTTCCGGAAATATTCAGGACAGCGTCGGCCTTCTTTTCCGAGAGATTGAAGAGAAGGTCGGTTTCGAAGGTCCCTCCCATCTCCTTTGCAAGCTGGGAAAGATTCATGTTCTCTGAGGAGAGCACGCCTTTCCATCCATCGTCTTTGCGGGCTGTAAGCCTTGCCTCGCCTCCGAGAATCTCGGCGGAGAGCTTTACTTGATCCGAACGGACGATCCCGTTTATCTTATCGATGATACCTATTTCCTTCATGCTGCGCAGGCCGATGGAGCCATCGTTGATCATTATGACAGGTATGGGGCCTGTCCCCTTTTCCATCCGCAGCTTTTCGATCGCATCATAATCGAGCGATATCCGCGGCTGCTCCAGCTTCAAAATGGAAATGCGGACCCTGCCGAACAAGGCATGCCAGGGGGACAGCCAGACCTTGATCTGGTTCGCTCTGATGAAAGGGTCTCCGGAGTTTCCGATGAACACGTTCCTTGCATCGATCACGATGCCGGGAAAGAATTTCACGGAAGTGGTGCCGATCGATACCTTTTGCCCCAGCGTCCGCGAAAGGGTTTCTTCCATATTTGCCGAGACGATCGTCGGCAGTATCCGGGAAAACGTCAGGTAGGCAAGAATAATCACCAGCACGGCGAGCGCGCTTACGAACATGGCTATGCGTGCTTTTTTTGAGATTCCCATCATCCTGCCTGCTGCCGGCCCACAGGCGGCGGCATTTCGGAAAGCCTATTAACATAAAGTCGGCGGTTTTGTAATGATGAAAGTGGCCTCCGAAGGTCGGGAGGCGAACAGGGCATATTCTGCCCCATCTGCCGTATCGGCGGTAAAATCCTTGATTCACACCGAGTGATCGCTTGACGGGATAGAGCCAAGATGATAAGAAAAATGTCATGTTAGACATCAAAACGATTCGTCAAAACATCGATCTGGTCAAAAAGGCACTCATCAATCGGGGATATACAATAGATCTGGATGTCCTTCTCGAGCAAGACGCGAAGAGAAGGGCCCTCATTCAGGAGGCAGAGGACCTGAAGGCAAAGAGGAACCAGTTCTCTTCCCTCATGGCAAGGGGAAAGGCTGCGGGAGCCGACATCGAGGCTCAGAAGAGCGAGATGCGCGCAATGTCCGAGAGGATCAAGGTCATCGACGGCGAGCTCAAGGAAGTCGAAGACGCCATGAACCGCTTCATCCTCGAGATCCCGAACATTCCGCACGAGAGCGTTCCCATAGGCTCCGATCCGAGCGACAACGTCGTGGTCCGCACCTGGGGAGAAAAGCCCGAATTCTCTTTTCAGCCTAAAGACCACTGGGACATCGGGGAGGGGCTCGGCATCCTCGATTTCAAGCGTGCGGCAAAGATCACCGGTGCCCGATTCTGCGTCAACTGGGGGGCCGGTGCCCGATTGGAGAGGTCCATCATAAGCTTCATGCTCGATGTCCACACGCAGGAGCACGGCTCCCGCGAGGTCTATACCCCCTTCATGGTGAACCGGGAAAGCATGACGGCCACCGGCCAGCTCCCGAAGTTCGAACCCGAACTCTATGCCACGGACGGGTACTTCCTGATCCCCACCGCAGAGGTCCCGGTCACGAATCTCTACCGTGAAGAGACGCTGAACGAAGAAGACCTCCCCATCAAGCTCGTGTCCTACACGCCCTGCTTCAGAAGAGAGGCAGGAGCCTACGGCAAGGATACGAGGGGGCTCATCAGGCAGCACCAGTTCGACAAGGTGGAGCTCGTGAGATTCGCCCATCCATCGCGGTCGTATACCGACCTGGAAGAACTGACGAATGATGCCGAGGACATCCTCAAGAAGCTCGGTCTCCACTATCGCGTGGTGAGCCTGTGCACCGGCGATCTCGGCTTCTCCTCGGCAAAGACGTATGACCTCGAAGTGTGGATGCCTGCACAGCAGGTCTACCGGGAGATTTCTTCCTGCAGCAACTTCGAGGATTTCCAGGCGCGCCGGGGACAGATCCGCTATAAATCGAAACAGGCAAAAAAGACAGAGCTCTGTCACACATTGAACGGCAGCGGTCTTGCTGTGGGAAGAACGCTGGCGGCAATACTTGAGAACTACCAGCGGGAGGACGGGACCGTTGTCGTTCCCGAGGTCTTGCGGCCGTACATGAAGCTTGACCTCATTACCCCGATCG
>JAKPPU010000180.1 GCA_029547185.1 Deltaproteobacteria bacterium | reverse complement strand
GTCACGGGTGATGGTCTTCGGCCTGTCCTGCACGGCGTACCCGCCCTCGACCTGAACCACCACGCCGCCGGTCTTCGCCGCCACCCTCTGTGCTGCGGGAAAACTCTTGTAGGGCTTGCCGCTCTTCGAGAATAAAGGCCGGTACTCGACTTGAACCTCTCCCTCCATTTCCCCGGGCTGTGTCTGGTATTCCGGCCCTTCGTAGGGAACGACGGGGTAGTTCTTCTTCGGCCTCGTCACTGTCTCCTTCTTCGGAGACATGGTGAAGCCTTCGCCCTGAACCGGCCTTACGGCCTCCATGCCTGCCTGCACGTTACGGAGGACGTTGGGGATCGCCTCATCCTTCAAAGCAGAAGACAGGGCGCCGTTTATCTCGTCCTGCTCTTTCTTCGAGAAAACGGTATCCTTCGAGCCGCTCGTGCTCATCAGGCCAGCACCGCCGCCGAGCCCGCCCACGACCATCGAGGGGAGGAGCACGTTGAAGCCGTCTATCCACCTCTGCACGGCCTCTTCGGGCTTGCCGGTGACAAGGGCCTCCCACGGCTCTTCAAGCTGCTCAGTCGCGCCTTCCATGATGCCGGACGTGACGACGTGGAGAAGTTTGCTCTTCACCTTCGGTGTGAGCATGTTCCCGAAAGAAGACGAGTTGAGGACAGCCGAACCTATGGCCATGAGGGTTCCGGAGCGCAGGGCCTTCTTCTCGTCGCCCGTCTCTTCGAGAACCTGATTGTACGTCTGCGAGCCCTCCATGGTCCCGCCGAATGCGCCGGCCGTTCCTATCCCGATGTACTTCGCCGCCTTCGCTACCGTCTTGGGATTCCTGATAACCCTGTTGAGGACGGCCATCGTGATCTTGGCCGCTGTCCCGCCCGCTCCCACGGGACCGACAACCGAGCCCGCCACCTGGCCTATGCTGTGCGCCCACCATGCGGGCTCCGCAAGGAGAGACGGGTCTTTCACGACGGAGCCCTGCAATCCTGCGGGCATCCTGTAGTCGTCGGAAACAGACTTTGAAAAGTCCTCGATGGCCTTCCCCGCCTTCTTCGCCCCGGCAATCTTGGCGATGGTGCCGATGGTTTCGGGGGTGCTCATCAGGCCTTCCATGAAGCCCCGGCCGAGCTCCTTGACCGCGGATACCCTTTCCGGCTGCCTCCCCATGTAAGAAGATATTTCCTGCCGTGAAAATCCAGCCTTGGAAAGGTACGAACCTATCTCTTCGTCACTGAATCCTGCGGACCTCAACTTGGAGACTACGTTGATATTCACTGTAGTCTCCGGCCCTGCACCGGTAGATTGATTTCCCTTTCCCCGAATGCGGTGTTCCATGTAAATTTGCCCGTGTCCTTCTTGATCTTCTCGCGCTCTTTCTTCAAGGCCTCGGCTTCCTGAAGGACGGCTTCCCATCCCTGCGGGCCATGCATATCCGTTATCGTCTTCTTGAGATAGTCCTTTCCTTCCTTTCCGGAATTGAGATACTGGCTCGCATAGTTTCTCTTTTTGGATGAATTGATGGGCTTTCCTGATACGCCTTTCGGCTGCTTGGATGGGGTTCCCCCTTTTTCCGGCTTCCCTGAAAACCCTCCGGTTCTCTCGGCCCACTTTTCTATGCTTTCACCGGGAAGACGTTGCGGAACAGCCGCTCCGTCCTTCTCCGGTGCATTTCCGCTCATAAGTCCTGCGCCGCCCTGCTTCACGACCGTCACGTTTTCGTCAGACTTGAAGGGTATGACCTTCTCGAAAGCAAAGGTGCCATCCTCAAAAGTACGGAATCTTGCGTCGCCTCCGTGCCTCCTGGCGTATTCCCTGATAGCCGTTGCGGTCTCCCTGTCAACCTTGATGAGTTCTCCTTTTTTATTCACTCCACCAGGAATGACTTCGAAGTAATCCTTAATACCCTTATAGATCTTGTCGATGT
>JAKPPU010000074.1 GCA_029547185.1 Deltaproteobacteria bacterium | reverse complement strand
ATCTCTTACTATTGTTAGATTTACCCTTGGCCTTGTAGTTCCCTTCGTAATTGCTTTGAATTGATCTTGTACTACATTGCAATTGATAGCGTAAATTAGAAATTGATTATTAACGACCAAGTTGTTTGGCCTCAGTCTCATTAAGTCAGCTACTATAATGCCATACGTATATTTTTTTGGTACCTTGCAACACAATCCCAGTGGATCACCAAGCTTAGTGATGATAAGATCTCCTGAAACAAAAGAATGGCGCGAAAGACTTTTTGCTTTTTCTTCACTTATGTAATTGATGCTTCTATCAAGGAATTGATTGGCTTTAATATTTTGAATTTTTAAAACAGGAATACCATGGTCAGTGTATTCTTCAGCTTTTAAGTATGATCCGAATGGACCATCCACCAAATCTTTTTTGGGGTCAACAACCAGATCACCAAGTTTTACCAATGCCCATCCATTTGGCATTATTTTATTACTCATCTTACGCCGCCAAAGCCTCGTTCAGTTCACTGATAATATCTTCCATCTCATTCCCGAAGAGCTGCCACATCTTACCTTTCCCGCCCTGTGCATCGAAGGGCGTGTAGTCCAGATCGTCGGCACTAAAGGAAACCGATGCTGCGATGTGGTCCTTGAGCATCCGCAGCCAGAGCATCTGCTCCTCGGTGAATTTCAGCGTGCCTGCCTGTTTCCTGAATACCCAGTTCTGGAAGTTCCTGTCCACGGTTTTATCATAGGATGTCAGCGTCGCGTCGATGCCCGCCACCTTGCGGATGAGGGAGACAAGGGCGACAAGCTCGTTCTTTGGCTGGCCGCTGACCTTTTCCAGCAGCTCGTAGGCACGCCAGACGCTCAAGGGGGCGAGTGCGGGCTTGTCGGCAACGATGGTGTCCACCAGGTCCCTGATCATTTTGAAGGTGAGCTCTCTCCTCCGGTAGGGCTGGCTGTAGAAGATCTGCAGGGCAACGATCTCGTCCTTGTGCGTGGCTATCCAGTCGCTGAAGGTCTTTATCAGCTCGCCGGCCCTGTCCTTGTTGTCCTTTTCCCAGCCAACGGCCACGAGCCTGTCCGGGTTCACCAGGTCGATGATCTGCTCGTGGGTTTTGCGCACGTTCTCGATGTAGTCGTTCAGCTCGCCGGTGAACACGCTTGCCGCACGCTCCTGCAGCTCCCGCGTCAGGGCTTTCAGCTTTTCTTCCTTCTCGAAAGGTGCCGCATGGGGGTCCTCCTGCTCGATCTTGAGGCGGATATCCTCCAGTGTATCAGGGTTGTAGGCGTTCAGCAGGTCCTTGACGATCTGGCCGATGGCCTTCCCGTGCGCCCTGTCAGCGAAGGCGGCTTTTTCCTTGTCGGTGAGCTGCTTGTCCAGGCGGGTGAGCCGGTTGGCGAGCGAGGTGAACAGGTCTTCGTCGCGTGCGCCCACGGCAATAGCCCCCAGCAGGTCCTTCAACGGCACGCCCGGCTTTTTCTCGAGCGGGCGGCTGTCGGTCTTCAGGCTCGTGGTGACTCCCACGGCGTCCACGATCACGTAATGGTCCTTGGTGGACTTCGCGCCTGGCGTCACCTTTTTCAGGTCGTCGAGGCCGATGGTGCGCGTGCCCCTGCCTTTCATCTGCTCGAAGTAGGAGCGGCTCTTCACGTCCCGCATGAAGAGCAGGCACTCCAGGGGCTTTACGTCCGTGCCCGTGGCGATCATATCGACCGTGACCGCGATGCGGGGAAGGTAGTCGTTGCGGAACTGCGCGAGCGTGCCCTTGGGGTCGTCACTGCCGTAGGTGATCTTTTTGCAGAAGCGGTTTTCTTCACCGAACTCTTCCCGCACGATCTGGATGATGTCGTCTGCATGGCTGTCGGTCTTGGCGAAGATGAGCGTCTTCGGCACCTCGCACTCGCCTTTCTCGTTCACGCGGTCTGGAAACATCTCGGCTAGATGGTCCCTGAAGGTGCGGATGATGGTGCGGATCTGGCTCGGGTTGACCACGTGATCGTCGAGCTGTTTGTTCGAGTAGACCACATCCTCGTCGAGCTGGGCCCAGCGCTTCTTGCGGGTGAGCTTTTCCCGGTGGTCAACGTACTGGCCTTTCCAGATCGCGCCCCCTTTTCTTGAGACCTCTGTCTCGATCAGGAACACGTCGCTGCCCACGTTGACGTTGTCGATGACGGCCTGCTCGTGGGTGTATTCGCTGACAATGTTCTGGTTGAAGAAGCCGAACGTGCGGCTGTCGGGCGTAGCGGTCAGGCCGATCAGGAAGGCGTCGAAGTAGTCGAGCACCTGCTTCCAGAGATTGTAGATGCTGCGGTGGCATTCGTCCACAACAACGAAGTCGAAGAACTCTATGGGCAGCCCGGGGTTGTATGCCACGGGAACCGGCTTGCGCTTCTCCCAGGAAACTTCTGCCGGGTTGGTTTCCTCTGCCTTCTCGTCCAGGTCCTCTCCCTTGAGGATCGCGTACAGTCGTTGGATGGTGCTGATGTACACCTGATTGTCGGTCGGGATGAAGCTCGATTTCAGGCGGTGCACGCCGTAGAGCTCGGAGAACTTGCGGTTGTCGTCGTTGGGCAGAAAGGCCATGAACTCCTGCTCTGCCTGCTCGCCCAGATTCTTCGTGTCCACCAGGAACAGCACCCGCTTCGCCTTGGCATAGGTGAGCAGGCGGTAGATCGACGTGATGGCCGTGAAGGTCTTACCTGAGCCCGTTGCCATCTGGACAAGGGCCTTGGGGTGATTGGTGCGGAAAGAGCCTTCCAGCTTGGTGATGGCGGTTATCTGGCAATCGCGGAGCCCTGAGGGTTGAAGAGGAGGGATATCAAATACCCGCTGCCGCAGCGATGCGCCCTGCTTCAGCCATTCGCGGAATGTTTCCGGACAGTGGAAGGTGAAGACCGGCCTGGAGCGGGGCTTGGGATCGCGGTAATCGGTGAACCGGGTCAGGGTGCCGGTGCTCTCGTAGACAAAAGGCAGGGGCTCATTGTCGAGGTATTTCAGCTTGCTGTCTGCGTACGACTTCGATTGGTCTTCATGGACCGTCAGGTGGACACCCTCTTCTTCCTTTTTCGCTTCGATTATTCCAACAGGCTTGCCGTCCACGAACAGCACGTAATCCGCAGGCCCCACTTCGGTCTGGTATTCCGTTACAGCGATGCCGGGGCCTGCAGCCAGATTGATCCGCTTCCTGCTCTGGACGATCCAGCCACAGTCGCTCAGCTGCCTGTCGATGATGTCGCGTGCCCTCTGCTCCGGATTCTGATTATACACAATTGTTTCATTATATCATTATCCCTTGGTTTTCAAAGCTATAATTATCATCGCAAGTAACGATGATGTCATGCATTTACCCTTTCCCCGATCTTGACATGGTCACGAGGGCCGTATAGGGATAGCACATGACCACGGGAATTACAGCATGGATTGACGGAAAGTTTGTCGATTGCGGCGAAGCTACGGTCCCCCTCCTCTCCCACTCCTTCAGCAGGGGCTCTGCCATCTTCGAGGTGATGTCGATCACCTCCACGATCAAAGGCCCGGCATTCTTCTGCCTGGAGGAGCACATGGAGAGGTTCTTCTTCAGCGCAGAGCAGAGCTATATGAAGATCCCGTATACAAAGGAGGAGATCAGGGAGGCGCTCTTCGCAACCGCACGGAGGAACTCGGTCGAGAACGGGTTCGCCAAACTCTATGCCTACTATCCCGACATCGATCTCGGAACCACGCCGTCGGACAACGTCTCGGCGGCAATCTTCTGCATCGACTGCTCCCTTCCCGGCATCAGGCGGCAGGGCCCGAGGCAGGGCATCTCCGTGGGCATCTCGAGATACCGGAAGCTTCATCCGGAGACGACGGCGGTCCATGCAAAGATCGCGGGAAACTATGTGAATGGATATCTGGCGCGGATGGAGGTCAGGAAGAGGGGCTTCGACGACGTCCTCATGCTCGATACGAACGGCTTCGTCGCTGAAGGGCCCACGGCGAATATCCTCCTCATCAACGGCACGAGCGTTCAGACGCCGGGCATAGAGAACGTCCTTCCCGGCATCACCCGCAGGGTGATCATGAAGATCCTCGACGACATGGGCTATCCGGAAAAGGAGACTCAAATCCGGCCCGAAGACCTCGGAAGATACGAGGAGGCATTCTTTTCCGGAACGCTGAACCCTGTCCAGCCCATCCTCCGGATCGAGGACAAGATCTTTGCCTGCCCCGGCCCCATGACGAGCGCGATCATGAGCCGGATGAACGAGATCCTGAGCGGCAGGGCACCGCAGTACGAAAATCTCCTCACCCTCATCTCCTGAAGCCGGCCAGATCTGCAGGATCAGAGCCGAAGTACGGCCTTCATTTCATCTTGACAACAACAGGCAATCATCATAGATACTGTGGAACGTTCCTCGGTAGCTCAATCGGCAGAGCGGGTGGCTGTTAACCACTAGGTTCGGGGTTCGAGTCCCTGCCGAGGAGCCAAAATTCAATCCGCTGATTTCAGCGGTTCTTGTTTAACGCAAGACCCCGTGGGGTGATTCCCTCGGGGTCTCGTCGTTTCCGGCGTGCCCACGCCGACTTACACCAGCCCGCACATTTGCCCTGATTCTCCATTTCGAAGCCTGCAGTCCGGGGACCGGGTGCAACCCTGGGGGTTGCGGGCGCT
>JAKPPU010000044.1 GCA_029547185.1 Deltaproteobacteria bacterium | reverse complement strand
TACGGCGCATCGATCACCCTCGGGATAAAGAGAGAGATCACGAGCCGGCTCTTCCTCGTACCCACCATAGGCATGACACTGCTCAACGGAGACTGGAATTCGGGCCAGGAGAGAGAGGGCATCTTTGCCGACTCCGGACTGTACTTTCCCAATTATCCCGACATGACCGATCCGGAAGACCTCCCTGACGAAAACCAGGGCGTGGGCTACCGCACCGGAGGAGAAGGATTCATCCTGAGCTCCGAGCTCCTCCGGCACATCGACCTGAAAACGAGCCTGTACATCCTCCCGGTCGCTATCAATGTGGTTTACCGGCTCCATGGCGAGGGCGAGAAGAAGATCAATCCCTACATAGGCGGCGGCCTGGGCGTCTGCGTCGCATGGCGCGAGGTGGAGAGCAGGACTCTCAAGCAGAAATACTACGAGGGGCCGGTCTACAGCCTTACATACAACGACAACCAGACCGTAACCGGACAGCTCCTCCAGGTCTTCGGAGGCATCGAGGTCCCCTTCGGCGGGAACATGAAATTCATAGCCAATATAGCAACCACCTTATACGACCTGAGGCAGTTCGAGCCCATCCTCGCGATTTCCGCCAGCAGGCCCAATCCTGCCTGGAACGAAGGGCCCCAGCCGGTGACCTTTTCCTATGAGGATTCCCTCAACATCGGAGTATTCAGGGAAGAGTGGGTTTCTTCCGCCTCCATAGGGGTCGTGGTGCCGTTCTAGCCTTTCCCCTGCTTATCACCGCCTTTCTCCGGTCGTGCAAGGGTCGGCCCGTTGCGAAACATGAGATGCAATTACAAAAATTTAATGGTATTACTGCAGTTTGTCCGGCAAACGGGCGATACATGATTGAGACAATCATTCCAGGCACGGTCCGGGACAGTATCATGGGGAGGAAGCGTTCATGCCTTCGAAACTGACGCGCGAGGGTGCAAAACCTCTGAAGGATCAGATCGACGAGCTCAGGCGGATCCAGGAAGAGCTCCGGATAAAGGAGTTCGCCATTGCCTCTTCCATCAACGGAATCGCCATTGGTGACCTGAACGGGATCATCACCTACGTGAACAAGGCGGCCATGAACATGTGGGGAGGGACCGATCCCTCCGAGGTCCTGGGAAAGTCCATCATCCTCTTTGCCGAATCCGAGGAAAAGGCCGTAGAGATACTGGAAACCGTATTCCAGAAGGGGGAATGGACAGGAGAGATCAACGGAAAGCGGAAGGACGGCACGCCCTTCACCGTGCTCCTCTCCGGAAGCCTGGTGCGCAACGAATCGAACGAGCCCGTCTGCATGATGGGATCGTTCGTCGACATCACCGACCGGAAAAAGATGGAGGAAGACCTGCGGGTAAAGGAGAGCGCCATCGCCTCTTCCATCAACGGAATCGCCATCACCGACCTCGAGGGCAGGATCACTTATGTGAACGACGCGGCCCTGAGGATGTGGGGGGCGGACGACCCCGCGAGGGCCCTCGGGAAGCCGGCCGTCATGTTCGCGGAGTCCGAGGAGGAGGTGCGCGACGTCGTCCGGCTGACGCTCAAAGAGGGGAAATGGGAAGGGGAGATCAGGGCCAGGAAGGGAGACGGCAGCCTCTTCAGCGTCCTTCTGTCCGCGAGCCTCGTGAGGAACGAACGCCAGGAGCCCATCTGCGTGATGTGCTCGTTCGTCGACATCACCGACCGCAAGCGCATCGAAGAAGAGCTGCGCGTCAAGGAAAGCGCCATCGAATCCTCCATCGACGGGATCGGCCTGTCCGATCTCGAGGGCAACATCATCTACGTCAACAACGCGGCGCTGAGGATGTGGGGAGATGAGGACGCCTCCGACGTCATCGGGACTTCTGCCCTGAACCTTGCCCAGTCAGAAGAGGAGGCCCTCTCCATCTATCAGTCCGTCATCGAAAAGGGGAGCTGGTCGGGCGAGGTATCGGGTTTCCGGAAGGACGGCTCGCCCATCACCGTCCTCCTTTCCGCAAGCCTCGTGCGCAACGAGAAGGGCGAGCCCATCTGCATGATGGACTCGTTCGTGGACATCACCGGGCGCAAGAAGATGGAGGAAGAGCTGAGGATCAAGGAGAACGCCATAGCCTCCTCCATCAACGGCATCGGCATTTCGGACCTCGAGGGCAGGATCACCTACGTCAACGACGCCGCCCTGAAGATGTGGGGCGCCAACGACCTCTCCGAAGTCCTCGGGAAGTCGGTGCTCGAGTTCGCCCAGTCCGAGGAGGAGGCCCTCAAGATACTCACAGCGTTCCTGGAGAAGGGGAGCTGGTCGGGCGAGGTATCGGGCTTCAGGAAGGACGGCTCGCCCATCACCGTCCTCCTTTCCGCGAGCCTCGTGCGTGACAGCAGGGGCGAGCCCATCTGCATGATGGATTCCTTCGTGGACATCACCGAGCGCAAGAAGATGGAGGAGGAGCTGAGGATCAAGGAGAGCGCCATAGCCTCCTCTATCGACGGCATCGGCATCTCGGACCTCGAGGGCAGGATCACCTACGTGAACGACGCCGCCCTGAAGATGTGGGGCGCCGACGACGCCTCCGAGATGCTGGGGAAATCCGTGCTCGAGTTCGCCCAGTCCGAGGAGGAGGCCATCGAGATACTCACGGCGTTCCTGGAAAAGGGAAGCTGGTCGGGCGAGGTCTCGGGCTTCCGGAAAGACGGCTCGCCCATCACCGTCCACCTCTCCGCCAGCCTCGTGCGCAACGAAAAGGGCGAGCCCATCTGCATGATGGACTCCTTCGTGGACATCACCGAGCGCAAGAAGATGGAGGAAGAGATGCGGATCAAGGATTGCGCCATCTCTTCATCCATCAACGGCATTGCCATCGCCGACCTGGAAGGAAACCTCACCTATGTCAACGATGCCTTCATGCGCCTGTGGGGAGGCAGGGACACCTCCGAGGTCCTGGGAAAGTCGGCCCTGACCTTTGCCCAGTCCCAGGAAGAGGCGGCAAGGATCCTGGCTGAAGTCCTCACGAAAGGCACCTGGTTCGGCGAGATCATTGCCTTGAAAAAAAACAGATCTCCCATCGCGGTCCAGCTGTCGGGAAATGTGGTGAAAGACGGGGGCGGCAGTCCCATCTGCCTCTTGTGCTCTTTCGTCGATATCACCGAGAGAAAGATCGCCGAGCAGAAGCTGCAGAAGGCGTACGAGAGCCTCGAGCAGCGGGTCGAAGAGCGCACGGAGGAGATCCTGCGGGCGAACATCAGGCTCAAACGAGAGGTGGAAGAGCGGAAGCTCGCGGAGCAAGCGCTCATCCAGAAAGAAGAAGAGCTCCGGCTCAAGTCGCTCAATCTCGAAGAGGCGAACACCGCGCTCAAGGTCCTTCTCAAGCGCGGCGAGCAGGACAAGAAAGAGCTCGAGGACAAGGTGCTCTCGAACATCAAGGAGCTCGCCTTGCCGTACCTGGAAAAGCTCAAAGGGGGCATGCTCGAGGAAAAGCAGATGACCTATCTGAAGCTCCTGGAATCGAACCTCAATGACATCATCTCGCCCTTCCTCCAGAAGCTCTCTTCGCAGTACCTCAACCTGACTCCGACCGAGATCCAGGTCGCAAACCTGGTGAGGGAGGGGAAGTCGACGAAGGAGATCTCCAGCCTGCTCAACATCTCGAAGAGGGCGGTCGAGTTCCACCGGAACAATATCCGGGACAAGCTCGGCCTGAAAAAGGCAAAGGCAAACCTGAGGTCGTATCTGCTGTCGTTGAGCTGAAAATTTCGCTCAGAAGCTGCACCTCAGCTGAACGTAGGCCTCGTCATTATCCGCATACTGCCCTATGAGCGAATCACTGTACTTCCCGCCCAGAATGATCAGGCCGATCGTGCCCTGGAGATTGTTGGTGAAATTATATCTCAATGAAGGCTTGATGATGTAGTCCTTGAATTCGATGTCGTAGGCCGCCCTCAGGTTGAGGTCGAGGGTATTCTGGAGGAAGAACTGCTTGAAGAGGACGGTCACGAGGGTGTCGAGGCCGTTCTTGTTGAAGTAGACAGGCCTGTTCTTGTCGTAGTCGGGGATGAACTCCTGGATGACCTGCATGCTGACGCTCGTATCGCCGTAGATGTAGTCGACCCCGAGGCCGTACTTCATCGAGTCCATCCGGATGTTCAGCTCCGGATCGATGTGGAAGGTCTGCCTCGTCAGGGTGTAGCCCGAGTCGATGTAGTTCCGGAGGAACTCGTCGAAGATCGCCTCCTGCCTCGCCGGGGTGACCTCCTGCCTGAGGACGGATTCGAGCGTGCGGTTGTAGTACTTGTTCTGGAAATACGCATACTCTCCGCGGATCGTGAAGGAGCCCATCGTGGTCGTGAAGTCGAAGCCGAAAACGTTCATCCTGTGCAGGACCGGCTCAAAGGCGAGCTCGAGGGACAGGGCGTAATCGAGTGCGAGCGGATCTACAAGCTCGACCGTAAGGTCTGTCGGCCCGTCCATCACGGGCATGGTGTCGTAGCCGTTGAAATAGCTCACGGACAGGTCCCAGCCGGCGATGTATTTCGATATCCTTATCCCGGCCTCCGAATTTTCGATAGTGAAGCCCGGAAGGTCGATATCCCTGTACTGCGCGGTGACAGGGACATCGCCCACTGTCGGGCCCACATTGATGAACGCCGGCGGCTTGAATACCCCGGGGAACCATCTCTCCTCAGGGGTGGGCAGCCGATAGGGGACAAACCGCGGGATCCAGGCGATCTCGACATTGACGATGTCGGAATATACATTCGTCTTTACCGCCGGGATGCCGATCTTCCTGTCGATCTCGTCGTTCGTGCCGCCCTGGGTGAAATCCTCGGGGTTGAGGATGTCGGTCGGGTTTATCTCGTCGAGCCTTCCCCAGGCGAACTTCTGGATGCCGAGCCTGAAATCGACCTTCCCGGTATAGAAGTCCAGGTAGGCCTCATCGGGGCTGACGTACGGGTTCTTGTCCTGGTAGATCCTGTCGAACTCCGTAAACAGCCTGCCGTTTTGCGGATCTTTTACCGTTCCGTCGTCGACGGCCCGCAGGAGAATCTTCGACCCTGACCACGTAGAGACCTTCGAGGTGAACTCGAGCCCCAGCTGCGTCGTGGGGCGCTCCTTCGGCGTGTCCCTGTCAAAGGCATAGACCGCCCTCGAATCGAGATACCCGCTCAAGGATGCGCTCACGTTCTCGCCGGTGTATTCGTAGGCATATCCGGCGGCGGTGCAGGATATCCAGGCGCAGATGAAGAGCGGGAGCATCCCGGGGAATCGCAATGCCCGCGGCCCTTCTTCGTTGTCAAGCTTGCTGTTCATCGTGTTCGACTGCGCAATGCCTTCGTAAAGATTATTCCCTCTCCCCGCACCCTCCCTCGTTTTGGAGAGAGTGCAACGGCGAGGAAGATTCGGTAAGGCGCTAATTTCCCCTCTTCATGTATCTCTCGGTGAAGATGTCGTCCTTGAGTCCCTTGTCATACGCGTTGTTCTTGAGGTCGATGATCGTGGTCCTGCCGTTCTTCACGTTGTGCATCTCGTTGTGGGTGGGGGTGTTGATGTTCTGTATGTTCTTTACCGCCGAGAATCTGCCCTGCTTCTCGTATTCACCCTTCTTGTCGTAGAGGTCTATCTTGGCAGGGATGAAGTTGCCCTTCCTGATCCAGATGACCGCCTTGCTGTAGAACTCGACCTTTTTGGGCAGGGCCTGTATGACATAGCACATCTCGCCTTCGGCAGGCTCTTCCTTGAGGAGCGTATACGTATAGTCGTCGACGTCGTGGCTCCCCATATCGTAGAAGGTGAGCTCCGTCCCCATGAAGCTCTCGCCCTTCCCGCTCGCGCTTATCTGACGGACCCTCTGCAGGGCGGGCAGATAGAGCCACTGCTTGTCTTCCTTCTTCTCATCCGTCCATACGAGGAAGCTCGTCCCCTTCACGTCTGCGGGAGAGTTGAAGAACATGATCGACTTCGAGGCGTCCTTCCCATACTTCTTCACGTAGGCGGTTATCGTCCTCTCGCGCTTCTGGCCTTTATCGTTCACCAGGGTCATGACCATGCTGGCCTGGCTGTCCTTTGCCTGGTCGAGCAGGTCTTCCGACTTCTTCACGATGTCATAGGCGCTCATGCCCGCGCCCTGGGAAGAAGATGCCGTCAAGAGAACGCATGCGAAAGAGAAAAGCACACCCAGAGAAAAAACCACGGAGCCCCTAGATCTCATTTTTCATCCCCCTTATTCTGTACTTATAAATTTAATTCACCCCAAAGTCGATATATTTCGCCAGATCCAGCGACGAGGCTGCAAGGTCGATGGAGAGATAGCCTCCGGCGGCAGAGATCCTCACTGGGTCCTCGCCGGGTTTGAGAACGACGGTGGGCTGCCATGAATCGAGATCGAGAGAAAGCAGGGGGCCGCCGTCCGTGCCCCCGAGCATTTTCGGCAAACCCTTCATCACGTCGTACACAAGGGAGGAATGGTCCAGGAGCCCGAGATTTCCGCGATTGTCCCTCATGATATGGAAATGGTTCCGCCCCTCGACAGGGGTGACGAAGAAGTTCAGCTTGCTGTTCCGGACCACAGGATTTATGTCGAGGTCGAGATCGATCGAGGCCTCCCACTGCGGGATTCCCGAGATTCTGTATTGCAGGATCACATCGGGGATGAGGAGCCTTATCCCGGTGGTTCTCATGTCGACAAGGGGCGGGACGCTCAGGAATATGACCGTCTCCTCATCCTCCGAACGAGCGGAGTCGAAGCCCGGGAAGTCCCTCCCCAGGATCGCGGTGATCAGCTCCCTTGCATCCCAGCCGGACTCCTGATCGAGGAGGTCCCTGAGGAGTCTGTTGAGGTTGCCCTGGGAGACAGCGATCCTGACCGTGTAAGGATCTGCCAGCTCAAGATTCCAGCCCGGAGACTGAAAATACGGGGCCACGGCAGGGAAGGCAGGATACCGGTCTTCCAGCGAAAACGCGTTCGAGATATCCAGGTTCATTCCGAGGTCCTCGATGATGCCGTTTGTATAATAAGAGACCGGGGCCATGTCCACCATGTCCTTCTTGATCATTCCCTCCACGGCTGCTTTCTTGAGCTTCAGCACATCGAGATCGAAGCTTCTGCCGAACTTCACTTCGGATACGCTCTGGGTGTCGAGGACGATCCGGTTCTGGGAGTCGGTTCCCTGGTCTTCGATGCTGAAGCGCGCATCGATCGTGAGGTCATTGTCCGATGTGGAGATGGCATCGACAAAACCCAGCAGGTTCACTGCCCTGAGGTCCACGCTTTTCACGGTGAAGCTCACCTGGGCATATTTTACACCGGCGGTGCCCGAATCGGAGAGGGCGAGGCTGTTGATCATGAAGTCCGCCGTTCCCGGGTCCCCGTCTCCATAGGAGAGCTCGGTCAGATATCCCTGATATTTCCTGCGCATCGCATCGAACACGCTGTTTACCGTCGATTCGCACAGGGCATTGAACACTTTCCCCATATCGGACTGCGCCGGCGGTGCCGGACCCGACCCGCTCTCCCAGATGATGTCATCATATTCCTCGACGAAAAGGCCGAGACCCATGGCCAGCATCCCTGGAGTCGTCTCATCCGGAATGCCGTACGGATCGGCAAAGAGGTACTTGCCGAAATCGAGCTGCAGCCTGTCCAGGAGGGCACCCACACTCACGGCGGTCCCGTTTATGGTGAGGCGCTCCGGCAGGGTGTCTCTCAAAAAATCCTTGCTCCCCGCCAGGTCGAGGGCCATGGGATGGAGCTTCAATTGCGTGATCTCCGAAGCGATCATGTTCCCGACGGCATCTCCGAGGAAGAACGGCCGGGAAAAAGCTGCATGCGCCGAACCGAGGAAATCGAGCACGAGATGCGGAGATGCCTGGCTGGTGTTGCCGATAGAGAGCCAGGTGTCGACGTTGAGGTCATTGGCCTGGGTGGCGACGAGATTCTGGCCGTAGAGCGGGAGTGCGATGAGGGACACGTTCCTTACCGTAAAGCTCACGTGGAGAACCGCCCCCGGATACGCACCCGAGCTCACCGGTTCGAGAGAGGTGATCACGATGTCCTTCGTGGAAGGGTCGCTGTCTCCATAACGGAGACTGGTGATGAGAGACGGCCTCTCCTCGGCGATATACGCGAAGACGTCTTTGATCCTCGTGTCCAGGAAATCGGCGATCTCGTCTTCCTGGTCCTCGAGTATTTCCCGGGCAACGAGAAGTCCTACCCCGTTTTTCACGTATCCATCATCAGGAGTGGGGTGATACGTCCTGAGGACGATCTTCTCCTTGCTCGCCCTTGTGCTGCGGTGAATCACCTGAACGAGGAGTGTCTGGTAGAGGGTGTCGCTGCCGACGTTGAAAGTGCATTCATACCTGCCGTCGCCCCGGGGCAGGGCCTCGACCTGGTATCCTCCTCCATCGGAGACGAACACCCGGTCGATCGTCGAAGGATCGCTGCCCACTTCTATGGAGAGGGTGTTCAATCCCGGCTCTATGAAATCGCCGTCATGGATGGAGACGGACTCGCCGTTATTGTTCAGGACGGACAGCCTGATCCCGCCTGCTTCGTTGAATCCCGAAGCGCCGACTGCAGCCCCCGGATCGTAGATCGACTCCGCGACGGCGACCGTATCATCCGAACTGCTGCCCCCGGAACATGATGTCAGACAGAGAAACACGATGACCGCCAGCGGGAGTGCCCATCTTCTCAATGCGTTCACGTCCTCATCTCCTCGATAACTGAAACCCTGCCGGCAATTCCTCACGTCAGTCAAAAGTAATGAATTGTCATTACCTTTGTAATATACTATTTGTCTTTGCAAAATGCAATTTTTATTCCGGCGCTTCTTCGCATGCCGGAGCCCTCTTCGCGTGAAAACCAACCCTTTTCAATATATTGATTTATGGCGGAAATCGCCCGCAGATATCACCGGCTCGCCCGGTTGCTTTTGTGAGAGTCTTATTTCACCTTGAGAGAATCGGTGGAGAAATGGATAAATATTTTCACTTTCTTTGAAAAGAGCTTCCCTTGCTGTCGGCATTGCTGCCCTGCCTGTTCGGCCGCGGCTCATCTATTTTATTGCGAGCTTTCCCTTTATGGATTTTTCTGCTTAAACAATAAAATGAACAACTCAACCATCGATGCCGTCTTCGAAATACTCCGGGAAGAGGCGAACAGCCTCCGGGAGCCCATCGTCAGCAGGGTGGCCAGGGCCGAGGATGCTTTCCAGGTGCTGATCTCCACCATGCTGAGCCTGCGGACAAAGGATGCGACGACGGAAGAGGCCTTCGAGAGGCTCTCCTCCCTTGCATCCTCACCCGAGCAGATCGTCAATACGCCTCTCTCGGAGATTGAAAAGGCCATCTTCCCTGTGGGGTTCTACCGGACCAAGGCCAAGAACATCCGGGAGGCGGCGAGGATCATCGTGGACGAATACGGCGGCAGGGTCCCCGAAGATATGGAAAGGCTTCTGGCCCTCCCGGGCGTGGGGAGAAAGACCGCCAACCTCGTCATCATCCTCGGTTTCGGCGGCCTCGGGATCTGCGTCGATACCCATGTGCACAGGATAACGAACAGATGGGGGTATGTGAGGACAAAAAGTCCGGATGAGACCGAGATGAGGCTCCGGGAGATCCTCCCGGTGAAATACTGGACGAGGATCAACGATTACCTCGTTCCCTACGGCCAGAACATCTGCGTGCCCGTGAGCCCGTTCTGCTCACGGTGCAGGCTCACGGAATACTGCGCGAAGATCGATGTGAAAAAATCCAGGTAGCCCGGGCGCCTCTACAAGCGGCTTTTTCCGATCGATCGTCCCATATGAAGGCAAGACCGATTTTGCTTAAACAAAACAACAACCTGCAAGCTTACACGTCTCTGTTATACAATTGACCCTCGCCTCGGATATATGCTACCTATCCACTCATCGTGAGACTGTCAAAAGGGACAATTGCAAAAATTCTCTGGCGCTCTTTTTTCGTCCAAGGCTCCTGGAACTTCAAGGGAATGCAGAACATCGGGTTTGCCTATGCGATGATTCCGGGGTTGAAAAGGCTTGCCGCAGACGGTCCCGACAGGGCAGTGAGCAGGTACGTGAAGTTCTCCAATACCCATCCGTACATGGCCCCCACCGTGATGGGGGTCTTCCTGAAGCTCGAAGAGCAAGGCGACCTCGAGACGATAGAAAAGCTCAAGCAGACGATCGCGAGCTCTCTGGCCGCCATAGGAGACACATTCTTCTGGGCCACCTTGAAGCCGATAATCGCCCTGCTCTTCCTGCTTACGGTCATGGCCGACCGGATATGGGGGATCGCGCTCGTGCTCGTCGCATACAACGCCGTTCACCTCTGGACCATGATCCGGGGCTTCTCGCACGGGTATCAGAAAGGACCGGGAGGCGCCCTGGAGATCGGCAAGATACTCTCTCTTGACAGAACGAGGCGGATCTCCTATTCAATTCCCCTCCTGGCAGGCATGGTGATAGGAGCGCTTTCTCAATGGGAAAATGCAGGCACAGGACTCCCGGTAAGCCTGGTGATCTTTCTCGCATCCGCAGCTGCGTTCAGATTTAAGATCGGGACTTTCTGGATATTCTATGGCGTATTTACTCTGACTTTGATATGGACTATTATACGATGAAGGAACAGAAAGTCACCATTCAGAACAGGTTGGGACTGCATGCACGGGCTGCCGCGATGTTTTCGAGGCAGGCCTCTGAGTTCCATTCCAGCATCGTCGTGATAAAGGACGGCACGGAGGTGAACGGGAAGAGCATCATGGAGCTGCTCACCATTGCTGCAACAAAGGGAAGCAGCATTACCATAAAGGCCCACGGCAAGGATGAGGCGCAGGCAGTCACCGTCCTGAGCGAATTGGTGAAGCAAGGTTTCGGAGAAAGTTAAAAAAATGCAGCGCCAGGTACATATTCTCCACGGGGTGCCCGCCTCGGCCGGTATCGCCATCGGCTACGCAGTCGTCCTCGATACCAGGAAGATCGAGCGGTACCCGAAGATCCGTATCACCTCAGCCCTCGTAGAAGACGAGACCAAACGCTTTCACGATGCCGTCTCAGCCTCGAAAAAGCAGATTATCGAGGCAATACGGGAACTCGAAAACCACAACGTCGTCAAGGAGCACGCGTTCATCCTCGAGACCCATCTGATGATGCTGTCCGATCCGGCGCTGACGGGAAGGGTCGAGCAGCTCATCTCCGAGGAGAACATCAATGCCGAGTGGGCCCTCAAGATCGCCCTGGGCGAAATAGAAAAAGACTTCGAGTCGATCGGTGACGAGTACATAAAGAGCAGGGTCGACGACACCACCTTCGTGGGGGAACGCCTCCTGAGGAACCTCATCGGCAAGAAGATGAGCGGCTTTCACCTCCTCGAGAACAGCGTCATCATCGCCCACGACCTCTCCCCTACCGACACCGCCATGATGAACAAGGAAAAAGTCCTCGGGTTCGCGACGGACGTCGGAGGCCTCACCTCCCATACCTCCATCATCGCGCACTCGCTCGAGATGCCGGCCGTCGTCGGGCTCAAGAACGCATCTTCCATCGTCAGCCCGGGCGACAAGGTCATCGTCGACGGCATCTCGGGGCTGGTCATCGTGAACCCGTCCGAATCGCAGGTTTCCGAGTACGAGCAAAGGGCGCGCTCTTACCTGAGCCTCGAGCTCAAGCTCAAGGAAAAGGCCAAGTCGCCGGCCATCACGAAGGACGGCAAGTACGTCAAGATAAAGGGGAACCTCGAGTTCAAAGAAGAGGTGAAGACCGTCCTCGACCACGGCGCCGAAGGAATAGGTCTCTACCGGACGGAGTTCCTCTACCTGAACCGCAACCGGATCCCCTGCGAGGAGGATCATTTCGAGGCGTACAAGGCCGTCGTGGAAGCGGTATCGCCGTACAACACCGTCATCAGGACCCTCGACCTGGGAGGAGACAAGTTCTATTCGTCCCTGGGCGAGCTGAAGAACGAGATGAACCCGGTCATGGGACTCCGTGCCATCCGGCTGTGTCTGAGGGAGGTCGAAATCTTCAAGGTCCAGCTCAGGGGCATCCTCAGGGCGAGCCATTACGGGAACACCTCGATCATGTTCCCGATGATATCCGGCATGGAAGAGCTGTTGAGGGCAAAAGAGGTGCTCGAGGAGACAAAGGACGACCTGAGAAAGCAGGGCATCCCCTTTGACGAGAATATCCCTGTCGGCATCATGGTGGAGGTTCCCTCGGCCGCCACCATTGCGGACATCCTCGCCACCGAAGTGGATTTCTTCAGCATCGGCACCAATGACCTCATCCAGTATGCGCTTGCCATAGACAGGAAGAATGAATACGTGAACTACCTCTACGAGCCGCTCCATCCGGCGGTGCTGAGGTTGATCAAGTTCACCATCGATGCGGCGCACAACTCGGGCATCCCGGTCTCCATGTGCGGTGAAATGGCAGGAAGGGTGATCTATACGCCGATACTCCTCGGCATGGGCATAGATACCCTCTCGACCAATGCGTTTTCCATATCCCATGTCAAGGAGATGGCCAGGAAGCTCAACATCGAGAAATGCCGGCAGCTCGCAGAAAACCTCTTCCAGATAAAAACAGCGCAGGAAATCTATGATTTCATAAACAGAGAGATCGTGGACAAGTCGCCCGACATCTGCGCCCTGCTTTGATCTGCGTATGATAAATACTGTCTGCGGAACGGTACAGGATATTTTCGACTCCGACATCCGGGTCATCGTGGACCGGAAGAACGCCTGCCAGGGCTGCCAGTCTTCGGGGATATGCCACGGCTTTACGAAAACCCGCATGGACTTGAAGCTTCCCAAGCCCCCCGGCTCCATCCGGAGAGGAGACACCGTGGTCATCGCCATGGAAGGTGCATCCCTGATCAAGGCATGCACCTATGCCTTTCTCATCCCGCTGTGCGCCATCATTTCGGCCCTGCTCGTCGCCCAGTCCCTGTCTGCGGGGGTCCCGGTCCAGGCTGTTTGTGCGCTCGTGGCATTCCTCCTGAGCCTTATTATAGTAAGACATATGGGCAGAAGGATCGGGACGCCGCATGTTGTCGAGGTCATCCATGAAGAGTGAGTCGAAGCAGATACTCTGCCTCAACAGGAAGGCGCGCCACTCCTACGATATCATCGAGACCGTCGAGGCGGGGATCATGCTCGGCGGCCCCGAGGTGAAATCTCTCAGGAACGGGGGAGGCAGCATAAAAGACAGCTACGCCCAGATCAAGGACACGGAAGTGTACATTACCAATTTTCATATCAGCCCTTACGCCCAGGCCTCGATCTTCAACTACGACCCCGAGCGCAAGAGAAAGCTCCTTCTGCACAAACGGGAGATCGTAAGACTTGCAGGAAAGGTGAAGGAGAAGGGTCTGACGCTCATCCCCTTGAGCATCTATCTGAAAGGCAACCTCGTCAAGGTCGAGCTCGGCCTTGCCAAGGGAAGACGGGAGTACGGGAAGAAAGAGGCCATCAAGGAGCGGGACGTGAAGAGAGAGATGGCCAGAGAGGCAAAATCATGGAGACGAAGCTGACAGATATCGATTATGAAAAGCTCCTCAAAAGGGCGCTCAAGAACGGCGGGGATTTTTCTGAAATCTATATCGAGCACAAGAAAGGAACCTCCATCGTATCCGAGGCCAAAAGGATCGAGAAATACCTCTCAAACGAGGAGAACGGTGCTGGCCTGCGCGTGGTGATCGGCGACCGGTCCGCCTATGCGTACACCAACGACTTCTCGACCCTCGACGAGCTTGCCGACACCGTGGCCTCAGCGGTCAGGACAGGGAACTTCACCTCGTCGATCTCCCTCGAAAGGAGGCCGGCGAGATCCGTGATTCTCTCGCGGATCGATCCCTTGTCGGTCGATTCGGAAAAGAAGATCGAAATGGTGAGCAGGGCGGACAAGGCGGCATGGGGGAAAGACCCGTCCGTAATCCAGGTTAAGGTCATGTACGGCGACGGCATGCGGCACGTGCTGATCGCCAATTCGAAAGGGTTTATCGTTCAGGACAAGAGGGATTCCATCGTGTTCGTGGTACAGGGAGTCGTCGCAGGAGATTCCCTCGTGGAGACGGGATACGAACCCATCGGAGGGACGCGCGGGTTCGAGCTCCTTGAGGAGATACCCCCGGAGCTCATCGCCGAGCGGGCGCTTTCACGGGCCCTGCAGACCCTCCATGCGCGCAGGGCTCCGGCCGGGTCCATGCCTGTCGTTCTCTCGAGCGAAGCCGGCGGCACGATGGTGCATGAAGCCATCGGCCACGGACTGGAGGCCGACCTGGCAGGGGAAGGCCTTTCCGTGTATTCTGGACAGATCGGAACCAAAGTGGCGTCAGACGTCATCACGGTCATAGACGACGGGTCGATTCCGGGATTGAGGGGAAGCATGGGATACGACGACGAGGGCAATCCCACGGAGCGGACCATCCTCGTCGAGAAGGGCATCCTCAAGACGTACCTCACCGACTCCATCACCGCGCTCAAGTTCGATCTCCCCTTAAGCGGAAACGGCAGGAGGGAGTCCTACCGGAGCAGACCCATACCGCGGATGACGAACACCATGATCCAGCCGGGCGTGCTCGCTCCGGAGGATATCATTGCCAGGGTAAGCAGGGGCGTCTTCGTAAAGAAGATGGGCGGAGGCCAGGTGAACACGGTCAACGGGGACTTCGTCTTCAACGTATCCGAAGGATATCTCATCGAGAACGGTTCCATAGGCGAGCCCATTCGGGGGGCGACCCTGATCGGAAACGGCCCAAGGATCCTCAAGTCCATCGAACTGGTGGGAAACGATCTGGGCTACGGCATCGGCACCTGCGGCAAGGACGGCCAGGGTGCTCCCGTGGCGGATGCCCAGCCTACCCTGCTCATCCCGGAGATCACTGTCGGAGGAGAGATCGAAAAGCCTGCCCGTTAAACGGGAGCATTGCTCAAAATCGATGCTGACAAACTATTAATATGGTTTTCATGTATTAAGGAGGTTGATCGATGCATAAATTCAAAGTCTGGTCATTTCCTGTCGCAATCCTGATTCTCGCCTGTGCCGGCTGTGCATTCGTCTCTCTCGATCTCGGCAGCATAACGCAGATGCAGCCGTTCGAGGAGAGGGTCATCCATGAGGGATCAAAAGACAAGATCCTCGTCGTCGAGGTCTTGGGCTTGATCAGGACCACGAACAGGCATGATTCGTTCATGCCCAAGCAGGGGACCTTCGAGCGTGTCGAGAGCGTGCTCGACAAGGCGAAGAAGGACAAGAAAATCAAAGGGGTGATCCTGAAGATCGATTCACCCGGAGGAGGATACACCGCATCGGACCTCGTATACAGAAAGATACAGGAGTTCAAGTCGTCCCGGAAGGTTCCGGTCGTGGCGTGCATCACCGATCAGGGGACGTCGGGGGCGTACATGATCGCCCTGTCCTCGGATTACATCGTCGCCCTTCCCTCTTCCGTCGTCGGTAATGTGGGCGTTCTCATGCCGTCCGTAAGCCTCGGGGGCTTGATGGAAATGCTCGGCATCACCGAACAGACCATCAAGTCAGGAAAGTTCAAGGACGCGGGAAGCCCCCTTCATGACATGTCGGAAGAGGAGAGAGCCCTCCTGAAGAGCATCGTCATGCAGTTCTATGACGACTTCATCGAAAGGGTGAAGACGAGGAGGCCTGTGACAAGCGAAGACATAGCGGTCATTCAGGACGGCCGGATCATGACATCGGTCATGGGGAAAAAGCTTCATCTCATCGATGAAGTCGGGTATTATGAGGCCTCCCTGAAAAAGGTGACCGAGCTCGCCAACGTGGAAAATCCGACTGTCATAGTATACAGGCGAAGAGGGGAGAACAGAGGCGGGTTCTACACCTGGCCATAAACAGCTTTTAAATACATTCATGGAGAAAAATATCCGCATCACGACCATTGCCCTCTTTGTGGCCATGGCTGTCGTCCTGCACTGGACGGAATCCTTCATTCCGAGGCCTGCCCCTTTTCTTAAACTCGGGCTCGCCAATGTCATGACCCTGTGCACACTCTATGCGTTCGGAGGCCTCTGGTCGATCTTTGTAGCGGTCAGCAGGGTTTTCATCGCATCGGCCCTGAGCGGCAGCATATTCTCGCCTGCTTTTGCCTTCTCACTGTTCGGAGGCCTCGCTGCGGGCCTGTGCATGTGGGCCATGCCGAAGTCCCGGTTCTCTCCTATCGGGGTGAGCGTAGGAGGAGCCGCCACCCACATGGCGGCACAGGCTTATCTCGCGACGTTTATCATTCCTCACACGTTTCTCATGGGCATCCTCCCCTTTTTTCTCCTTGTCTCGGTTCTTACAGGCATGGTAAACGGTTATTTAGTAAAGATAATTATCGAAACAATGGAAGAAAGGCGGAGCGCTCTTCCGCCTCATGAAATGTAATGCAATTGCAAAGCTTCTCTGTAATGAATTGGGAGGATCAGCATGGTTACAGTGGTTCCAACCGGTGGCATGGTCATTGCCAGGCACGGGTTGCTCAAGGCATTTCTCGGCTCATGCATAGGTCTCGCTCTTTATGACTCAAAGGCAAGCCTGGGCGGCATTCTCCACATTCTCCTCCCCGAGCCGGTGAGTGGGATCCCCGAGTCTCACAGAACGTACTATGCACGGACCGGCATCCCCATATTCATCGATGAGATGAGGCAGCAAGGGGCAACAGCAGAGGACATCTCGGCATTCGTTGCAGGAGGTGCGCTCGTCGATCCCTTATCGCCCCAGGACATGATCCTCAACATCACCCACCAGTCTCTCGATATCACCCTGTCCTTCCTGAAGAAGAGCGGAATCGCCATAAAGATGCTCGAGGCAAGCGGGGTCAACCCCTTCTGTATCGCTCTCGATGTCGAGACCGGCAAGTGCGTGATCGAACCGGTCATAACGGATAAGGAGATGAAGGACGATCCGGTAAAGCACGTAACCATGGATGAGATCGAGGACACCATCGAAAAGCTCCTGCCGGTTCCCCAGATGGCCTTCAGCGTTGCGAACATGCTCTCGGACGACAGCATCGATATCAGTTCGATCGCCGGTGAGATCAAAAAAGACCAGGTGCTCAGCGCCAAGATACTGGGGCTCTGCAATTCGGCATTCATAGGCCTTCCCCGTAAGATCGCATCGATTGATCATGCCATTCTCTATCTCGGAAGCAAACTTCTGCTGCAGGTGGTGCTGACAGCCCAGCTAGAGAACATGTACACCCTCCCCGAGAGGGGATACTCCCTGTGCAGAGGCGGGATGTTCCACCATGCCCTTGCGACAGCCCGGCTGAGCAAGACACTGGCCAAGGCCCTCGGGAAGGTCGATCCGGACGTCGCATATACCGCCGGCCTGCTCCATGATATCGGGAAAGTGGTCCTGGACCAGTACATCGCGAAAGTCAAGCCCCTCTTCTACCGGATGATGATCGAGCATAAGGAAGACTCCTGCGTTCTCGAGAGGCAGATACTCGGCTTCGATCACTGCCAGGCCGGTCTGGTGCTCGCTGAAAGCTGGGATCTTCCCGATGTTCTCAAGGACGTCATCCTCTTTCACCATGCACCCGATACTGCGGAGTACAACAGGGAAATCGTCAACCTGGTATACGTGTCGGACATATTCGCGGGGAAATTCCTGCCGGGGCTCGAGCTGGAGAAGATCGATACGGCAGGCATCCAGGCCGGACTGAAGAGCCTCGGTCTCGACCCTCAGGTCGTTTACGACAACTTGAATGTGATAGCCGATCCCGGCTAGCCGCCCCTGGCAGATGCCTTCTTCGCTATCTCGATGATCTGGAGCAGCTTCGGCTTGGGGGGAGAGAGAATCTGCCTTATTTCCTCGGGCGTGTACTTCTTCTCCAGATACCTCCGGACATCGATCTCATGGGACCAGCAGTCTATTATCTTCCTGCAGGGAAGGGAATTGCTGCACTGCCTGCAGTACTCGAAGGGAACCTGGTGCCCCAGCATGCTGCATCTGGTGGTCTTCTCGCTGACAGCTGACTCGCTCACTCCTCTCTGCCTTTCAAAATGTTGTATATCTGATATGAATCGAATATATTCTGCATCATTTCCAGGATGCATGCAAACAAATACTTGCCGGAGGAGAGAGGTGCAATGTCAAGGCTGCGCTTTCTGATTGCCGTCCTGATGGTGATGGGACTGTGCGGGGTGTGCTCTGCAGAGGAGACCAAGACCAACGATTTCTTCAAGGGCGCGAGATACGATTTTTCGAGGTACAATCCGAATCCGGGCACGGACGACCTGCATATGGTCTATCACATCCTTCCTGCCGGGGATGATAATCCGAGCTACCACAAGACGGTCGCTTACCTGGGGACCGTCCTGAGCAGGAGCAGGGGATCTGTGCCGGGCTCGAGCGGCTACTATCTGAACAGGTCGAAGTTTCAGCCCAATGCCGTGAGGATCACCCTGTTCGCAAAGGACGGCAATGCAGCGAAAGAGATCGATGCGTGGGTCTGCGGCCTGGAGAAAAGCGGGGAAATAAAAATAATTCCCTACGTGACCGAAAAACCGGCACACACCGTGTTCACCAAGATGTATACCGGCGACGAGAGCGGATTCAGGAAGTATCTCTCCCTCTACACGCCCATCAGCCTGGAATGCATGGCGTACGATTTCAGCGAGTCTCAGAAAATATGGTCCGACCTCATGACTTCGGGAGGGACGGATGTCCTGTTCCTGGAGAACAGCAGATACTTTACCAGACTGACCCCGGAGGAGAAGCAGGCCTTCGTAGGCGCCATGTTCAGCAAGAACTGGATGCACATGGTCATCAACTTCGTCATGGGATACGATATCGAGCGGGGCAAGACGAGGCAGCCCTGATATCTTCTCCTGATCCGGAACAGAGTATCGATGTTTTCATCCTCCCCTCCGGAAGCCTCCGGAGAGGAGGATGAGGAAATGCTCTTCTACAATTTCTCTAAAGCAGTTTGAATCCTCTCCTGAATTCGAAGCCTGCCCTACCACCTTCCCGACCTGACCATGGGTGCCTTCGGGAGCCCCTCGATGGATTTCAGGGATTCCCGCAGCTCATCCTCGGGCAGCGGGTAGTCGATGAGCTTTCCTGCCATGAAGTTGGCATACCCCACGAGGTCCATCAGGCCGTGGCCGCTCCAGCTGAACAGGATCACCTTCTCCTTGCCTTCCTCCTTGGCCTTCTTGGCCTCTTCGATCACCGCCGTGATGGCGTGAGAGGTCTCGGGGGCCGGGATGTAGCCCTCGGTCCTTGCCCACAAGAGGGCGCTGTCATAGCAGTGGAGCTGGTCGTATGCCTTCGGGGTGGCAAGGCCTTCGACGACCGCCTGGCTCACGAGAGGCGCCATGCCGTGGTATCTCAACCCCCCTGCATGGATAGGGGGAGACACGAACGCGTGGCCCAGGGTGTGCATGGGAAGAAGCGGGGTCATCTTCGCCACGTCTCCGTGGTCATACGTGAAGGGGGCCCGCGTCAGCGTCGGGCACGAGGTGGGCTCGACGGGATAGATTTCGATATCCGCACCGTTGATCTTGTCGGCGATGAAGGGGAAGGCGATCCCGGCGAAGTTGCTTCCTCCTCCTGCGCAGCCGATGACGACATCGACTTTTTTCTCGCCGATCTTCTGGAGCTGCTTCTTGGCCTCGAGGCCGATAATGGTCTGGTGGAGAAGGACGTGATTGAGAACGCTGCCCAGGGAATAACGGGTCTGGCCGGTTTTATCCGTGACCGCCTCCTCGATGGCCTCGCTGATGGCGATCCCGAGGCTCCCCGGGGTGTCGGGATATCTGGCAAGGATGTCCCTCCCGGCCTGGGTCTGGGTGCTGGGGCTTGCAACGCAGTCCGCTCCCCAGACATTCATCATCATCTTCCGGAAAGGCTTCTGGTCGAAGGAGATCCGCACCATGTACACCTTGCACTTGAGCCCCATGAGGGCGCAGGCAAAGGCCAGGGCGCTTCCCCACTGGCCTGCCCCCGTCTCCGTGGTGATGCTCTTGATCCCGAACTGCTTGTTGTACCATGCCTGGGGAACGGCCGTGTTGGGCTTGTGGCTTCCGGCAGGCGATACGCCCTCATCCTTGTAGTAGATCTTGGCCGGAGTTCCGAGGGCCTTTTCGAGAAATACCGCTCTGCGAAGCGGTGAAGGCCTCCACCGGTAGAGGATCTGGAGGATTTCTTCCGGGATGTCGATCCATCTCTGCTGGCTCACTTCCTGCTCGATGAGGTTCATGGGGAAGATCGGCGCGAGGTCCTCGGCCTTGACCGGGTTCCCGTCCGGGCCCAGAGGCGGCTGCATGGGCGTCGGCAGATCTGCTGCAAGGTTGTACCACTGGCGTGGAATCTCATCTTCGTTCAACAATACCTTTACTGACATCAAAAACCTCCTTAAGCTTTCTCTGCGGGAGTAAGGCGTTCCCCGGAGTTTCTATTTATAGAAACACCAATATAACCATATGTCAAGAAAAAACTGTTCATTCTAAAGGACATGCAGGGCATCTCTTGAGAAGGCGGAAGGCCCTAAGGCAACCTTATTCCTACCTTTTCACGAATTGGAGCTTGATCGGGATGCCTTCCAAGGAGAGCGACTTCTTCAGCGTGTGCATAAGGTACCTCTGATAGTTCTCGGGAACCGACCCGGGGAAATTGGTGACGATCCTGAACTTGGGAGGTATCGTGCCTACCTGGTTGATATAATAAAATTTAAGAGGTTTTCCGTTTGCAATCGGGGGGAGGTTTGTCTGGGCTATGTCCGCAAGGATGCGATTGATCTTCGGCGTGGAGGCCTCCATGGTGGTCTTGGCGAACAGGTCGTCGATCATCGGATAGATCCTGCCCACATCCTTTCCCGTCAACGCCGAGGCAAAGAGGACCTTCACATCGGGGATGAATTTCAGGGAGTGGCGGACCGCCTCCCTGATCGCGGTGCGCTTGCCCGGCTCTATGAGGTCGCTCTTGTTCACGACGATGGCGAACGCCCTGCCGTGGTCGGTCATGATCCGGCACAGTCTCTTGTCCTGCTCTGTAACGCCCTCGAACGGGTCCACGAGCAGCAGGCAGACATGGGACATGTCGATGTTCTTGAGCGACCGCATCACGCTTTCTTTCTCGAGCTCGTCCTCGATGCGTGCTTTTCTCCTGATGCCTGCAGTATCCACGAATACGTAATCCTTTCCCTCGTGGGTCACCCGGATATCGATGTAGTCCCTCGTTGTCCCCGCGACAGGCGACACGATGGAGCGGTTCTCGCCGATTATCCTGTTGAGCATGAGGGACTTGCCCACATTCGGCCTGCCGAGGATGCTCACCCTGACCGCATCGGTCTCATCCCGGAGCGGCTCGCCGGGAAGGGTGAGGAGAGAGGATCGGACCCTTTCGATGAGCTCGGGAATGCCCGTCCTCTTCCTGGCCGAGATCTCGACGAACTCGTGTATCCCCAGCTCGTAGAGCATAGAGGACGGCAGGTTCCCGTGGGGGTCGTCGACCTTGTTCGCAGCGTATATGACCTGTGCACCGGATTCCCGGATGATGCGGACGAGCTCTTCATCATCGGGGGTTATCTCGGACTGGACGTCGAAGAGGCAGATGAGGAGGTCTGCCTCGCGGATCGCCAGCATGGTCTGCTCGAACATGACGTTCGCAAAGCTTCCCTCTCCCGTCGTGTCGAATCCCCCGGTGTCGATGAGATCGACATCGAGGTCTTCACCGAGGTCCAGCCTGGCATAGATCCTGTCCCTCGTGATCCCTCTTTCCGGGCCGACAATGGCGCGGTGCTGCCTGATGAGGGCATTGAACAGGGTTGATTTCCCCACATTGGGCCTTCCGACGATGGCGACAACCGACATTATTTATATCCCAGTTCCTTCAGAGACCTTGGCCTTTTGGACCAGTCCTTCGTCACCTTTACGAAGAGCTCGAGGAAGACCCTTGTGCCGAGGAGCCTCTGGATATCGATCCTCGCCTCTTTCCCTATCTCCCTGAGCATCCTTCCCCCGGCGCCTATGACGATCGCCTTCTGCGAAGGCCTCTCCACATGGATGACGGCCCTGATGTACGTGGGCTCTCCCTCGCGGAACTCCTCGACCTCCACTGCGGTCGCATAGGGTATTTCTCTCTTCGTCAGGGTAAACACCTTCTCGCGTATCAGCTCCTGACAGAGAAACCGTACCGGCACATCCGTTATCATATCTTCCGGAAAAAATCTCGGCCCTTCGGGGAGCGCTTCCTTGAGGCAATCCAGCACCTCGATCATGCCCCTGCCGGTGAGGGAAGATACAGCCGCGCTGCATTTGAAAGGATAGACGCCCCGCAGTGCATCGAGCTTTTCCCCTGCTTGCTCCGGGCTCATCAGATCAGCCTTGTTGAGGACGAGGACTGCGTCCTTACCGGACTCTCTCAGGCTGAGAACGACGTCCGAGAGGGTTTGAACCGTATCGGCCGGGTCGATCATGACCAATGCAATATCTGCATCGCTTATGACGCTCAGGGCCTTTTCCATCATGTATCTGTTGAGGGCCTTGTCCGAGGCATGGATGCCCGGGATGTCCAGGAACACGATCTGGGCGTCTTCGGAATTCCATATCCCGAGGATCCTGTCTCTGGTAGTCTGGGGTTTGCTCGCCGTGATCGAGATCTTGGTGCCGAGAACCGTGTTGAGGAACGTTGACTTCCCGACATTGGGCCGCCCGACGATCGCAACGAACCCTGATCGGATGGTATCTGCCATATTACGTCAAATCGAGGTGCATCTGCCTCGCCCATATCGTTTTTACGGGGAGGGTGACCTTGAATGTGGTACCCCTGCCTTCCTCGCTCTGCACTTCGATGCTCCCTCCGTGGCGCTTGATGATTCCATAGCTCACGGCAAGGCCCAGGCCGACGCCCTTCACCATGGGCTTCTTTGAATAGAACATCTCGAAGATCTGGGGCAGGTCGCTGCTCGCGATACCCACGCCGGTATCCTTGAAGCTGATGGCGATGGTCCCGCTCTCCGCGTTCTTCTCGAGGGAAACCTTGAGCTCCCCGCCGTCGGGCATGGCCTCCACCGCGTTCGTTATGATGTTGATGAAAACCTGCTTGATCTGGTCGGGAACGCACTCGGCGAAGTATGCACCCTCGGGGTTGAACTTCAGCATCACCATGTGCTCTTCGAGGTACTTCCGATTGAGGATGAAAACGTCCCGCAGCATCTCGGCGACGTCGATTTTCTGCACGCCGCCTTCCATGGGCATATAGAACGTTTTCATGTTCCTGATGAGGTCGGCAATGCGGTCCGTTTCTTTTATCGCCAGCCTCACGAACTGATAATCGATGCCGTCCTTGGTGTTGAGCACGTGGTTCAGGCAGCTCCGGATGCCGTAGAGAGGGTTGTTGATCTCGTGGGCAATGCTCGCGGATAGCTTCCCCATTGCCGCAAGGCGCTCGGACTGGATGAGGGCTGCTTCCATCTTCTTCTTTTCCGTGAGGTCCTTTATGATCGCCGAGAACCCGAATATCTTTCCGGCCGCATCCTTCAAGGCGGTGATCGTAAGGAGGACATCGAGAATCCGTCCGTCCTTTGTCTTTCTCTGCGTCTCGCGGTCTCTGACCAGGCCCTTTTCCACTACTTCGGAGAGGACCTCATCAGCTTCGTTCCTGCTCTCGTCCGGCACGATGAGGTAAGCGGGTTTGCCGGTGGCCTCTTCCTCCGACCAGCCGAACATCATGCACGCTCCCTGATTCCAGGAAATGATGTTTCTGTCCGTATCGAGGCCGATGATGGCATCGGCGCTGTAGTGCTCGATGTTTGCAAGGAGCTGGAGCTTCTTGTTCTTGAAGATATCATCGCTGATGTCCCTGGCGACGCAGACATACTCGACCCTCGAGGAGTCCCCGATCCGGACCAGGCTGGTGCGATATATCTTCCTGCCTTCACGGGTTTCTATCCCGATATCGAACTGCTCCGGGCTTTTGCCCCCGGCAATCGTTTCGATCATGTTCTGGAGCTTCTTCTCTGAAGATCCGTCTGCCAGGAAATCCCTGCACGGTCTCATGAAGATGTCCTCATGGCTTGCATGCAGCGTCTGGAGGCCTTTCTTGTTCATATAGACCAGCCTGGCCTCGGTATCGAGCGAGAAGATGATGTCGTTCGAGTCCTCAACGATCTGCTTGCAGCGCTCTTCCGATTCCCGGAGCGCCCGGATCTTTTTGCTCACGCCATCGGTGAGGCGGGCGTTGAATTCCTGGATCTTCCGATTCGCCTTTCGCAGCTCCTGTTCGGCGATCTTCTGCTGGGTGATGTCCTCGGCAACGATATCGAGCCCGTTGAAAGCGCCGTTGTCGTACTGCAGCGTCACCCGGTACGAGAGAAAGAGCATATGCCGCGACTTGGTGTACAGGCGGAACTCTCCCTCCATATTGGCAACCGTATCCTGTCCGGCATCATGCCATCTTTCTATTATATGATAGTCATCGGGGTGAACGATCTCACCCCAGGGAATCTCCTTCCCGAGGAGTTCATCGGAGGTATACCCGAGCAATCGCTCAACCTCCCGGTTCACGTACTCGCACCTGAGGTCCCTGCCAAGCCAGATCACGATGTTTTTCGTGTGATCGGCAAGCCTTTCGAACTGCCCCTCACGGGGCATCACCAGGCCTTTCTTCACCTCGCTTCCCGACTGCCGGCCTGAGCTGCCGTCATCCCCCCGCGCCCTGCCGGCTCCAGCCTCATCGATTTTCCTGGCTATGCAGAAGACCGCGTTCGACATTTCCCGGACGCCGTGCACCAGCCTCGCCCACACCCTTACATACTCCCTGCTGCCGTCCTTGTGCATAATGTGAACCTGAACATTCCCGGGAGGACCTCCGGCGATCTGGGTGCTGAACGCCTCGACGGCAAACTTCCTTTCCGGTTCATCGATGATGTCGAACAGGGTCTTGTCTTTGAGATCATCCAGACCGTATCCGGTCAGCTCGATGAAGTGATCGTTCACGGCAACCGGCCTCAGCTCGGTATCGGTTATGAAGAAGGCGTCCATCGATTTCTCGAACACGTCCTTGTAAAGCGTCTCGGATACATCCGCCCGTCTCTTGTACTCCTCGAGGGATACTATCGAGCCGCGCATCTCGAGGGCCTTGGACACGTTCTGCTTGAGCTCGCTGGGAAGGAATGCCCCTTTGCGCAGGTACCTGAATACCTCGGAAATCATGGCCTCGTCCATGGGCCAGTCATCCTCGAAGGCGGTGATGACAATAATCATGATATTGGGGTCTATCTCTTTATGCACCTTGTCCACAAGCGCCCTGCCGTCCATGTCCGGCATGCGCAGATCGGTGATCATCAGGGAGAACGCATCGTTTTTCAGTGCATCGATGGCCTCAAGGGGCCCGGGGACGGTCCTTACATCGAAATCGTATTTGAGGACCTGATGGAGATAGTTTCTGAAAACAGGGTCATCCTCAACCACCAAGATTTTCTGTGTCATGGTCATCCCTTACCTTCTGGTATCCAGACCGAAAACGTGGAGCCTTTCCCCGGAGAGGATGCCACCTCGATCCTGCCGCCCATCGAGTCGACAATATCCTTGACCAGGGAAAGCCCGAGCCCCATACCTGTCCTTACGGGCCATGCCGTATAGAGAGGATCAAAGATCTTGGGTATCTGATCCCGATCCATGCCGATCCCGGAGTCCGACACCGAAAACTCTATCCCGCCGTCTTTCCGCGACGCCCCGACAACGACCTGCAGTCCTTGAGCAGACGCTTTGATGGCATTGGTCATGAGGTTTATCAGTACCTGTTCGACGGCTTCAGCCTTGATCCGAACGGTATTCAGCTCGATGTTCTTGTCGAGGTTCACACCGGCTGAATTCGCCTGAGCGGAAATGATCTGGAAGATGCCGTCGATGAAGCCCTCTACGCTGATCTCAGCCTCCGGGCTCTCCCACTTCCTCGTGAAGTTGAGCAGCTGGTTGACGATCTTCAGGAGATTCTCGGATGCAGTGATGATGTTGGAGATCATATCCATAAAATCCTGATCTTCCTGGCCGTCACGGGTTACCCTGATCTTGCCCTTGCTCAGATCGTCCTTGATCATGCTCCCGAAGCCATGGATAGCTCCCAGGGGGCTCTTCATGTTGTGCGCCATGGAAGCGGCGAGGTTTCCCACGACCGATATGCGCGCGTAAGCGACCTTCCTCCGCTCATCCTCGAGCTCTCTGGTGATATCGCTGAACATGACGAGCAGCCATTTGTTGACCTTGATCGGCCGGGTGCTGATTCTGAAGGCCTTCGTGTGATTTTTGCAGAGGATGCTCGCCTCTTTGCGGGATACGATCGCATCTTTCAGCTCGTGCAGCTCACTTCTGCTACTGACGTCCAGCTGCTTGATGATATCCTTGTCAGAGATCGAGAGCTCCCGGCGTACTTCCAGAGAACGCTCGTTCTCGACTCTCACCACATTAGCTTCATCCACGAGGCACAAACCGTAGGAAGACGCCTCCACGAGCTCCTGGTTGAGGCGCAGGATTTCCTCTGCCTTCTGCTTCTCCTCGGAGGCGCTCTGCAACGCCTTCCTCAAGGTATCTTTCTCCTCGTACAGGGCGTTCTCCATGTAGATACGCCTCAGAGAGGAGGAGATCGCGCTCATGAGCGAAGAGAGGAACTTCTGATTGTCTCCGATCTCCTGGCCCGCCGGTTCGAGATAGACGAACACACCTGATGAGAGCGATGCGCCCACAAAGGAGCGATTCGCAAGGATCATGGCCTTGAGCTCATCGTCGCCCACTCTGGAGAACCTGGCGCCATGCTCCCTGCTCACCTCATAAACCAGGTTCTGCCCTCCTGCATGCACCCCTCCGAGGAATCCCCGGATGTAGCCGGCATCGAGCAACCGGCCCGCCGCCTTCTCGAGTGCATCGGATATCCTCGTGGATGCATTGAGATCACCGAGCAGCTCTATGAGGGTCTCCGAATACTGTCTGGCGTTCACTGCTTCAGCGGTTTTCTGCTGGAGCTTGAGCGACAAGTCTGCCAGTCTCGTGTTGGCTCTGTTGATGATGCCGAACAACCCCTCCACCGGCTTCCCGATTCCGATTTCAGAGCAGATGGTATCTATCTGTTTGGGAATCCTTTCAATGAGGGCGTCGAGGGTATCGGGATTCAGCCCGAACCCTTTGAGGAGAGGGCTCGTTATCTTCTGCGGATGGTTGTTCCCCGAAGCCCCTGCATAGACCATGTGGGCGAGGATGTTCGCGATGTGGACGATTCCTGATATCTGATACTGCTCATCGTCGAGTATCCTGAGCGGGGCGTGGTGGCACCAGACACATTCCTCGTAAATATGAGGCAGCCTCCAGTGGACCAGCACCTCCCGGCCCACATCGCAGTGCGTATTTCCGAAAATCTGCTTCTCGATATCGATGAGGGGTCTCGGCTCCTCCCGGGCCAGCTTGAGCGCCACAGCATATTCATCGGGCTTCATGATATCGAGGATCATCTTTCCGACATCGTGGAGAAGCCCTGCACAGAATGCCTTTGGTGCGTTCGGGGCGGACACCGTCTCCATCATTGCCTCGGCAAAGAGCGCACACGCTATCGAATGTCTCCAGAACGCCTTGTGGTCAAGGCTCGACCTTTTTTTTGTCGGAAACATATCGAGAACAGACACCCCGAGCGCCAGTGTCCGGACAGCATCGAACCCGACAAGGGTGATGGCATCGCGTACGGTATATACCTCCCGAGATCTCTTGTAATAACTGGAATTGGCAAGAGAGAGAAGCCGTGCCGTAAGGGCCTGATCCTTTTCGATAAGGCCGGCCATCTTCTCCAGGGAGATGTCATCTTCCAGCACCATTCTGATTATCTGATCCGCCAGTTCCGGGAGAACCGGCACGGACCGGACATCGATGTTGAGATCGGGGCTCATAAAATATATTCTATAATATCCCTTGGTTGTAAACAACCCTTATCTGATTCACCCTTTACCCGTATATATCCCCTCGGTAAGCAGTGGTCAAAACTGTACGAAAAGCATAAATCCCTAATATTTTCCCTCTTATAGCCAAGAAGCTCCGGGATATCAAGGGGATGGACCTCAAACCGGACATCGGTGCCGTACCTCTCCATGAGAACCTCGGCCATGATCCGGTAAGCTCTTGCTTTGACGAGGAATCCGAATGAAGGATGGCTGGGTCCTGCGACGATGCTCACGTTTTCCGGCTGAGGAATTCCCATTCTGAGCACCCTGCATCCTTCCTGAGAAAAGCGGATGTATCCGAAGAGACACCTGTCGAGCGCCTCTTCGAGATCGAGAGGCCTGTAATCTCCCAAGCGGTAGAGCTGCTCTAAAGCGGTGCCTTTTATGATAACGGTCGGATAGATGCGGACGACATCGGGATGAAGAGATGCTACTTCCTCGACGGTATGCCTGAAGCTCTTCCTGTCTTCTCCGGGAAGGCCGGGCATGATCTGGATTCCCAGTCTCATTCCGGCATCTTTTATGATGCGTGCTGCCCGGACAGTATCGGCCGAACCGTGGCCCCGCCGGCAGGCATGCAGGACCGTGTCATCCATGGATTGGGCCCCGATCTCCATCTCGACGAATCCCGCTTTCTTACACATCGAAAGCAGCTCATATGTCACCATGTCGGGGCGGGTGGATGCCTTGACGCCGTGGACGATCCCTTGTTCAACCAGCTCTCGGGCCTTTGCGAGATAACGCTTGAGCAGCAGGGAATCGATTCCGGTGAACGAGCCCCCGTAAAATGCGACGAGTCGTTTCCTGTCATGGGAGCGCTTGCATCCCGCAATGAAAGCCCGGACGAGATCGGGGATATCTTCAGGAAGGACAGGCTCTGAGAACTGCCTCTGGTCGCAGAAAATACAGCGATGGGGGCACCCCAGGTGGGAAACGAAGACGGGGATTACTATAGGGGATAATTCAGCAATCTCAATGCCTCCTTGCACGCGATCTGAGCGGCCTGTTTCTTGTTCCGCCCCCTTCCCTGGCCTACTATCTTTCCCTCGAGCTCCACACTGACAACGAACTCCTTCTCGTGTTCGGGACCGATCTCATCGACAACGGCAATCCTCGGGAGGCACTTGTACCGGGATTGGCAGATCTCCAGCAGCAGGCTTTTGTAGTCTGTGATCGATATCTTCTCCATTGGTCCCAGGACTTCATCGAAATGGTTCCGCACGATACGGGAAACGATCTCATAAGAGCCGTCCAGGTAGATCGCGCCTACCAGTGCCTCGTACGCATCCGCAAGGATCGAGGGCTTGTGCCTCCCCTGATCCATGTCCTCTCCCCTCCCTAAGAGCAGATACTTTCCGAGTTCCAAGTATCGGGCAATCTTCGAAAGCGCCCCCTCGTTGATGAGCTCTGCACGTTTCTTCGTCAGAATGCCCTCCCTCTCTTCAGGAAGGTCTATGAACAGCCGGGTTGCGATCACGGCGTTTACAATGGCATCTCCGAGGAATTCCAGCCTTTGGTTATCCTGCAGGGCTTCGTCCCTGTGCTCGTTGACGTATGTCGTATGGGTCAGGGCTTCTCTTAAGAGCTCCTTGTTTGCAAAGGTATACCCGATCCTCGATTCCAGGGTGTCATATTCCATTGAGCATACCCTCCAGATCCAGTTTTTCGAGGTCTCTGTTGATGGAGTCATGCCCGAGCCGGTAGTGGATCGGTGTAATCGAAATCATCCTGTTTTTGAGGCATATGGCGTCGGTATCCTCACTGTTGTCTATGATCCGGGTCATGCCTGCCTGCCAGTAGTACACGGTTCCCCTGGGGCTTTCCCTCTTGACAAAATCATCAACGATCCTCGAATCTCCCTGCCTTGTGATTCTGACGCCGGCAACTTCGTGGATCGGTTGCGAAGGGCAATTGACATTCAGAGCGACGGGAAGTGCCAGAGGCTTGACCGCAAGGGTGGAAGCGAGGCGTGCCCCGAAGACGCTTGCTGCCCGATAATCCGGATCGAGATAGTTATCCACGGACAGGGCAATTCCCGTATACCCGAGAATGAGGGCCTCTGTAGCTGCAGATACGGTTCCTGAATAGAGGACATTGATCCCGACGTTTTCACCCCTGTTTATGCCGGATACCACGACATCGGGAGGCTGTTCCATGATGCAGGATATACCGAGCTTCACGCAGTCTGCAGGAGATCCGGTGATTCCGTAGCCGTAAAATTGGCCGCTTCTATGAATGGGGATCACCTTTAAGGGGTCCGAGATGGTTATGGCATGCCCCACTGCAGACTGCTCGGTCACCGGTGCGATGACCATCACATCGCCAATTTCTTCCAGGGCCTGCTTAATGGCAGCGAGGCCCTGCGCATAGATACCGTCATCGTTTGTCAGGAGAAACCTCATGATATTTTCATAACGCCCATAGAAAATATATGCAAGATGGAATGCCTACGGCATTATGATCTAATCGAGGACGTAGCAGAAATTGCCCGTTATCTTCAATTCCCCTGCTGTCATATCCTCTGTAAACGGGCCGAAGGGGCCTGCCTTCTTGATTGCATACAAAGCGGCCGCATCGAGGCCCGGGTAGCCCGAGCTTTGGAGAATGCCGATATCGATGACTCGGCCGGCTCCATCCAGGGTGAAGCTGATTTTTACTATCCCTTCCTGCTCGTTCCTGATGGAATCCTCCGGGTACACCCAGGCATCAAATATCTTGAGCTTGAGAAGATCAAGATAGTCGGTGCTGATATCTCCTTCTGTCTCGAAACTTATTCCTTCTTTGATCTCCCCGGATGCCTCATCCTCCTGAGGAGCGATCAATTGCTTCAACTGCTCTTGGTCCACCAGTTTGATGGGAACACTCTTGGGTTTTTGTTCTGTTACTTTTGAGGTTGCCATGAGAGTCCACGGCTGCACGAGAACGAGGGCGTGAATGCTGGCCGAAACAGCCAGGCACAAGAACAGTCTCGTCGTCATGCCTCGAAGAGACCATCAAATGCATGTACCTGTCAAGATTGAAATTTATCGTGAAAGAATCGTAAGCCGGTTGATTGTATCACTTCCAGAACCTGATGAGATTTCAAGATGAAATGATAGTATGAAAAAAAGAACATCCTGAGGTTTGATATTTTACCACCACATGTGATAAGAACTCGTATGGAAGCGGTCGGGTCCTGGTGGGTCCCCCGGACTTCAAATCCGGTGTGCGGTTCGTCGAGAGTCGCTGGTGGGTTCGATTCCCATGCGCTTCCGCCACTTTTTCCAATTATTTCAATAGCTTATGTCACTAAAAAGGTCCTTTTTTCACGACAAGTTCACGACAAAAGCCATCAGGAATTCATGAAAATTTAAACGGACACATAAGGTCTACTATCTGAATTTGATGGCCACCCCATAACTATGTTCAAAAACATTTCAGAATGGAGCATGGGGATGAAGCACTTTCGCAAACCGAGATCAATACACTCCCAAATCGAATGCGTGTTCCACGGGATCGAAGGCTATGGAGAAACGAAAAAAGACAACCCGGACGGCATAAGGTCGTACGGAACCAGAAAGACTTACAGTGAAGAGGCTCACAGGTTTGGTAAATATCTGAAGAAGCATGGGGTAGAGGATATCTTCGATGCCGACCTTTTCAGTGTCTGGCTGTCTCGGTACCTCTATGGCTCGCTTGAATATTTCTCCTCAAAGAGATTGTCCCTACAGACTCTCGAAACAAGACTTGCCGCTCTCGCGAAGCTCGAGCACGCGATCAACGCATTCATCGAGTGTCATGATCTCGGATATAAAAAGATCTCTACGACTGCAATTAGGCGGGAAATCTCAAGGCTCGCAAGGCAGAAGGATACAGGCCTCAGCAAATCGAGCAGACTTTTCTCGAACAGGGCATATCCCGATCCCATCCTGCTGATAAAGACGATTGGGGACTCTACGCATTGCCTTCAGGCATCACTGCAGTACGAAGGCGGCTTGAGGACTGAAGGTGTTGGGGCCGCTTCGAACGGACTGTCCAATCCTCTGACCTCGGAGAACCTTGGGGGCATCGTCCCGGATCCAGTGACAGGGAAGCAGGTCGGTCTTATCTGCAATGTCAGAGAAAAGGGAGGAAAGCGCACCGATCATATGGTGACTGTCGATACCTATCTGCTCCTTGTTGATTACGTCAAGCGAAAGAAGAGCCTCGGAAGTCCTTATGAAGAATACCTTGCCTCGGTGAACGAGGCTGCAAAACTGACCGGCCAGTTCTCTCCCGGCCGCGGGACGCATGCTTTCAAACATAATTTCGGGCAAAGGAGGTACAGCGAATGCGTAAAGCATGGAATGACCCATGAAGAAGCGCTCCAGCAGACCAGTCTGGAACTTTCCCATTTTCGGTTTTATGAGACGTATACGTACACAACGAGGTAGACTGTGACGAATGAAGACACCTTTCAACTGCTTACTGGCGGATTGACGCCAAAGGAGAGAGCAAATGTCAGGCACTGGATCGCTTCACTCCCTGAGGAAGAATACATCAATGTGCACCATGCAGCCGCAAAGAAATATTATCAGCTGAGAGATGGTCACCCTGCTATATCGGGCAAGATCCTGCACTACTGCGGACACATTCTTGCGGCAAGGGAATATGGCTGGGATACCCTAAAGGGTAAAGGATACAGGGTTGCCGGGGATGCTCAGTTTGAAGATTTGAAGGATATCCGCAAAATGAAATTCCGCAACCTTAAGAACAATGAGAATGCCATAATAAGGAGGAAAGTATTGGGATATTGGGGCGAAGTAAAAGAAGCCAAACAGAATGGTATCGGTTTCAGGAAAATAGCCAAGTACCTCAAACAGTCCAGGAAGATAGATGTCTCACCATCCTATATCCACAAGATCTGGAAAGAGGTTGAAGAAAGTGCTTGAGGCCAAATGTATATACAACCGTATTCATATCTTGATCTTTGTTATTCACGTTCTTAACCACTATGAGTACAGGGACAGTGATAATAGACTGCATTCTGAAAGAATAGAGAACACCTTCATAGACATTAACATAGGTGGCTTTCAGATGCGCTCGATCTATCCTCATTTCTTTCATGAGTTGTCGTTCATCAAGTCTATTATGCATTTGTTTCTATATGGAAAGATGGGCAGTATGACAAATCCTAATCCTGAGTCCATAAGCAATATGGCAGATCCTTATCATAGTTTCAAGGATAGACTCTGTTGGGGTGATCCCCTCAGAGGGTACTTGTACTTTAGATTGGTTCGAAAAGATATATCCGGTAAAGATAAAAAGGAAGCATTCCTTAATATAACAACAAAGTTCCACCCGCTAGTGTATGAAAATAGTAATGTTGAGGAAGGATCATTTGATTATGACTATCGGGAGGTAGAACAACTTGAAACATGTCTTGGAAAGGCGTTGAATCTTTTCGATCATCGAATAATTCACCCGCTAAACAAAAAAGAATTTCTTGAAAAATGGGATATGACAAAATGGGAAGACCTCGTTTTTTTATGTGAGCCTGTATGACCTAATACTTGCCTATATTGTAGCAGCTACAAAGCCCTTCTCGGGCCATATCTGTTGAGAGTGTCATGCTCTTTTGGTATCCACGCCTGAGTTTGCAAATGCAAGCCCCTGATCGTGCGATCCCGCGGTAGCAGCTCCGCTTTATTTCATGGCCCTCCAGGCTGCGCTTAAAACGCTACACCTACTATGCCCAAACAGGCATTTCTTTTCGGCTGCGCAAGGGCCAACAAGCAACGCATCCGAGCAGACCCTTATCAGGTGGGTCAATCCTGTCTCACATGCCCGCGGCATGGAGCCCAAAAAGAAAATAAACGAGATGTCCTCTATATATACACAATTAGGGAAAATGTCAATTTTCCCCGGTTTTGTTTTTCAGAATAAAACCACTAGAGAAATAGACCGGTAGCCCTTTCACAGAAATTTTTGTGGACGCTGAAGTGGATAGTGATAGTGGACGGTTTTCGTGGACAATTATAAATGAAAGATACCCACATGATATATACAATGTAGGCTAACTTTCGCTATCCTTACGAGAGCAACAGTTTCATCAGTTGACAAAAACCTTCGAGTTCGTGCCAGGATGTGGACTTTGCCAAGTTGGGGTATTCTGTACAGATAGTTTTTGGAGATCCATAGCTTAAGACTATCGGATTCAGTGCCTGATCAAGTTGACAAGTTAATACGTACGTGTCGTACTGATATTGTATTCAGCCGTTTATTGGGCTAGTTTCCTACTTGTAAAAGTCATTCCAAGGAACGGTCTTAATAATTGGTTTGCTTTTACCAGCCTTAATAATAATGGCGGTGGTAACTGGCGTTTTGGTATCATCACACCACGCTTCGAAATAATGACGAGGCAATACCACCTTTGAACCATGCCGTACTTCAGCCCAAGCTGTAATCCATGAACCACATTGGCCCTGAATATTTTGATTTCCGGGTGCAGGGCCTATAGTTATTGTGTATACACCATCTCTTAGTTTGCATTTGCGTTTAATGGTTTTCAGAGATCCAATATGGTCCATATCTTTCATCGATACAATGAGGTCCCAGGGATCCCATTGCTGGGGACCTTTTCTTGCCATCATTTCTTCTCCGGCCTCATTATAAGCACCTTGGTAAGTTAAGGTAATGGTATTCGTCTTTTTATTACATTCATAACCAACCAATTTGTAAAAAGTATCTGCATAAGTAAGTGTGGTTGAAAGTACAATGGCGATGATTATAAAAATAACCCTCATTCATAACCTCCAGCCCAACAAAGGATACAAAGAATCAAATCTGTATATCCTGCATATAACATCAAAAGGGGATACATTCAGTAGTATTATTAAATTGACAGATATCCAAAGGATATTGAAGAACAATTATGAGTTAACCAAACTTATAATAACTATAAGGGAGTGAGCTCCTGCCAAATTGCATATAGCTGTAATGTATGGAAGCTTTTTTAAGGCTCTCAAAACTTATACTCTTCAAATGAGATCGAAAACAGCTTCCAGTCTTGTTCCAACGTGAATGTCCTCACGTCATCGACATGGAGCTCTATTCTGACATGCAAGATTGACAATTGGCAATGTTTGCCATACTATGACAATTGTAGTTTAAGCCGATAATAGAAACCGGAGGTGTTTCATGCCGATGAATGTTAACCTGACTCCTCATCTTGAGGACATGGTAAAGCAGAAAGTGGCATCAGGTCTGTATAATTCGGCAAGCGAGGTTATTCGCGAGGCTTTACGTCTCATGGAGGAGCAGGATCGCATACGAGCGATCAAGCTCGAAGCGCTGAAAAAGGATATCCGTGACGGCCTGAACAGTGGAGAGCCTACTCCATGGGATGCTGAAGAGATCAAGAGAGAAGGACGCGCAAGACGAGCTGCACGAACCGATGCCAAAAACAAAAGGCAATAAATGGCAGTCATTCTCAAGCGCCCACTGGCCAAAGTCGATCTTGCCGATATCTGGGACTACATCGCGGAGGATAACGAGTCGAGGGCGGACGCCTTTATCGATGCCATTGATCAGAAATTCCATGTCCTGGCTGAACAGCCCTCCATGGGTAGAGCCCGTGACGAACTGGCAGAAGGGATAAGAAGCTTTCCAATTGGACACTACATCATTTTTTACCAACCTGTACCTGGGGGTGTTGAGATTGTTCGCGTACTGCACGGAGCAAGAGATATCGACGCCATCTTTAATCCGGAAATTGATGTTTGAGAGCTTCAGCTTCGGTCATGTGTTTTCCCTGATTCTCAAGACCGAAGGGCTCTCCTTACCAGTTTGGGAATCTGAAAAAAAGATCTTTAACACCTGTCTGAACGCTGTTCCCGGTTAGGCTATTTATGCGTTTTCGAACGCTCCCAATAACTCTTTATATCGATTCATATGCTGAGAAATAAGGGCTCTCATAGCTGATGACCTCATGAGTTCCTCAATTGTTTCGCGCGCACAGGCCTTATATTCGGACATGATCCATATGAACTCCATGGTGTAGTCAGGTTTCATCTTCAATAACGAGCGCCTGGCTGATGTGAGATCATAGCGGTCTGCGGGATTCCATCTGGCGCCTTTCCTTGTGAGCATGTGAAGCATCTTGATCTTCTCTCGAGATTCACTGGAATCAATGTTCTTGTCATCTCTGGAGAACAAGTATGGATACCTAAAGTAACTCATTGTTAAGAGCAGAAGCTGCATCAACGATGATCCCTTATCTTCCATACTCGTAGGATTGAACCCCCTGTCAATGAGCATCTTTAAAAAATCTGAATTGCTGTTGCGGCAGGCGTTCCTAAGCATTTCCTCAGCGGTCTCATGATTCGGATCAAGACGAACATTCTTCATTTTGAAGATATCAAAGTGTCCGAACAGGGATGCAAGTTCAAGGGCACAGCTGTCCTCATCTGGGTCGGGATTACAACCCGGATCACTTGGGCCCTTCGCATAGGGGTTCGCCCCTGCCCAAAGCATGAGAGCGACCCATTTCATGTTCCCTTCTCTGCAGTGATACCTGAGGGCTATATTGGCCTGTTCCCGAAGACTGGGGTATCGGTCTTTATAGCGCATGTACAATGCCAATGCGGTTCGAATCCTGTCGCAAAAGGCGTATGCAACAGGGTTCCCCTCCTCAATGCTTATTCCATGCTGAATGAAGAACTCAACGATGTCCATGTTCCAGGTATCGAAGGCTTCGTTTATATCCACACTGCAGATGTCTGCTCCATGGGCTACAAGGAGTTGAACCAAGTCAAGTCTGCGCTTCCTTAAGGCTTCTCGCAAGAAGTTGTACCGGGGGTCATTGAGAGTAGCACCTCCTTCAAGAAGCACTTGAACCAGACTGTGAAATCCCGTATCCATTGCAATGGCCAAGGGGCTTCTTCTGCTTGCCTTCTTTGGCTCAGGCAGGGGTGTTTCGAGTGGTTTCCCTTCGGATATCCATGCCTGCACATCGAAGAGCCTCCCCGCCCGACAGAAATCGATCAGGGGCTTTATTTCCTCATATGTCTGCGCACGTTTCATATGCCCTGTGGCTCCTGGGGGGTGCTGGATCCCTGTTCGAGCAACATTGACTTCTTCCTGACAGACATCCTGATCAAGGCAAGGACGAACTCCTTCAGGCAATCCTCAAGCTTTTTTAAATCAGAATCACGCCATTGCTTCTTCTTTGGGGATTCAACATCCGGATCCTCTATCAAAAAGCAAAGCCTCCCAGAGGGAAAGAGTTTCTTCTCGTATAAGCAGTAACCGAACTCATAACGCCCTTCGAGGCTGTGGTCAGCCGCTCTCACTCTTCTTTTTGTATCCAGCTCCTCAAACAGGGTCAGGCGCAATGACACCCCATCTATGGTAACTTCAGTGGCCTCTTCTGATACAACGACATCATATCCTGTGTTCGAGAGAACCTTGACAATGTTATCCATAAGGAGAAGCGCCCGGGGGAGCGAATTCTTTGATACATGGACATTGAGGCAACCCTTCTGTGGCGGGATGAGGCCGGATTCACCCAGCAGGGCTGAAGAAAGTATTTTTTCAGTTTCAGCCACAAGCCTGTGCGGGGCTGTCTGGTCGGTCGGCATCATGATTTTCCGACTAATTTTTTTCCGGTGGATCCTTTCCTTTTCCGGGACCTTTTCTTTCCTCAAGCCAGTCTCATGGATGATTATCTCTATCAATTTTCCATCATCACCCTTGGGAAGAGGTGTCTTAGGGACTTTGCCGCCAGATTGAATAATCGCCCAATAGCCACGGGGCGGGCGGGGAACTTTGTTTTTCCGACAGATCTTGGCAAGCCAGACATCCGAGAACCCATATTTCTGGGCAATTCTGGTTATCGGCACTGACCATACCTTTTCGTACAACTCTTTCCGAGTGAGCTTTATGGTGTTCATAATGATCTTATATCATGCACCATTCCCGTGAATGATGCCACAAGTCGATCTTATGCGATAAAATAAGGAAATTTACTATACGAGTTTGTTGGCATTTTTAACTGATAGATGAGCCATATTTTATTCAGTTATCAATTTATTGAATCATCCAATTTGGAGGTACTGACGAACCCATAAACACCGAAGCATCCAAAAAATAAAAAGAACAAACCCATCTCCTCCCCCATCAAGAGCATTACTATCCCAACCAATCCTATGAGAATGAAAATAATACTCACTACATAT
>JAKPPU010000014.1 GCA_029547185.1 Deltaproteobacteria bacterium | reverse complement strand
TCGGGCGAAAAGGTGGGTGTCGTGGATGTCCCGGGCCACGTCAAGTTCATCAGGCACATGCTCTCCGGAGCGTCGGGGATCGACCTCGTTCTGCTGGTCATCGCCGCCGACGAGGGCGTCATGCCCCAGACCATCGAGCATATCCAGATCTGCAGCCTCCTCGGCATCGAGAGAGGCATCATCGTGCTCACCAAGATCGACATGGTGGATGACGATCTCCTCGAGCTCGCCGGGTCGGACATCGAGGATTTCGTCTCGAAGACCTTTCTCAGAGACGCGCCTGTCGTCCACGTGAGCTCGGCCACGGGCGAAGGAATAGAGAAGCTGAAAACCGTCATCGACGAGCAGATACGCACCCTCAAGGAACGCCGGATAACGGGCATTCCCATCCTTCCCGTCGACCGGGTGTTCACGATCAAGGGATTCGGCACCGTGGTGACCGGCACGATGAAGCAGGGCTTCTTCGAGGAAGATCAGGAGGTGGAGGTCGAGCCGGGCGGACAGAAGGCGCGTGTCAGGAACATCCAGGTGCATGGGCAGGAGGTCGACAAGGCCCTTGCCGGCATGCGCACCGCCATAAATCTCCAGGGCCTGGCCACCGAAGACATAACGAGGGGGCAGTGGGTGGTGCCTGCGGGAATCTTCACACCCACCCGGCTCATCGATGCGAGGCTGGATCTCCTGGACGATCCTCCGAAGTCGGAGCTCAAGGTCCACATCGGCACCGTGGAAGTCATGGCTGAAATGAACGTGAGGTCCGTAGACGGCACCGACGTGGCGAGGATACGGCTGAAGCATCCTGTCATCGCCTCGTTCCACGACCGCTTCATTGTCAGGAACATATCCCCCTCGAAGACCATCGGCGGAGGCGAGGTCATCAATCCTGCTCCGGCGCGGAGGTTCTCCGAGGAGATCACCCTCGATCTGATCAGCCCGGAGCGCACGAGGCAGGTCCTGGGGATCGTGAAGGATGCGGGCCTCCGGGGGATATCGAAGAAGGATCTCACCGCTGTCTTCGCCGAGAGCGCGTCGTCCATGGACAAGGTCATCGCCGAGCTCCTCTCCAGCGGGCAGATCATCCGGTTCGATCCCGTAGGCGACCTCTATGTTTACGGCGAGTACCTGAAATCGCTCAAGGAGCTCGTGGTGGAGAAGACGAAAGAGCACCATGTGATGCATCCTTCCTCCCCGGGGATTTCCCGCGAGCACCTCCGGTCATCGCTCAAGGGAAACCTCGAACCCAAGCTCTTCCACAAGGCGCTCACCGATCTCATAAAAAAGGGCGAGATCGAGGAGATCGGTCCCGACATCAGGATTCAGGGGTTTCAGCCCTCGCTCGGCGACGCCCTCGGGGATATCGGTGAAAAGGTTTACAAGAAGATCTCCGGGAGCGGATTCGAGCCGCCGCGGGTCCCTGAGCTCATCGAGAGCCTCAGGATCAGCGCCAGGCAGATGGAGGAGGTGCTCGGCTTTCTCGCCAGGCAGGGAAGGCTCGTCAAGATCAAGGACGACATCTACCTGACCCGGGAGCGGGAGTCAGAGCTCAGGGAAAAGGTCAGGCGGTTCATCGGCGAGCACCAGTCAATGGCGCCCGGCGACATGAAGGAGATCATCGACGTCTCCAGGAAGTTCGCGATCCCCTACCTCGAATACCTCGACCGCATTCACTTCACGGTCAGGGTCGAGAATGTGAGGAAGCTGGGCTCGGGGAGGTGATGCCCTGGCTGCACGACTGGTATATCAGTGAGTCGAGATCGTCGTCGAGCTTGGCATTGGGATACTCTTTCCTGACATACTGGAATCGGTTGCAGGCAGCCCGGTAGTCTTTCTTTTTCAGGTAGAACTTCCCCACGTACACATAGTGCTTTGCAAGCACGCTCCGTGCAGCAGCCAGGTTTTCCTTCGCCTCCTTGGCAAAGGGGGATTTCGGATATGCGGTGAGGAAGTTCTCGAAGGTCTGGATCGCCTTCACCGTCTGGGACTGGTCCCTCTCAAAGGTGCTCATCTGCTTGAAGTGGCACATGCCTATCCTGAAGAGGCTGTGATCCGCTTCCGGGTCGGTCGGGTAGAGGAGGCGGAATTCTTCATAGCTCTGGAGGGCGGATTCATAGAGCTCGTTGTCGTAGTACATATCCGCCGTCCCGAGCAGGGACTTCTTTGCGAGCTCGTTGCCCGGATAATAGGTCCTGACCTCCATGAACAGCTCGGCAGCCTTTTCGACCTTGCCCTTCTTGGCGAGATCGGCCGCTTCATCGTATATCTCCTGGGCCGGCCGGGTTTTGGGCTGCTCATGGGCGCATCCCGCGACGAACACGAGAGCGAACAATAAGAGGGTACAAATCCTGACGGTCTTCATGGGCACAGATACATATGACAAAAAAGCGAGAACATCAAGGGATGATCTCTTCGACTGCCTGATTCCTGACGGTGAGGACGTAGATGGTCTTCTTCACCCTGCCGTCTCTGGAAAAGGACGTTGTGCCGGTTAGCCCCGGGTAATCCTTGATCAATCCGATCTGTTCCCGCAGGCCTTTCCGGGAAGAAGGCATGATGTCGGTCATGTTCTGAATGATGGACGCCGAGTCATAGGCGCTCGCTTCCCAGATGGATGGCTTGTACCCGAACGTGGCATTGAAACGGCTGTTGAATTCCTGGACCGCCTTGCGCTCCGAATCGGTGAAGAATCCGCTTACGAAGATTGCATTTTCGACGTTCCTTCCCCCCATCCGGACAAAGTCGGGGCTGTCCCAGAGGTTCGGCCCGAAGAGGCGGATCCCCCGGATATTAAAATAGGGCAGATACGATGCGATCATGCTGGCGTTTGAAGCGGTATCGGGTATGAGGAGAGCCTCGAAGCCCGGTCCCGGCAGCTTGGGTTTCCCGGGTCCGGAAGAGACGGGGCTCTTGATGAGCCGCTGGATGATTCCCTTGAAGTTCCCTTGACCCTGCGGATACTCCATCTGCTTCACGACCTCGATTCCGAAGCTCTTGGACTTCTGGGCAAAGGTGCTCGCAAAGATCCTCCCGAAATTGTCGGTCGGATAGAGGATGGCGAAGCGGGTGATGCCTCTGTCTGCGGCCGCCTTGAGCAGGTTCTCGACCTGGATATCCACCGAGACGAAGTTGGAGAAGCAGTACGATTCCTTATCCGACGGAGCCTGTGCACGGGTGAACATGATGGAAGGGATGCCTCTCTTCTGCACCTCTTTACAGGCCAGGCCGCCTGCCGACTCTCCGATGGGGCCGATGACGGCATCGACCTTGTCTTTCGTATCGAGTTGCTCGATGAGGCCGGGGATGGCCTGCTCGTTTTCTCCATAATCCCGGATGAGGTATTCCACCTGCGGTGCCGGGTCGGTGCTGAAGATATTGGAGGCGAACTCTATGCCCCTGAGCACCCTCTGACCCACGGACTCCAGCTTTCCGCTCAGGGGGAGAAGAACGCCGACCCTCGTCTTCCGTGCCGGGGCGTATTGGCCGTCCATCGATGTAAGGCTCACCCCGGGTCCGATCCGTGAGACGATGCTCGCTGCGACGTCCTTTTCACCCTTGTCCGCATACATCCTGGCCTCGTGGGCAAGGAGGATTCCCAGGAGCCTGTCGTCGAGGACCTTATCCTCGATGCCCTCGAGAGCATCGACCCGGTCCGTCCCCGCGACAGCGGTTTTCCACAAGCCGAGAAGGGCTTCCTGCGAAGGCTTGTCGGCATGGGGAAAGATCATGCATATGAGAGAGAGAACCCTGGGATAATCCTTCTGGGCATGAAGACCCCTGATGAGCTTCATGCCCGTCTGGATCAGCCTTGGGTCCTTGTCGTGGGAAAAGGCGTAGGTGAAGAGGTCATATGCCTCGGAATAAGCACCCAGCTTTATCTCCCCTTCAAGGAGCCCCTGCCTTGCCTGCGGCATTAAGGGCGATTTCGGATAGGACGCCAGAAAGGTCCGGTACAGCTCTACCGCACGTCCGGGACTGCGTGCGGAAGAGATCTCGGCTGCGCGATAGAGGGCCTTGGGTGCGAGCTCGTTGTCCGGATAGGCTTCTCTGAGAAGAATATACGTGCGGTAGGCGCCGTCCAGGTCCCCGTAAGCCTCCTGGTTGACGGCCCGGCTGTAGAGGACCTTGGGGCTCTCCGAGGAGATGAATTTGCCCTGTGATGCGCATGCACAGAGAAGAGAAAGGATGGAGATCAGGAACAGCCGCTTCAGTTGAGGGATATAATTCATGATATGTTTCATATTATAGAAACCCGCTTGGATAAGTCAACAACCAGAAGAATCACCCGATGAAGCGGCGAGCATGGGCATTGACTTTTCACCTCGACAAACCTAATATACGGCGGATTGCACAACGGCAATACACGAGAATGATAAAGGAGAATCTTGGTGGCAGATCTTGGAAAGAGATTCAAATGTTACAAGTGCGGCACGAAATTCTATGATCTCAACAAGCCGCATCCGGTATGTCCTTCCTGCGGAGAAGATCAGAACATCGAAGAAACCAAGAAGATGCTGAAGCGCAAGAGAAAGCGCGTGCTCTCAAAGGTCAAGTCCGATATGCGGCCGGTTCCCGACGAGACCGACGAAATCTACGAGTCCGACGAGGAAGTCGAGGAATACGTGCTCGATGTGGAAGATATTGTCCTTGAGGAAGGATCGGAATATCTGGAGAGAGAAGAGTAGAATTTAAGCAATAAAATGATGTCGTGAAGTCTTAAGGGGTTCGTACAACATCCGGCTCTCGGTAAAAAAATTTCAATAGACAAACAGGAACGGGACATACTGCAGGCAGAGTCTGCAGGCGGAAGACCTGTCCTGCTTACTTGTCGGAGGATTTTGTCTTTTTATCCCGGTGAAAGAGCGCCGAGGCGGGATTCGAGAGGCCTTTCCGCTCTCCCTGCCCGGGCGTCTCCCTGAGGTTCTGCGCTCTGTCCGAGCCGGCGCTCCGGTGCACAGCGGCAGGGATGAGCACATGGGCGTTCGATACTATCTTGCGGGTATACGGCAGGAGCTTCGAGTGCGTGAGGATGGCCGAATCCTTCGGGAGGAAAACCTGCATGACCGTGCAGATGAGCACCACGGCGATGATGCCCTTGACGAGCCCCAGGAGGCCTCCGAAGGCCCTGTCGATCGGAGAGAGCCCGGATGCCTTCGTCACCTTCCGCAAGAGAAGCAGGGCGATCTTGACGGCGATATAAATGCAGAAGAACACGAAGAGGTAGCCGAGCAATCCCTTGGGATTGTGGAGGTGGACTGCCGAGAGAATCGTGGAAATGAACGGCTCGAGCTTCTTTGCACCGAACAGCCCCACGATGATCGCGACGAGAGAAGAGACGCTCTTTATCAGGCCGTGGGAGATGCCCAGGCCCAAAAATGCAAGGCATATCAGGATGGAGATCGAATCAAGAGCGTTCACTGCCTCGCCTTGATGAAATCGATCGAGACTACCTCGTTGAGCGGTATCTGGTAGTGGCCGAAGGACGTGTTCCCGCTCACCTTGGAGGATTCCCTGATGACGAGGTTGCATACCTGTTTGGAGTCCTTCAGGGTGACGCAGGCATTCTTTCCCTTGATCTGAATGCGGGATATCTCCTCGAACGGAATGGTTACCTTGCCTTTGCCCATGAGTGCCTGAAACGAGGTTTTCCCGTCGATGGCCACAGAGCTGAGCTGGATTGCATTGTTGCCGGTGTCTATAAGCTTCGCGTCGAAAGATAAGAAAGCGTTGTTCTGTGCCCCCGAAGGCCCGGTTCCCATACCGGACATCCCCATGAACACGAAGGGAGCTAACACGGCCAAGAAAAAATATACCAGGATATTCATCCGATGCTTCATCGATCTATGCCTCCCTTACCACTCCTTCACTGTGAAGCGCTTGTATCAACCTTGTCAGCAAAGCCTTTCTCGAAAGGGGATAGGTTATCACGATCCGAGCTGAAACCGGATCCTTGGTACTTACAATACCCAGACCGTCATAGCCCTCAAGGATGAATCTCACATATGATATGTCGCCCGGTTTCACCAGGAGCGTCCATTCTCCCAATCCCCACACACCAATCGGATACCATACAAGCAAACCCTATGCAAGCAGGCGATATTTCCCCCGGGCGATCAGGTGCATGCTTCCGGCGATATTTTGACTTCACGGCTGTGCCATCTTGTTCTCTTCTTGTATAATATCGGAATAAAAATCTTGACATCAGATGGTTTGAAATGATAGTTAGAAGTTCCAAATGAATGAGTGAGGCGCCATTCATTAAAAAGCCAAAGAGAAAGATTTAAGGTCGTAGGAAAAATCACGAGCCTTGAAAGATCCTGCAGGAGTTTTTGTTATATTTCGAGGAGGCAGGATCCTCTGATCGCAGCATGTTTGGCTTTGGAGCTTGAAGAGTTGCTGTATGCCCACGGTTTGCAGTCGTTGCTTTTTGCCCCGTGGATGTTCCTGGGCGGTGAAGAGACATACGGCTCAATGCAGGAACTCTAGGAGTCGGACATCAGGAAGAGGAAGTAAGATGAATATTTCCCCGATGCACAAAGATGCCTTGACCTTTGCCGCCCCGGCGACGGCAACGAAGGCTCATTCGGTCGTTCCGGGAGGGCTTGCTGTCCGGGTTCCGATTGAATCTGCATTCATCAACACCTTGGTCATAGCCATTGCCCCTATTTTCGTTGTATAATGGTAAAAGGGGCAGGGAGGAAACACATGGAAGCTAAAAGCAGTTCGCATCTTACGAGATCGGCTGCTTTTCGTGATGCGGCAGTTGCCGAGGGGTTTCATGCCGGGAAGTTCCGCGGCACGGTTTTAAGGGCAATCGGGAGAAATCAGGAGGAAGCTGGTTCGATGACCGGGGCGACAAAGGCGGCCATGGCCGTTTCCGGGTCCAAGAGCAAGATATCGCCCGCGGTTTCTCTGCTCCTCATATTCGTCGCGTAAGGAGGTACATTTTGATAGAACTCAATTTTACCTTATTAATCCAGGCAGCCAACTTCCTTGTTCTCATCTACGTTCTGAACAAGATCCTCTACAAGCCGATCCTCAAAATACTCGACGAGAGGGACGAGAGGATTTCCGGAGGGCAGGAGAAGGCCAAGAAGCTCATAGAGGAAGGCGAGGCTATTTTCAGCAGCTACAATCAGAAGCTCCACGATGCCAAGATCGAGGCGGTTGCCGTTAAGAATGCCACCCGGAAAGAGGCTGTCGACCAGGCCAATGCGATCATCGACGAGGCTCGTAAGAAGGCTGAAGACATCGTCCTCGGCGTGCAGAAGGAAATGGCTGAAGAGATTGCGAGGGTAAAGAAGGAGCTCGAGCCCGAGCTCGGCATCATGGCTTCTACCATTGCCCAGCAGATCCTCGGGAGGAAGGTTGCGTGATGAAGAGATTCGAAAAGATTGTCCCCATCCTGGTTTTCCTGATGCTGGCAGTCGTGGCTGTCTGCATTGCAGCCGAAGGCGGTGAAGGCGGCGGCGAAGAAAACCCGGTATTCACCATGATCTGGAGGATCGTCAACTTCGTGATCCTCATGGCGCTGCTCTGGAAGCTCCTGGCCGACAAGATCAAGACCTATTTCGTGGGCCGCAGGCAAGAGCTCGCTCAGATGATCCAGGATGCCGACCAGGCAAAGGCCGACGCCGAGAGGCAGTACGCCGAATACCAGCAGAAGCTCAGCAATGTGGACAAGGACATCAAGGAGATCAAAGAGGCGATCATGGGCGAACTCGAGGGTGAGAAGCAGCGGATCATCGAGGAAGGAAAGATCGCTGCCGACCGCATCGTCGCCCAGGCAAAATGGACCGCAGAGCAGGAGGTTCTCAAGGCCAAAAACTCGCTCAGGAACCAGGTTATCGATATGGCAGGGGATATGGCAGCCGGACTGGTCACCAATTCCATGACCGCGGACGACCAGAAGAGGCTGATCGAAGAATACCTCGACAAAGTGGGGAAAGAACATTGAAAAGCGACGTTATAGCCAAAAGATACGCCAAGGCACTCTATGACCTCGGCCGGGAAGAGGGGAAGGAGAAGCTGTTTCTTGAGGAGCTGCAGAACGTTATTCAGCTCATGGCCGTCAGTGAAGAGCTGAAGGCCACCCTGGAAAGCCCTCTGTATGACATCGTCCTCAAGAAAAGGATCCTCAAGGAAGTTGCTTCCAAGGTTTCCTTGTCAGCATATTCACTGAATTTCCTTAACATCCTTCTTGATAAGGACAGGTTCTTCGTCCTTGCAGAAATCAGGGATGCCTACAAGCAGATCCTCGATGAGATCTCCGGAAGAATCCGGGCCCGTGTCGTTTGCGCTGCCGCTCTCGATGATGCCCAGCAGCAGAAAGTTGCGCAGACCCTTTCCAAGGTGTTCAAAAAGGAAGTGGATATGGACGTGTCCATAGAGCCGTCTCTCATCGGAGGCATGATTGCCGAGGTCGAGGGCATGATCTATGACGGAAGTGTAAGAACCCAGATATCGAAATTAAAACAGAGTTTAAAAGGGGAGATGTAGGATGCAGATAAGGGCCGAAGAAATAAGTAAGATTATCAAGGACCAGATCAAGGGGTATGAGAAAGAGGTCGATGTTGCCGAGACTGGTACGATCTTGAGCGTCGGCGACGGTATTGCCCGTGTCTATGGACTGAGAAACGTGATGTCCAGCGAACTGATCGAGTTTCCTCACAATGTCATGGGCATGGCCCTTAACCTGGAAGAGGATAACGTCGGTTGCGTTCTTTTCGGCGAGTCCGTCGGCATCAAGGAAGGCGACACCGTGCGCAGGACCAAGAGGATCGTCGAAATCCCGGTGGGCGAGGGCATGCTCGGCAGAGTCGTGAACGCCATCGGTGAGCCCATCGACGGCAAGGGGCCCATCGCCACCTCGGAAAGCCGGGTCATGGACATCAAGGCCCCCGGCATCGTCAAGAGACAGCCGGTGAAAGAGCCTCTCCAGACCGGTTTGAAATCCATCGACGCCATGACGCCCATCGGACGCGGACAGCGCGAGCTCATCATCGGCGACCGCCAGACAGGGAAAACAGCCGTTGCCATCGACACCATCATCAACCAGAAAGGCACCGGAGTCATCTGCATCTACGTGGCGGTCGGCCAGAAGAAATCCACGGTCGCCCAGGTCGTGGCAACCCTCGAGCAGTTCGGCGCCATGGAATACACGGTCGTGGTTGCGGCAACGGCATCCGACCCGGCGCCTCTCCAGTACATCGCACCGTACGCCGGAGCAGCCATCGGCGAGTTCTATATGAACAAGGGCGGACATGCACTGTGCATCTACGACGACCTTACCAAGCAGGCCCAGGCTTACCGGCAGCTTTCGCTGCTTCTGAGAAGGCCTCCGGGACGCGAAGCTTTCCCCGGCGACGTTTTCTACCTGCACTCCAGGCTGCTCGAGCGTGCCGCGAAGTACAGCGATGCCATGGGCGGCGGATCTCTGACGGCCCTGCCCATCGTCGAGACCCAGGCCGGTGACGTCTCCGCATACATTCCCACGAACGTCATCTCCATTACCGACGGCCAGATCTTCCTCGACACCGACCTCTTCTACTCCGGCTTCCGTCCTGCCATCAACGTGGGCATCTCGGTTTCCCGCGTGGGCGGCAACGCTCAGACCAAGGCCATGAAGAAGGTTGCGGGAACGCTGCGCCTCGACCTCGCTCAGTACCGCGAGCTGGCGGCATTCTCCCAGTTCGGGTCGGACCTCGACAAAGCCACCCAGGCCCAGCTCAACCGCGGTGAGCGCCTCATGGAAATGCTCAAGCAGCCCCAGTACACTCCGCTGCCAATGGAGAAGCAGGTTGCCATGATCTATGTGGGAACCAACGGATATCTGGACGAGTATCCGGTCTCGGCGATCGGTCCCTTCGAGCAGCAGTATTACGCATTCATGGAGACCAAGCACCCGGACATCCTCAAGACCATCAAGGAGACCGGGAAGATCGAAGCCGATACCGAGAAAAAGCTGAAAGACGCCATTGCGGAATTCAAGAAGATCTTCGTCGCAGAAGAGAAGTAGGTGTTTAAATGCCGAATCTCAAGGACCTAAAAAATAGGATCGGCTCTGTTAAGAAGACGGAGCAGATAACCTCGGCCATGCGCATGGTCGCGGCAGCGAAGCTGAGAAGGGCTCAGAACGACATCATCGCTGCCCGCCCCTATGCCATCAAGACGAACGAGGTCCTGGTCTCGCTGGTAACGAGAACCAATCCTGACATGCACCCGCTGCTGAGGGTAAGAGAGCCGAAGAGGGCCGTCGTTGTGGTCATCGCCTCTGACAGGGGTCTGTGCGGTTCCTTTAACCAGAACGTCTTCAGAAAGACAGAAGCCTTTATCAAGGCCAACAAGGATAAATACGAGGAGCTGTCGCTCGTGCTCGTGGGAAAGCGCGCAAGGGACTTCTTCAAGCGCAAGCCCGTCAAGGTGCGCAAGAGCGTGGTGATCGGAATCCCATCCTATGACCTGGCCTCGGAAATCGGTGACGATCTCATTGAAGGGTACATAAAGGAAGAGTTCGACGAGCTGATCGTGATCTTCAATGAGTTCAAATCGGCTATGACTCAGATCCTCCATGAGGACAGGGTGCTGCCGGTAGAGCGGATGGAGGTGGAGGACGAGGCGAACAACGTCGAATACCTCTACGAACCGTCCGAAGACGTGCTTCTTGATGCGCTGATCCCCATGAGCTTCAAGATGTTCTTCTACCGTGCGATCCTCGAGTCTGCCGCATCGGAGCACGGTGCGCGCATGACCGCCATGGAGAGTGCATCGGGCAACGCCGCCGACATGATCGGCAGGCTGAGCATAAAGTACAACCGGGCAAGACAGGCTGCTATTACGACCGAGCTCATGGAAGTCGTGGGCGGCGCAGAGGCCTTGAAGGGTTAAATAATTAAAAAGGAGTGAGGCTATGGAGATCGGAAGGATATCTCAGGTTATCGGCGCCGTCGTGGACGTAACCTTTGATAAAGGAGTATTGCCGGATATATATAATGCGCTGTTCGTGACCAACCCCTTCCTCAACGACGAGGAAGACAACCTGGTTCTCGAAGTGGCGCAGCACCTCGGAGACAGGACGGTCCGCTGCATCGCAATGGACTCTTCGGACGGCCTCGTGAGGGGCATGCCCGTGAAGGACACCGGCAAGCCCATCAGCGTTCCGGTGGGAGACAAGGTCCTCGGAAGGATCCTCAACGTGGTCGGAAAGCCCGTGGACGAAGCAGGCCCGGTCGACAACGAGAAAACCTATCCCATTCACCGCGAACCCCCGAAGTTCACCGAGCAGAGCACCTCGATCGAGTCCTTCGAGACAGGGATCAAGGTTATCGACCTGCTGACCCCGTACATGAAGGGCGGAAAGATCGGCCTGTTCGGCGGAGCCGGCGTGGGCAAGACGGTTTTCATCATGGAGCTCATTCATAACATCGCCTCCAAGCACGGCGGATATTCCGTGTTCTGCGGCGTGGGTGAGCGTACGAGGGAAGGAAACGACCTCTGGCTCGAAATGAAAGAGTCCGGCGTTATCGACAAGACGGCCCTCGTGTACGGCCAGATGAACGAGCCGCCCGGAGCCCGTGCAAGGGTGGGCCTATCCGGACTGGCGGTCGCAGAGTATTTCCGTGACGAGCAGAACAAAGACGTGCTGCTCTTCATCGACAACATCTTCCGGTTCACCCAGGCAGGTATGGAGGTGTCCGCTCTGCTCGGCCGCATGCCTTCCGCCGTGGGATATCAGCCGACGCTGGGAACCGACATGGGCGAACTCCAGGAGCGCATCACAACAACCACGAAGGGCTCCATCACCTCGGTTCAGGCCATTTACGTGCCTGCCGACGACTTGACCGACCCCGCTCCGGCGACCACGTTCTCGCACCTCGACGCCACCACGGTTCTTTCCCGACAGATCGTGGAGTTGGGAATCTACCCGGCCGTGGACCCGCTCGACTCGACCTCCCGAATCTTGAACCCCAAGATCGTGGGCGAGGAGCACTACCAGGTTGCCCGTCAGGTGCAGCAGATCCTCCAGAAGTACAAGGAGCTCCAGGACATTATCGCCATTCTCGGTATGGACGAGCTCTCCGAAGACGACAAGCTCACCGTATCGAGGGCACGCAAGATCCAGAGGTTCCTGTCGCAGTCGTTCAGCGTTGCCGAGCAGTTCACCGGTATGCCCGGCAAGTATGTCGAGCTCAAAGATACGATCGAAGGCTTCAAGAAGATCGTTTCCGGCGAGATGGACGATCTGCCGGAGCAGGCATTCTACATGGTCGGACCCATCGAAGAGGTTATCGAGAAGGCCAAGAAGCTGGCTGAAGAATAAAGGGAGTCAGGTGGTATTATGGCTGAAGAATATATGCAGCTCGACGTCGTTACTCCCGAGAAGGCGGTCTTGAGCCGCAAGGTGATCGAGGTCATCGCCCCGGGGAGTGCCGGCGAGTTCGGCGTGCTGATCGGTCACACACCGTTTCTCACGACGCTCAAGCCCGGCCAGGTCATTGCCAAGGCCGAGGACAGGGACATCTACATGGCTGTGGGCGGAGGCTTTGCCGAGATCATCGGCGATAGGGTCATCATCCTGGCCGAGTCCGCGATCCTGGCCGAGGATATCGAGGCCGAAGTCGTGAAGGCCGAGATCGAGCAGGCCGAGGAGAGGCTCAAGGCCTTGAGCAAGGACGACCCCGAATATGTGAGGTGGGAGCTCAAGCACCGCAAGGCCGAGGTCAAGCTCAGGGTCATGGAGAACTGGCAGAAGGCCTCATAAGAAGGCTCAAGAAAACGAGTTTCGATGTTCCGGGGGGATCGCGTATGGTCCCCCCTTTCTCTATACGTATTATTGACTCATAGAGAAATTCCCATTATAAACGTGAAGTCTTTTATGCGCCCATAGCTCAGTTGGATAGAGCGTTTGACTACGAATGAATACAAGGACATTCGGGAGTTATACCCGATAGTAGCTAATGCTTGATCCTGTCTGAATATATGAACAAAAGGGGTAAGACCATTTACGCGGTTTTACCCCTTGTTCTTTCTTGTCTGGTGCACAATTACTGCACAATATTGGAAGGCTTACAGGGTACGTACTGCCTACTATTAGCTTGCTCTCCCCCGGTACCCTCTGCGCAAAGGTGGTCAGCGTACGTAAAGGTACAGTACTGCCTCTCACTGTTCACTTGCTACTTTGTGTTGATTTATTCAAGACAGGCAAAAAATATTTATAAACTATAATCTCGATTTTTCTATCCATTGAGGATATTTTTTATTCGTCCTCTGATTCGATTACTTGAGTTGGTTGTGCACCAATTCTCGGTTTCCCCATAAAGACATCTTTTTTGTCGTATACTCGCCTGATGCCATTATTATCAGTTTCAATAACTTTTGAGGGCTCTGCCCCAATTTTTGGTTTACCCAAAAAGATATCTTTCTTCTCATACACCCGTTTAGTGCCATCTGTATCGGTTTCTATAACTTTAGAGGGCTGTGCCCCGATCCTTGGCTTACCCAAAATAATATCTTCCTCATCGTATACTCGTTCTATGCTCTTGCCTTTCGAATTGAAGGCTTGTGCCCAAGAGTCAGAGGTTATTAAGGACAGAGTTATCATCAATGTTAGGATAACTATGCAATTCCTCATTTATTTCTCCTTTAACGATATTCGACATATCTTGACTTTTTGTTGTGTAGTCGATGGATGGAAGAATATTTCTGTTAATAAGGTATCATAATATCATACAAAATCAAATGGGTTTTGCGTGTTATGATTATAGTAACTTCATTATCAACCTCTTCCTCGATATAAAATATTCCAATTAAAGAGCACCATCTTCGCTTAAATCAACAACCAATTGTCATAACAATACCCTTATAAAATAGCTGCATCGCATTAGATATATCAACTAATTATAATATCTTACAAGATAATAACAATTACTGCCCAAATCGGGTTTCTCAAGCAACAACATATACATGAAGGTAGGCATGCTCAGATTGTCAAATATGTCTCTCTGGACCAGTCCAGTTACCCCGCAATGCAACAATATATTCAGAGACAAAACCAAACAAATCAAAGGGAGGACAACAAGTCATGAACGAACGTCTATTGTCAAAGTTACAGGCTGCAAATTTTCTCGGAATCAGTGCGTTGAAACTCGATCAATTAAGGAAGGCGGGAGATATCGCTTTCATCAAGATCGGTACAAGAGTCCTATTCAGAATCGAAGACCTTCAGAATTTCATAGAAAGAAACCTTCATAGCTGCAACCTTGATAAACCAATTTCCCAAGTCGAAGCGATGGAGGTACAATGAACAGACGTTCAGCCATTCGCAAGCGTTGTATAGACTGCAGTGCAGGAAGTCTTGCCGAGGTTAAAGACTGCCATCATGCAGACTGTCCGCTTCACCCTTACAGGACAGGGCAAGGCAAACAGAATGCGAAGGCAAGAGATAGGGCAATCAAGCGATATTGTCTATGGTGTAATGTATCCCGTTATGAAGTGCATCTTTGCCCGGTGACTCAATGCACTCTCTATCCTTATAGGAAATCAGAAGCGGAACTGCCTTCAAATATCCATGTGCTTTCTGAAAATTTGCCATATACAGCCAATTTCACGACCTCGGATGATGATATCATACCAGGGGAGGCATCTGCCCATGCTTAGACCACCTGGCACCCTCAAGACTATAAGCCAGAAGCGGGAATGGCTTGAGAAGGTTTTGCCTATCTCTGAGGATATCTTGAAGTCTTCGGCGTATCGGGCGCTCACAGATGAGGCAAAGATAATCCTGATGCTCATGCTCGATAAGCAGCGAGGGGAAAAACATGAAAGCACCCGATGAAAAATCCCTCTCCCGATTCGGATGGTCAGACAAGAAAGAGGTACGGATACCGGGGCGCATGATGAGGTCAAAGGCATACATTGACCTGAGCAATACAGCGAAGTTTGTTCTCATGCTCTTTATGCATCGGCGCACTTGGTACAAAGAGGGTAAGGGGAAAAAGACAAAGCGCATTTATGAAAACCGAAACCTCATGTTCACCTATAGAGAAGCAAGGGAGCTATGGGGTATCAATGGCCGCACCTTCCGTGATTGCATCGAGCAGCTTATATCTCATGGTTTTATAAGGGTACAGGAGCAAGGCGGGACACTTCAAGGGGAGAGGGTATCAAGCCTTTATATGCTCGTGGATGATTGGCAGTATTACGGAACCTCCCGATTTATTAAGCCAGAGATCCCAAAGACTCTTTGCTTCAACGACAACCTCAAGAGAATAAACGAGGCAAGGAAAGGCAAATTTTCGCATGAGGTCTACCTCACTGAACGGATGAGCCCCACCTCACCCGAAGGGCCAGAAATGGAGATTTGAAGTGGTTAAAAACCTCACCCGAAAAATTACACTAAATCTAACGGAAAACCTCATCACTAGGGGCAAGAGGGTAATCGGCGCAAAATTTCCTTTCATCCTTCATTCGGGTGAGCCCCACCTCAGTATAACTATATATACCAGGGGTAGGGGTGAGGTTGTCCCTGTCCTAGTCTTTAGAAACTGTGTCTTTGAAACCTCCAAAACCATGCAAGCGGGAAAACGGCCATTTTCTTTTACAAGATGCCTGGTGAATCATACCGGCACTCAAGCGGGTAGAGGATATGAAGACAGAGCTTGAACAACAGGATATTGAAGCAATTGCACAGAGAGTGCTTGAACTTTTAAACCCTATCCTTACAAGGGCAAACAAGGGCAGGGATAGCGATGATATCCTCGATGTGAAAGGTCTTGCGGCTTATCTCAAGGTAGAAACCACCTGGATCTATAAGCAAGTGCAGCTTAATGCAATTCCCTACTTTAAAGCTGGAAAATATACTCGGTTCAAGAAATCGGTCATTGATAAGCATTTTGAGAAGAAAAGCATGAAAGTGGCCGTTTGATATTGTATCAAATGATAGGGATAAATAATAATGTTAAATCAAATTGTTAGAAATAACTGTGCAGTGAATTGTGCACTACGGAATATTGGATTTTTCTTGTGTTCGCTGGCAGTAAAGAGTATAGTTAAAACGGTTCAGCGTAGTGCTGGTAACACCACGCCGAACCTAACCAAACACTTGAGGTAGCAAGTGCATGGCTGGTGAACATCTAATATCATTTCCTTTTGTGAATCAATATCTAAAGCCCTCGTTTAATCCATGCATATGCTCCCTTTGTGCTTTCCTGCTGCCAAGCGCAGAAATGCGAGAAAAGATAGATGGAGGTGCTTTATGAAAGGGATTTACAAAAGGGGTAATGTCTATTGGATTAGGTATTCAGGGCTTGATGGTCGTATCGTGAGAGAATCAACTGGATCAGACAAGTTCAAGAAAGCCGAAAGTTTGCTTCTTGAACGAAAGCAGGGCATCAAAGAGGGGAAGATGCCGGAAATCAAGGTAATCAAGAATCACACCTTCAAGGAATTGTGTGAAGAGTACAGGAAATGGGCAGAAAGGCAAAGGTCATACAAATCTAAGAAGTCTTTCATTACCCATCTGGAAGATACCTTCGGAGCTATGCCATTGAGAAGATTCAGCACGATGATGGTTGAACAGTTCCAGACAGAAGAGCTTCAGAAGGAAAAGAAACCTGCTACTATTAACCGTTTTCTAGCCACGTTGAAGCATATGTTCACAAAGGCTGTTGAATGGGACATGCTTGAGGAAGCATCATTGAAACGCATAAGAAAGGTTAAGCTCCTGCCTGAGAACAACAGGCGGCTTAGATATCTCTCAAAGGATGAATGCCAGAACCTTATCAATGCATCTGATAAACATCTCAAGCCCATTGTCATAACGGCCTTGAACACGGGCATGAGAAGAGGGGAGATACTCGGACTCAAATGGGATCAGGTAGACTTGAAACATGGATTCATCCTTCTCGATGTAACCAAGAATGGAGATAGGAGAGAAATTCCCATAAATGGATCTTTGAGGGATACCCTACAAAAGACAGTTGTTCGGCGTATAGATATCCCATATGTATTCCATGATCCAAAGACCGGGAAAGTATATCAGGATGTGAAAAGGTCATTCCATTCAGCTTGCAAGAAAGCCAAGATCAATGACTTTCACTTCCATGACCTGAGACATACCTTTGCCTCTCAGCTCGTTATGGCGGGAATTGACCTTACAACAGTAAAGGAACTTCTCGGACATAAAACCCTTACTATGACTTTGAGATATGCCCACCTTGCACCAGGGCATAAGGTTAGGGCAGTTGATGTACTCGATGGAGTATTGAATGATACGCCAACTGCACAAAAACTGCACAATTTTCAGAATTGACTATGAAGGCATTTCCCTCTATATACAGGCTCTACTTAGTTATGCGCCCATAGCTCAGTTGGATAGAGCGTTTGACTACGAATCAAAAGGTCGCAGGTTCGAGTCCTGCTGGGCGCATCCTTATTTCATTGACTTACGCAAAATAAAACCCAGATAAAACCCTTGCTATGCTTGAATATGTAGCTAAATTGTAGCTATTCCCTAAAAGAAGGGTTTATTTGTAAAGGGCTAGATCTGACCTGACAGATCATCACATGGAGGCATGATATTATCGTACAATTTTTAGGAATTATGATCCTTTATAGATGCGGGAACTATGGATCTCTGGCCCTTTTATTGGGATATCCATCCTTAATATGAACTTCTGTTTAAACGTCAATTGCCTCAAAAGTATTATTGTTTGACTATTGATATTATATAATTGTCGTGGGCTATAAACCTTCTTGGAAACAAAGAAAAGACCGGCGGAAACGGCTGTATAGGGTAACCCATGACCCATACCTCTCCGGTATATCCCGCCAGGGAGCTCCTGTTCTCACCTTCCAGAGGATCCCATTGATGATCTTTCGATGGTCTTCTGCTGGCCGTCCTGTTTCCGGTTTCTGGGGAGGCAAATACCCTTTGAGCTTCTGCCACTGTTTCTCGCTGAGTTCATTTCTTCTGTTCATTCCTATTTTGATGCAGTGCCCCAGTCATGAGTTTGCACACAGGCCGTAGTTCTGTTCAGGAAAACAAATGGTGATACTATCTTCTTATCCTTGCGGGAATCCCAGAGGCCCTGAATGATTCCCTTGCACTCTTCATTGAGATAGATCGTCCTCAACTAAAATAAATCTGTCCCCTTTACTCCTCAGAACAGCTAAAAGGTACCCTCCTAGATGTATTGTCGGATCGTGATAATATCGCACACCATCTGGTCCCTAAAGCGATGACCGCAGTATTCGCAGAAGATGGGATAGGATGGACAACAGAAAAGAGAATTTCAAAAAGTAGATCAGGATTCACTACATGGATGGTAGTGCTTCAAGGAGGATCTTCTCAATAACCCACGAGCACCCCAAGATGTGAACAACATGTCTGTCCAAGTTCCATGTACCACCTATCTGAAATATGTCAGATCAGATTTGGATTGTCGACTTTTACGGTCATTGGAAGTACTGTCGCTTTTTATTATCCGTATCCCTGCGTCTTGTAAAATCCTTAAAACTTCATATTATTGTTATAGTTACACATGAATTGGAATCTTCGTTCGCCTCGGATGGGTAGGATATAAAATTAAACCATACGCAGAGCACAACCCGGCCTTTCAAAAAGACGGGTATGCTGCGGGAAAGAACGTCCAGATTAGAGATCAGAAGCACGAATGAAATGCATCCTCTGCTGAGATGGTCGAACGCTCTGCGGTTGATCTTTCCGTAAGAGCTGGTGGAGGAATCTCCGATGGGTGAGAAACACCCGTATCTGTCGGTCGTAATACCTTTCTACAACGAAGAGGAATCGGTTGAAGGTGTGTGTGCAGAGGTCGCTGAAGCCCTGTCCGGCTTCAATGACCGGGAATGGGAGCTCATCATGGTGAATGACGGATCCTCGGACGAAACTGCCCGGATTATCGATGAGCTTTCGAATATGAACGGGGGCTTCCGGGCCCTGCACCTGAGCCCGAACAGCGGCCAGTCCGCCGCCCTCCATGCCGGCTTCATGGCGGCAAAGGGAGACTTCATCGCGACGCTGGATGGAGACGGCCAGAACGATCCCCGAGACATCCCCGTTCTCCTGGAAGAGCTGGGCAAAAGAGGTGTGGACATGATGTGTGGGATCCGCTTGAAGCGGCAGGACAATATCGTGCGCCGTGTGTCAAGCTGGATTGCAAACAGGGTCCGGGCAGCCATTCTCCAGGATGATATAAAAGACATCGGATGCGCCATGCGCGTATTCAGGCGCGAGTGCATTGCGGGCATCCATCTCTTCAGGAACTCGCACCGCTTTTTCCCGGCCCTGGTCAAGATGAAAGGGTTCTCGGTCGGCGAGATGCCCGTCAATCACCGTCCCCGAAGCCGCGGTGTAAGCAAATACGGCGGCGGAATCAACAGCAGGCTCTGGGCAGGCATTGCAGACCTTGCAGGGGTCTACTGGATGAGGAAGCGCGCTTTTTCCTATACGGTAACCGAAAGGCATGAAGCATAAATCCGGCGGAAACATCCTCGGGGATATCCTGCGCATCACGGCCCTGACAGCCTTCTTCGCCTCAGCCGGCCTGCTGCTCGGCAGAGAGAGCATCCACGGGTATCTCGCCAATGTGCCGGCCATGAAGGCTGTTCTCGGCTCCGGAGGGACAGCGGGCGGCATCCTCGTCTCGTCGCTCATTTTCATCGCTGCCGGAGGCGCTCTCATAACGATGGGCGTGCCCCGCCTGCTGGCGAGCGCGGCTGCCGGGATCATCTACGGCGCCTTCATGGGAACGCTCCTTTCCCTCGCGGCCTCGATCCTCGGCTCTTCCCTCCTTTACCTCGGAGCACGGTTTACCCTGGGCGATATCGCGAAGAGGAGACTCTCGGGCAGGCTCGAGGAGTGGCGGACACGCTTTCAGAAGAATGCATTCTGGTGGGTGCTCTACGGAAGACTGTTCCCGTTCTCCAACTCGACGGTCATGAGCCTGCTGTGCGGGTGCTGCAATGTTCCCTACATCCCCTATGCCCTGGGCTCGCTCATCGGGTTCGTCCCGCTGGCAGCCGTCTTTGCCTGCTATGGAAGCGGCGGCATGAACGGCAATTTCACGCAGATAGCCCTTGCAACCGCGCTGCTGATCCTCTCGGTGCTCTCGAGGAGGATTCTCGATGCCCTGTTTCCCGGGCACAGGGCTGAAAAGGAATATCAGGCCGTCTCTCCCGGCCGGAGGAAATGAGCTCTCACTGTCTCCCGCAGGCGAAGCTGCTGCACTTCCAGACCTTCAATGTGTGGAACCCATAGGGGTGCTCGTATTCCGGTACGGCGCCGCTGCCCGGACTCGGGTCATCCTCATCGGCTATGATGCGTCCGGCCGGGTGCTGCGCCGCCCAACGCATGATCTGCTCGCTGCTGACCACATCGAGGGGCCTCTCGAGCCTTCCCAGGAAGCCGAACGTCCCGTGATACTTTCCTATATAGGCTACGGGAATGCCCGAACGCTGGAGACGCCCCACATAGGCGCTGAAATCCCTCATGTCATAGTGTGCAAGGGTGCCGGTGAGGCCTGCATACAGGACAACGGCCAGGATGACGCTCGACGATGATGCGATCACGGTATGCCATCTTGCCCCGAGAGAGCGATAGAGGGCAGGAAGCGCCACCCCTGCAGCGACGAGGGCAAGGCTGCAGTACGGGTGTGCCCCGGAGAGCAGGCGAACGAGGTCGGGCTTCAGCGGGAACAGGCGATAGAGGAGCAGAAAGCATCCGGCAGTCAGGATGAATATCCCCGGAAGCATCATGTCGAATTTCCGGAAGGAGAACGATCTGCTCAGTGCATAGGCTGATATGAGCCCGAACGCGGGAAAGAGCGGCAGCAGGTAGTGCGGCTGTTTTCCGCTGATGAGGGAGAAGATGATGAATACCGGGACTGCCCACGCGATGCACAGACGGACTGCGCTCGAGGCAGGCTCGTGTGCGAGCTGGCGCAACGAACGCCACAGGGCGGGCCAGAGCGGCCATGGAAAGAGAATCAGCGGAAGCAGCGGCACATACCACAAGAGCGGACGCTGATGCGCGAACGACTTCGCGACCCTGCCCGCAGACTGCCCCCAGAAAATGGCCTGGGAATATTCTTCACCCCCTGCGTGTGCGGCCGGGACAGCCCATGCCAGTGCCATCAATGCACCGATGAGAGTTGCACCCAGTATCCCTGCATACCAGGATGTCCATCTCCGGGGACGATGCTCGATTGCCCACCATGGCGCCAGCAGCGCGAGGGGAAGCGTATGGATGAAAATGACGGGCCCCTTGGCGAGGGTCCCGAAGCCCAGCGCCATGCCCGCCATGAGCCAGCCCTTCGGGTCGGAATCCTGCCAGGTTCGGATTATCCCCAGGACGCCCAGCAGGGTGAAGAACACCACGAGCATGTCGAACATGGCGGCAGAGACAAAGATCATCCAGAGGAAGCTGCTGAGCGTGACAAGCGGGGCGAGCCTCTGTATCTGCCTGTCTCCGGGCCAGAGCCTGCGGGCGATCCCGGCCGTGAGAAGCAGGCTCGCCGCCCCGAAGAGTGGCGACACGAGACGGGGCCAGATGTCGTTCACGCCTGCAATGGCCCACCCCAGATTGTATATCCAGAACAAGAGCGGAGGCTTGTCGCTGTAGGTACGGCCGTTCAGGTGGGGAACGAGAAAATCGCCTCGCAGCCACATTTCCCAGGCAACCGATACATACCTGGTCTCATCGATGGGCAGATACGTACGGGTGAACAGGGGGACGAGCACGAGGATGGCCCAGAACCATGCCCAGAGCGGAACTGAATCGGAATGTCGATCTGAAATTGCTTCCTCCCTTTCCGGACATCAGCTTCGGATGCACTGGCACGGCAGGATACACCTTCTCGACTGACCCGATGCCATATGTTCATGCAATGATAAAATAATTACAATATTCAAGAACCAATTCTATTATAAATCCCTTTCGGGTCAGGACAAGACCGCCAATGAAAAAATCCGAAATGAAATGCTTCGCAATCCTCACCGGGGAGACTTGGGAGATAGTCCGGATTCATTGAGATGGATGTCCCGGTCCTTATTAACATCTTTAGGTAACAGCCAGGCATGAATGGAATCCGCTCACCACGCTCGAATGCGGCGTCGCTCCACAGGGTCATTTCCGTCGAGGATTGACAGGCCGATGCTCCTTCCGGCCGAGGCGTTTGGAGGTTCCGGGCCATGAGCAGTGAGAAAGAGAAGGGCTCGAAGAGCAGGAAGGAAAAAATTATCCGCGAGATAACAAGGTACTGGATAAACGTCCTTTACCTCTCTGTTATCTTCAGTGTTTTCTTCAATTACCAAAGGTTGATCCTGGCCCATTACGAGATCCGCTTCGGGGACTACGGGATCGGCATCATCAAGGCCCTGGTTCTGGCAAAGGTGATCCTGATCGCAGATGCCATAGGCCTCGGCAGGAGATGGGAAGATAAGCCTCTGATCGTTCCGACCTTATTCAAAACCCTTCTCTTTACCCTCTTTGTAGGGCTCTTCAGTATCATCGAGTCAATGATCCGCGGTCTCCTCACCGGGAAAGGTCCGATCAACGAGGTCATGGGCATGCTCTCGTATGTGCTTCTGGCCCATGTCATTGTCGTATTCGTCACCTTTATCCCGTACTTCGCTTTCAGGGAGCTGGGCCGGGTGATGGGCGGGGGGAAGTTGAGAGCCCTTTTTTTTCACGGGAAAGATGAGCCTGCGCGGGTCTGATCCGGGATCCTTTGAGGGGGACGGTCAGGATCATATCATGATCTATGAATTTGATTAATGACGAACCGGCAATTACTAAACATTATTATCAGGACTTTATCTCAAGGTGTTACGATTTCGTATACCGTATGAGGAATGTGATATTGCTCTTGAGTAGGTTAACAATCGATCCGTTTCGAGAATCCATCCCTGAAAACATGATTACCTACCAGACCGCCTTAATGCACGCTTACGTGGCAGGCAGTGGAGATATGACCCGAAAGGCCATGAAGCAGGAGGTATTATGAAGTTGAACATTCATGATGAGTCGGTTTGTACGAGTCTCACCACGAAAAAGGGCGTTCAGATCGTCCGCTGGGGACTGTATGCGGATGACCACTTCACGGAGGATTTCGCCGACGAGCTCCAGGTCTCCATCCAGAACGGCTCCATGCTGCCGTTGACGTGCAGGGTCGAACCGGGGATCTTCATTATGGACAATCCTCAAAGGGGGGTTCAGATGTATTCCGATGCGGCGGTCCCCACGAGGCTCTACTATTCGGTTCAGGGAGACACCCTCTACCTTGCGCACACCGACAAGAAGGCTGCAGAGATGATGGGGACCAGTGATAAGATCGATTATGCAGGCCTGTATCAGAGGTTTACCTACGGCTCCACGATAGGACCACGTACCCGGTATGACGGTGTCTTCGTGCTCGAGCCGGGATCGATCGTCTCCATAGGCGCAAACGGAAAGATAGAGCGGAGCTTCATCACGTTCCACAAGTTTCATCGAGTGGATGTGGGAGAAATCTGGGAGGCGCTCTGTGATGCCGTCTCAGGGTATTCTGTGGATAGAGTCGGCCTCATGCTCTCGGGCGGATATGATTCCAGGATCCTGCTGGCAGCGTGCAGAGAGCGGAAGATACCTCTTGATTCAGTGTATACCCACGGCCTGCACGGGAGCAACGAGCTCCAGATCGCCTACATGGTGGCAAAGCATGCACGGGTGAAAAGGATCATCCAGGTCGATGCGATGCAGGAGATGTACGGCTCGGCCGACGAGCTTAAGTCCTTCTTCGAGGAGCTCGGCATCCTCTATATGAGCTTCTGGAGGCTTGCAGGCAAATATTTCCAATCGAGGAATGCAGTGCCCATATGCGGTGTCCAGGCCGAAACGCTGAACGGTCAATACCTGAACGGACTGCTCCTGGGCTCGTATTCCCGTCCGCAGAGGTATATGATCGGCCTGCGGGGATATGGAGCGTATGTGAAATCGAGCTCGACCTTTTCCGACTTCTGCAGAAAAGTCGCCCTTCCCGTTCCCATGAAGTATTTCAGGCCCGAGCTGAGGGGAAACCTCGATGGAGCATTGGAAATCACGAGAGACGATCTTGCCAGACTGGGAGATGCATACCGGAGCAGCTGCGACTCCTGGGAGGACGTTTTCGAGAGATTCCTCTGCGACCATGACGGGTCGAAGCTGATGGCCCAGCAGTCGAACATTCTCCGGATGCATGTGCCTGCCATAACCCCGTACACGAACAGGAGAGTCCACTGCCTGAGCTTTGCCCTGGACGATCGGAAGAAGCCCCACGGCAGTGCCATGCGGGAAATCCTAAGGCTGTACGCAAAAGACCTCGCCAAGTACAAATGCTCGAAGAGCTTCCTGCCGGCATATTTCCCTGATGCCGCCCACCTCGTGTTCAGGACGCTGCGCTCTCTGGGGGACAGAAGGAGAATAAAGCAGTTCCTCTCCTCAAATGGTGTGGATCAGAAGGGTCTCGAAAAGAACTCGTGGGTCGGCGGGGATGTATGGGTGCGGAACGGCAACCAGATCGAAGAGTTCAGGAGACTGCTCTCCGGCAATATCCTGGTAAAAGAGTTCATGCGCATCTGGCTGGACAAGATCGCCGGTTACGAGATCGCCCTCGGGGACGGCAACGATCTCTTCCGCTTCATAGAGATGGACCTGCTGCAGGAATCCATAGGGGTACGGCCTCTGGAAAAAGTCACGAAGCTGGCGAGCGCATAGAAAGCCTCATCTCATCCGCCCGGCCCAGTTCAAGACTATTACGCCGGCGGCATGCCTCACGACCGGCTGAATCCGCCACCAGAGCATTCTGTGGAATGACGGGCTCCGATGATTGTAGATGATGCGGGCAATCATCGCCCGTATGGTCAATGTCCGGCCGAGCGGGCTGCACAGGACGCGGCGGGTGTAGTCCCTGAAGGAAAAATCGCCTGATGCAAAGGCTTCCCGTATGGCATGGGCGGCTATATTGCCATAGCCGAGCGCCATGCTGATGCCTTCTCCCAGGAGATAATCCGTCCCTGCCGCATCCCCGGCAAGGATGACCCGGGATGAGGATAAACGGGACCGCGGGTGAAACCACCGGATGGGATGTCCTTCCAGTTCGTGATCGTTCAGGTTCAACCCCTCCCTCGCCATCTCCCGGGCAAGCATCTCTCTCAAGCTCGGCCGGTTTTTGTCCTGCCGGACGGTGCTGTCGTAGATGCCCCGGCAGCGCATGGGCCTTCCCTCGACCTGTGTGGGGAAATCCCAGATGTAGCCCCCGATGCCGGATTGCTGCAGGGAAAAATCAAAGGAGGCTTCAGAAAGCGTACGCGAGCTCCGGCCGCTGTGCGGAGCGATCACCTCGAGTGTGCGCGATGCTCGGGACATCATGCCCGGAAACGCACAGCGGCGGACGACACTGTTCGATCCGTCCGCTCCCACGACGACCCGGGCATTGAAGCCGCCTTTGTCTGTCGAGACGCATACATCTCGAGATCCCGGCGTGACCTTCCTGACGGCGGTCCCTTCAGAGACGGCAATCCCTCTTTCACGGGCCTTGCCGAAAAGCCAGGCATCGAACTCGTACCGGCGCACGGTGCGCATGACATGGCTGCCGGGCACGCTGTAGACAAAACCCCTGCCGGCGAACGCAAAGCGGGCCGCCGTTACATCCGTATGGTCAATCGAGGAGACATCGAGGCCAAGGCGTTCAAGCAGGACCTCTGCATCCCCTGTGATGCCGCCGGCGCACGCCTTGGGTCTCGGATGGCAGGCCTTCTCGAGCACGAGCGTTCGTGCTGCCAGATCCGGGGCGAGCCGGTGAAGGTGCAGCGCTGTCGAAATCCCTGCAGGGCCCCCTCCTACAACGAGGATATCGTATTGCATGGGATATTTTTTAAGGGAAACGGGGAAGGGTGTAAAGGAGAAGGTTACCACCGTCGGGACAGGGTTCTTTTTCCGGTCATCCGATCTTTTGATTTTTTCCGGTTTTCTGATATGATAGTTAACCAAATGAATACCATGCAGGCCGATAGGGAAAAGATCGTCGTTGCACGCCTGTCCGTCATCTCCAACTCTCTCCTGATTGCAGCCAAGCTCTCCATCGGGTTGATGATGGGCTCTGTCTCCATCATCTCCGAGGCAGCGCACTCGGGTGTGGATCTCCTGGCAGCCATTATCGCCTTCGTTTCCGTGAGGAAGTCGGGCAAGCCTGCGGACAGGGAGCACCCGTTCGGCCACGGCAAGATCGAAAACATTTCCGGCTCCGTCGAGGCCGTGCTGATCCTGCTCGCTGCCGGATGGATCATCTATGAAGCCGTCAGGAGGCTCATCGATCCCAGGCCCATCGATGCGGTGGGGTGGGGCGTGGGGGTCATGCTCTTTTCCTGTTTCGTGAACATCCTCGTCTCGAGGAGACTCTTCAGGGTCGGAGAGAAGACGGACTCGGTAGCGCTCAAGGCGGATGCCTGGCACCTCATGACAGACGTCTACACCTCGGCCGGCGTCATGGCAGGGCTCTTCATCATCTGGATTGCCGAGACAGCCATGCCGGGAAGGCATTTTCACTGGATCGACCCTCTGGCTGCCATAGCTGTTGCGATCCTCATCATGCATGCGGCATGGAGGCTGACTGTCCAGTCCGCCGGCGATCTCCTCGATGCCCACCTGCCTTCGGGCGAGAGGACGATCATCCAGGGGCTCATCGCGAGCAAGTATCCCGACGTGCACGGCTATCACAAGCTCAAGACCCGCAAGGCGGGAAGCATCCGCTTCATAGAGTTCCACATGCTCGTGGAGCCGGGTATGAGCGTCGAGGAATCCCACCGGATAACGGACGACATTGCCCGGATGATCTCGGAGCGCCTGCCCAATGCGACTGTGACCATCCACGTCGAGCCCTGTGACGGGAGGTGCGACGAGGAGTGCCTCGAGACCTGCATGCTCCCCGAAGGAGAGCGCATACGGGCGAGAAGAGGGGAAGACCGGAGGAATATGTAAGGCCGGCTGTTTCCCGTACGATCCTCGCCCGCAGATGCCGGCTCATCCCCTCCGTTCGATGCCTTCCCAGTACTTGTCCTCGATCTTCTTCTTGTGCATCTTGCCGTCGATCTGCCGGGGCAGGTCCGTGACGATCTCGACATAGCGGGGGATCTTGAAGCCCATGAGCTTCTCAGTCTTGCAGAACTCTATGATCTCTTCCGTGGAGACGGAATGTCCGTCCTTGGGCTGGACGATCGCAGCAGGCACCTCTCCGAGGACCTTGTCGGGATACCTGATGACCGCAACGTCGAGGACCTTCGCATGCCTCTTGATGGCGGCCTCGATCTCGTTGGGGTAGATGTTCACGCCGCCGGTGATGATCATCTCCTTTTCCCTGCCGGTGAGGTAGAGAAATCCGTCTTCGTCCATATGGCCCTGCAGGCCGTCGTCGAACCAGTTCCGGCCGTCGATGAATCTCATCGCCTTGTCTGCCTGCTCGGAAGAGCCGACGTAGTTCAGGTTGAGCGTGGTGAGGCTTCGCGTCAGAATGCTGCCGTCTTCATCGGGAAGGCACCAGGCGTTTTTCTCCCTGCTGTAGACCTTTGTCTCGGCACAGCGTATCCTGCCCACGCTCTCATACCGCTTGGGCTTCTCCTCGTAGTCGGGAGGAAGGAGCACGGATGCGGCCCCTGTCTCGGATGATCCGTAGAATTCGCAAAGCACGTTCTTGTGGCAGCCCCTCGTGCGGAAGAGCTCGTTCACGCCCCGTTTAAGCTCGGGCGTGGCGGGCGCTGCCGCGCAGATGACGGTGTGCATGGTGCTCAAATCGTACCTGTTCTTTACCTCGTCGGGGAGGCTCAGAATCTTTTCGAGCATGGTCGGAACCATGAACACCCAGTTGATCCGCTCTTTCTCGATGAGCCTCAAACAGTCTTCCGGATCGAACTTCTTCATGATCACCCCTGTCCCCCCGAGCAGGATGAAGGGCACCCAGGCTGCGATGGTCCCTGCATGGTAGAGCGGACCGGGTATGAGGCACCGCATGTTCTTCGTTATGGGGTCGGCGATCTCGGTGCCGCCGAAGTAATACATGAAGCTGAACTGGAGGAACAGGTACTTCAGGTATTCTCCCAGGGAGACCTCGGGAGGAGTGGCAAGGTCGCTGAAGGCATAACCGATGCTGTCGAAGTAGTTGACGTTCTTGGGTGTGCCGGTCGTTCCCCCTGTATAGGGATTCAACGCCACGATGAAATGGGCGTCGGGCATTCTGTCGGGCGACTTCGCGATCAGGTCGTCGTACGAGAGCATACCCTCGGCCGCAGGGCCGCCTGCTACGATGAAATGCTCGACCTTTGGGATGCGGTCCTTGATGGCAAGGACGTCGGGGATGAACTCGCTGCTCAGGATGAGGGCCTTGGCATTCGTGGTGGTGATGGCGTGCACGAGCTCGTCCTTGTGCATATGCCAGTTGAGGAAGGGCATTGGGCATCCGATGAGGGAGCAGGCGAAAAACGCCTCGAAGAATTCATTGCCGTTGTAGAGCAGCTCCGCACATCTGTCCTTTGGCTTCAGTCCGAGTGACTGAAGCGCATTGCCCAGCTTGAAGACCCTGGTTTTGAGGTCCGAATAGGAATAGCGCCTCGACTCGGAGATGATCGCCTCGCGGCCGTCGAACACCTCCCAGAGGGAGACGAGGAAGTTCGGGGTGAGCTTTTCGAGCCTGAAGCTCAGGATGGACTTGATCGCCTGGATATGGCCTGTCTTGCTGCCTGTCTTCAGGAATATGCGAACGGTGTTCAGTGCTCCCCACTGCTTGAGAAACGTGCGCAGCAGCCCCTTTGTCTGCTCCATGGCAGCAAGGGTGGGGACAGCCTTGACGAGTTCCAAGAAACCTTTGCCCTGCATGGATAAACCTCCCCGTGACGCAGTTTTCAAGAGCCTTACGGCTCAAGCTTTCAGTTCAAGGGCCATAAATGAGACCGGCCCGATCAAATATGTGATATTATAATACAATATGGCAAGATAAGCAAATTAAACCAATGATTCGAATTCGGATCGGGATGAGGAGACGCATGATGGCTCACGGGAAGCCGGCTTACAGTCAGGGAAGGGAGAGCGCAACCGGGGGGATGAAACTCCTCCCCCCTGATTGCGCCGGGCATGGGCAGAGTTATGAAGCGAAGCTCTCGTTCGCGATCTCCATGATGGAGAGGTCTTCGCTCCTGATGGCCCTGATCGTTCCGTCTATCTCGGGGAGCACATTCTTGATGAAGTATCGTGCAGCTTTGAGCTTGCCGTCGTAGAAGGCTATATCCTTGCTTTCCTTGGCGAGGGCGTTCAGCGAGGCCTGATCGGTTATGTCGACACCCTTTTCCTGTGTCAGGAGGGAAAGCTTCTTGTATGCGACCTCGGCCTGCCACAGGAGCATCCATGCCGAGACGATCTTTCCCATCATCATGAGGAACGGGTAGGCATTCCCCACCGGGATGAGGAATTTCCCCGCTTTGCCGCAGGAGGCGAAGTAGAGCCCCATTTCCGCAAGCGCGCCGGCACCCTTCTGGACTTCTTCGGCAAGGTCCTTGAGGCCGGGGATCTCCTTGGCGCTTGCAACGGCGGCGTTCATTTCTCCGAGGAGGTGCATGAAGTAGGCGCCTTTCTTCATGCCGAGCTTTCTGCCGATGAGGTCGAGGGCCTGGATGCCGTTGGTGCCTTCATAGATGCTGGCGATCTTTTCATCCCTGAGGAACTGCTCCACCGGGTATTCGCTGCAGTATCCGTATCCGCCGTAGCACTGCATGGCCGTCTCTGTTACCCTGAAGCCGATGTCGGTGCAGTAGGCCTTGATGATGGGGGTGAGCACCTCGAAGATGCCGAGGCGCTTGTCTTTCTCCGCCTCGTCCGCGGTGTTCATGGCGATGTCTCCGCAGAGCGTGGCATAGAGCATGAGGGCGCGCATGCTCTCGACATTGGACTTCATCCACAGGAGCATGCGGCGGACGTCGGGATGCTCGATGATGGCAACCCTCGGTGCCTCCGGGTTCTTGAACTCCATGAGGGACGAGCCCTGGAGCCTCTCCTTCGTATACTGGAGGGCATGGAGGTAGGCGATGCTCGCGCTCGTGACGCCCTGCAGGCCGGTTGCGATGCGGGCCTCGTTCATCATCTGGAACATGATCTTCATGCCCTGGCGCTCTTCGCCGAGGAGCTCCGCGTAGCAGTCGCCATTGTCGCCGAAGTTGATCAGACAGGTGGCGCTGCCGTGAATGCCCATCTTCTCCTCGATCTTGCCGATCTCGAAGTCGTTCCTTCTGCCGAGGGTGCCGTCCCCGTTCACGAGGAATTTAGGCACGATGAAGATGGAGATGCCCTTCGTCCCTGCAGGGTCACCCTCGATGCGGGCGAGCACGGGGTGGATAATGTTCTCCGTGAGGTCCTGGTCGCCGCCGGTAATGAACATCTTGGTTCCCTTGATCCTGAACGTGCCGTCAGGCTGGCGGACGGCCTTCGTACTCAAGTTTCCCACGTCGGTGCCTGCGCCCGGCTCGGTCAGGCACATGCTTCCGCCCCACTGCCCGGCTGTCATCTTGGGCAGGTATCTCTGCTTCTGCTCTTCTGTGCCGTATACGTGGATGAGGTGGGCAGCCCCTTCGCCCAGGCCGGGATAGGAGGCAAAGGCAAAGTTGTGCGTGAACCATTCATGGGCCGCGATCCTCATAATGAACGGCAACCCCTGGCCTCCGAACTCGGGGGGCGAAGAGATGCAGTTCCATCCGGCTTCGCAGAAGAGCTTGTAGATCCGGTGGAAGCACTCCGGCACGTGGACCTGCCCGTTCGTGAGCTTGCAGCCCTGCTTGTCGGACTCCTCGAGGGTGGGGAAGATCTCCTCGACGGCGAACTTCTGAGCCTCGTTCAGGATCATCTCGAACATGTCACAGGAAAAGTCGGAAAACTTCGGGAATTCGCAGAGCTTCTGTGCCTCGAGCATCTCGAACAGGACGAACTTCTGATCCCTTTCATCCACGATCAGATTAGCCATGACACCTCCTCAACATATTTATTTGCAGAGCGCTGATACCAGGGATGACTGCCTGCACGGACAAGGGCAGCCTCTCTAGAGAACCTCATTCATTGTATGACAATAATACCCTGATCTTCGTATAGGAATCATGCTTACCGGTGGTTGTCAAGAGGATTTCTCCCCGGAAGCCTGCTTTTCACCCGGCAAGGAAGGAAAGGCTTCGCGGGATCCCTTTATGATCATGGAGATGGCCTTCCGATTGAGCAGCACGTCTTTGCGCAGGTAATTGATCTGGGACGCGAGAAACCCGAAGGAGAGGATCTGCATGCCTCCGAGAATGAAGAGGATCATCAGGGTGAGCAGAGGCCGGGTCGGATTGAGGGCCTGGTGAGAGTACAGGAAGAGGATATAGATGCCCAGTCCCGTGCCGATGAAGGTGAGGATGAGGCCTATCAGGCCGAACAGCAGGCTCGGCCTCTCGAAGACGGCAAAGATGATGTGGGAGACGGCCGTTGCCCTGAAGGCGAATTTCGAAGTGCCTTTCTTCCGCGAGGTGAGCGTGGCCGGGATCTCTTTTACCCGATACCCCATGGCAAGGATCTTTGAAAGGATCTCGAGGTGGATTTCCTTTCCGTCCGATTCGAGGTCGAGGCTCTCGATGACCTCCTTCCGATAGCACCTGACCACGCACGTCATCGTATGGATGCCCTCGGTGATGGCCATCTGGAGGACCTTGTTGCCGAGCCTGGAGATGAAGAGCCTGTCCTTCGGGACCCCCTCGGTCCTCCCGCCTTCCATGTAGGGGCTTGCGAGCACGACATCGATATCGCTCTCTTCGTCGAGGGTCTTTGCCATCTCTATGATGTACTTCGGATCATAGGAGAGGTCTGCATCGATGGTCGCGACATATCTGCCCCGGGAGGCCCTGAAGCCGTAGCGCAGCGCCTTGCCTCTCCCCCCGTTTTTCCAGTACGATACGACCCTGACATGGGGATTGGCGAGAGCGACCGCATCCAGAACGGAGAGCGTATTGTCCGTGCTTCCGTCGTTGACCGGGATGATCTCGAAGCTCTTCCCCGACGGCAGGAGAATCTGCGTTATTCTGCGGATCGTATCTCCGGCATTGTCCTGCTCGTTGTACATGGGGACGATGACACTGATGTCCGGAAGAAGAGAAATACCCAGATCCCTGTCCTTTTTTGCCATTGGGTTTATCATATAAAATTATTCGGAGAGTGTATAGCATATCTTTACCCGTCTCTCACGGGTCCGGCAGAGAGAGGTGCATCAGGTGGTGCATGCCCGGATCAGGAATACAGCCGAGCCGGTCAGTGTATAAAAGAAAAAGGATCTCTCAAATCCCTGAGAGATCCCTTTTCCCTGTATAAGGGAGGAGTTTAGGGCGCCATCCAAAAGATATCCTCCTACCAGGATAGTTCTCTTGAATGTATATAATAGCATTGCAATGAAGATGCCAGGGCTTCAGAAACTATAATAATCAAATTTTACATACTTTTTTATCAAGTCAGAAGAGAAGGGGCATACCTTTAGGAGAAAAGAGTCTCCATTTGTGGGTAATCTTTTTCCCAGGTCCGGGGTCAATCCCCTGCCGGGACGCGGGGATCAGTTACCGGATTTGCCGTAGAGCCGTTCGAGGAATGAAGCGAGCCCCTCTTTATCGAGGCCGTATTCCCCCAGAGAGACGCCCTTCTTCCCGGCCCCGTGAAAATCGGTGCCGCCGGTGACGACGAGGCCGAACTCGCGGGCGATTCCGGCATAGAGCTTTTTCTGTGCCCTCGTGTGGTCGGGATAGAAGATCTCGATCCCCTTAAGGCCTTTGCCTGCGAGATTGCCGACGAAGTCTTTGGCCTCGGACGGTGAGAGTCCCAGAGTGAACGGGTGGGCTAGGACAGGAAGGCCGCCATATCCGAGGATAGTCTCGATGGCCTCCCGGCTGCTCATCCTGTCCTTCTCGACGTAGGCGGGTTTCCCCTTTGCGAGATATCGCGTGAAGGCCTCGTCGAAATCCCGGACATATCCTTTTTCGACGAGGATCTTCGCAACGTGGGGACGGCCGATCTGACCGTCCCGGGCATCATCCGTGACGTCGGAGACGGAGATGTCCACCCCCAGCGAGTTCAGCTTCTCGATCATCTTCGGGAGCCTCACGGTCCGTGCATCCTGGAGACGCTTCAGGACGTTCTCGAAGCCCTCCGGGAAGGAAGGGAAATACCCGAGGATGTGGAGCGTCCCGGGGTCGTATGTTACGCTGATTTCGACGCCCGGGATGGAGAGGATGGCGCTTCCTGCTGCCGCCTCGATCGCATCACGGGCCCCGGAGAGGGTGTCGTGATCGGTGACGGCTATGGCATCGAGGCCGGAGTATTCTGCCAGCGAGACGACCTGACCGGGGCTCAGGTCGCCGTCGGATGCCTGCGTGTGGATATGAAGGTCTGCGCGTACGTGCACATCTACTCTTTTCCCGGGACAGAGGCTTCGAGGACCTGAGCGATCTTGTTCTTCAGCTCGGTCAGGTCCGAGGATTTGACCACGTAAGCATCGGCTGCGATGGATTTTACGTCTACCTTGTAGCTTCCGTATGCACTGCAGAGGATGACGGGGAGGTTATAATACCTGTTCCTGACCTCCTGCAGGACATCGAGGCCGTTCGATGAAACCATTTTTATATCAAGGATGATCACATCCGGTCTGTCCTTCTCGATCCGGTCCAGAATATCGTTTCCATCGGCCGCCACGAAGACTTCGTATCCTTCCTCTTTGAGCTCTTCGGAATACAGCAGCCTGATATGCTTCTCGTCATCAACAATCAAGATTCTTGCCATATTAAGCTACTCCTTTCTCTCTATCCCATCGGTCAACGATGTACGGCTTCGTCTGTTCGAAGGTCAGGCACATATCCTCGAGGAACTCCTCTGCCTGCAGTATGGACATGCCTTCGGTCTTGTTGACGAAGGAAAGGGTCATTCCATAGTAGAGGGGAATGAGCATCTCGATCAGCCGTGTCCGGTCCATGGCTCGATTATGATAGCAGACGGCAAAGTCGAAGAGCGTCCTGGCCCACACGGAAACCGGCATCTCGAAGTGGTCCATGTCGAGGGATGCGACCTCCCGCACCTTCTGGTGATTCTCAAAGGATAGGATAGACCGGTAGGTTTCCCAGTTTGAGCTGAACCCCTCCCTGAACCGGTGGTAGAGCTTCTCCCGGTTCACCGTAACGAGAGGCGGGCCCTCCACTTCTCCGAACCCGAATCCGAAGATGGCCGTCGGCTTGCTCCATTTGACGGCCTTCCACTTGTTGCGATACGCCTCCATGAGGCGAAAGACCGTGCCGATAACCTGCCTGAATGCGGGTCCGGGATCAACCGCCGGGTCCCTGGCTTCGTTGAACTTCGCTTTGCCCATGAATGCCTGGCAGATGGGGACCCCCTCGTTCATGGCGATGGTGGTCATCCATGCATCTATTCCGAACTGGCTCACGTCCTCATCCCAGAGCTCGTTTTTAAGGAAGACGCCTGCCATGGTGCCCGTGAACCCGAAATCCCCGCCGATGGGCTGCCGTACCCTCCGGCCGTAGAGACATCGGGAGAGGGGATAGACGATGTTGTAGGTGACGGGTCCGTCGTACTTGTGCCTTACGTACAGGGGCGCAACAAAGGCGAAGTCGTTGAAGAGGGGCTCTCCGAGGTTTTTTATCCACCGGGGCGTTATGCTCTGGAGGTCCGCGTCCACCATGATGACTGCCCGTGCGTTCAGCTCAAGGGCTTTCCGGAACAGGTTCTTGATGTTGTTTCCCTTGCCCCTGACCCCTTTGGGAGTGGAGAGATAAATCTTCGGGATGCCCTTTGTATCGGTGTTCATGAACACATTGCCTGTGCCGTCGGAGCTGCAGTTGTCGCAATCGATGATGACCGAATCCATATGGCCGAAATACTCCTTCAACCCGAGCGCTGCCTGCATGGTGGGAAAGGCGATGTTCTGTGCCTCGTTGTAGGAGGGAATACCTATGACGATATCTGCCCGCTTCACGTCAGCCGGGTTTTCTTCGAAGGCCTTCATGCAATATTCTCCGGATCAAGGTGATATCGGTCGATTCTCTGATATTTGACCATGGATGGCAACAGGAATTTTCCGCATCGGGTTTTCCCTTGAAATGACCTCTTGCGTTTTGATGGTATCTGTGGAAATCTAGATAATTCGGATGACGATGAAGGACAAACCCATCATTGTACAGAGCGACGGGAGCATTCTCCTCGAGGTGCAGTCTCCGGAGTACGAGAATGCGCGGGATGCCGTTCTGCCTTTTGCGGAGCTTGTGAAATCCCCGGAGTATGTGCATACGTACCGGATCACCCATTTGAGCATCTGGAATGCGGCCGCCCTGGGAATCACCTATGAGGATGTGGCGGGAAGCCTCCGGGAATACTCGCGCTACGAGATCCCGGCAGGGGTGCTCTTAAGGATACGGGACGCCTTCGAACGCTGGGATGCCGTACGCCTGGTGAAGCACGACGTCAAGACGCTGCGCATCGAGGTGAAGTCCCGCGAGCTCTTCGACCAGATCGTCTCGAGGCCGGGGATCAGGGAGGCCGTCATCGATCTGATGCCGCCCCTGTCCTTCACCATCGATGCTGGGATGCGGGGCCGCTTCAAGCACATGCTCATCAAATCCGGGTTCCCGGTGCACGATCTCGTGGGGTACGATCAGGGGGACAGCCTCGATGTGGATTTAAGGGCAAATACCCTCTCCGGGCAGCAGTTCCGCCTGCGTCAGTATCAGAAGGAGGCGAGCGGACATTTCTGGGCAGGGGGAAGCATCACGGGAGGCCAGGGCATTGTCGTGCTTCCCTGCGGCGCAGGAAAGACGATCGTGGGAATCAGCGTCATGGCGCAGGCCAAGACGCAGACCCTCATCCTGTGCACCAACGTCTCGGCCGTCCGCCAGTGGATAACGGAGCTGCTCGACAAGACGACCCTCAAGCCGGAAGATATCGGCGAGTACACGGGCAGCAAGAAAGAGATACGGCCGGTCACCGTCACCACCTACCAGATGCTCACCTTTCGGAAGGACAAGCAGGGGCCCTTCGAGCACATGAAGCTCATGAGGGCGCGGAACTGGGGACTGCTCATCTATGATGAGGTCCACGTGGTCCCGGCTCCCGTATTCCGTGCCACTACGGAGATCCAGGCCAAGAGAAGGCTCGGGCTGACCGCAACCCTCATCCGGGAAGACGGGCTCGAAGAGGATGCCTTTTCCCTCGTGGGACCGAAGTGCTACGACGTTCCCTGGAAGGAGCTCGAGCAGAAGGGCTTCATTGCAGAGGCCCACTGCTACGAGATACGCCTGCCCCTGCCTCCGGAAAAGGAGCGGGAGTACGCCCTGGCAGGCGACCGGGCCCAGTTCAGGATCGCCTCCGAGAATACCTACAAGGACAGGGTCATGAAGGATATCATCCATAGGCATGTGAACGAGCCGGTGCTCGTCATAGGCCAGTACGTGAGCCAGCTCAAGAGGATATCCGACACGCTCAGCGCCCCGCTCATCACGGGGGCGACGCCGAATTCGAAACGGGACGTTCTCTACGATGCATTCAGAAAGGGGGAGATCCCCGTCCTCGTGGTCTCGAAGGTCGCCAATTTTGCCATAGACCTTCCCGACGCATCGGTTGCGATCCAGGTTTCGGGAACCTTCGGATCGCGGCAGGAGGAGGCCCAGAGGCTGGGGCGCATCCTGAGGCCCAAGGAGAGAATATCGACCTTCTACAGTCTAGTGAGCCGGCAGACGTCGGAAGAGGAGTTTGCCCACAAAAGGCAGATCTTCCTCGCAGAGCAGGGATACAAGTATACCATAGAGGAATGGAGCGGCAATGACCTCAACCCATGATCTCATCTCCCACATCCCCGGCTATATGGTCGAGATCCTTTCGATGCACATCCTCGGCAAGTCGGTGGATACGCAGAAGCTCGCCGAGGGGTTGAGCGACGAGGACCGGCTCAGGAAGATCCTTGCCGAGCTCACGGACAGGCAGCGCTCCCTGCTCTCAGACCTCTACGAGCTCGGGGGAATCGTCCCGTGGGAGGTGCTCACGTCGGTCTATATCCATGGGCTTGCCGAGCTCAAGGAAGACCTCACCTTCCTCGGAGGAAAAGGGTTCGTGTTCCAGGGAGGCTTAAGCGGAAGAGATCCCGTCATCCTCCTGCCTTCGCTGTATTCCCACATGGAAGAGATGAGAAAGCGTTTCATCATCCGCCCGGATGAAGTCGTATGGGAAGAGCCCCGGCAGGTGAGCATATGGGGGCACGTGTCCCTGCTCAATACGCTGCGCGCTTCCCTGATACGCTGCAGGTCGGGTATGGAGCCCTTCAAGCGGGGGTGGGAGTTCCTCGAGGAGAGGCTCGGAAACATGCTCGATCTCGGGAGGATCTACTGGGAGCTCGTCGATCTCGAGTGCGTGAAGGAGAAGAAGGGCGTTCTCTGCGTTTCCCCGCAGGCAAGCAGCGAGTTTGCCATGGACGGCGACGCGCGGTACCCCCTATGGAGGTTCATCCAGTCATGCAGGGTCCATCCGGGCCTCGAGCACAGGGTTTTCAGCGTCCTGGCGGACAAGGCCGTATCCCGGGATTTTCTCTCCCGGTCCCTCGAGCTCTTCCTCATCAGCCGGGACCCTGAAGAAACCCACGGAAAGCGGGTCATAGATTCGCTGATAGATCTGTGGATAACCCTCGGCATTCTTCAGCAGGACACCTCGGGCCTGTGGGTGCGGTTCGTCGATACGGTCTACCGGTGCCTGAAGACCGGCAAGATCGAAAACTCCCCTCGAGCTTACTGCGAAGAGATCGTCCTGCAGCCGAATATGGAGATCCTGGTTCCAAGGGACTTCGATCCGATCGATCTCCTGAACCTGGGCGAGATAGCCGACCTGGTGCAGACCGATATCATGAGCATCTATCGGATCACGAAAAGGTCGATATCCCGAGCCCTGCGCGAAGGCTGGAACGTTGAGAAGATCCGGAGCTTCCTCGGCAGGATATCGAGGCACGAGGTCCCCGACAATGTCTCGAAGACGATCGAGGGGTGGGCCGCCATGAATGCCCAGGCGTACATTCTCAAAGGCACGTTCCTCGTCTTCTCCGGGGCCGACTGCAAGATGTCGCGCGGGCTCAAGGAGGTGCTTCCGGGGATTTACCGGGTGCCCGACAACTGCGAGGAGGAGGTCGTCTCTCTGCTCGACAAGAAAGACGTGATCGTCCGCGGGATCGACTACGAGAAGGAAAACGAGGAAGGGGCATCGTGGGGCAAGCTGATTCCTTTCCAGCATGTTCAGAAGAGCCAGTGGAAAGAGCCCCGCAAAGAGGGCATCTTCCCGTTCGGCATGGTGTCGCCTCTGCCCTATGGGGCAAAAGGCGAGGGCGTTTTCGAAAAGGCGCTCAGCGACGGCAGGCCGGTCGTCATCTTCTATCCGAGACAGGGGTATGGCGAGATAGAGGTGAAGAAGATCAGCCCGATCTACATTTACCGCAAAGGCGGCGTTCCCTTTGTGGAAGCGTTCTGCGAGGATACCGGCGAGGGCGAGATCTTCGACATCACCAAGGTAAGGGCCATGCTGAAGAACGTTTGAGTTCTCACTTCGACTCGACCTTTTTCACGAACTCCTTCATTTCCTTGAGCTCGCTCACCATGCTTTCATCGAGGTCTTTCTTGCCTTCGAGAGCCTTGTCTATGTGATAGAGGGTTGCCTTGTATTTGCCCGTCTTGAAAAAGTATCTGGCGTAAGACACATGGGCGAGAGACTTGCGCGATGACTTGTCGTAGAGGGTTCCCAGCCTGTAGTCGACCTGGATGCTCTGCTTCTGGAAGGGCCGGAGCACGGCTATCGCCTGGTCGAACTCGCCTTTTCCCTCCATGATATCGGCGAGGGCCATCTGCGCGTCTGCCGAGTTCCCCCCATACTGCTTCAGGTAGGAGTATGCCTCGTCTTTCTTCCCCATCCGGTAGAGGTTGAGCCCCTTGTAGGAATTTGCCAGAGGGAGGTCCACGTCCTTGAGCAGGTCGAGGGCTTTCTCGTTCCTGCCTTTCCGGGTCTCCACCATGGCGAGGGTGAGCTGCCGGTAGGGGTCGGGGATGCCCTTTGCCCTCTGGGAGGCTTCATCTACAGGCAGGATGAGGCCGCTTACGCTCGAATAGAGGGACCAGTAATACGAGTCCGGCTTGCTCTTCCCGGTATCCGGCGACTTGCCGGAAATGCGGTTCATAGCGTAGGGGTGGGTGAGGAGATATTCCGGAACATTGGGCTGTCCCGCGAAAGCGCCGAGCCTCACGAGGAAACGGTTCATGGCGGAAGGCTCGAATCCGGACGAGCCCAGGAGCTGATTTGCGAATTCGTCGGCATCCAGCTCGTGGCGGCGGGAGTATGCAAGCTGGATATTCTGGCTGCCGCCCAGCGAAGAGTAAACGAGGGCCGCGCCCGCCTGGGGGTTCTTCGTTGACAGGAGGGCCCCGAGGATCACCCCGACGATGGTCGCTGCCGTCACCTCTTTCTGCTCCGCAAGGGACTGCGAAATGTGCCGCATCTGGGCGTGCCCCATCTCGTGTCCTATCACTGCGGCGATCTCATCGATATCCTTTGCAAACAGGAGGGTCCCTATGTTGATGAAGATCTGCCCATCCGGGATGGTGAAGGCATTCACCGACCTGTCCATGATCACATGCACGTTGAAGGTGTACATGGGATTCTTGATATGATCGGCAAGCCTGTCTGCGATCATCTTCACCGGCCAGGAGATTTCCCTGTCATACACGATCAGCCCCTGGGAATCCAGGTAGGTGATGACCTCCTGGGCAATCTTGCGCTCCTCTTCGAAGCTCATTGCGAATGCCGCCCGGGGAAGACAGAGGAAGCTCGCCATGAGGAGGATCGCGATCACCTTTTTCATAAGGCTAAGCATTGCACATTCACAGACCATAATTCAAGCCCGTGATCGATGCGTTCTCACCGCAGATCCCCTGTTCATTTCAATACTGACAGTCGAAGACGCTGTCAGCAGGTTACTGAATCTTCTCGAGGAGCCATGATTCCGGTTACATAAACGTAACTTTTTATACGAAAGCGTCTCTGATCCTGCAGGGCGATATCATATAAGTAACTAAATAAACTATATATTTTTGCCTGGCTTGCATCTTGCCTTCGGCATCTCTGTGTGAATGGAGCTACTGGAGGTGCTTCAATGAGGCAGGCAAAATATGCAATTTGGTTTTTCCTTTCAATGCTGTTGATTCTCCCCGTCCCGGCATACAGTGCATCGATCGTCGTCCGATGGAACGCGAACACGGAGGACGATCTTGCAGGGTATAAAGTCTACTCCGGGACGCAATCAGGGGTTTATGGAACACCGGCAGACGTCGGCAATTCTACGAGCTGCCAGTTCAATAACGTTAAGCCCGGGACAAAATATTACTTCGCCATAACCGCTTACGATACATCCGGAAACGAATCAGCGAAATCGACCGAGGCGAGCGTATTCGTCCCGATACCCGACACCGTGCCGCCGACAGGAGCGGTCACGATCAATTCCGGGAGCGCCACCACCCCGTCGAGGGCGGTGACTCTTACGCTTTCTGCAGCCGATTCGGGCGGAACCGTCACCGCCATGAAATTCAGCAATGACGGGGTGAACTGGTCCGATGAAGTTCCCTACGCGACATCACAGGCATGGGTGCTCTCCGAGAACGACGGGGTTAAGACCGTGTACGTGAATTACAAGGATGCTGCAGGCAACTGGATGAGCACCCCGGCAAGCGACACCATCACCTTCATGCTCGACACCGACGGCGACGGACTGCCGGATTCCTGGGAGTCGACAAACGGCCTCGATAAGAGCAACCCTTCGGATGCGGCTCTCGACTCGGACGGCGATGGCGTGTCCAACCTCGAGGAATATTACAACCACACGAATCCTTTCAATGCATCCGACAACATTCCCGTTGTCAAGGTAGGATCGAGCCCGAGCCGGGAGACTGCACCCACGCTGGTCTACCTCGACGGGTCGGCATCCTACGACCCGAACGGAATCACTCTCCAGTACACCTGGGTGCAGATCTCAGGGCCGATGTCGGTGACCCTGGAGAATGCATCGACTGCACGTGCGAGCTTCGTCGGCACCAAGGCAGGGCGCTACCGGTTCAAGCTTACCTGCTTCAACGGGCGTGTGTCGGTGAGCGATACCGTCGATATCACCATACTGAACGTGGCACCGACAGTGAGTGCCGGCAATGACGTGGCCATCAACGTAAACACCCAGGTCGTGCTCCACGCGGCAGGATCGGACCCCAACCAGGATAAGCTTTCGTACCAGTGGAGCCTTACGGCGGGCCAGGGCGTCGCCCTTCCGAACATGGCGCGCCAGGATATCGCCCTGATCTTCACGGCGGCAGGTCAGTACAAGTTCTCGGTAATCTGCAGCGACGGCGCTCTCACGAGCCCTGCAGACGAGGTCATCGTAACCGTCAATGCGGTGAATCACGCCCCCACTGCCGATGCAGGACCGGACCAGACCGTCCAGGCCGGTACACTGGTGACCCTTGACGGCCGAGGTTCGACAGACCCCGATGCCAATACCCTGACATATTCCTGGAGGCAGATAGCAGGTACGCAGGTGTCTCTCCAGAACGCCCGGAGCTCGACCCCGTACTTTACCGCCTCTGCCGTGGGTACGTTCGAGTTCGAGCTTATCGTGAACGACGGCTACATCTCCTCGGTCGCAGACACGGTGTGGGTCACTGTCCTGAAGCAGAACACCGCGCCGGTGGCTGATGCAGGCGATGATCTCGCTGCCTACGCGGGGAGCCGGGTTGCCCTTGACGGTACGGGCTCATACGATCCCGACGGCGACGCTATAACGTATACATGGACCCAGACTTCGGGTGCAAGAGTCGTCCTGACGGGAGCGAAGACAGCCCGCCCGAGCTTCACACCGACGACATCGGGCGTGCTCGGGTTCACCCTCAGGGTGTCTGACGGACAGGCAGCCACCCAGGACACCGTGCTCGTAACCGTCGACAACGTCAACCAGGTTCCGATTGCCGAGGCAGGGCAGGACAAGACGGCGACAATAGGCAGCACTGTGACCCTGGACGGCAGCCAGAGCAAAGACCCGGACGGCGATGCGATCTCCTATGTCTGGTCGCAGGTCTCAGGCCCCATCGTATCTCTGAACTCGCCCAACTCGGCGAGACCGTCCTTCGTGCCGACGATAGCAGGGGCGTACGTATTCTCGCTCAAGGTATACGACGGGAAGGACACCAGCAGTGCGGATACCGTTACCGTAACCGTACAGCAGACTGCAGTAGCCATCTCCCTGTTCAACCCTCAGTATGGCGCCTCCGTGAGCGAAAACCCGCTCTTCACCTGGGGCGGTACAGGGCTCTCGAAGTTCAAGGTCTTCATCTCTGTGGATAAAAGGAGGTACAGCGCGATCTACAGCGGGTCCGGAAAATCCTGCAGGATGAATACGATCCTCTGGAACTGGTTCATCCCTTCGGGCACGACGATATACTGGTACGTCGAGGGTACGACCAAGAACGGTCAGAAAGTCAACAGCAGCTTGTCCTATCTCCGAAAGCGGTAAGGGCATAGGTGAATCCTCCAAAGGGGGGATGGGCGGTGCGCGCCCATCCCCCCTTTTTTTGTACGATTCGGTGCCGGGTCTGCATTTCGAGCCGTATTCATTCCTGAAGAAACAAGGGCGGGAAGACGGCACCTCGATCCCTGCAGATGCTTCCGACCGGGACAGAGCAGGAGATGAACCGGTCGGGAATGGGCGGGGAAATTACTCTCTGTCGTTCGAATAGGTGCGCGGCACCCTTCGGCTCATATCGCAGGTGATCTCATAGGGGATGGTGCCTCCCCACGAGGCCACGGTCTCAGCCGTTATCCCGTCTCTCCCGAAGACCGTCACCTCTTGTCCGACCGGGTAGAGATCATTTCCGAGATCGACGAGACACTGGTCCATGCAGATCCTTCCCACGACCGGATAGGTTCTGCCTTCGATGGTGACGCGCGCCCTGTTCGAGAGGATCCTCGGGAACCCGTCCGCATAGCCTACGGGGAGAGTGGCGATGTACGTATCTTCCGGGGCACGGTAGGTAAGACCATAGGAAAGGCCCGTTCCCTTTTTCACCCTTTTCACGAACATGACCGCAGTCTTCAGGGTCATGGCAGGGGTGACCGTCAGGCCTTCCGGGTGCTGATCCGTTGGATAGAGCCCGTAGCAGAGGATGCCGGGCCGCACCATATCCATGAACGAATCGGCGTGATTAATGATGGCACCCGAGTTGGCGCAGTGGCATAAGCCTGGAGAAAGGCCTGCGGCCTTCATCTGTCCGATGAGCCCTCTGAACGCCTTTATCTGGGAGGAAGTGAAAGGGTGGTGCGAAACGTCGGAAACGGGGAAGTGGGTGTATAAGCCGCAGACCTCGATCTCGGGCATTTTCGAGATCGCCTGCGACAGCTTGAAGGTCTCTTCGGGAGCGAGGCCGAGCCTGCCCATGCCGGTGTCGGTCTTCAGGTGCACGCTGATGCGGCGGTTCCATCTTCTGGCGCCGTCGATCAGGGCATTCGTGAGGGAGTTGTCGGCGAGGCTCGGGAAAAGGTTATAGGAAAAAACGGCGTCGATGTCTTCCCGGATGCTGCCGATCAGTCCGAAAATGAGGATGGGGAGCGTTACCCCTGCCTCGCGGAGGTGAACACCCTCCTCGATGCAGCTCACGCCGAGCATATCGACGAGGTTTTTCTCCTGGACGAACCTGCCCACGACCTGGGCCCCATGGCCGTAGGCATCGGCCTTGATGGCCATCATGATCTTCGTGCCAGTGAGGGAGCGGATGGCCTTGATGTTCTTCTTGATGGCGCAAAGATCGATCTCGACCCGTGTAGGCCGCATTTAAAAACCTCTAGTCAGCCTTCTTCCTCAGGAAGGTCGGTACGTTGAAAGATTCCTCGTCGAGAATGCTGTCATCCACCACCATGCCCAGCCTGACGACCTCTTTTTCTCCCCTGAACTCCTTCTTCCTCATGAAGGCCGGCTTGTTGTAGTCGATGACGGTTGCAGTGTGCTTTTCCTGGGAGGGGAATGCCGGCTCTTCCGGGGCTGCGGAGAGAACGATGGGCTTGGCGGCGAATCCGGTGGCCACGACCGTGATCGATATGGTATCGCGCATGTTCTCATCGATGACCACGCCCCAGATGATGTTGGCATCTTCGTGGGCAGCGGACTGGATCAGGGTCGATGCCTCGTGTATCTCGTCCATGGTTATATTGGGACCGCTCGTGATGTTGATGAGAAGCCCTTTTGCGCCGTGAATATCCATATCTTCGAGGAGAGGAGAGGAGATTGCTGCCTGGGCGGCCTCCTGGGCCCTGTTGTCGCCTGTTCCCAGGCCGATGCCCATGAGCGCCTTGCCCTTTTCTATCATGACGGCCCTGACGTCGTTGAAGTCAACGTTGACGAGGCCTGTATTGTTGATCAGATCGGAGATGCCCCGTACTGCATTGGTGAGGATGTCATCCGCCATCCTGAAGGCATCGAGGAGAGGGACGTTTTTCCCGGCCATGCTCAAGAGACGGTTGTTGGGGATGACGATGAGGGCGTCGACGTGCTCCGCGAGCTCCTTCTCGCCCATCTCGGCCTGCTTCATCTTGCGCTTGCCTTCGAAGGGGAAGGGCTTCGTGACGACGCCCACGGCCAGGGCGCCCATTTCCCGGGCGACCTGTGCGACGATGGGGGATGCACCGGTCCCGGTGCCGCCGCCCATTCCGGCCGTGATGAACACCATGTCCGTGCCTTCTATGGAGGCCCTGATCTCGTCAACGCTCTCGTGGGCCGCGCTTCTTCCGACCTCAGGGTCTCCGCCTGCACCCAGGCCCCTGGTGAGCTTGGTGCCGATCTGGACCCTTAAAGGGGAGAGGGAGGACTTCAGTGTCTGGATATCGGTATTGCAAGAGATGAACTCCACGCCTTTGAGGTTGGCGTTGATCATGTTGTTGACTGCATTGCAGCCGCATCCTCCCACACCGACGACCTTGATCTTTGCCCCGGAATTTTCAGCCTTCTCCAATTCGAACATCTTCTCCTCCTTTAATTTAGAAGACCTCTTTGAACCAACGTATCATGCGATCTAAGATTCGTCCATAGAACGAAGTGCCTTTTTTTGCACTGAGGTTGTGATTCGGCCTCGTGGACGCGTATATGCACAGTCCCACCGAGGTGGCGTATGCCGGGCTGTTCACGAGCTCGACGAGCCCCTTGATCCCCCGCGGGTAGCCGATGCGCACGGGCATGTGCATGATGCCCTCGGCGAGATCGGCAACCCCCTCGAGGGCAGAGGCGCCCCCGGTGAGCACGAGGCCTGCCGACATCATCTCCGCCAGACCGGTATTGCGGATCTCGGTATAGGCAAGCTTGAACAGCTCTTCGACCCTCGATTCGATGATTTCCGCGAGGACCCTCCGGGGAATGCGGTTCACCGTGTCGCCGCCTATGGATGGGACCTCGATCTGCTCATCCGGCGAGACGCGGGAAGCGATGGCGTGGCCGTATTTTATCTTGAGCCGCTCCGCCTCGGCGATCGGCGTGCGAAGGCCTACGGCGATGTCGTTGGTGATGTGATCGCCTCCCAGGGCGAGGACGGCCGTGTGGCGGATCGCCCCCTCGTTGAACACCGCGATGTCCGTCGTCCCTCCTCCGATGTCCATGAGGATGACACCGAGCTGGATCTCGTCTTTGGTGAGAATGGATGCAGCCGATGCGATCTGCTGGAGCACGATGTCCTGCAGCCCGAGACCCGCCTTCTGCGAGCATTTCGTTATGTTGCTCACGGCAGAAACCGAGCCGGTGACGATGTGCACATGCGCCTCGAGCTTCGATCCCGCCATGCCGACAGGGTCCGTGATGCCGCCGATGTCATCGACGCAGAACTCCTGGGGAAGCACGTGGATCGTTTCCACGCCCACGGGTTTCGCAAAGTCGGTCGCCTGATCCACGACCCTCTTCTTGTCGGCAGGGGTAATCTCCTCACCCTTGACGGCAATGACCGCGCTGGTGCTGATACCCTGGATATGCCCGCCTGCAATGCCCGTATACACCTCGTCGACGCGGATGCCCGCCATCTTCTCGGCGTCCTCTACAGCGGACTGGATGGCTTCGACGGTATGCTCCATATTCACCACGAGACCCCGGCGAAGCCCCCTTGATTCGGAGATGCCGAACCCGATCACCTCGAGGTCGCCGTTCTCCTTCTGCTCCGTGATGATGCAGCAGATCTTGGTGGTGCCGATATCGAGCCCGACTATAATTCTATCCCTGGCTGCCATACTGCCCCCGATTTCTTAAAACGATCTTGTCTTTGCACGTCAGATCCATTACGGTTCCTATCGCAGGTTTGATCTCCCTGATGGTCCTCATGGCCATATCCACCTTGCGGGGAGTCATTTCACCGAGGATGACCAGGGTTATCCCCGAAGCGAGCCTGATATCCATCACCCCGCCTGCCTCGATGACGATATCCTTCACCTTGATTCCCTTTGCCTCGACCACGGAGACCGCCTGGATTGCCGATTTGAGAACGTTATTGAGATCTTCCTGTCCGTTCGCAGGCTCGTAGTCGTCGGCCTGGATCATGATGCCGTACCTGTCGTCCGAGGCAGAGGCGAATACGTGGCCTTCTTCGGATATGTAATAGGGCTTGTCTTTGAGAATGAGTGTGGCCGTGGGCCGGTGCTCTGAGACCCTGATGGAGACGCTTGCAGGAATGAAGCTCCGCGAGATGCTCACGTCCTTTATCCACGGCTGTTTGAGCAGCCTCTGCTGCGCGGCATCCATGTCCCAGTTGAAGACATTGTCCCCTTGCTCGAGATCGAGCATGGCAAGGACTTCATTCCTATCCACGTGGACATTCCCCTTAATTTCAATGTTCTTGACGTGAAACAGCTCCGAATTCACAACATACGCAATCCCGCACAACACGATAAGAGTTCCGGAGATGCCCAGGCATAACCATATGGACAGACGGATTGCAAGGTTGATTTTTGACAGTGTTCTCTTCTTGGAGGCAATCTTTTTCGTTTCTTTGTAATCAATCAACGATTCTTACCTCCTCTTGTAGTTCTATCCCGAACTGCTCCTTCACCCGCTGTTTGATGAGCCCCACCAGGGATCTGACATCGGCGGCGGATGCCTTGCCGTCGTTGATGATGAAGTTCGCATGGATCTCGGATACCTTGGCCCCGCCGATCCTGAACCCCTTGAGGCCGGCCTGCTCGATGAGGAAGCCGGCTGAACGGTCCGGGGGATTCCTGAACACCGAGCCGCTGCTGTATCCTCCGGGCTGGCCTTTTCGTTTAAGGAGATACGACTCCATCTTCGACCGGACCTCCTCGGGTGTTGACCTCCTCACCCTCAGGCGCGCACCGGTGATGACCGCATGCGGAGGAAATCCTCCTTTCCGGTATCCGGAGGAGAGCTGACCTTTTCCGACCGAGTGCGCTCCCTCCCTGTCCATAAATTCCGCGGTCTCGAGCGCGTCCATGATGCCTTCGTCTTTCGTGCCTGCATTCATGGAGAGTGCGCCGCCGATGGTCCCGGGTATGCCCGAGAGAAACTCGAGCCCCGAGAGACCGCTTCTGGCACAGAAGCCGAGCACACCCGCCGTCGAGGCGGACGCGCCTGCAATGACTGTATCTCCGTCTCTCTCGATGGCGCCGAATCCCTTGCCGAGGCGGATGACCGGGGTATCGGTCGTGCCGTCGGGGAAGATCATGTTGGAGCCGCCCCCGACCACAATAAAGGAATCGAGGCTGCCGATCAGCTCGGCGAGCTGCTCTTTCGTCTCAGGCTCGTACAGCCTCGCGATCATGCCTCCGCAGTGCATGGTGGTCATGTCGCAGGCGTATGCGGTCCTGTACTCTCTCATCCGATCATCTCCAGGAGTTTCGGCCCCTGTCTCCAGACATCTCCCGCCCCCAGGAAGAGGACGATGTCTCCCTCTTTGAGGTCTTCCATGAGCTTGTCCGGGATGAGGTCCTTGTCTTCGACATGGCTGACATCCCGGTGCCCGTGCTTCTTGATGCCTTCGGACAGATTGCTGCCCGACACCCCTTCGATGGGCTTCTCGGAGGCCGGGTAGATCTCGGTCGTGATGAGGCGCGATGCATCGTAGAAAGAAGTCACGAAATCGTCGAAGAGGTCGCGCGTCCGGGTAAAGCGGTGAGGCTGGAAGACCACGATGAGCCGCCTGTTCGGGAAGCCGCTCTTGATGGCACGGAGCGTCGCCTTGATCTCGGTCGGATGGTGGCCGTAGTCGTCCATGACCATGATCCCGCCCTTTTCGCCCCGGACGTGGGCCCTCCGCTGGACTCCCTTGTACGCGGCGAGGCCCTTCCTGATCACCTCGAAATCCAGCCCGAGCTCGATGCACGTCCCGATGACCGCCAGGGCATTGAGGCAGTTATGGTTTCCCGGCACGTTGAGCGTGACCTCGCCGAGCGTCCCGCCGTTCCGGTGGGCGACGAACCTCGATGTCAGCCCGTCGAAGGACGAGTCCGTATACCGGTACATGGCCTGCGTATGGTAGCCGTAGGTGATGACCTTCCTCTCGAGGCGGGGGAGGATCTGCTGGATGCAGTCGTTGTCGAGGCAGACCATGTTGAACCCGAAGAAGGGGACCTTGTTCATGAACTGGACGAAGGCCTCGAGGATGTCGTTCAGGTCCTGGTAGCAGTCCATGTGCTCCCTTTCGATGTTGGTGACGACGGCGATGATGGGCGCCAGCTTGAGGAAGGAGCGGTCGCTCTCGTCCGCCTCTGCCACGAGAAGCTTGCCTTCGCCGAGGCGGGCGTTCGATCCGAACATGTCGAGCTTGCCGCCGATGACCGCCGTGGGATCGAGGTCTGCAACCGCCAGAACGGTCGCGAGCATGGAGGTCGTGGTCGTTTTGCCGTGGGTTCCGGCAATGCAGATGGACTGCTTCATTCTCATGATCTCCGCGAGCATCTCGGCCCGCGGGATCACGGCGAGGTTCCTGCTCTTGGCCGCGGTGCACTCGGGGTTGTCGACGCTGACCGCAGAGGAATAGACCACGACCTGGGCGTCCTGGAGGTTCTTCGCGTCGTGGCCGAGCTCGATCCGTGCGCCAAGGGAGCGCAGTCTGGCTACCGTGTCCGAATCCGCCACGTCCGAGCCGGATACCTTGAAACCCAGATTGATGAGGAGCTCGGCGATGCCGCTCATGCCGATGCCTCCGATCCCGACGAAGTGAATGTTGCGTATGCCTCTAAACACCTAGGATCTCCTCCGCTATTCTCTGTGAGCCCTTTCCGAGCTGCAATTCGAAGATGCGCGATGATGCGAGCTCGAGCGCGCCGTCATCGAAAAACCGCTTCTTGATTTCGAGGGCGAGCCTTTCCGGATTCAGACGGTCGTCCGGGATGATCCAGCCCCCTCCGTGCGCCTCCACGTACCTGCCGTTCTTCATCTGGTGATCGTCCGCCGCAAGAGGGAAGGGGATCATGATCGCGGGCAGGCCCATGATCGAGAGCTCCGACAGGGTCAGGCCGCCGCACCGGCATACCGCGAGGCGGGCGCCCCGGTAAATCGGGGCCATGTCATCGATGAAATCGCACACCGTGGCAGACAGCCCCATCTGCCTGTATGCCTCCTTGATCTTCTCCAAATCTTTCGCCCCGGTCTGGTGAACGATCCGAAGCTCTTTGTCTTCACGCTTCAGGATATGCGCCGCCTCGACCGCTGCCCTGTTGATGCTGCTCGCCCCGAGAGATCCTCCCAGGATGAGGAGGTATTCCCCGGGTCCCTTGACTTCGCCGGGCACGATGTCCTTGCGGACGGGGTTGCCGGTCAGAACGCACTTTGCCTTGGGAAAGACCCCGTAGGTATCGGGAAATGCCAGGAACACCCTGTGGGCGAACCGCGAGAGGATCCGGTTGGTCAGTCCGCCGATGCTGTTCTGCTCCTGGATTGCGCAGCGTGCCCCCTTGATCTTGCCCGCGAGGACGACCATGCCGGTCACGTACCCGCCCGTTCCGATGACCCAGTCGGGCCTGAAGGACCGCATGAGCCTCAACGCCTGCATAAAGGCGGATATGTTCACGAAGGCTGCCCGGAACATCTGTTTCGGGCTCTTGCCCTTGATTCCCAGCGCATCCATGCCGACGAATTCGAGGCCGTGCTGCCGGGTGATCCTCTCTTCCATGCCCCTCTTCGTTCCGACGAACAGGATCTCGGTATCCGGGCTCCTGTCCCTGATGCCTTCAGCAATGGCTACGGCCGGCATGATGTGCCCCCCGGTGCCTCCGGCAGTTATGACGATCTTCATACCCTGGCCCCCCGTGAAACCGAGAGCACGATCCCGGACGTGACCATGACGGTCATGAGGCTCGAGCCTCCGTAGCTGAAGAAGGGCAGGGTGACGCCTGTCGTGGGGAAGGCCGCCACGGCAACGCCCATGTTCACGATGGCCTGCAGGGCAACGAGAGAGACAGCCGATAAGGCCAGGAAGAACCCGAAGGAATCGTTCGTGGCGAGCGCGATGGTAAATCCTCTCCACAGCCAGATGCCGAACAGGCAGAGGACGAAGATGACCCCGATGAACCCCAGCTCTTCGCCCAGAACCGAGAATATGAAGTCCGTGTGGGGAGCAGGCAGAAAAAAGAGCTTCTGCGTGCTTTCGCCGAGGCCGGAGCCCAAGAACCCGCCGTTTGCGAAGGCCACCATGGACTGCACGATCTGGTAGCTGATCCCCTGCATATCCTGCCAGGGATGGGCGAAGGCCATCAGCCTGGCCCTCCGGTAGGGCTCGAAGATCATGAGAAGGATGACGATCGGAATCCCGGCGAGTGAAAGGTTGAGCAGGTGCTTCAATCTCATGCCTGCAATGAACAGGATGAAGATCGACCACAGGCCGATGGTGGCTGCCGTGCCGAAATCCGGCTCGAGGAAGATGAGCAGGACGTTGACGCAGACCACGGCGAGCACGGGCATGACGCCGTACGTGAAGTCGTCGATCATCTTTGATTTTTTGGAAAGGTAGTATGCAAGATAGAAGATCAGGGCGATCTTGGCGACTTCAGATGCCTGAAGCGTGACGAAGATGAGCCTTACCCACCTCTTGGCATGCCCTCCCGAGATCCCGACCCCGGGAATGAAGCATAAGACGCACAGGAGGGTCCCTATCCCGATGAGGGCAAGGGCGAACGTCTGAGTGTTGAACCGGCGATAGTCGGTGCGGATGATTGCGATCATGACGCCGGCACCCATGACGAGGTGGACGAGGTGCTTTACGGTCATGGCGAGCGGGCTTCCCGAGTTCTCCTTCGAGAGGAAGTAGCTCGAGGAGAAGATCATGATGGTCCCCATGACCAGCAGCATGAGCGTGGTCAGGAGAAAGACCATGTCGAAGTCGATTGCCTGGGCTATTTGATCGCGTGTACGCATTCCTTGAACACTTCTCCCCTGTGAGCATAGCTCTTGAACATGTCGAAACTCGCGCATCCCGGGCTCAGGAGAACGACATCCCCCTGCCGCGCGCTCTCGAAGGCCGACGATACCGCCTGCTGCATATCCTCGGCTTTCTGAGAATCGACGATGCCCGATATCTCGCCCATGATCCTCGCCGTTGCCTCGCCGATGACGAAGACCTTCCGTATCTTGCTCTTGTGACGCTCTACGATGCAGGAGAACTCACCTCCCTTGTCCTTTCCTCCGAGGATGAGAATCACCGGCCCGTTCATTCCGGAGAGCGCCGTATCGAGAGCTCCCACGTTGGTGGCCTTCGAATCGTCGATGAAGGTTATTCCCTCGACGGTCGCCACGAATTCGAAGCGGTGGCGGATCCCCTTGAAGGAGGCGAACACCTCTTCGGCTATGTGTGCATCCACGCCCAGGAGCCGTGCCGTCAGGGCCGAGGCGAGCATGTCCTCCTTGAGCCCGTTGCTGATGTGGCTCCCTTCAGGGAGCCTCGGTCCTTCGCCTTCGATGCTTCCCTGGAAATACACCCTCGATCCCTCGATGAATGCGCCGTCAGGCGTTCCGGGACGTGCAAAGGAGAAGCCGACTCTTTTGGCCGAGCCCTCGAGATCTTTGAGATACGGATCGGTATCGTTGACGAGGGCGAAATCGGACTCGTTCTGGTTCTTGAAGAGGATCCTCTTGTAGGTGACGTACTCCTCCATGCTCCGGTACCTGTCGAGATGATCGGGTGTAACGTTCAGGCAGATGCCGATATGCGGCCTGAACCGCTCGATCCACTCGAGCTGGAACGAGCTTATCTCCGCCACAACGTACCTGGGATTCCGCTCGACCAGCGAGATCATGGGCGGCGAGATGTTCCCCCCGATACCGGCATCGAGACCGGCCTTTTCGAGGATTTCATGGATGAGCGTCGTCGTGGTGGTCTTTCCGTTCGAGCCGGTTATGGCGATCAGGGTCCCGGTCAGGAGCGAAGCCGCGACCTCAATTTCCGAGAGCACCTTTTTCGCTTCGAGGAGCATGGGGTGGTGCCGGGGTATCCCCGGGCTCGGAATCACGAGGTCCGCCCACTCCACGTCATCCTTTTCCAGCAGCTTGGCAGGGATATCGCCGCAGGACCCGGGTGTCTGCTCGTCCACGAGACGGACCTCGTGTCCCTGTCTGATCATCTCACGGGCGGTCTCGACGCCCGTCTGACCGGTTCCCCACACTGCTATGCGCAAGCTTTCATCCTTTCCAGACTCTGGTTGATACGCGCAAGGAACAGGGCGATCATCTCGTCCTCCTCGCGATCCGCATAGATGCTGACAACCATCTTCAGATAATCGAGCTCATTTTCCTTGATCTCCGTGTTCTCCATAGACCTTACCTCAGCTTCAGCGTCGAAATGGCCACCATTGCCAAAAAGATGGAAATGACCCAGAACCTCACGATGATCTTGGGCTCCGGCCATCCCTTGAGCTCGAAGTGATGATGAATGGGGGCCATCCTGAATATGCGTCTGCCCTTGGTGAACTTGAAGAAGCCCACCTGAAGGATGACAGACCCGACTTCCATGACAAAAATACCGCCGACCACCAACAGCAGCACCTCCTGCTTCGTGATCAGGGCAGCCGTTCCCAGGATGCCTCCCAGGCTCAATGATCCGACGTCGCCCATGAACACCTGAGCAGGATATGCGTTGTACCAGAGGAATCCCATGCCTGCGCCCACGATGGCGGCAAGGAAGATCGCCACCTCGCCCACGCCTGAGAAGAAGGGGAGCTGGAGGTAGGAGGCCGCCTTGATGTTCCCCGTCACGTAGGCAAAGACGAGGTATGTCGCGGCAGCGATCGTGCATGGGCCGATCGCCAGGCCGTCGAGACCGTCGGTGAGGTTGACCGCGTTCGCGGAGCCCACGATCACGAGCATGGCGAAGGGGATGTAGAAAACGCCCAGATTGATGGTTATGTGCTTGAAGAAGGGTATCACGATGGAGCGGTCGAAGCCGGGGATGTTGATGAGGATGTAGCCTACGACCGCAGCCACGGCGAACTCGATGAGGAGTCTCACGCGCCCGGGAACGCCGTGCATGTTTCCGTCTATCGTCTTGATGTAGTCATCGATGAATCCCACCAGCCCGAAGGAGATGAGAATGAGCATGCCGAGCCACATGTAAATGTTCGAGAGGTCGGCCCACAAGAGCGTCGAGAGGGCCACGGCGAAGAGAATGAGGATTCCGCCCATGGTGGGCGTTCCGGATTTCCCGGCATGCGTCTTCGGGGTGTAGCCGTTGATGCGCTCTCTGAACTTGAGCTCGGTGAGCTTTCGGATGAACCACGGGCCCAGGAGAAGGCAGATGAGCAGCGCGGTGATGGTGGCATAGATAGACCTGAAGGTGATGTACTTGAAGACGTTGAAGATGCTGTAGTCCGTATGGAGCGGATAGAGGAGATGATAGATCATTTACGCCACCGCCTTCAGATGGGTCACCACCTCGTCCAGATGCAGCGCCCTCGAAGCCTTGACCAGAACGATGGCGTCCTTGTCGAGCACGTCTGAGAGGTTCGAGATGATCTCGCTCAAACCTTCTGCAATGTATACCGAGGATGCGTCCATTCCTCTCTCGATCGCGGAATTGGAGACGATCCCGGACATCTGCCCCGTAACGACGAGCCTGTCGACACGGGAGTCTGCCACCCACTGGCCCATCTGCTCGTGCCAGTAGTTCGTCTCTCCGCCGAGCTCCAGCATGTCACCCAGGACCGCCACGCGGAAACTGTGGGGAGAGGAGGCGAGCATCTGCAGGGCGGCCTTCACGGAGGCCGGGTTCGCGTTGTAGGAGTCGTTGATGATGGAGATGTGGTCCGAGACGATGATCTCGGAGCGCATCCCCGGGAACTTCGCGTTCGCGATGCCGTGCTCGATCTTCTCGGGATCTATTCCCAGTCCCATGGCGCAGGCTGCAGCCGCCAGGGCGTTGCATACGTTGTGCATGCCCGGCAGGGGAACGCGCGTGCGGATGGTTTTCCCTCCGAGGCCGATGGAGGCGTCCGTCCCGTCGAGGCCCTGGTAGTGGATCTTCTTCAAGGTGACATCCGCGCGCTCCGAGCCGGAGTAGGTGACGACGGTCAGGTTCACCGGTATCTCCACCCTGTCCATGTTCTCCAGATGGGGATTGATGACGGCGATGCCGTTTTCCTGGGTGTTCCTGAAGATGGCCTGCTTCTCCTTGATGATCCCCGATATGCTCCTCAAGCCGCTTAAGTGCACGGGGTTGATGTTGGTGAGGATCGATGCGTGGGGCCGGGTGATAGCTGAAAGCCGTTCGATCTCCCCGAAGCGGTTCGTGCCCATCTCGATGACCGCGAACCTATGGCTGTCGTTAAGCGTGAACAGGGTCAGGGGAACGCCGATGAGGTTGTTGTAGTTCTTTTCCGTCTTGAGGCAGTGCCCCTCGAGAGAGAGGATCGACGAGCACAGCTCCTTGACGGTCGTCTTGCCCGTAGAGCCTGTGATGCCGACGATGGTCGCGCCGAATCCGCTTCTCACGTATCCCGCGATGTCTCCCAGGGCGGTCAGGGTATCCTCCACCGTTATGACCGTGCCCTTGCCGTGGATGCCTTCCCTCATGACGATCGATCCGGCAGCCCCTTTTGAGACGGCTTCGGACACGAATACGTGGCCGTCGAACTTCTCGCCCCCCAGGGCAACGAAGAGATCACCGTTTCGGATGGCCCTCGAGTCTGTCGATATCCCCGTGAAGAGGGTATCGGGACTGCCGGAAGTGATGGCTCCCCTGGTGCATTCAGCGATTTCTGATGCCTTGAGCTTCATGCTTCGTATATCTCCCTTAGAACTTTGCACACGCACTTCCGGTCATCGAAAGGCCTCTTGTCCGATCCGATGATCTGGTACGTTTCATGTCCCTTTCCTGCAATGACGAGGCAGTCGTCTTCCCGCATCGAGGCGATGCCGAGCCTGATTGCCTCCTCACGGTCAGGCTCTACGGAAACGTAGGTCCTGTCCGGGATCCCCTGAAGGACGTCGTTGATGATCGCGAGGGGATCTTCGGTGCGGGGGTTGTCCGACGTCACGATCACGAGATCCGAGCTCTGCGCCGCTATCGATCCCATGACGGGCCTCTTTGTCTTGTCCCTGTCTCCGCCGCAGCCGAACACCGTTATGAGCCGGCCCCTGGTCATCCCTCTGGCAGAGGTGAGGACATTCTTGAGGGCATCCGGCTTGTGGGCGTAGTCCACGATGATGTTCAGTCCATGTTCATTCCTGACCGGCTCCATCCGGCCGGGGACATGCTCGAGCCCCTCGATGCCTCTGATGATCGAATCCCTGTCGATGCCCAGTGCCGTCGCGGCCCCGACAGCGGCCATGATGTTGCAGGCATTGATCTCTCCCATGAGACTGCTCCGTACGGGAAACTCGCCCATGGGCGTGGTGAGGGACATGATCAGGCCTTTCGGGGTGTTCCTCAGCGAGGGTATGCTTATGTCTGCACCGGGCCTCCTGCCGAAGGTTATGGCCCCCTGCACCTCTTCGATGAGCCGCCTGCCGAACTCGTCGTCGGCGTTTACGACGGGCCTGCCTTTGAGATATGTGCGGTCGAAGAGCTTTCTCTTGGCCTGGAAGTATGTTTCCATGTCCTTGTGATAGTCGAGGTGGTCATGGCTCAGATTCGTGAATATGGCGCAGTCGAACTCCAGCCCCATGATCCTCTCCTGGTCGAGAGAATGGGAGCTCACTTCCATCACGCAGGCATTCACGCGCGAGAGGCCCATAGTGCCCAGATACTCGAAGAGGTCGACCGGGCCCGGCGTGGTGACCGAGGAATCGGTCGCTATCCCGTTATACCTTATGTTTATGGTGCCGATCACGCCCGGGTTCATGCCCGCAGCCTTGAGGATGGATTCGATGAGATAGGTGGTGGTTGTCTTTCCGCTCGTACCGGTTATGCCGATAAGCTTCACCTTCCGGGCATGGGGGAAAAGGCACGGGAGAATCCGGACGAGGGCCTCTTTCGTATCGGGAACCTCGACGACGGTGATGCCGGAATCGAGCCCGGGATGGCCCTCATTGCAGATGACGGTCTGTGCGCCTGCCTTGAGTGCGGCATCGATATACCTGTGTCCGTCCGTGACGCTCCCCTTGAGCGCAATAAAGGCATCCCCGGGCCTGACGGAACGGGAATCGGCCCTCAAGCGGGAGAACTCCCTCTCTTCGCCCCTGATCCTCGATCCGGGAACTGCTGCCGAGATCTCAGATGCCTTCACCCGTTCCTCCTTTGCTGGCTACCGTGATGTTCGGGCTCACATCCATGATGTTGGTGCACTTCTGCATGATGTTCTTGAATGCAGGGCAGGCCACGATGCTTGCATAGTAGTAAAGCCGCGGTTCGTTGATGCATACGATCATGGTGAGCCTCGGTTTTCCGCTGGCGTCGATAATACCTCCGATGAAATTTGAAACATAGTCTTTTTTTGAATAAGCGCCCGTCAGGGGATCAACCTTCTGCGCAGTTCCCGTCTTTCCGAAGACTTGGAAGGAGTTCATGCTCGCACCTTCTGCAGTGCCTCCCTTCAAAGTCACGGTTTTGAGGATGTCGAGGATCTGTTCCGAGGTCTGCGGGGAGATCACCTTCCTGACGATGGTGGGGCGGAAAGACTCTACCTCTTTGCCCTGGGCGTCGATGATGTGGTCGACGATGTACGGCTTCATGAGCATGCCGCCGTTGACCAGGGCGTTGAAGGCGGTGATGAGCTGGATTCCCGTGACGGCGAAGCCCTGTCCATAGGAGATGACGGCCTTGTCCACGGTCGTCCATCTCCTCGGCTGACGGATCTGCCCTCTGGGCTCACCCGGGAACTGGATGCCTGTCTGCGATGTGAGGCCGAAGAGGTCGAGGCAGGCGTACATGTCGTCCGACTTGACAGGGTCCATGAGCTTCACCATCCCGATGTTGCTCGAGAACTTGATGACATCGCTCACCGGGAGCCAGCCGTATTTTTCATGGTCGTGGATGAAGATGCGGTGGAAGGCATAGAGGCCGTTTTCGCAGAACACGGTCTGGGTGGGCTTCATGCGTCCGTTGTCCATTCCCCAGCCGACCCATATGGGCTTCACGACGGATCCCGGCTCGAAGAGGTCCACGACGGCAAGGTTTCTGTGCCCCTCCATGGTCCTGTATGTGCCGAGATTGGGATTGAAGCTCGGATACGATGCCAGGGCATAGATCTCTCCGGTGAACGGGTTGGTGATAATGACGAAACCGGAATGAGCGTTCTGCTGCTTCACGACCTGCTCGAGCTCGGAATAGGCGACATACTGGAGCCTCCTGTCGAGGGTGAGCCGGAGGGTGTACCCGTCCTTTGCCTCATCCGGCGGCAGGCCCCGGGCATAGATGATTCTTCCCATTCCGTCCTTGTGGACCTCGATATGCCGCGGTTTCCCCTTGAGGAGGTTGTCGAAGAGGAGCTCGAGGCCCTCAAGCCCCTGGCCGTCTATGCCCACGATCCCGAGTATGTTTCCGAGGGAATCGCACTCGGGGTAGAATCTCTTCGATTCATTGTAATACCCGATTCCGCGGATGTTGAGCTTTTCGATTTGCGCCACCTCGTCAGGCGGAACCTGGCGCTTTACCCAGACGAAATACCTCGAGGAGTCGAGCTTTTTTCTCAGGGAATGCTCATTGATTTTGAGCACCCTCGCCAGTTTCGATGCCGTTGCCGAGGGATTCGTTATGAGCCTGGGATTCGCCGCTATGGACTTCACATCGAGGCTGATCGCCAGAGGCTGTCCGCTCCTGTCGTATATGGCGCCCCGGTACGAGCTCAGCTTGATGTTGTGGTCGAATCTCTTATGGGCCATGGCGAGGACCTTATCCGGCTTGATGATCTGGAGATCGAACGCGCGCACCCCGATGATCGCGAGGAGCGCGACGAACAAGACACGGATGATCTTTACTCTTTGATCCATAAGTAAACGACCTGATCCGGGTTGGGGGTGCTCATTCCCAGCCTGTCCCTTGCTATTGCTTCCAGCCTTTTCGAGCTCTTCAGGGTTGAGATTTCCAGCTTCAGCGATTTGTTTTCACCCAGGAGCTCTTCTTTCGTGGACTGCTCTGCGGATATCCGGTAGCCGAGCTCGGTGGCCATGTGCCTGGTCCAGATATGGAAAAATGCCCATGCCGTGAAGAAGCAGAGCACGATGATGCTGGCGGGGAGTATTTCCAGCGAGAGGCCGTTCTTCACGAGACCCTCCGTGCAGCCCTGAGGCGGGCGCTTCTCGATCTGGGGTTCTCCTCTATCTCCTCGGGTGAGGGAATTATGGGCTTGCGCGTGACTCTTTCGAGCTTGGGCCCGGCTTCCTCCGGTGCTGGGAGTCCTCGCGGGTAAACGAATTCTTCCGGTGCTCCCGAGAAGAAGCGTTTCACGATCCGGTCTTCGAGAGAATGGAACGAGATGATCGCCATGACCCCGCCGATATCGAGAAGGTTCGATGCCTTCGGGAGGAAGGCGCTCAAGTTTTCGATCTCCTGATTGACCTCCATGCGGATGGCCTGGAAGGTTCTCGTTGCAGGGTGGATCTTTGCAGGCCAGAAACGCCTCGGAATGGCAGAGCTCACGATGTCGGCGAGTCGCGTCGTCGTTTCTATCGGCCTCGACTGAACGATGCGTCGGGCAATGCGCTTTGCAAACCGCTCTTCGCCGTACTCGCGTATGATCGATGCCAGCCTGCCTTCCTCATAGGAGTTCACGACGATAGAGGCGGTCAGGGGGTTCTCCGGCGAAAACCTCATGTCGAGAGGACCTTCTCTGAGAAAGGAAAACCCCCGATCGGGATCATCGAGGGCTGTCGACGACATCCCGAGATCGAGCACAATACCATCGAGGCTTTCCCATCCGAGCATGGTACATATCCTGTCTATCTCAGTGTAATTTCCCTGGAAGAGGTGTACTCTTCCCGCATAGTGTGCCAGTTCGGCGGAGAGTCTGACGATGGCCGCCCGGTCGAGGTCGGTGCCTGCAAGCTCGCCCGTGGGGGAGCTCTTTTCCAGGATAGCCCTTGCATGCCCGCCGTATCCCAGGGTGCCGTCGAAATATCGGCCGCCGTCGTGCGGCATTATTACCTCCGTAACTTCGTTCAGGAGTACCGGGACATGCTGCATAGGCCTACAGACCCAGCTCGGCGAGTTTTTCCCTCAAGCTGTCGGGATCTTTCAGGGCCTCCTTCATATACAAGTCGTACGTCTCGACATCCCAGATCTCGAAGCGGTCGGCAACGCCTACGAAGAGGCATTTCTTCTTCAGGCCCGCATAATCGCGCAGGCTGGAAGGAACCAGGATCCGCCCCTGACCGTCGATTTGGCATTCCTCGGCAGAGCCCATTACGTGACGTTTGAAGATGATGTCCGCCCGCCTGATCGTGGATAAGGCCGCAGCCTTCTGCTCCATCCGTTCCCACTCTTCGGGGGCATAGGCCATGAGGCATTGATCGAGGGCCTTGGTGACGATGAGGACGTCCGCTTCGCTCCCGCTCAGGACTTCTCTGAATTTCGCCGGGATGCTCAGTCGGCCCTTGTCGTTTATGGAATTGATGTAATGCCCTTTAAACATCTTTGCCCCTCAGCACTTTGACACATAATGGCACTTTTTGGCATATATAATAAGTACCTAGCCTTGTCAACATCATCTTCGGCAAATGGCTGGAAAAAAATTACTAAAATTTCTTGCAATTATCCGGATAGATGGTTTATGCAAAAAGTGCCAAATAGTGGATAGATTTTTCTGGAAGTTTTATCTGATGTTGGGTACTATAGGGGGTATGGACAGGAAGGTCATGACTGAGCTCATCGAGGAGCTGCCCACCGGAATCATGCTTGCCGACGAAGCTGGAGCCATTACCTACGCGAACAGAGCGGCCCTGGAGTACATGGGCATCGATCATGACGGGCTCAAAGGGGTCAACGTCAATGAAGTCGTCCGCCAGGGCTCGGGAAAGAAAGATCTCATATTCCGGACAAAGGGGGATGAGCGCATCACCGTTCGGCTGGGCAGGGTAACTCTGTCGGGCGGAAACCAGGCGATCATATTGACCGATGTCTCCGAGATCTATCGGCTCGAACAGGAGCTCCTGAAGATGGATAAGCTCGCCACGGTAGGAGAGCTCACCTCAGGAATCGCCCACGAGATCCGCAACCCCCTTGCCGGCATCAAGACCACTGCCCAGGCGCTCAAGGAAGAGATTCCCGAGAACGACACGAGGAGCGCCTATATCAGCAGGATCATCATCGAGGTCGACAGGCTCAACAAGCTGCTCCTCAGTTTTTTCGACTTTGCACGGCCCAAGAAGCTCAACGTGCGGCCCTGCGATCTGAAGAAGACAATCGAGGACACCGTCTTCATGGTAAGGGAGGCCGCCCGATCGAACCATGTCCGTATCATGGAGTTCTATCCCCCGGGGGAAGTCAGGATCAAGGCCGATCCGGACATGGTGCAGCAGGTGCTCATGAACGTGTTCATCAATGCCGTTCAATCCATGCCGTCAGGCGGGAGCATGGAGGTTCACCTCAGAGAGCAGGGGGCGAATGTCGAGATCTCCGTGAGCGACACCGGCAAGGGGATTCCGGAGAATATCCGAAGCAGGATCTTCGATCCCTTTTTTACGACCAAGCCCAAGGGCATCGGTCTGGGACTGTCCATCTCGTACCGGCTGGTGAAAATGCATTCCGGGAATATAACCTTTTCCTCAAGCCCTGAAGGGACCCTTTTTACCATCTCGTTGCCCAAAGAGGCGGGGAAATGAGAATCAAGGAACACATAATCGATTAGGAGGATTTGATGCCTTTCTTTACATCGACGGCATATGCAGCCACAGCTCAGTTCAGGGGCGAGATCGGCGCCATGGTCGTGGACTCCGATCCTATCGTAAAGCTCGTGCTGTTCCTGCTCTTTCTCTTCTCGATCTTTTCCTGGGGGATCATCATTCAGAAGTGGATGCTGCTCTCACGCTCGCGCAAGAGGGGTCAGCTCATCCTCGACACCCTTTCGGACTCCTGGAGCATGGTGTACCTCAAGGAGAACATTGCGAAGGCCGGAGAATGCCCCTTGTCGAAGCTCTTCCACGAGGCGCAGGACGAGCTCAAGAAGGTCTCGGGCAAGGCCGGCTCTTTTCCTTCCTCGATGATCGGCAACATCGAGAACAGGATCAAAAGCGAGACGGCCCAGCAGACGACCGAGCTCACCCACGGCCTGGGGTTCCTGGCGAGCATCAGCAATGCGAGCCCGTTCATCGGCCTGTTCGGGACGGTCTGGGGGATCATGGACTCCTTTAGGGAGATCGGCTTGAAGGGTTCGGCCAATCTGGCAACGGTCGCACCGGGCATCTCGGAGGCCCTCATTGCCACGGCGGCCGGCCTGTTCGTTGCCATCCCGGCAGTGCTTTTCTACAATTACCTCACGAGCCAGGTGGGGCATGCCATCACCCAGATGGAGAGGTTTCAGATCGACTTCATGAACTGGATACGGAGGAGCTTGAGCCATGTTGGCGAATAAGCCCGGCAAGCTCGTCTCAGAGATCAATGTCACCCCGTTCGTGGATGTGATGCTCGTGCTCCTCATCATCTTCATGGTTTCCGCGCCCATGATGAAAGAGGGAATGAAGGTCGAGCTTCCCGAAGTGGAATCCAGGGCGCTGGAGACTCAGAACCAGGACCTTATCATCACCATCAACAAGGACAGGACCTTGGACATCAATGGATCGACGATCGATTACAGCCGGCTCGGTATGATCCTCGACCAGATACGCGAGCAGCGGGGCGTGGAGAGTGTTTTTCTCCAGGCGGACCGGTCGGTCAACTACGGGTTCGTGGTCGAGGTGATGGGAACGATCAGGTCCACCGGCCTCACCAAGATCGGGCTGGTGACCCAACCGCCGTCAAAAAAGTAGGATGAGAAAGCTCCGCTGGTACATCGGGATATCCCTCCTCCTCCACCTCCTCTTCATCATGGGCATGGTGGACGTCGATTTTTCGCCCGAAGACAAGCCGGTTTATGATATCTACGAGGTCGATATCGTGGCGCAGGCGCCCTCCAGCGTCCGCGCGCCTGCCTCGAAAGCGGCTGCGAGCAAGAAGTATATAGACAGCAAGACAGACACGCCCAAATCCATCAGCGAGATCAACAAGGAGAAGGCCCTTCCCGACATCACCCCGGAGATCTCTCCCTCGAAGATCGAACCGAAGACGGCAAGCCGCGAAGAGCAGGACCCTTTCCCGGAGACGAAGAATGAAACGCCTTCCCAAGCCCAGTCTCGTACTCCCGTTGCAGCCGCGGGCCAGGGGAGGGCCGGCAGCCCGGACCAGTCGGCGTATCAGCTGGCGCTGTGGAAATCTCAGGTGATGTACCTGGTGCAGAGGGTCTGGAAGGCGCCTCCCGAGATCGCCCTCGTTGACAAGACCTTGAAGACGACCTATCTCCTCCGGATATCCCGGAGCGGAGAGCTCCTGGATAAAAGGCTTCTCATATCGTCGGGAAACAGCCCGTATGACCGCTCGGTGCATCTGGCGCTGAGCAGCCTCAGGCAGTTGCCACAACCCCCGCTTTTTATGGTGGCTGGACAGGACAGCGTGGAAGTCACCATGTCATTCACACCTCCCAAAGGAGCAGACTAGATGAAGAAGATCATTGCCCTCATAGTGATCATTTCTGCCATTTTCCCCGCTCTGGCAAGGGCCGAGCGAGTGCACATCGACGTCGAGGCACGGGAGTTCAAGCGCCTCAAGGTCGCCATGCCGGCGTTCGGGGGCGCCCGTGCGCTCGCCGATTCCGTATGGGCCATATGCGCGAAGGATCTCGAGATCTCCGGAGCCTTCTCGCTCATCAATCCCAAGGGGTACATCAATCCCGGTCCCATGAGCAAAGTCGAGCCCGGGACATTGCACAACTGGAGCCTCATCGGTGCCGACTATGTCATCGCCGCCAGGGTCGATGCGCAGGATCAGCTCGTGAACCTCGTCATCCAGGTGGTCGAGCTCTCGACCTCGCGGATCCTCATCAACACGGCCTATACGACAAAGAGAGAAACCGCCTACCGTGCGGTCCACGCCTTCATGGACAACTTCCTGGGCAAGGCGCTCGGGATCGATCCTCTCTTCTCGACCAAGTTCGTAGCCGTTCAGAAGACGGGCAAGAAGAAGCAGCTCTATACCGTGTGGTGCGACGGGACCGGGGGCTCCCCCATCAAGGGAGGAGGAGACCTCATCCTGGATCCGGCATGGTCTCCCGACGGGAAGAAGATCGCCTTCGTTTCGTACTGGAGGAACAACCCGGACCTCTACCTGCTGGATATTCCGACCTTCAAGGTGGACGTGATATCCGCCCACAAGGGGATCAACACCACCCCGAGCTTCGATTCCACCGGGAGAAAAATCGCCTGTACGCTCTCCAAGGATGGAGACCCCGAGATCTACATCGTCGATGTCGCGAGCAGGAACCCGCTCCGCCTCACGAGCAGCTGGGCCATAGACACCTCCCCGTGCTTTTCTCCCGACGGGAGCAAGGTCGTCTTCTGCTCTTCCCGGGGAGGCAACCCCCAGATCTATCTCATGGACATCGCGTCGCGGAAGACGGACAGGCTCACCTTCCAGGGGACCTACAACTCCGAGCCGGTCTTTTCCCCGAAGGGCGACCTCATCGCTTTCATCTACCTCTCGGATCATGACAGGCAGTACCACATTGCCCTGATTCGCCCCGACGGAACCGGGATGAAGGTCCTCCCGGGTACGGGCAGGGGCGACGAGTCTCCCACCTTCTCGCCTGACGGCAGGCTCATCGCCTTCAGCTCGTCGGACGGGAACATCTATGTCACCGATCTCATTGGGAGCTTCACGGCAAGGGTTACAAGCGGCGGAGGTTTCTCGCAGCCATGCTGGTCCAGGCCGCTGGAATAGGGGGGAAAGGAAGATTTTTTATGCTTGACCTGGCTTTGGTTTGAGGTAATTAATGAGCCGGCGTGAGGGTATCAATTCAGATCAGGATAACACTTTTTTCAAGAACAAGGAGGAATATATGAGGAGATTAGGAAGAGGAATCTGTATTATCGTCATATTGTCTTTAGTCTTTTTCGCTTTTGGCTGTGCCAAGAAAAAGATCGAACAGGCGGGAGAAGTGACGCCGCCGTCTGAGCAGAAAGAGGTAGGGCCTCCCTCAGAGATGGGGATGAACATGCCAGGTGCCGAGGGTGGAGTCCAGGCCACACCCCAGGGTGGCGCCCAGGGCAGTGCGGTTTCGGCAGATATCGCTGCCTTCGAGAAGGATGACATCTTTTTCGATTACGACAAAGCCAGCATCAGGCCCGATGACAGGAAGATCCTTTCCCAGAAGGCCGCTTTTCTCAATGCCCACCCCCAGATGAATGTCAAAATCGAGGGCTATTGCGATGAGCGGGGCACGAGCGAGTACAACCTTGCCCTTGGAGAGCGCAGGGCCAAGGCGGCTCAGGACTATCTCGTCTTCCTGGGAATCAAGCCCGACCGGGTATCCATCGTAAGCTACGGGGAAGAAAACCCCCTCGACCCGGGTCATAACGAGGAAGCATGGGCCAAGAACAGAAGAGCCCACTTCGTTATCACCGAATAAGGCATCCTATGAACAGGATATTTCCCTTGCTCTTCGGCCTGGCGTTCCTCGTCGGATGTGCGACCCAGCAGGATATGAATTCCTTGAAATGGGAAGTGGACGCCCTCAACACGAGGCTCGCCAAAGCGGAAGGGAAGCTCAAGGAGAAGGACAGGCTCACGGAGCAAGGCCTGGGACAGCAGGCCGAGCTCCAGGCCCGCTATACGGAGATTCAAGAGCAGTTGGCATCTCTCCAGGGCAGGATCGATGAGCTCAAGGCTGCAAACAAAACCGCAGTCAACGAGGAGCGGGTGAAATCCCTCGAAAAGGAGATGCAAAACCTGAAAACCCTGTTCGAGGCGAGCAAGGAACCGCCCAAATCCCTGTTCGATACGGGGCTGGAGAAATACCGGGCCGGACGCTTCTCGGAGGCACTCATCGATCTGAAGTCTTTTCTCTCGTCGAATCCTGAACCGTCCCTCGTGGACGATGTCCAGTTCTGGATCGGAGAGACTCTCTATTCGCTCGGGAAATATGAAGACGCCATCCTGCGGTACGATACGGTGATAAAGAAATACAGCTCCGGCGGCAAGGCGCCCGATGCCCTCCTCAAGCAGGGGATGTCGTTCTACAAGCTTGGGGATGACCAGACCGGAAAGCTCGTTCTGGAGCACCTCGTGCAGGACTACCCTTCAACCGAAGCCGCGTCAAAGGCAAAGAGGATACTCAAAGACGGGCTCGGAAAGGATGATTGATCGCCGTTTCTCCGGTATGGCCGCTGTAAGCTCCGCCCGCGCGGACGGCAATGATCTTTGCATAATCCGGCCGATGTGGTATGTACACACCACATCGGCCTTTTCGTGAAAACCACATGGAATTCCTTCAAACCGGAACATCCGGTGTTCGAAGCAAGGGCTTGAAAAGACTGGACACAGGGCAGGAAAGGAAGCGGTGAAGCTGCCGCGGCAGCAAGCCTTTCAGTCGGAGAAGCAATATTCCGATACCTCATTATGATTACATTCAATTATGATAAATTATCAGAATGCGGGCCGGGCGGCACAGGCAGCCCGGGCCGGAAGATTCCCGGAGGCAGGAAGGGAAGCCCTGCCGCCTTCGCGCATTTCTTCCATTGCACTGCTGCTTGTGAAAGGTATAATCGCGTCAGTATGAGCAGATGCTCGAGCCTACGAAAGGGGACTGTATGAAGATTAATTCCTTCAGGGTCGTACCGGCCCTTCCCGAAACTTTGAATCCCATTCTCTCCCTTGCATACAATGTATGGTTCAGCTGGAACCAGCAGGGACTGCGCCTCTTTCAGCATATGGACAGAGACCTCTGGGAGGAGACGGGCCACAATCCGGTGGAGATGCTCTCCCGCATATCCCAGGGCAGGATCATGGACCTGATGGAGGATGACGGGTTCCTCTCCCAGATGAGAAAGACGGCGGACGCATTCAACGACTATATCTCTGAAAAGGGCGTGTACTCGTTCCTCCTGTCGCAGCCCATCGATTTCACCATCGCCTATTTTTCCATGGAATTCGGAATCACCGAGAGCCTTCCCATCTATTCGGGCGGCCTGGGAATCCTCGCTGGCGATCACCTCAAGAGCGCGAGCGACCTGAGGCTCCCGTTGTGCGGGATCGGGCTCCTCTACAAGCATGGGTATTTCACGCAGTACCTGAGCTGGGACGGCTGGCAGCAGGAGGAGTCGCCCAATAACGATTTCTATCACATGCCGGTGCACCTCGAGACGGACAGCACGGGCAAGCCCCTCAAGATCTGCGTCGACCTTGCGGGAAGACCCTGCAATGCCCAGATCTGGAGATGCCAGGTAGGGAGGATCCCCCTCTATCTTCTCGATACGAACCTCGAGGAGAACCATCCCTACGAGCGCAGCATCACCGGCGGCCTGTATGCAGGGAATATGGAAGACAGGCTCAGGCAGGAGATCGTGCTGGGCATCGGCGGCATGAAGGCGCTCGGCGCCATGGGAATCGACCCCATGGTCTATCACATGAACGAGGGCCATTCCTTCCTGGTTGGTCTCGAGCGCACGAGGATGCTCATGAACAGATACAACCTCGACTTCAATACCGCCAGGGAGGTGCTCCGGACCTCGCTGGTCTTCACCACCCATACCCCTGTGCCGGCAGGAAACGATGTGTTCGACATCTCCCTCATGGAAAAGTACCTCAAAGGCTATGTCGAGAGCGGCGGGATACGGTGGTCGGACTTCCTCTCTCTGGGAAGGAAAAATCCCGGCGACGACAAGGAGAGCTTCGGGGCCACCGTGTTCGCGCTCAAGAACTCGGCCTACCGCAACGGCGTGAGCAAGCTCCACGGCGAGGTGTCGAGAGACATGTGGAAGGATATCTGGCCCCATGTGGCCATCGAGGACGTTCCCATCTCGTCCATCACCAACGGGATCCATATCCCGTCGTGGATATCTTCCGAGATGGCGGACCTCTTCGAGAGATACTTGGGCCCCAAGTGGAAGGAAGACCCGGACAACCAGAAGGTGTGGGAGAGCATAGACGAGATCCCCGACGCCGAGCTGTGGTCCACCCACCAGAGAAGGAGGGAGAGGCTCGTGGCGTTTGCCAGGAGGCGCCTCGTGAAGCAGCTCAAGAACAGGGGCGGCAAGCCGAGTGACATGCAGCGGGCCATGGAGACGCTCCATCCGGATGCGCTCACCATCGGGTTTGCAAAAAGATTCGCCACCTACAAAAGGGGGCTCCTGCTCTTCCAGGATATCGAGCGCCTCAAGAAGATCGTCTCGAACACGGCGTATCCGGTGCAGATCATCATATCCGGAAAGGCCCACCCCCGGGACCACGAGGGCAAGGCCATCATTCAGCGGATTATCCACATCGCCAGGGAAGAGCCTTTCAGGGACAAGATCGTCTTCCTCGAGGACTACAACATGAATATCGGAAGATACCTCGTGCAGGGCGTGGACGTCTGGCTGAACAATCCGAGGAGACCGCTCGAAGCCTGCGGGACATCGGGAATGAAGGCAACTGCCAACGGCGCGCTGAACCTGAGCGTGCCCGACGGCTGGTGGGTCGAGGGATACCGTCCCGACCTGGGGTGGTCCATAGGCAGCGGAGAGGTCTACGACAACCTCCAGTATCAGGACGAGGTGGAGAGCAAGACCATCTACGATCTCCTCGAGCGCGAGATCATCCCGCTCTTCTACAACAGGGGCCTCGACGGGCTGCCCAGGGGATGGATCGCCATGATGAAGAGGTCGATGAGGATCCTGTGCCCGCAGTTCAACTCGAACCGGATGGTCGAAGAGTATACCGACAGGTGCTATCTCGAGGCCGCGCTCAACTCGAAGATCCTCAGCGCCGACGGCTACAGGAACGCAAAGGACCTGGTCTCGTGGATGAATACCCTCAAAAGGAACTGGAAGGACGTTCAGGTCAGGAGCATCGAGCACTCCGACGGTGACGAGGTCGAAGTGCACAGCGAGGTCATCATCAAGGCGACCGTGAACCTGGGAGCTCTCACGCCGAACGACGTGAGGGCCGAGGTGTACTACGGCCACATCGATGATGCAGGGAACCTCTTCGACGTTCAGAAGATAGGGATGGACCACAACGGCGAGATGGGGAAGGGCGAACACATCTTCCAGGCCAGAGTCTGCTGCGATAACACCGGAAGGTTCGGGTATACGGTCCGGATCCTGCCGAGCCATACGAACCTGATCTATCCTCTCGACACGGGCCTGATCTCCTGGGCATAGGCGAAGGCCCGCCTCGGCAGGGCGGGCTTTTTCATTTCAGGCCGTTGGGCAGGCGATGATCGGGTTGCTCCCTTCAGGAGCCTCCCGGAGACTGCATCGACCGGCTATGAACCTGTCTTTGCTCTTGGTTTTGGCTTGACAAACCAAGGCACTCTTCCCATACACTACTCTCGTGCGAGAGTGGCGGAATTGGTAGACGCGCTGGACTTAGGATCCAGTGGTTCACGCCGTGGGGGTTCGAGTCCCTTCTCTCGCACCATTGATTTCTTTAGTGATTTCCGAAATGCGACCATCTTTTAAACTACCTGATTGTGGTTATTGTGATAAAATCGTGATAAACTTCATCCAGCTTCTTATCCTCTTCTATCTCGATGAATTTAAAATTATGAGCTTCCATAAGAACCTCCCAACTCAGCTTCGATCTTCCGTTATGAGCATAGAGGGCATTCGGAGAGGTATGCTGGAAGGTAAATGATAAATACCGTTATATCGTATGAGTTCGAGGTTTCTTTCTTCTTGGTAGTAATGTAACTTTCAGCAATACGAACTGGAGCGGGGTTAGGTCTCCGGCTTTCGTGAAAAATGGGGAATCGATTCCTGCCGGTTTTTCCTGTATCTTCTGCTTATGCTGAACGTGAGTGAGCCGGAATTCAGACGTATCGCCGCAAGAGCACTCGACCGCATCCCGGACGAGATCATGAGGCACGTGAGCAATGTCGCGGTTACGGTGGAGGACTGGCCTGACCCGGAGCTGCTCGACGCCATGGGCCTGCCCGAGGACGAGCCCCTGCTGGGCGTTTACACCGGAACCGCGCTTCCCGAGCGCTCGGTCACCTGGCCATCGTTCTATCCCGACACCATCATCCTGTTCCGGAAGCCTCTCCTTGAGATGTGCAGGAGCAGGCACGAGCTCGAAGAGGAGATCGAGATCACCGTGGTGCACGAGATCGCCCACTACTTCGGTATCGGCGAGGAGAGGCTCAGAGAGCTGGGCTACGAGTGAAGCCCCGGCATGAGGCAGCGCCGAACGATTCAGACGCTGGGATATAACCAAAAGTTGTGGATGAGGAGGAATAAGCGTACCTTTCGGTTGAAGTAATCGCCAGAAAACAAACAACCAAAAGAGGTACGCTTATGAAGAAGAATAGTAATCGTGAAACACTCATTGGTCCAGAGGAATCA
>JAKPPU010000183.1 GCA_029547185.1 Deltaproteobacteria bacterium | reverse complement strand
AAACCCGACCCCGGGTCGCCCAGGATGGCGTCCTTGGGGATACGGGCGTCCACGAAGACCAGCTCCGAGGTCCCCGAGGCCCGGATGCCGAGCTTTTCCTCGACCTTTCCGACCGAGAAACCTTCGGTCTCTTCGAGATCGACCACGAACTGGGTGATGCCCTTGTAGCCCTTAGACTTGTCCGTGACCGCCGCCACCACCGCGTACTTGGCGATATTGCCGTTGGTGATGAACTTCTTCTCGCCGTTTAAGATCCAGGAGTCCCCGTCGAGGACCGCGGTCGACTTCATGCCGGCAGGGTCGGAGCCTGCATTGGCCTCGGTGAGGCCGTAACAGCCGCATGCCTCGCCGCTTGCCACGGGGGTGCTGAACTTTTTGCGCTGCTCTTCGGTGCCGAAGGTGTACACCGGGAATCCGTACAGGGAGTTGTTCACGGACATGATGACGCCGTGGCTTGCACAGCCCCTCGAGATCTCCGTGAGGATGAGGGCGTAGGCAACGTAATCCATGCCCGCCCCGCCGTACTCGGAAGGAATGGCCACACCCATGAAGCCGTTTTCAGCCATCTTCTTCAGGACATCGTCACTGTGGCGGTGGTTCTTGTCGACGTCTGCCGCTATGGGCTTCAGCTCCTGATCGGCAAATTTCTTTGCCATCTCCTTTACCATCTTGTGCTCGTCGCTTAATGCAAAATCCATACATTCCCTCCTCGTTCGTTCTGAAGCATGCCATGCTCCGGATTTTTCATCTGCTTTGCATAAACCGTTAGAGAAAAAAGTTTCTGCCTGAATGATCATTCATTTATCCTCTTTCCGGCACCGGTGTCAATATCATCCGTATCATGAGGTCATACGCGGGTATGGAGGCACATCTTCTCAGATTTACCTTTGCCATGATTGAGCGTTTGGTATATAAAAAACCTTAATCTTTACCGAGGAGGAAAAAAGTTTATGAGAGACGTTTTCAATTTCAACCCAGGGCCAGCGATATTGCCCGAGCCGGTTCTCGAAAGCACAAGCAAAGCCATCCTTAACTTCGCCAATACCGGCATGTCCATCATGGAGGTCAGTCACAGGTCAAAGGATTTCGACGCGCTGCTCATCGAGACAGAGTCACTCCTGACCGAAATCTTGAATATCCCGGAGAATTACAAGGTCCTCTTTCTCCAGGGCGGAGCGAGTCTCCAGTTCGCTCAGATCCCCATCAACCTGCTTCCCTCCGGCAAGACGGCCGACTACATAGACACCGGCAATTTCTCGAAGAACGCCATCAAGGAGGCCCAGAAGCTCGGCAACGTGAACATCGCCGCCTCCACCAAGGACGACAAGTACACCCGCATCCCTGAGCAGAGCGAGCTGAAGCTCACGCCCGATGCTGCCTACGTCCACATCACCTCGAACAACACCATCGAGGGCTCCCAGTGGAAGACGTTCCCTGACACCGGGAATGTCCCGCTCATCGCCGACATGTCCTCGGACATCCTCTCGAAGCCCCTCGACGTGAGCAAGTTCGGCATCATCTACGCCGGCGCACAGAAGAACATGGGCCCTGCGGGCGTCACCATCGTGATCATCCGCAAGGACCTCGCAGATTTGTGCCCCGAGAACGTGCCCAACATCCTCCAGTACGCCGTCCAGATCAAGAACAACTCCTGCTACAACACCTGCCCCGTGACCTCCATCTTCGTGGTGCACGAGGTGATGAAGTGGCTCAAGGACTTAGGCGGACTCAAGGAGATGGAGAAGATCAACGAGAAGAAGGCCGCCATCGTCTACGACGCGCTCGACAGCTCGAACGGCTTCTACAAGGGCGCGGTGCAGAAGCCTTACCGCTCCCTTATGAACGTCACCTTCAGGCTCCCCTCCGAAGAGCTCGAGGCGGAGTTCGTCTCCCAGGCAGGCAAGAAGAACCTGAAGGGCCTCAAAGGGCACCGGTCGGTGGGCGGCATCCGCGCATCGATCTACAACGCATTCCCGATCGAGGGAGCGCAGGCCCTTGCCGACTTCATGGCAGAGTTCGAGAAATCCCACAAGTAGCTCAAGTAGCTGACAAACGGGCAGGGAAGGTGTTCCCTGCCCGTGCCTTCCCCAGGGTCATCCCCGGGGTCAGATCCTGCTTTTTGCTCCGTATGCCAAAACAGGCAAGAAGAGAGCAGCACAAGCCCTCGATGTTTTCCACAGCAGCAACAAGCAAGACCTGATCCCACGGCAACCCGGCAATATGGCCCCTCGGCAATATATGCAGGACCCACGACAATACAATTTGACATCCAGGATAACTGTTGTTATATAACACAACGTGATTTTTTGAGGTTTCCTATGCCGGTAAAGAGTAAGTTCAGCGCAGAAGACATTATCGAGGCAGCGTTTTCGATTGCCCGGACCCACGGTTCGGAGAAGTTCTCCGCTCGTTCCATTGCCGGCGAGCTGAAGTCCTCCACCATGCCGATCTACTCGTGCCTGAGCTCCATGAAGGAGCTCGAAGAGGCGGTGCTCAAAAAGGCGCTGGACCTCCTGATAACCTATGAGACGAAGAGCAGGACGGGAGACATCTTCCTCGACATGGGCATCGGGTACATCATGTTCGCCATGGAGGAGAGGCATCTCTTCAGGATGCTCTTCCTCTCTGAAAAGAGAGAGGGCTTCGAGGAAACGAAGAAGCGTTTCAGGAAGTATGTCATCGATATCCTGCTCGACAAGCTCGATCACTTCGAGCCCATGAGGGGTTACACCCGGGAGCAGAAGAGGGTTCTCATCGACAAGATGTGGATATTCACCCACGGACTGGCCGTGCTCCTCAATCACTCCATCATAGAAGACTTAAGCGAGAAGCGTATCGCGGACCTTCTCACGGACACCGGCATCTTCGTCGTCGTGGGCGAGAGGATGAGGGACGAGATCTACAGCAACGAGGATGTGAAGGGCTTCCTCGAGAGAACCGGATTCAAGCATCTGAACAAACTTACGGCAAAAGATTTCGAGCTGTTTTAGCTCTTTGCTTGCATACGTGCCCTGATACATTAATATGTATTGAGGTTGAAGTCTGACGGGAAACGCTTGAGGATACGCACGATACCGGTTTCCGACAGTGTCCCGCCATGCTCTGGCGAGCTTGTTGGTCTGGGTGGAGACAGGGTTGAGTCACTTGAATCAGGGGAGGGGGGTATGACAGTAAGGTCTCGGGCACTACTGATCGTTGTCATTGTCCTGTGCTGGTCTCTGGCAGGATGTTCGATGAAGCAGTACATGGTCAAATCCATGGATCCCATCATGGAGGACATGAATCTCTCCGTGAACAGGAACCCCGATGTGGACATGGTCCGCGATGCGCTCCCGGCAAGCCTGGTCCAGCTCGACGGCTTCATCACCTCCGCGCCGAACGACAAGCTCCTCATCCGGGCGGCTGAGGCCAACTTCGGCTATTCCTATTCCTTCGTGGAGGACGAGAACAAGGAGAGGGCGAGCTTCCTCTACCTCAAGGCGCGGGACTATGCCTTGAGGCCCCTCATGAAGAACGGGGCCTTCCGTGAAAGCTTCAAGGAAACCCCGGACAGGTTCAAAGAGTCCCTTGCCGGTTTCGGGAAGGGTGATGTGCCCGCGCTGTACTGGACGGCGAACAGCTGGATGGCGTGGGCAGGGCTCAATGTCAACAACCCCGAGGTGCTCGTGGACATCCCCAAGATCGAGGCTATGCTGCTCAAAGTCGTCGAGCTCGATGAAACCTACTACTATGGAGGCGCTCACGCGGCGCTCGGCGCCTACTATGCATCCCGGGCCAAGGCCATCGGGGGCGATCCGGACAAGGCGAAGGCCCATTTCGAGCGGGCATTCGCGCTGTCGGATTCGAAGATGCTTTTCTTCCAGGTTCTCTATGCGCGGTACTATGCCTACCAGATCCAGGACAGGGACCTGTTCGAAAAAACCCTCCAGGATGTGGTCTCGAAGCCCGTGGATTATTTCCCGGACAAGAATTTCGCCAATGAAGCGGCAAAGCGGAAGGCCCGGGTGCTGCTGGAAAATATCGATACGTACTTTTAGCTCATGCACCTGTCGGTGAAGGAAGAGGAGGTTGAATTGATATGAGTAAGAGCGGATATGCGATTCTTGCGGCTGTCGCAATCTTGATGTTCATGTGCCCGGAGGTATCCGAGGCCGGCCAGGGCAAGGTGGTCGTGAAGATGGCGACCATCGCCCCCAAGGGCTCGAACTTCATGAACGCCTACGAGGACCTCATGCGGCAGATAAAGATGAAAACCAACGGGGAAGTCGAGTTCAAGGTCTACTGGGGAGGCGTCCAGGGAGACGAAAAGGACGTCCTGAGAAAGATCAAGCTCGGCCAGCTCCACGGCGGCGGCTTCATGGGCCCGGGCCTGGGCGAGATCGTGCCCGAGGTTCGAGTCACCGAGATCCCGTACTTTTTCCGGAATTACGAAGAGGTGGCCTATGTCCGCGCCGGGCTCAAGGACACCATGAACAGGCTCTTCGAGGAGAAGGGGTTCATCGTGATCGGGTGGATGGACCTCGGCTTCTGCTACTGCTTTTCGAAGGTCCCCCTCACCTCCCTCGAAATCGCACAGAAGCAGAAGTGGTGGACCCTCGAGGGCGAGCCCATCGGCCGCGAGATGTTCCGGCAGATCGGCGTCTCCCCCATCTCGCTTTCGATCACCGATGTGGCCACGTCCCTTTCCACCAACATGATCGATGCCGCGAACACGACGCCCTACGGAGCCGTGGCCTTCCAGTGGTATTCGAGGTTCAAGTACATCGGCGAATTCCCGACGTCGAACATCGTGGGCGCCACGATCGTGACCAAGAAGATCTGGGACAGGATCTCCCCGCAGAACCAGCAGATCATCATGCAGGTCTCCCGGAGTAGCCATGCGAGGCTCGTGGAGCTGACAAGGAAAGAGGATGCCCAGTGCATGCAGATCCTGCTCAAGTCCGGGATCAAGGTCGTCCGCAATGCCAAAAACCTGGAAAAGGACATGAAATACATCGTCGACGCATCGAAGAGGACCAGGGAAAACCTCGTGGGGAAGCTCTACTCGAAGGAGCTCCTCGACAGGACTCTTGCATTGAGGGATGAATTCAGGAGAACTCATCCGGACGCAGGCGTGATCCACATCCAGTAGGACCGGAATCGATGCGCTGCTCCTTCTGCGGATGCGACGTTCCGGGCGGTATGCTCGAGGCATGCCCCAAGTGCGGTGAGCCTATCAGCATGCCCGGACCTTTCCTCAAGGTCATCGGCTTCGTCGAAGATACCGTCATCACCCTCATGCTGCTGAGCATGGTGATGCTCGTCCTCGTCCAGATCGTCCTGCGGAACTTCTACGCGACAGGGATAACCGGCGGGGCAGAGATGGTGCGCCACCTCGTGCTCTGGGTGGCCTTCATCGGCGCGGGCATCGCCGCACGCGAAAGGAAGCACATCAAGATCGACGTTGCCCAGAGAATGCTTCCCTTGCGCTTAAGGCGGCTTTCCGAAGTGGCCGCAGACCTCTTCACCGTCGCCGTCGGAGGGATCCTCCTCTATGCATCCATTCAGTTCGTCTGGTCCGATTACGGATCGGGCACGATCATCCCGTTCTTCGACCTGAGCATTCCCATCTGGATTCTCGAGCTCGTCATCCCCATAGGATACTCCGCGGTCACGCTCCGGTATGCTCTGTACTGCGTGCAGTCTTGCCGAAAGTTCCTCAAGGGGGCCTGAGGCATGGTCACCGCGCTCATCATCGTCTTCCTCGCCCTGGCCTTTCTCGGCACACCGATGTTCGCCATCCTGGCGGCATTCGCGCTCCTGGGGTTCTATCTCTCCGACATCCAGTCTGCAGCCCTGATCGTCGATATCTACAGCCAGTTCTCGAACAACCCGGTGCTCTACACCGTACCCATCTTCACCTTCGCCGGATTCATCCTCGCCGAGAGCAGGGCATCCATCAGGGTGGTGAACTTCTCGCAGGCCATCCTCGGCTGGCTTCCCGGAGGCCTCGCCATCGTATCGCTCGTGGCGTGCGCGTTCTTCACCACCTTCACCGGCGCCTCGGGCGTCACGATCATTGCACTCGGCGGCCTGCTCTACCCGGCCCTCATGAAGGGAAGGTACTCGGAGCGCTTCAGCCTTGGGCTCATGACAACGTCGGGCAGCCTGGGCCTGCTCTTCTTCCCGAGCCTGCCCATCATCATCTACGGGGTCGTGGCCCAGACGAGCATCACCCAGCTCTTTGCCGCAGGCATCATTCCCGGGATCTTCCTCATGATCGTGCTCTCCCTCTACAGCTCCTTCGTGGCCCAGAGGGTCAAGGCGGAGAGGACGAAGGCGTCGATGAAGCAGATCCTCGCCGCCACCTGGGACGCCAAGTGGGAGCTCGTCATCCCCGTCATCCTCGTGGTCGGGATCTTCGGCGGGTATGTGACGCTTGGCGAGATCGCTTCGATCATGGTGGCGTACGCGTTCTTCGTGGAGGTGGTCATCCACAGGGACGTCCGCATCAGGCAGTTCCCCCTGATCATCAGGGAGAGCATGGTGCTCGTGGGGGCGATCTTCATCATCTTCAGCTCCGCGCTCGCGCTCACCACCTACATGATCGATGCCGAGATCCCCATGAAGGCCCTTTCAATCATCCAGGCACACATCTCCTCGAAGGTTGTCTTCCTCATCGCGCTCAACGTCTTCCTGCTCTTTGCAGGCAGCCTCATGGAGATCTACGGCGCGCTCGTGGTGATCGTGCCGCTCATCGTGCCCATTGCCCAGGAGTACGGCATCAATCCCGTGCACCTGGGGATCATCTTCCTGACCAACCTGGAGATCGGGTATTCGATGCCGCCCGTTGGCCTGAACCTGATCATCTCGTGCATCAGGTTCGAGAAGCCGGTGACGAGCCTCTACCGGGCGTGCCTTCCCTTTATCATCATCATGATCATCGCGCTTCTCGTGATCACCTATGTCCCGTGGATGAGCCTCGCCCTCATCGAGCGCTTCGGCATCAGGTAGGACAGGCTTATTTCAAAAGGATATGCAGGTGTTCTATCCGGTCAGGAAAGTCGATTAATGGATATCGACAAGCTCGATATCGAAGATGAGCTTTTTCCCTGCGAGAGGGTGGTTGGCATCGAGACGCACGGATTCGTCGTGGATTTCGCTGACGACCACGGGCAGCTCTTCGCCGTTGTTATCCACGATGATGAGCCTCATTCCGACTTCCGGGCTGATCTCTTCGGGAAAATATTCCCTGGGCATATCGACGACGAGGTTCTCGTTGTAATCTCCGTATGCGTCCTTGGGCTCGATCGAGACCGTCTTCGTATCGCCCACGGACATGCCGAGCGCGGCATGCTCGAAACCCTGGATCACCTCGTGTTTGCCGAGGGTGAACTCGAGAGGGTTCCCCCCCATCGAGGAATCGAAAACCATGCCGTCTTCGAACCGGCCTGTGTAATGCACTTTTATGGTATTTCCGTTTTGGACTGATGAACTCATTTCTTCCTCCAGAAGACGATGTATTTTTCAAGGCTAACAGATAAGGATGGAAAAAGCAAAATAATACGGTGGCAGGTCTGTTTACCGTCAGCCGGGTTTCATAGATCGTTCGGGTAAAGAATTTGTAATAGGTATTTCTTTGAGAATGTCCATAGCTCGGGTATAATGTTTTTCCAGTAAAATGAATTTCTCTTGAGGAAGGAGACTCATGGGATGGGAAAATTCGAGTATCGGCTGGACGGCAGCATCGCAGTGCTTACCATGAACAGCGGAGAGAACCGTTTCAACATGGAGTTCATCGGGGAATTCCTCGCTGCTCTCGATACGATCGAGCATGAGACCGATGCCGATGTGCTTGTCGTGAAATCCGGCGATGCAAAGATCTTCTGCAACGGGATCGACCTCGACTGGCTCATGCCGATCGCACAGGCGAACGATACCAAGGCGATCGTCGCTTTCTGCTACAAGCTCAACAGCCTCCTGAAGAGGCTCCTCCTCTATCCCATGGCCACGATCGCTGCCATCAACGGGCATGCATTCGCCGGAGGCGCGATCATGTGCTGCTGCTTCGACTTCCGCTTCATGCGCTCGGACAGGGGGTTTTTCTGCTTTCCCGAGGTGGACCTCGGCATCCCCTTCTGGCCGGGAATGGTGGCTATGGTGAGGAAGGCCATGCCGCAGTATATTCTCGACGAGCTGTACTATCTCGGGAGGCGGCTCACCGGCAAAGAGTGCGAGGAGAACCACATCGTCATGAAGGCCTTCCCCAACGACGTGCTCATGGACGAGGTGCTCGCCTTCGCCAGGGCGGCCGGGAAGAAAAGGCCCTACTACCAGGCCCAGAAGCAGAGGATGAACGCAGACATCATCCGCATCATGGAAGAGCAGGACCCGGACGTGATCGAAACAGGCAAGATTTCGCTCTAGGGTCTGCCTCCCCTGCCGTTCGACCTTCTTTCCTTTGAAGGGCGTTTAAAACGTGATATGATACCCGCATCTTTAAATTCCTGTTCGAGGAGGTTGTATGGCGGATAAGAACTATATCCTGGCTATAGACTCCGGTACCCAGAGCATCCGGGCAGTGCTCTTCGATATTCAGGGAAACGAGCTCGCAATGGAGCAGGCTCACTACGAGCCGTACTTCTCCCTGCAGCCCGGCTGGGCAGAGCAGAAGACCGATGAATACTGGGCGAATCTCTGCCGCGTCACCAAGGGCCTCATGGCCAAGATCACCATCGATCCGTCCGCCATTGCGGGCGTGGGCATAACGACCCAGCGCGGCACCGTGATCCCCATGGACAAGGACGGCAATGCCCTTCGTAATGCCATCATCTGGCTCGACAGGCGGACCGTGGCCGACCCACCGCCGATTTCGCTCGGAGGCAAGCTGCTCTTCGGTGCGGCAGGCGTGCTCGACTCCATCCGCTATGCGCAGAAGCACTCGTTCTTCCTCTGGATCAAGCAGAACGAGCCCGAGGTATACAAGAAGACCCACAAGTTCGTCCAGGCATCGGGGTTCTTTGCCCGCAAGCTCACCGGCGAGTTCCACGACTCGGTCGGCATGGTCACCGGCATCTGGCCCTTCGATTACAAGAATTTGAAGTGGTATCCCATCAATCTCGCCTACAGCCCCCTGGGGATAGAAAAGGACCAGTGCGTCACCCTGTTCCAGCCAAACGAGATCCTCGGGCACGTGACGAAGCAGGCGGCGCAGGAAACCGGCCTGCCCGAAGGCCTTCCCGTCCTGGTGGGCGCGGGAGACAAGCAGAGCGAGCTCCTGGGAGCCGGCGCCCTCGACCCGCGGATCGCCGAGATCAGCTTCGGCACCGCCACTGCCATGCACGTGATGACGGAGAAATACATCGCGGACAAGGAAATGAGGTTCTTTACCTGGCCTGCAGCCAGGCCCAAGACCTGGGACATCGAGATGTTCATCTTCCGCGGGTTCTGGATGGTGACGTGGTTCAAGCAGGAGTTCGGATACCGTGAGGCCCTCGAGGCCCAGAAGCGGGGCTGCGCACCGGAGCTCGTCCTCGACGAGGTGATCCGCGACATCCCGCCCGGATGCATGGGCCTCATGCTCCAGCCGTACTGGTCGCCCATGGTGTACAACAAGTTCGCCAAGGGATCGATCATCGGGTTTGCCGACGTCCACACCCGCGCCCACATCTACCGGGCCATCCTCGAGGGGATCGGCTTCGAGCTCAAGCGGCTCTCGCAGATCGTGCAGAAGAGGATCGGCGTGAGGTTCGAGGAGATCCGGGTCGGTGGAGGCGGGTCGAAGAGCGATGTGGCGGTCCAGATCGCTGCGGACATGTTCAACCTCCCTGTCTCGCGCATGGAAACCTCGGAGATCTGCGCCCTGGGTGCAGCCATCGACGTGGCCGTGGCCACCGGCATGCACAAGAATTTCGACGACGCCGTCAAGGCCATGGTGAGGAAGGGCAGGACCTTCGAGCCGAACCCGGCGAACCACAGGATCTATACCGATCTGTTCAACGACGTGTACATGAAGACCTACGAGGTCACCGAGCCGCTCAACCGGAGGATCGCTCAGATCACGGGATATCCTGCCGAGGAATAGAGCCCGTTGCTTGCACCTCTTAGGGCCGCATGCTTCCGACATTTCCGTGGGAGCAGGGACAGGCTTCACGGGGATGACACGGTGGAGAGGAATGCACTCCATGCGTCCTGCTTATGATCGACAGTATCCGGCAGGTTCACAGCTTCATACCGAAGGGCTTTCCTTGCGCTTTTGCCCGTTCGTTTCATGATCCGTTTTCTCTCTGCCGATCTTGTGCTTTCTTGCTTGACATTATGAGAAAGATAACGCAGATAGCAGACAATATAATAGGAGCGATCCTGAGTTTGAAATGAGAAGTTCTACCGGGGCAAGACTTATCATACTGGTGCTCTATCTTCTCTGTATACCGGGGATACTTTGCGCTGCGAAAGTCCAGATTTCCTGGAACCCGAATACGGAAAGCGATCTGGCCGGCTACAGGGTCTACTACGGCACCACATCGGGAAATTACAACTACGTCCTGAGGCTCGGCAAGGTCAACTCGGTCCAGATTGACGGATTTTTCGAGGGATACACCTATTACATATGCATAACGGCCTATGATACCTCGGGCAATGAAAGCGGATTCTCCCGGGAGGTCTATGTCGACATCCCCGAAGCCCAAGTCGGCATCCTCGACCGGATAATGCAATGGATCGACACGCTGTTCGGCGGTTCGCAGTCCGGCAGTTCACAGCTTGCCCAGTACAGCACCTCGGACTTTTCCGCCATGAACCGGCAGGAGATAGCCGCCGCCCTGAAAGTGGTCCAGGGCAGCCCGGAGTCGTCGTACGAGCCCGTGTATGCCGCCGAGACCATGCCCGACTATGAAATCCGCGACGTCATAGCGCAGGTGAGCGAGCCCGTCGATCTCTCGATCCTCTATCCCGAAGGGTCCTATTTCCTCTTTGCCCTCACGGATGACTCGTCCGTGGTCTATGACAACAATTTCTATTCGTGGACCCCGGGCGCGTATCTCTTCATGGTGTACGATGCCTCGGGCGAGCTTGTCCATGTCCTGCGCATATCCGTGCTCGATGTCCTGACGAGCTCGGGCGAGTACATCGGCGGGACAGAGATGTACATCGAAGACCTCGAGCTCGACGTCTCGCTTTCATTGTCTTGCGGGGCATTCGATGAAGATTTCCCCATCGGCATCGGGCTGGGGCTGTCCGACCAGTCGGGCTCGGGCTCTCAGATGCTGGTCAACACTGAGGTCTTCGAGTTTGCCGTCGCCCCCTACGGCTTTATCCTTTCCGAACCTGCCGAGATCAGGGTGGCCTTCAACGGATCGACAGCCTCGGTCGAATACTACGATGAGGGCGACCAGATGTGGAAGAGCATCCCCGATGCCAGGGTGGAAGACGGAATGGTGGTTTTCCCCACCCAGGTCCTTGGCCGCTTCAAGGTGTACGGGTCGCAGGAAATCGCTCCTGAAGGCAATGATGGCGGAGACGACTCCGGCGGCTCGGAGGGTGGGTGCTTCGTCTCCTCGTGCACTGACTGAAGCCCTGACAGTTCAGGTACGGCTCCTAGAAGAGGTAGATCGGATAGGAGTCCGGGTTCTTGCCGAAGCAGGTGAGGTCGTCGATCTTGTTGATCTTTGCCCCGCGCAGGATGGCATACAGGGTCCTCTCGACGCCGATGCCTCCGCCGAACGTCTCGGGAAAGTGGGGATTGCCGTCCTTGTCCTTCATGGCCACGGCCGTGAGGAAGGGCCCGTACCCCTCGAGCGCCTGGATATTGATGAGGCGGCCGCCCTCAAACACCGGCCTCTCCCTGATGATGCGGTTGTCGATGAGGCGCTCGATGATCGGCTCGTAGAGCCATTCCCGGATCGCCCCGGACAGGATCTCGAGGGCGGGCATGCAGGTGTTCGTATCCCGCAGCAGCGATTTTGCGCAGATATCGTAGTTGTAAATCATATCCGAAGAAAAAGAGTGCAGGGGGATCTTGCTCCCGTCCGGCAGGATGTAGGGATAGATCAGGTCGTAGTTTTCCCGCAGGAGCCCATACACCCAGAAGAACGGCGTTGAGACCGTCTCGCCCGCCTTGGCCTCGGCCTCGCGCTTGCCGAATTTCTTCACGATCTCGTCGAACCTGAGCCTGGGGAAGGGCTGCTTCGGGACCTCGAGGGCCACTCCCAGGGCCTTCAGGTCGTCCTCGTTCTTCTCGACGATGCGCGTCACCGCAGCGATGATCATCCTCTCGAAGAAATCGAAGGCCTTCTCGAAATCCTCTGCCAGGATCTTCCGGACCTTTTCCGACTCGTGCTTGTAGGTTTCGAAGTCGATATTCCTGTTGCGCCTGATTTCGACATCGATCTGCGAGAAATCGATGAGGTATTTGCCCCGCTGCTGCCTCAGCGGGCTTTCGATCTCGAGCCTGATGTTGGGGGAATCCACGAAGATGCCCTTGATCCTCGGGTTGAAGCAGGCGAGGAACTTGCTGTAGATCATGGAGTGCGTCGTGACATAGGGCATGCCCTTGTAGTTGACGGTGGGCGTGTGCTCCACGTCGTGGGCGAGGGGGTCGGTGACCGGGCTCATCTGCACCCTTTCGAGATTGAACAGGCCCTCGTCGGCAAGGAAATTATGGATGGCGGCGACCATCGTGGTCCGGACGGCCATGGCCGAATACAGAGTGTCGCTTATCCATTTGCTGACATAATGATCCCTGATGAATTCCTGGAGGCTCCCGCCCGCCTGCTCGAGTGATGCCTGGAAGTGGAACAGATCCTCGCTGATGTAGCCCATACTGATAACAACCTCCTTGCCTGATGCTTTTGATCCTCAAAGAACAGGATCGGTACTCCCGTCTTTGTTCCTTAAGGCGGTTTGCCTATAATAGCGAATCGCTATCCAAATGAAAACAGGATAATGACCTCAAGAGAGAACGGTTCCCCCTGAAAGCACGCGGTCGCATGAAGAATTCCCGATGCACCTCACCGGGAAACTCACGCAAAACTTGCAAACCGTGAAAACCTTTGTTAACATCCCCGACCGATGCCGGAGTGGTGGAACTGGTAGACGCGTCGGACTCAAAATCCGATGAACGCAAGTTCGTGGGGGTTCGATTCCCTTCTCCGGCACTTCTTTTACAGATATTCCGAATATAAAATACATCCAAATTTATAACGATTTTATAACGATTGCCGGAAAACTTACTAAAAAAACATTGCCGAATATCTGGAACTTGGAGTAAGCATAATACCATTCAATTTTTTGAATGGGTTTTTTACAATCACGACAGGGGGCTTACATGGCAAAAGTCAAGAAACCCAGGGCCGCTAATGGGAACGCAACATCTGCCAACCTTGGCTTCGAAGCACAGCTCTGGCAGGCAGCAGATGCACTCCGAGGCAGCATGGATGCAGCCGAATACAAGCATGTAGTCCTTGGTCTCATCTTCTTAAAGTACATCTCTGATGCCTTCGAGGAGCTGCATGCCAAGCTTAAGGAGCAGAAAGATCAGGGAGCCGATCCGGAAGACCCTGACGAGTACAGAGCGCTCAATGTGTTCTGGGTGCCTTCCGAAGCCCGCTGGTCTACTCTGAGAAATGCTGCCAAGCAGCCTACCATTGGAAAGCTCGTGGACGATGCGATGGACGGCATAGAGCGTGACAACCCTTCGCTCAAAGGAGTGCTTCCGAAAGATTATGCCCGTCCAGCTCTCGACAAGCAGCGCCTGGGCCAGCTCATCGACCTGATCACCAATATCAAGGTGGGCGATGCGGAGAGCAGGTCCAAGGACGTGATCGGCCGGGTGTACGAGTACTTCCTCTCCCAGTTCGCCAGTGCTGAAGGTAAGAAGGGCGGAGAATTTTACACTCCACGCTGTGTAGTCAGGCTCCTGGTCGAGATGATCGAGCCGTACAAGGGCAGGGTGTATGACCCCTGCTGCGGATCTTCGGGCATGTTTGTTCAATCCGAGGAGTTCATCGCATCCCATGGCGGCAAGATCGGGGACATCAGCATCTACGGCCAGGAATCGAACTACACCACCTGGCGCCTGGCTAAGATGAACCTGGCCATACGTGGCATCGACGGCATGATCCTGCATGGCGATACCTTCCATAATGACCGCCATCCCGACTTGAAAGCCGACTTCATCCTTGCCAACCCGCCTTTCAACATCTCGGACTGGGGGGGAGACAGACTGCGGGAAGACAAGCGGTGGAAGTACGGAGTACCGCCCACAGGCAATGCCAACTTTGC
>JAKPPU010000179.1 GCA_029547185.1 Deltaproteobacteria bacterium | reverse complement strand
CTTTTTAAGCCCCCGCACCTGCGCCTCTCGCATATCCTCCCTGACATTCCCGCCCGATACGGTGATTATCGGGATGGACACGATGGATCGGAGATAATCGAGCCGCAGGTAAGTCGCCTCACGTTCCCATCCGGTATCGCTAAAGATCGCAGCGTCGAGCTTCGGTAGTTCGCCGTGATGGGACATCAGGAGAATGGTGGTACTCTGCACCCCAGCCCCAAGGCTCAATATGCGTAATTTATATGACATAGGTAAAATCTATTTCGGCCTGTTGCTGCATTCCTTCCTGCACCTTCTACACACGCTCTCCCTCACTATCGCCCACGTCCCGGCAGGGTGAAGGCACTCGATGAAGCCGGGGGGAAGGTCAGCGCCTTCCTGCGGCGACAACCTTTTCGCAGTAGACCTCGATTCCGGGGATGTTGCACCGCTCCTTGAGCCTTCCAACGATAACGCCGATTGCTTTTTCATCGGGCACCATGTACTCCCTGGGGATCTTGTTGGGGTTCGTGATTCGGAATTTCCAGTTGTCCCGGTAGCTGATTCCCTGCACCTTCGGGGTGGCCTTCGGGAGCACCACGGGCGGCACATAGGCGGGCTTCTCGTCAAGGATGGCCTCGGCCTCGTCCTTCTGGCCGTTCTTCTCGGCCTCGATGGCAGCGGCGAGGCGGGCCTCTTCCTCGCGCTTGCGGGCCTCTTCGCGGAGCCTCGCCTCTTCCTCACGCCGGATGCGCTCCTGCTCAGCGTCCCACTTTGCCAGTTGGGGCTTGAGGTAGTCCTCAGCCTGCCGCAGCGGGGCGTCTGCTGCCCGCTCCTGGTCGAGCACTTCCTTTTTGGCCGCGTCCATCTTCTGCTTGATGGGCTTGAAGGTGTCCTCGATCTTGCGCCGAATCCCCTTGATGGTGATGAGCAATTCGGCAGCGGCGGCGTAGGATGCGTTATCGGTCACGACGATGGCGCGGGCTTGGTCAGGCACCGCAAGGGCCGTCGTCGTCACTTCCTGAACCTCGGGGGTTAGAACGCGGGATGCTTCCATTATTTCCCTCCATGATTTTTTCGCCAGTTATGGATTGCCAGGGCCGCAAGGAAAATGCCCTCGTCGGCCCGGTCCTTGTACTCCTTGACCTTGTAGGTGCCGTCGCCGGGTAGGTTGACGGCGAAACGCTTGAGATTCTTGTATCCGGGCAGTAGCAGCCTGTACGCGGCCAACTGAATAGCCGTCCAGTCAGCAAGGGAACCACTCTTGATGTCGATGATTGCCCATCCCACTCCCGGCCACTCGACGAGACGGTCGGGTTGTCCGGTTACGCCCAACTTCTCGTCGGTTATTCTTTCCTCTGCCCATGCAATCGTGACCCCCGTATCGGCCCTGAACTTCTTCCACCCCTCGACGTAGGGGATAAGAACCGGGTCCAGACTGTCCTCGTCCAGTTCCCCTGCATCGTAATACTGGCAAGCCTGATGGACGTAGGTTCCCCGCGTGGCTCCCTCCTCGCTGAACCATGTCCGATCAATCAGGCCAGCCTCGGCCAATAGGGCGGTGACTCGGATCATCCTTCCTCCGGTACATCGATTTCGAGGGTGACGATCTCCCTGCCGAATTTGCCCGTGTTGAACCCGATCTTGACCTTTGCCCCGCTGTCCTTTGCCTTCTGCGCCTCACCGGCCAGCGTGTCGGAGAACGTGGTGTAGCGGACATCGTTCATGTCGATGACGGTGTGCTTGACGTACTTCTTGCCGTTCTTCTCGCCAGGATCGCGGAAGATGGACTTGACGAGGACGGTGATGGACTCGGCGGCCTGGGGGACGTCCTTCTTCTCTGCCGCTGCCTTCTTCTGTGGCTCCTTGAGGGCGGCCTTCTGTTCCCCGTTCTCCTGCCGCAACTCCTCGGGCAGGTCCTCGAGATCCTG
>JAKPPU010000164.1 GCA_029547185.1 Deltaproteobacteria bacterium | reverse complement strand
GTATCCGTCGGAAGAGGTATTGATTTTAGACTGGATGACATCCATACCCGAACAACCTCCCTGGCAACGCTTGCATAAATCAATTATAAAAATGAATCTAATTCAACAAAATATCATCGTTCATGCTCTTTGTCAAGCGGGCGAAACGCATCGGTTGAAAAAGCAAGAACGGGCCCCTTTCTCAACCAAACCAGTTGGCGTTTGCCCTCGATTGTGACAGAATGTACAGAGAGACACCTTGAGAGAGGAGGCATGGCCTCTTCGTATCCTATGTGATGAAAAGGAGGTGGGCATGGAGATCAGGGATGCCGGTCTGAACCCTTTGCACGGTGCCGAGACGGCCCGCGATGTAAGCGGCATCTTTCATCCGGAGTCGATCGCGCTCATCGGGATTCCCCGGGGGCTGAAACCCGGCAAGGTCTTTTTCCTCGGCCTTCTCGATCAGGGGTACGAAGGCCCCATCTATCTCGTTCATCCCCAGGCTGGGACCATTGACGGCTACCCTGCATACCGGTCGGTCCTCGACGTCCCCGGCCCTGTGGCCCTCGCCATCGTGATGTCGCCCAGGGACACCGTCCGGAATGCCCTCGAAGAGTGCGGCATCAAGAAGGTGAAATACGTGATCCTCTACACCTCGGGCTTTTCCGAGCTCGGCGACGAGGAAGGGCAAAAGGCAGAAGAGAGGATGCGCGGCCTCGCGCGCTCGGGAGGGTTCAGGATTCTCGGCCCCAACTGCATGGGTATCTATTCGCCGGCATCGAAGATGGCCCCGTTTCCCTTCATGCCCAAAACGCCCGGAGAGATCGCGCTCCTCTCCCAGAGCGGCTCGATCGTGAATCTCTTTTTGAAGGCATGCGCCGAGAAGCGGCTCTTCTTCCGCCACGCCGTGAGCTATGGCAACAGCTGCGACATCGACCTTCCCGAGCTGCTCTCCACGGTGATGGCTATGGACGAGGTCGGCCTCGTGGGATGCTACTGCGAGGGGACCGACCCCCGGAGGCTCGGTGCCGTCCTGAAAGAGAACGCGGGGAGCAAGCCGCTCATCATGTGGAAGGTCGGGCAGACCCATGCCGGGATGAGGGCGGCGTCATCCCATACCGGCTCGATCACGGGCAGCAGCGATCTCTGGAAGAGCCTGTTCCGCCAGCACGGCGTCATCGAAGTTTCGAACATCGAAGAGATGCTCGACACGACGATGATCTTCTCGTTCCTCGAGCCCAAAGGGCAGGGGAGGGTGGTGATCATGTCCGGTCCGGGCGGCCCGGCCGTCTCTGCCGCTGATGCAGTCATAGCGAACGGGCTTCGCATGGCCGCACTGGAGAGCTCAACCGAAAGCCGCCTCCGCACGCTCCTGCCGTCGACCGGCACTTCTATCCGCAACCCGGTCGACGTGGGGCTTGGCGCAGCCTTCGATCTGAACCTCTACTTCGATGCGATCGACTGCATCGCCGGAGACCCGCAGGTTGACTGCATTATCATCGTGGGCGGAGGCGCCACCGACGACCTCAACGAGCAGTATGTGAATGGGCTGATCGAGAGACAGGGCGCAGGCGGAAAGCACCTCATCGCAATCGACTTCCCCGGTTTCATCGGGAACAAGCAGGTCCTCGACCCCCTCTACGAAAACAGGGTCCCGGTCTATCCGACACCCGAGCGCGCCATCAGGTCCTATGCCCGGCTCATGGCCTTTCAGAGATTCAGAGAGGCCCGGCCCCGTCCCAAGCCGTGAACCATACCCCTGTCATTCCCTTAGAAGGCGCATAGGCGGTAACGTAAGAGTTCAGGACTGATTTGAACATCTTGAGGCATGACATGACAACGCTACCGTCATTCCCGTTCTTTTCCCTGTCATTCCCGCAGAAGCGGTAAGCCAGGAAGCTTAGAAGTTAATCCTGGATCTCCGTTTTCACGGGGACGACAGCGGGGAAAGCGGGGATGACGCAGAAGAGAGAACGTGCGATCCCTCGTGCACACGGCTAGCGGCCTCAGATCAGCCCCAGCTTCTGTGCGAGAGAGAGGCCGAGCTTTTCCACCCTTCCCAGGCGCCAGAAGGAGCCGGCGCTGACAAGCGAGTCGAGGGATGCGATCATGTCGGCAAGATACTCCCCCATGTGGGAGAAGTATTCGGGGTCTCTCCGCCTTGTGAAGTACGGGCCGGAAAAGAGCTGCATTACTTCACCCGGGGTGATGATCCCGCCCTGCTTTTTTTCGCTGAACCCTTCCCACCTGTGCAGATGTTCTTCCGACCGGAAGAAGTTCATCGTGCTTCACGAGTAGGGAATGTTGAGCATCCACCTGTTCAGGGGCACCGAGACATGGCCTATGAGGCCTTCCGGTTCCTCGGTCTCGATCCTGCCGTCCTTTACCTCCACCCGTACGGGTTCTCCGCAGTCGAGGCACACCGAATCGATGCGCACCGTCTTTCCCGGAAACAGCCAGCAGACCGCCAGCGACTCGAACGCTCATTGGCCGAACCATTTCTGCCGGCCGTCGATGGTCAGGCGATAGTGTGTGGGGAGACTGTTGAACGGCGCGAACGAGACGATGGTGTCTGTTTTCGGGTAGAGCCAGCCCGGAAAGCCGAGCGTCGAGAAGAGCTTGCGGAGCGTCTTTCTGCCCTGCTCCGGCGATACCCCCAGGGAGGCTGCAATCTCTGTGTAGTGAGGCGCCTGCCCAGTGGAAATAAAATGCTCGATGATAAAGTGAAACGTTTTGTCCAGGTCTCTTGACTTAGCCATGGCTTCACCTCCTGCTTATACGAAGAAAGAATCATGAATTGTGTATGCAATGCTCTGATAATAATCTCTTCCCGAGGCAAGTCAATCTCATGAAAATGCGTGCAGGAAGTCAAAGCTCTCTGTTGGGCATGCTGAAAGCATGTGTATGCTATGCATAGCCGAAGAAGGGTGTTCCACTGATTCGGCAGACAGTGTCTGCCGAATCTTCATCAAAACTCTTCTCTGGGATTCGGCTCAGTGCTTAATTTTAAAAACAATTTTTACGATAACGCTGAGAGAATTACATTGGAATCAAAGGAGACTCTCGTCGTGATCATAAAGAATATGGATTCTAAGGATAAGCAAATAGCAGAACTTGAACATCTGTTATCTATTGCCCCTCTAGACAAAAAACCAATGATAGAGAAAGAATTACGTTTACTCTTATCAGGTATCAAAGCCGAGAAGGAAGCTGCCTACCTGATTGATTTCGACTATAAAGATTCCAAGAAAACCATGGTCATTCATGATCTCAGGCTCGAAATAAATGGCCGCACTGCCCAAATCGACCATATACTTATAAATTGTACGTTCAATATTTTCGTTTTGGAAACCAAAAACTTTCATTCAGGTTTTAAAATCACCGACAATGGTGAATTCATGAGGTGGAACAGTTTTAAGAAAACGTATGAGGGGATGGCATCCCCTCTTGCGCAAAATGAACGCCATATAGCTGTCTTAAAAGATGCCTTTAACAAGATTGACCTGCCTTCTCGGTTAGGGTTGAGGATTTCTCCAGTTTTCCATTCTTTTATTCTCGTGTCCCCTCATGCACGAATTGATCGCCCGGATCAAAAGCATTTTGACACAAGCCAAATAATCAAAGCGGACACGTTGTTGAAGACCATAGATAATAG
>JAKPPU010000100.1 GCA_029547185.1 Deltaproteobacteria bacterium | reverse complement strand
TCCACGTGGCATCTGCCCCTGGGGTGGGCAGGGTACTTTTGGTCGCTTGCCGTCATTGCCGGCGCCATCCTGGTCTTGATGAACCTGGAACGGACGCTCCGTCATTCGACGGGAAAGAAGCGCTGGCAGATCAAGTTCATGATCATCGGGGCGGGTGCGCTCTTTGCAGTCCGCATCTACACGAGCAGCCTGTCCATCCTCTTCAGCCAAGCCACAACGGATAATCTGGCCCTTCAGGCCGGGGCGCTTCTGGCGGCCAATGTGCTGATCGCACGGTCCCTCCTGCGGACCCGCGAGATGGCGATCGACATTTACTTGTCGGACGCATTCCTCTACAACTCGCTGGCGATATTCCTGATCGGCATTTACTTCGTAGGCGTGGGCCTGCTTGCCTGGCTGGCCCAGTTCTGGCTCGGCGTCGAAAGCCTGCCGCTGACGGCCTTTCTTTTGTTTGTGGCCGTCTTGGGGCTGGGGTTGCTGCTGCTCTCGGACCATGTCCGGCTGCGGCGGAAGCGGATGATAAGCCGGCTCTTCGAGCGGCCCCTGTACGACTACCGCCAGGTCTGGTCCGGGTTCACGGAAGCCACCTCGTCAATGACGAACACCCGGGATCTCTGCCGTGCGGTATGCCGCATCGTCTCCGAGACGCTGGAAAGCCTCTCCGTGAGCATCTGGATCGTGGACGAAGGGCGCAACGTTCTGAAGATGGGGGCCTCGACTGATCATACGGAGGAACAGGCGAGGTCGATGAAGATGTCGGGCCGGGCAGGGACTGAGTTGATGCTGGCGCTCTGGGACCGGGAAATGCCGGTGGATTTCAAGAGCACCGAAGACGACTGGGTTCGGGATTTCAGTGTGTCCCATGCCGAGGCGCTGGCCGAGGCAGGCGTCCGCTATGCCGTTCCATTGCGGTCGGCCAATCGACTGGTGGGTGTTCTCACGATCAGCGGACGGGTTGCGGAGGTGCCGCTGAGCGCCCAAGATCAGGAACTTCTCAAGACGATCGCCGACCAGGCCGCGGCAAGCCTCCTGAATATCCAGCTTGCCGAGCATCTCCACAGGGCAAAGGCGCTCGAAGCCCTCCAGATGATGTCCGCTTTCTTCATGCATGACCTGAAGAACCTCGGCGCAAAGCTCTCCCTCGTGACGCAGAACCTCCCCGTCCATTTCGACAACCCGGAATTCCGCCAGGATGCGATCCGCTCCGTCACCCAGAGCGTTGCGAAGATCAACAGCATGTGCAGCCGACTGTCGCTTCTAAGCGAACGGATCGAGATCCATCCGCGGCCTGCAACCCTCGACCGTATCGTGTCGGATGCCCTGAAGAGCCTTGACGGGATGTTCAGCTGCCCGGTTCAGACTAAACTGGAATCTGTGGGCGTATTGGACATCGACGGTGATCAAATGCAGAAGGTGATCGTAAACCTGCTTCTCAATGCCAACGATGCCCTCTCCGGGAAGGGCGAGATCCGTGTCACCACTTCTCGAAAGAACGGATGGGCACTAGTCGCAGTAAGCGACACGGGCTGCGGGATGTCTCCCGAGTTCATCCGCACGCGCCTCTTCAGGCCGTTCCAGACGACAAAGCCGAAGGGCATGGGGATCGGCCTCTTTCACTGCAAGGAAATTGTCGAGGCCCACGGCGGCCGGATCGAGGTGGAAAGCGAAGAAGGGAAAGGCAGCACGTTCAGGGTATTTCTGCCGGGGAAAAGGTGAGGGCTAAATCGCAGCTACAGTGAAGAAGTGAAAGAAGTGAAAGAAGTGAGAGAAGTGAAGGAAGTGGAAGAAGGCAGCGCACAAAATGGAGGATCGGGTCTGTTTGCGCCTATTAGAAGCAGTCTGTAATCGCAGAGGAGGGAAGTAGCCGTGTCCGGGGAAATTGCACAGGAGAGTACTCTTCACGAACAAGATCTCAACGCTCCGCGCACCACGCCGCGAACTCAGAGGTTCCAGCTGCTGATCGTCGAGGATGACGACGATGTGCGCACCCAGATGAAGTGGGCGCTGGCCGCAGATTGCGAGGTCACCCTGGCCGAAAACCGTGAAGCCGCCCTTGCCGAGCTGCGCGAGCGAAAGCCGCCCGTCATGGTGCTGGATCTGGGCCTGCCGCCGCACCCGGCAAGCGTCGAGGAGGGGTTTGCAACGCTTGCCGAAGCCCTTGCCGTCGATCCCTTCCTGAAGGTCATCATCGTCACGGGCCGCGCCGAGAAGGAGCATGCCCTGAAGGCGGTGTCAGGGGGAGCGTATGACATCCTGTACAAGCCCATCGATATCGACGAACTCCGGACAATCATGCGGCGGGCTCTGCACGTTTCCATGCTGGAGAGGGAAAACGCAGTGCTTCAGTCGAAGGCGGGGGAGGGAGGCTTCGAGGGGATGCTGGGGACGAGTCCCAAGATGCAGGACGTCTTTGCCACGGTGCGCAAAGTGGCGGGCACGGATGTTCCCGTCCTGATCACGGGGGAGAGCGGCACGGGCAAGGAGCTTGTGGCGCAGGCAATCCACCGGCAGAGCAAGTACCGCAACGGGCCCTTTGTCGTCATCAACTGCGGGGCCATCCCGGAAAACCTCCTGGAGAGCGAGCTGTTCGGACACGAGAAGGGCGCCTTCACGGGGGCCCACATGCAGAGAAAGGGGCGCTTCGAACTCGCAAACGGCGGGACGCTTTTTCTTGACGAGATAGGGGAGCTCTCCCTGCCACTGCAGGTAAAGCTGCTGCGCTTCCTGCAGGAGCAGGTCATTGAGCGGGTTGGGGGCCGCGACCAGATCCGGGTGGATGTACGGATCGTGGCCGCAACGAACAAGGATCTCAAGCAGGCCATGCAGGACGGCAAGTTCCGCGAGGATCTCTTCTTCCGTCTCAGTGTCGTTTCCATCTACCTGCCTGCGCTCAAGGAACGGGAAGACGATGTTTTGCTCCTGGCGAATGCCTTCCTGCAAAGGGCCGTCAAGGAGAACAAAAAGAAGATCACGGGTTTCACACAGCCAGCGATTGCTGCCATTGCTTCGTATCCCTGGCCGGGCAATGTCCGGGAACTGGAAAATCGGGTAAAAAGGGCCGTCATCATGGCCGAGGGCCGGAAGGTGAAACCCTCAGACCTCGAGCTGGAGGAGCC
>JAKPPU010000077.1 GCA_029547185.1 Deltaproteobacteria bacterium | reverse complement strand
CGCCCTGAAGGAAAATGGGTTCGACGGCGTTCACCTTCCTGAAGGAGAGGACTTTGCGCCATCCGGGAAGGCGATAGAATCATACCGGATATTCGAGAAGCCCCCCTCCCAGGAGAAGGTCAGCGAGGAGGTGAAGTCCCTCATCCTCCACGACATGAGGACGGCCTTAGAGGAAGGCTTTGACTATGGCATGAGGGAAGAGGATGAGTTTGTCACCGGCGAGGGAACCAATAAGGTCTACATAGGCACCAGCAATCCCGAGTGGCTATGGGATGATATTATGCTTGCCATGAAACGCAAGCATAAGCAGACCGTCACGAAAAAGGAGATCATTGCCGTTATCAAGCGGGAGCTGGCAGGCCATGACTTCAGCCCCAAGCAGATGAAGATATGGTTTTTCCTCGAAGACAAAATTAAAGAGATGGCACAGCGTCCCCACTACATCCGGGCCGCCGAAGTCATGTCCGGGGCGAAGGATGCCCTCATTGCGGACTACAACGAAGGAGCGGACATCGGGCAGTACCATGATTCCGACCTCGAATTCCCGCCCACGCAAAAAGAGGTTGCACAAGCAGCAGCAGAAATGGTAGGAGAGGAATATGCAAAAGGAAACACCGACCGACTCCAGACCTATCAGGCCGAACGTGGTGAAGCGCGTAAAGAGGAGAATGAGGCGCCTGCTGCGGAGACCGGCCCCGCCGAAGAAGTAAATCCAGGTACTACCTTCTATCATGGAACGTCGGCGAAGGATGATTTTGCATCCTTCAAGGGCGATGTCGTTTATCTGTCTGAAAATCCTGACGAAGCCAAAGCCTTTGCAGAAAATCCCATCCTCGGCGGGTCGAGAGGGACGGGCAAGCCCCGCACCTTGAAGATCACGGCCAAGGGTGGAAAGGTAAAGAACATCAACGATACGGTGCAGAACGTCGTCATGGAAGACGATGATCTTGACGCAGCGATAGCGGCAGAAGCGAAGCAAGCCCGCAAGGAAGGATACCGCTACCTGTCATTCGAGCATCCGAGCACCGTTGAGGGTGTGGATGAATTCACGGCGAAGATCAGCCTGTATCCGCAAGACGACCTGAAGATAGAGCAGGAACCCACTCCCAAGACCGAGCCCACCAAGGCAGGTACTCAGGGCGTCATCCCCGGAGCGTCCGAGGCTGAGACGTTCATGCTCACAGGTGCGCCGGGAGAGGTAGGGACAAGTGCGCCGACTACCGGAGTGCCGAAGACGGGAGAACTATTTGCGGAAGAGAAGGCGAAATTTCCCGAGTACACACCCGCCATTTCTATCGACGCTAAACGACGACTCAACACCCTTGCCGGTAAAGCAAATCTCAAGCTCTCCGACCTGAGAGACCCGAAGGATGGCCTCATGTCTCAGGTTCAGGCCGACCCAATTCTTGCCCTTGAGTACGCCGAGAAAATGGCCGCAAAGGATTGGGAAGATACCAACTTCAAGAACAACTTTCGCAAGATCGCTGATTTCATCAAGAAGGAATGGCCGGTAAGAAGCTACATGGACATCAAGGGTCGATGGAAAAGCTACGCCATTGACCGGACTGACGAAGAAGGAGAAAAAGTCGTAGGCATGTCACCGGGGGGAATCTACTCTTCCCGCACTGTCTACGAGTACGATGGAAAGGGGAAACCGCCCGCCGAGGATGTTGCCCAACTCAAGGCGCATGGTTTCAAGCGTTCGGAAGACGGGAGAATATGGACAAGCCCCGTGACCCACAGCGAGACGGGGAGAGTGCTGGAAGGGGTAGAAAAGGAGACCGCCAGCCTTGAGGAAGGCGAGGGGGAGGGGGAGAAGCCGAAGCTCCCCAAGGAACCATTCACCGGATACAACAAACTCGTTGACATCGAAAACAATCTTGGAATCTTCGCAAACCGCAGTATCCCCGATTCCGTGAAGCGTGACGCCACGAAGCTCATTGAGGCGATCAAGGCGAAGGACACGGACACCATTTCGAAGATTGCCAAGAAGTATCAGGGCGAACTCGGAAAGGGCGATGTCCAAGGCGGGCCGAAGGAAGTTAAGGTTGGCGACATTGTCAAAACGACGCTTGCCCATACCGCCCTTCGTGAGGGAAATCGCATCCTTTATGAAGCCTCTGAAGAAAAGTGGGCAGAACGCGTAAAGACCGAGCACCCCCCCAAGCAGCCGTGGGAGATGCAGAAAAAGGACTTCATCAAGGACTCCGAGCTTTCTGTTATCAACAACGAAAAGGAAGGGCCGAAACCGAACAAGTACAAAGAGGGCGATCTTGCCATAGACGATTATGGAGAAAATCCCTATGTCTATCAGATGCAGTACCTCGACCCGCAGAAAATAGAATTCGGCCTTGAGGGAGAGACGAGGCAGAGGGTCATTGACATGCCCTCTACGCAGAAATATATCGAGTGGTCAAAGCAGGGAATTGAGCCGAGCCCCATCACCGTCGTACTTCAGGGCGACAAGAAAACCCCGTACTCAACGAATCGCAGAAGGGTTATTGCAGCGCAGGAAGCGGGCGTTGCGAAGATCCCGGCGTTTGTTGAAATCGGACGCCACAAGGACATGATCCAGCAGGCCCTCTCCTCCGGCCTCCCCGTCCCCCCTGCCGTGCTGGCCGAGTACCCGGAGTTGGGGAAGGCAAAGGCCGCAGAACCGAATCGAATAACCGCTCTCAAAGAGAGGGTGCAGAAGGCAGAAGAAGACCTTGCGTATGCTGAGGGATTGACGAAACGTGGAACGAAAACTGAAAAAGAGGCGGCCCTCCGAAAGTACAACATAAAAAAGAGCGACCTCAATATATGGAAGAACGCTCTTGCTGAAGCAGAAAAGGAAGAAGCTGCCAAGTCCACCCCCACCGAGGCGGGGCAGAGGGGGAAGATCGAGGACTTCGGGGAGAAGGTCGGCGGCGCCCGCAAGGATACAGCCGAGCGCGGCTACTCCATGTCAGGAAAGGCCAAGAAGGAAGATGAAGGCCCTGCATGGCGCAAGAAATTCGTGGCCATGGAGAAGGTCCACGAACCCGGAAAGTGGGTCATTGGAATGGCCGGGGCCGCGAAGTCCGGCATGATGACCCGGTTCGGCGGGCAGGTCTTTTCCTCTCAGGAAGAGGCTGAAAAAGCCATCCCCCTTTATGCCGTCGCACAGAACCACTCCGTCTATCAGAACGACGACAAGACCTTTTCCATTTACAAGAGGGTCAGTGATCGAAAAAGACTCAAGGTCGTCAACAAGGACTTCCCTTCCCGCGAAGAGGCTATGAAGCACATGGCCATTCACGCCGAGGAATTGCTCAACCTCAAGACCAACTTCGGTGAGGAAATCCTTCCCGTTCCCGAAATCGCCATCAGGAAAGGCGAGGAGCGCAGGACGAAGGACGCCACCCCTGAGATGTTCATGGAGACCTTTGCGCCCCGTGGCATCGAGTTCGGCAACTGGAATAATCAGGAAGAGCGTCAGCAGGTCATGAACCATGCCTATGACGGCCTTCTTGATCTGGCAGACGCCCTCGGGCTTCCCCCGAAAGCCCTCATGCTCAACGGGGAACTGGCCATCGCCTTCGGAGCGAGAGGACAGGGTCTCACCGGGGCAAAAGCGCACTACGAGACCGACTACGGAATCATCAACCTCACGAAGATGAAGGGCGCGGGATCCCTCGCCCATGAATGGTTTCACGCTTTAGATCACTACCTCGGACGGCAGGACACGCCGGAGCGCGGGAAGCGCGTGGCCAACAAACGCGGCGACATGGTGTTTCCCACCACCGCCAGCGGGAAGGAGTTCGCAACTGAGGGATTAAAGATCAAGGACTCCGGGGTCCGCACGGAGTTGAAGGAAGCCTTCGAGACCCTTCTGCAGACCATGTATAAGCGGGCCGAGCAGTACGTCGAGGACACCAAGCAGGCAGATAAGTTCCTCGGGAAGGCGCGTGAACATCTGGCCAGTTCATTGAACAATATCCGGGGTGACTTGTCCCGCGATATGACGGCTTACCATAAGAGCAAGGGTGGCTACAGCAACAAGCCCATCAAATTCTTCGAGCCTGCATCGGCGGAGCAACTTGCAGAGTTCGACCGCCTTGCCAGCATCCTCGTCGAGGGCGGGAGCCTGGAAACCTCATTCAGGTACAATGAGGAAAAGCCGGAAGAGGCCGCAAAGACCGCTGCACAAAGAACGCGCAGAAACCGCATGGCCGGAATCATGGCCGGTCGCTATACCAACGACACCCTTGAGGCCATCAACGCCATCATCAAGGCCACCCGGAATCATCAGGGCTTCAATAAAGAACAGTCCGGCTCGCTAGACCGAGTGCGGGCCGCAATGCGAACCTACGCCGACCGGATCAAGATGTTCAAGGACGCCGAGGCCGGGACGGAAAAGACCCGGATGCGACCCACTTCCTACGCCATCGAAGCGAAGAAGATGGACCAGGCCCGGACGGGCGACTATTGGAGTGAGCCGCGGGAAATGGCGGCACGGGCCTTCGCGGCCTACGTTGAGGACAAGATTGCCGAGAAGGGCGGGCAGAGCGATTTCCTCGTCTACCATGCCCACGGCGGATTCCTGCTTCCCATGATCGACGGCTTTGTCGCAAGGCCCTACCCGGAAGGCGCCGAGAGAGAGGCGATCAACAAGGCTTTCGACAAATTCATCTCCCAGATCCAGACCCGCGAGACCCCGCAGGGCGTGGAGATGTACGAGGTACTTGAAGCTCGAACTGACACACCTGAGTTTAAGAAATGGTTTGCCGGATCAAAAGTGGTGGACGAAAAGGGCAACCCTTTGGTGGTTTATCATCACGGGTCGTTCAATGAAGAGGAAGACATACCAGCCGGTGCCATGCACTTCGGAACGAAGGATGCCGCGCAAGAAAGGTCTATAGGAAAATACAAAGACGATGCGGCCATGGCGGTCGAGGCTTATCAGAACGAAGAAGGTGAGTGGCACTGGGATGACGGCCAAGGAATGACGTCTGAAGACCTTGGAGAAGGAGACTACGGTGATGAAGATTCGGCAATCGCCCATGGCCGTTCCTATGTACTGTCAAATATCGACGAATTTGCAATAGATGCAGAGGGCGGTGGAATCACGGCCGCGTATCTTAGTATTCAAAACCCGAAAAGAGTTGCAGATGCGGGTGGTGCCAATGGTGAATGGGCGCAGATTATCGAGAAAGCAAAGGCAGAGGGCCATGACGGGATAGTCTACCGTAATCGGTACGAGGACAAGGGAAAGGATTCCTACATCGTTTTTTCCCCCACTCAAATCAAGTCCGTCTTCAACCGCGGCACCTTTTCCCCCGAGAACCCGGACATTAGGTACAACGTCCGCGACCTCCACCGCCGGGGTCTGCTGAAGCCGGCCAAACTGGAGGACGTCAAGAAGTTCTTCCCCGGACAGGAAGTGGGACTCGACGCCAACAAGAACATCTACGTCAAAACGAGGGGTGGGAAGTACGTCACCCTCTACAAAGTGGACAGCATCACGCCGGACTCCGCCGTCCTGCAGGTAGGGTACGGGACGCAAAAGCTGGCTCCGGGGGCCGTGATTCCGGGGGCCATGGGGGTCACCCACAAAGGCGACCTTTACATCAAGCTGCACCGGACTTTCGGTGATACCTGGACACTGGCCCATGAGAGCATGCACTTCATGGAAACCGCGGGCATCATCAACGACCGCGACGTGGACGTCCTGAAGAACCACATCAAGAACCTGCACCGTGACGGGCGCTGGGATACGGCGAACCGGAAGGACATCGGAGGTCCCGAGGACCGGGCGAACTTCATTGCAGACCGCCTCGCCGTCAAGGAGCAGAGGGGTCCCATCGGCCGGATCATCCTTCGCATCCGGGCCTTCATCGACGGCATCCTGGAGACGTTCGGGATCAGGAACCCGGAGAGTATACTTCGCGGGATTGAAAGCGGGAGAATCTTCGACCGCAAGGGCTTGTCCGCTGCCGAGAAAAATGCTATGGGGTATGCCATGACCTCCAAGCCGGGGGCGGGCGAGATAACCACCAAGAAACTACCCCGGACGCCCGAAGGTGAGATCGACTTTTTCAGTCCTGAGTTTCAAAAGGAACTGAAGGAAAACGATAGCCTGTGGCTTCATGGGGCTACGGAAGACATTAGCTCGTTCAGTCCGGAAGGCGGCGGGTATTACGGCGGGGCCGTGTACTTGACGAAGAAACTGGGCACGGCAGAATTTTACGGCAAAAAGGGAGGCGGAACAAAGGTAATTGACACCTCTGCACTGAAACTTGCCGACATTGAAAACGAGAAAACAGCAAAACAAGTAGCCGACCGCTTCGTCGACGAATATACGCAGGCAGACTCTGACCTGTACGACCTTGTTGACGAAATCGGAGAGGCTGCGGCGAAAGAAAGAATAGCATCCGAACTCGAATCGCTCGACATCGTTCAGTCCGGCGGATGGCTTGAAAGTGAATACTTCTGGAAAACGCTAAGAGACCTCGGCTTCGATGGTGCCAGAAACAGCACGGAAGCCGTTATCGACCCCGCAAAAGCAAAAATACTCCCTAACCCCGCCCGCCCCCCGGAGAGTGGGGGCGACCAATACTTCTCCGTCATCACCCCCGAGCTTCCCGACTTGAAGGGGGAACGCTACGCCCCCGCCATCATCCCCGCTCGCCTCGCCCCCATGGTGGACAGCATCGTTCAGCCGGGCATCCTCAAGAGGGCATGGGATGAGCTCCGCTATCAGGCACAGGACAAGTTCCTCTATCTCAACAAGGCGCAGAGCGAGGCCGAGCGCCGGGCCGGGCGGGAGCTTCCCGAGGCCCAGGACGCCTACCTCGCCGAGACCCGCTATCATGGCATGGCCGCGGCGGCAATCGAGGACTTCGACGAGAAGCACGTTGACCCCCTCATTGAACTCATGAGCGAAAACAATATCGACGTCGAGCAGGCCGACGAGTACCTGCACGCCCGGCACGCGAAGGAAGCCAATGCACGGCTCCGGGAAATCAATCCCGACCGGGAAGACAATCAAGCCCTCTCCGGCATGTCCGACCAGGAAGCCGAGCAGATCCTCGACCGGATTAACCGGGGCCCGCAGGCCCAAATCTACAAGCGCATCGGCAGGATGGTCGACGCCATCACCAAGGCAAGGCGCGATCTGCTGATCGAGGCCGGGCTCGAGACCGAGGACACCATCGCCAAGTGGGAAAAGACCTACCAGCATTACGTTCCCCTCATGCGCGAAGGGAAAAGCGAGGCCATGCCGAGGAAGGGCAGGGGCTTCGAGGTCCGCGGCGGGCAGAAGCTCCGGGCCGGGTCCACCCGAGAGGTCGTCAACATCCTGGCAAACGTGGTAGCGCAGCACGAGGCGACCATCGTGAGGGCGGAAAAGGCCAAGGTCTCCCGGGCGTTCCTCGAGTTCGCAAAGGCGCACCGGGGCCCCTGGAAGATCGACGTGCCGGAGAAAACGGCATCCTTCGACGAGGACGGCCTGATCGTCTACAGGGCCAACCCCCTCGGCTACATGCTGGCCGACAACGTCCTGGCTGTCCGGGTCGACGGCAAGGACCATCACGTCACGTTCGACGAGCGGGATCTCGACGGCATGAAGATCCTCTCGGCCTTGAAGAACCTCGACGCGGCCGACATGGGCGCCGTCACCCGGGCCGTCGCCAAGATTTCCCGCTGGCTGGCCGTGATCAATACCAGCTTGAACCCGGAGTTCATCATCTCCAACTTCGCCCGCGACATCCAGACGGCGGCTTACAACATGGCCGACAACGAGGCCGACGCCATCCGGATGAAGGCCATCAAGCAGGTCGGCAGCGCCTTCAAGGGCATCCGGGAGTACCAGGACAACAACCGCGATACGGAGTGGGCCCGCTGGTTCAACCGCTTCCGCAACGCCGGCGGACAGACCGGGTGGATTCAGTCCTACGAGACCATCCAGGACCGTGAGAAGGCCCTCATCTCGAAGATCGAGGACATGAAGCACGGCAAGATCCGCAGCGTCAAGCGGGGCCTCACCGCGGCTTTCGACTACATTGCCGACATGAACACGGCCGTCGAGAACGCCATCAGGCTCTCCGTCTTCAAGAACCTGATCGAGGCCAACGTGCCGGAATCCAAGGCGGCAAAGATCGCCAAGGAGCTCACCGTCAACTTCAACCGCAAGGGCAACATGGGCCCGGTGCTCAATGCCTTCTACCTGTTCTACAACGCGAGCATCCAGGGCTCGGCCCGCCTCATCATGGCCGGCGCGAAAAGCCGCAAGGTCCGGAAGCTCATGGGCGCGACGATCGTCTTTGCGGCCGCCCTGGACATCATGAACCGGGCCGTGGGCGGAGACGACGACGACGGCGAGAACCGTTACGACAAGATAGCTCCGTGGATCAAGGACCGCAACATGATCATCATGCTCCCCGGAAACGGCGGGCACATCCAGATACCGCTCCCGTGGGGCTACAACATCTTTCACGTCATGGGACAGGCGGCCGGCGAGGTCCTGACCAAGAAAAACAACAAGGCAACGGCGAGTGCCCTGCGGGTCGGCGGTGCCATCGTGAGCGCCTTCAACCCCATGGGAGGGGAATCGAGCCTGCTGCAAATGATCTCCCCGACCCTGCTGGATCCTTTCGTCCAGTGGGCGGAAAACAAGGATTGGAGTGGCCGGAAGCTCAGGCCATCGGCCAACCCCTACGCCGAAAAGCCCAGCTCTCAGACCTATTGGCACTCGGCCCGGGTGCCCTCGAAGTGGATCGCCAAGACGCTCAATGAGCTCACCGGAGGCGACGAGGTCCGGCCCGGGAAGATCGACATATCCCCGGAATCTATCGACCTGGCCATCGACACCGTGACGGGCGGCGCCGGGAAGTTCGTCTCGAACCTCATCAGCACGCCGATCAAATACGCGAAGGGTGAGGACGTCGAGACCTATGAAATACCGTTCCTGCGAAGGGTCTACGGCAAGGCAGGAAAGCAGGTCCTCACCCAGGAGTATTACGAGAACATGGATTCCGTGAGGCTGGTGCAGCGGCAGCTCAGTCACTACAAGAACGACCCCGCGAAGGTCCGGGAAATCGCTCAGGAATACAAATCAGAGGTCCGGCTGATTGGCCGCATGAAGGCCAC
>JAKPPU010000071.1 GCA_029547185.1 Deltaproteobacteria bacterium | reverse complement strand
CCGATGAGGGAGGCCATGGCCGGGATCAGCTTCGGGGTGTACTGGTAATCGGGGTGCACCATGACGACGATATCGGCCCCCTCCTCCAGCGCCATCCGGTAGCAGGTCTTCTGGTTCGCACCATAACCCCGGTTCTCGAGGTGACGATGGACGGTGACGTCGGGAAGCGTCCTCGCAAGGGCGACGGTCTCGTCGTGGCTGGCATCGTCGACGACGATCACCCTGTCCACGACGCCCTGGGCCATCACCTCCTCATAGGTCTTCCGGAGGGTCTGCGCCGCATTGTACGCGGGCATGACGACGACGACTTTTTTCCCTGCAAACATTTCTTCCTCAAGTGATCAGGGACGTTGTTTAGCAAGTTGACTAATTCTCTTCAGCGACTTTTCGTTCATGCATGAGTCAACTCAGTCAACAACGTCCCTCTTTTATCGGATCTGGTAGACGGCGTGGCCGTTGGATTCATAGACCTTAATCAAAGATTGTGCAAGCGTTTTCAGCACGTTACCGGCGGCATCCTCCGGGATGTTGTCGTGAATTGCCTTGACGAGAAGCCCTTCCTGCACCAGCAGATGCGTCCCCCCCAGCGACCTCAGGAAGGATGACATCGTTGCTGCATCGGCCGACGCTCTCCCCATGGCCTTCACAATCGCAATCTCCAGGCCGGCGTGGTGGAGGTACTCCCTCTCCAGGTAATATCCTCGGCCGCTCAGGTAGAGGAGGTAGACGACGGCGTCCTGCGGCAGGTTTCGATTGATGAACGCCACGGCCGGGTAACTTCCGACCTGCCGCGAGAGAAAGTCATCCCTCGACTCCTGGCCCATGATGTATGGCAGAGGACGGATGCCGGCATAGAGATTTCCAAGGTAGACGAGGTTTGCGACAATCAGCAAGGCGACTCCTGTCATAACGAGCCCCTGTGCGGCCCTGTGCGCCCCTCTCAAGCGGCGCTCGAGCCAGTCCAGGAGATTCCTGATGCCCATCACGGCGAGGATCGTCGCGAAGGGCAGGATCGCAAGGATGTATCGGATGCGCAGATCCGCGGTCAGGGCGGACACGGTGAAGACAAACAGGATCAGGCAAAGAAAAAAAATGCGTGGCCTCTTTCGTGTCCCCGGAAAGGCTAAGGGGATCGCCAGTGCAAACAGCGGGTTCAGGATGCCGTCGAAGTGCTGCGGTGAATGGTCACGCCCTTCGAAAAAAATACGAAGCGGAAGAATCAGGATCTGCCAGGCCTCTTCCCCGTAGATCAACACCCGGTTCCGGATCAAGCTGAAGCCCCGGCTTTCCACATCCCCTGCAAAGAGGAAGGCGGCGGGTTCCCGCCCGCCGTGCATGAACGAAAAAACAGAATCGATGAGGGGGTAGACCGGGTTTGCCTTCAACACCAGGTTTTTCACCAGCCAGGGCGAAACGACAGCAAGGGCGACAAGAAAGAAAACGCCGCCCCACCGCAAGGCCTGCACCTGCCTTCCCGTGTCCCGCGCATAGAGGAAGCATACGGCGCCGTTGAGGAAGACCCATGTGATGAAGGCGTTGTATTTCGTCCCCGCCGCCAGGCCCATGCAGACGGCGGAGAGGTACAGCCATTTTGCCTCCCCGTAGCCGCCTTCTCTCCAGCGAAGATAAGCGAGGATGGAGGCCGTCGTGAAAAAGATCATCCCCAGGTCGACGTAAGCCGTGACGGACAGGCGCATCACCATCGGCGTGCTCGCAAAGATCAGAAGGCCGAGCAATCCCCACGTCCGGCCTTCCCGGTCTCTCAGATACCGGTAGACGAGGTAACCCGTCCCCCACCCGAAGAGCATGTGGATGAAGGCAGGCAAAACATCATTGCCGAACATCAGCGGTACGAGATAGAGGAGATCGACGTTCATCGGGAAATAGCTGAAGTCCGCCCATGGCGTATCGAACCAGCCGCCGTGACGGATCCAGAGTTTCGGGATGGCCAGATGGTGGATGAGGGCGTCGCGCGAGATGGGCGGGGTCAGGCAGAGGATGAGTTCGGTAAAGAAAATGACCATTAGGCCAATGCCGGTCACGCCGGTAAAGACCCATTCCATTCGGTTTAAAAGCAAATAGATTGACCGTGACAGACTAATTTTGCACTCAGCGGCATGGGTTGTCTTTTCCATAAAACCGTTGGATGCAAATCCCTTGCCCTTACAAAAAAAAGAGGTCGGAGAATAATTCACCGACCTCCGCAAAAGGTGTTCTGATTGTTTAATTCGGCATGGTGATGACGCCGGTGCTGGCAACGGAGCCCGTGTTATTGGGTGCAGTGAGAGCAGTATGGGTGAGCTTGATCGATCCGCCGCTGACCGTCATATTCGCCGTAATAGTCCCCGAAATGTTGGGCGATTTCTGATATCCCGCGGCCTGAAGTTTCGTCAATGAATCAACCGTGGCATTCGGGAAATCCGAGAAATAGGCCTGAGCTGCCGTGTACGCGTTCTTCAGATCTGCGTTGAGTTCTGCCTTGAATCCACGTTTACGGTATTCGGTGAACTGCGGGATGGCGATGGCCGCCAGGATGGCGATGATGGCCACGACGATCATGAGTTCGATAAGCGTGAAACCCCTGCTGCCTCTTTTCTTTCTGAACGCGCTGATCATTTCAAACCTCCTCTGACAATTTTTTATACGTTGTTTTCTTTCAACATTTTTTCTCTGTTTGCCTTCATCGACCGAAATTCCGTTTCGTTCTGCTCTATTGTGTTCTACCCTCCCCCTTTCTTTTCATGCAATTTTTCATAGGTTTCTCTCTTTCGTTTCTTTTTCATTTGCTAGTATGGCGGCATAACGATCAAACCCGTTGCATAGACTGAACCCGTCTGCGCACCGCTCGGCAGAGATCCATGGGTCATGGTAATCAATGTGGCGGTATTTGAAACAGTCATGTTTCCCGATGTAAAGCTGATCCCGCTCGATCTTTGGTATCCAGCTGCCTCAAGTTGCGTGCTGGCGGTAATCGTTGCCGAGGGATGATCGGAGAAGTATGCCTGCGCCGCCGTATAGGCGTTTTTCAGATCCGACTGCAAGGCAGCTCTGAACCCCCTGTTCCGGTAACCGGTCAGTTGCGGGATGGCGATGGCCGCAAGGATGGCGATGATGGCCACGACGATCATGAGTTCGATCAATGTAAACCCGCGCTGCCCGATTGGTTTTCTAAAACGGCTGATCATATGTTCGGCCTATTTCCTTTCTTTGCGTCCGAAGCGCCCTCGCTTCGTCTCGAAGCGCTCGAAATATCTTATCGGTCGAATGCTGCTGAAAGCTTTAATTTTTGTTTTGACCATGGATCAGCAATTCGCATGCCACAGATGACCGATTTTCGCATATTCGAATTATCCCAGTGATTCTTAGTACTTGCAAAATACTCTCGTCTACACTCACGGCATGTCCCGTTTCAATTCGCCGCCGGGTCTGAGGATTCTCCTCACCCCCCTGCTGCTCCTCATCACTTTCCATCCCCGTTGCCGCCTTCCATCCCGAGCTTCTCGAGACGGTGCCGCAGGCTCGGGAAGCTAACGCCGAGAAGCGAGGCCGCCTTCGTCTTGGAGCCCCCGGCCTTCTCGAGGGCCTTGCGGATGATTCCCCGCTCGAACCGCTCCAGCTCCCGGTTGAGATCGACCCCGCCCTCGGGGAAGTCCCCCGCGGGGTCGGCCGCCGCGGCTCCGCCGTTGCCCTCTTCCGCCAGGATGAGGTTCTCGGGCAGGATGATGCTCGAGCTCTCCAGGGCCACGCTGCGCTCGATGATGTTCTCCAGCTCGCGGATGTTCCCCGGAAACGGGTAGCGCATGAGCAGCTCCAGGGCGTAGGCGGAGATCCGCTTGACCTCCTTGCCGAATTCCCGGGTGTATTTCTCGATGAAGTACTGCACGAGAAGCGGGATGTCCTCCCTGCGCTTCCGCAGCGGGGGGATGTGGATCGGGATCACGTTGAGCCGGAAGTACAGGTCCTCCCTGAACTCGCCGCGCCTGACTTTTTCCTGCAGGTCCTGGTTGGTGGCGGAGATGATCCGCACATCGGTCTTGATGTCCTCGGTGCCCCCGATGCGGCGGATCGTCCGCTCCTGCAGGACGCGCAGCAGCTTGACCTGGAGAACCACGGGCAGTTCGGCGATCTCGTCGAGGAAGATCGTCCCGCCCCGGGCCGCCTCGAACAGGCCGGCCCGGTCCGCGAAGGCCCCCGTGAAGGAGCCCTTCATGTACCCGAACAGCTCGCTCTCCAGGAGGTTCTCCGGGATCCCCCCGCAGTTGATGGCCACGAAGGGCTTTGCCCTCCGGGCGCTGTTGCCGTGGATGGCCCGGGCCACCAGTTCCTTGCCCGTGCCACTCTCGCCCAGAAGGAGCACGTTGGCCGGCGTGTCGGCGACCTTGCCGATCAGGGCATAGACCTTCTGCATCTCCTTGCTGCGGCCCACCATGGTGCCGAAATAGCGGGTGTCGTCCCCTTCCCGCGGGGTTGAGGGGCCTTCCTTCCGCGCCGCCTCCCTCTTCTCCAGGGCGTCGCGCACGATCGTCAGCAGGTCGTCGACATTGAAGTTCTTCTCGACATAGTCGTAGGCCCCCTCGCGCATGGCCGCCA
>JAKPPU010000004.1 GCA_029547185.1 Deltaproteobacteria bacterium | reverse complement strand
CCCAGGACACCTACTACGTGGGCAACATCAAGGGAGTGGGACGCATATACCAGCAGACCTTCATTGATACGTTTTCCTCCCTGGCCATGGCAAAGCTCTATACCAGCAAGCATCCCATCAACTCCGCCGATTTCCTCAATGATCGGGTTATCCCGTTCTTTGACGAGAGGGGCATTCCCTTGCTGAGGATCCTGACGGACCGGGGCACGGAATACTGCGGCAATCCCACGACTCATGAGTTCCAGCTTTTCCTTGCCCTCAATGATGTTGAGCACACGAAAACGAAAGTACGGTCTCCTCAAACGAATGGCATCTGCGAGCGGTTCCACAAAACCATCAAGGATGAGTTCTACAGCATCGCCTTCAGAAGGAAGATTTATGCTACGCTCGATGAACTCCAGAAAGACCTCGATCTATGGCTCTACAAGTACAATAACCAGAGAACGCATCAGGGGAAACGCTGCAAGGGGAGGACACCCATGGATACTTTCAATGATAACCTTCCTCTGGCGAAAGAAAAATGGATCAGTTATATGGATGAGGGACATGTCGATGGTTTCCTTACCGATGACCATCTGACAGCTTAGATCTGACAAGACAGAACTTCAGAAAGGGGACCACCTGTCAGATCCGGTCTTAGCTACTACATCTTTGCCTATTTTTCATTTTACATCTGTAAAGCCTACACGGTTGCTCACGTCCATCCCGAGGATTACAGCACATTTAGTTATTTCTTGGCAGGATATCTCTCATCAACCAACCGCCACACGATCCCCTCGTAATCCCTGCTCTTATCGGCTTCCCACTCCTTTTGGGCATCTCTGAATAATGCCTCCAGTTCCTCGGATGTGGCGCGCCTTTTGTTGCTTCTTATCTTTTCCTGTACTCCATGATGAAGGCTCCATCTCGTATCATAGTCTTTTTCTGATAAGCTTTGGAATGCCTCCACGAGCATCTTCAATTCGTCGTAATCAAATTCATAATTTGTTTCATAGAATTCAGGAACATCTTTGTAATGATCCCTTTCAACCCTCCATTTTAATAAGCATCCTGAATGAGTCAACTGCGCCCGATTCATGTACTTCTTACCCCGATAATCTACTGTATAATTGAATTCCTTGATGAGAGCATGAAAAAGAATTGTCATGTGATTTAACCTCCCGACTTAGACAATATACCGATTCATTCAAAGCCGCCAGATACTTATCAAAAACCTTGTGTAAAATGCCCTACAACAAAAAGGGAATGTGTTTGCCTTCTGGTCCTTGATATATGGAACGTCGAAAGGCTCACAAGCTGGAATGGTTACGAATGAGGAAGTGTGGTCTATTCAGAAGAGATGCTTGTCAGTACAGCCTTTGGGGAATCAATAAAGCTATTAAAATCAAGGGGCCCTGGTAGGCACGCAATGATTATAAAGCGTTGTTTACATCCATCAGGAACAAGCTTCTTGAACTATTGCCTTCTTCTTAAGGGCATCATCCCCTTCAACATCTGGATATTGCCTTTATACTTGCTCCCTTCCCTGATGATCAATTCCAGCCGTTCCAATTCTTGAAAATCCCTGGCTCTGGTAATATCGGAAAGGCCGGAATACTCTTTGATGAAAACGGGCTCCCGCTCAAGCAGCTCGTCAATCCCATAAAACCTGTCTACCGGGAAATGGAGGGCAATATTTCTTCTTCGTTTGACAATGGCCTTCGACTTTCCTTGGGCTTTCTTGCTGTCCAATGCATCATAGATATAATTCTTCCAGGCTGTCTGAAGAACGCTATTCTGGAAAATGCTCAATGCCTCGGCCAGACCATCACGAAATCCTTGCACGGCATAGTGGATGAACTTGGTCAGATCACCCTCCCTTCCAGCAAGAGACAGTTGTCGGTAGTATTCCTCGCGAGTGTCATTGTAAAAATTTGATAAGATGTGAGATGCAATGTCGGGCAATCCGGCTCTCAGAAGGATATAGAACTCGACTAATCTCGCCGTCCTGCCGTTGCCATCCCCAAAGGGGTGAATCCAGGCAATATACACATGGAAGACAATGGCCTGAACCACCTGTTCAATAAAATTTGTATTGCCTTCCTCGTAATGGAAGGTTTCCCTCATCCATTCACACAATCTCTGAACCAATGCGTTCACTGAACTGTATTCTGGTGGTCTATATGTGCCGACCACAACATTGTTCTGCCGGAACTGACCGGGTATGGCCTGGAAATGATCACCCAGGTTCTTGCCGACATAACGGTGGAAACTTTTGATAAGCTCTGGAGTTATTACAACAGATTTATCGTTTAAGATAACGTCTTCCCTGATCGCGTTCAGGGCCTCGATGATGTTCTTTACCTCGATTTCGAGGTATTCCCTGCTTGGAGGAAGTGATTCCCCTTCGTCTATCCTGGCGATCTCCTCTTCTGTCAGCGTGTTACCCTCAATCGCTGTCGTAGCTTGAGCCCCCTTGCGAAGAGATACTAAGAGCAGCCACTGCCGTTCTTTCGGTGGCAGCGGGATTTCAGAGATGGTGCTAATAATCGCCTCGCACTGCCCGAGCATAAATATGACATCTTTTTCCAAGGTCCAATTATCTTCAAATATGATGTGGGGATGCGTCTCTAAATGTGGCATATGTCCTTCTTACATTTTGTTAATTCATGAAAATATCATATTCCCTATACTATTTGAAATAAGATGTGTCAATTGAATTGAGCTGGGACATGAGTTGATTCGACTTTAATCAGGGTTGATGTGCTTCCGCCAGTTCAGGCCATTTTCCGCCTTCATATTGGTGACACATCCGTGACACAAAAACTATATAGCCCAAAGACTGGAGGTATGCAGAGTAAATGATTATTTAGTCGCTCGACCTTCTTTACTGATTCTTTAAGTACACTTGAAATATATTGGAATAGGGCTTGTAAGTTATTGAAATAATGGAGGCGGCATCCGGATTTGAACCGGAGAATAACGGTTTTGCAGACCGTCGCCTTACCACTTGGCTATGCCGCCTTGACTATGACCAACTTTCTATACCGAGACACAGGCCCTGAAGTCAAGATAAAGAATAGGGAAAGGCCAGCAGGATTCAAGGTATTTTTCAGGAGGTCTGATGTGCCTGCGAGCGGACGAAGTCCGGGAAATCCTCGCCCCTCCTGATGATCCTTCTCATCTCCGAGCGCCTCGTCCACCGGCAGTGGAGCCAGAACCACTGGTCCGGATATCTCCTGACCATGGTTTCCACCCATGACTGCATGAACTGGCTCAAGTTCACGATGCCCTGCTTGCCGTCTCCGAACGAGGCCGCCTCCCTGGCCTCGGAAAAACTGACCCGGTAGCGGCCGTTTTCCTTGATGGCAGAAACCGTCATGACGAGGGCATCGGATTTGATCGCAAGGAATGCCGGTGCCGGATTGGTCGGTGCCGGCAGCCCGAAGAAATTGCAGTAGAGGTTGTCGGAGCGCCTGCCCCGCTGATCCGCTACGATGGCGATGGTATGGCCTTTCTTCAGCTCCTTGATGAGCATGAGGGCCTTGCCCTTGGGAGGCAGGATCACAGCCCCGGAGCGTTTGCGGATTCCGTCCACGAGGGATTCGAGCCTGGGGTCCTTGCGCACGTCGGCCATGACGCAGAATTCCAACCCGATTAGCCTGTTCATGTGGGTGAGGATCTCCCAGTTGCCGAGGTGCCCGGTGACGCCCATGAGGCCTTTCCCGCTCGCAAGGGCGGCATCGAGATGCTCCCTGCCTTCGATGACGACCCTCTTCCCGACCTCCTCGACGTCCATGTAGGCATACTTGACGGCATCTACGAGGATATCGCCGTGGAACATGAAAACCTTGCGGACGAGATCCGGGCGGTATGCCTCTCCCAGGGCATGGCGCATCTGGGTCTCGGCCACCTTCCTGTGGAACGAATCCACGAGCCAGCCCACGAGCCCGAGTGACCTGCCGATGGAAAGCGCCATAGAGTACGGCATGGCACGGACGAGATCGACAACGAATTTGGCGACAGGATACTGCAGCTTCTCAAACAGAAGAGACCTCTTTCCCATGATCCTCATATAACACATTATTTATCTGAAGATAATCCTCTGCTTGCGCTACTACGAACTTTTTGAAGTCCATGCCTGTCCTGACGATCTTTGCCATGTCCGATCTTCTCACCCACCGGCAGTGGAGCCAGAACCACTGGTCCGGGTTCTCCCGGATGACCGAGCACAGCCATGAGTGCATGGTCTGGCTCAAACTTCGGACTGCCTCCGATTTCCAGGAATCGCACAGCTTGGTGATCGTTCGGAAATCGTCCCCGAACGACCTCGCATCGAGCGGTCTCTCGAAACGGAAGGTATATCTGCCGTCCTTTCTGATGGCATAGACCGGCAGGACGAGGGCGTCGCCTTTAAGCGCGATGAAGGCAGGGGCGGGGTTCGTCGGTGCAGGCATGCCGAATACGTCGCAGAAGAGCCTGTTCTCGCGCTTGCCCCGCTGGTCGATGACCATCCCGATGATGCGGCCTTCCAAAAGCTCATCCGTGAGCCTCTTCACCATTCCGCCCCTGGGAGGAAGCACGGTGATCCTGCACCGGGAGCGGAGCTCTTCCGACACAGCCTGCACAGCCCGGTTCTTTATGGTATCCGCCATGACACAGATCTCCAGTCCGATGAGCCTCGGCAGATGCCCGAGGACCTCCCAGTTCATGTGGCCGGTGACGATCATGATGCCCCGGCCGGAGGCAAGGGCGGCCTCGAAGTGCTCTCCGCCCTCGACGGTAACCTTGCGGCTGAGGCTGCGGTCGTCCATATAGGCATACTTGACCATGTCGACGTAGAGACCGCCCTGATTCATGAACGCCCTGCGGGAGATGCCCTTTTCATTCTCCGGGCCGAGGGCGAAGCGTATCTGGACGGCTGCGATCCTCCTGTGGAGAGGAACGCATGCCCATACGATCAGCCCGAAGAATCTTCCTGCTGCAGCCGCAGCGCGGTAAGGCGTGATCCGTACGAAGAGGATGAACCCTTTCAGAAGGATAAGGTGTGCTAGGTACCTGAATCTGGAGAACAGCTTTCTTTCCTCATGGTGCTCAAAATCCACTGCGTTGCCTGGATAAGGTCATGGGCAATGAAGTCGGCCCGGTGCCCGGTGTCGTGATGCTTCCCTGTGCTCATGAAGACGCCTTTCCCGCCGACCCTGTGGATGACCTCGATGTCTTCGGGCTTATCGCCTACCATGAAGCACGACGGGAGGTCCAGCCCAAAATCGCGTGCAGCCTGTATGAGCATCCCGGTGTCCGGCTTCCTGCACGTACAGGCTATCGCGTACTTCCTGACCGCCCCTTCCGACAAGTGGGGGCAGTAGTAGATCGCATCGATCACTGCCCCCTGTTCCCTGAGGAGGGCGAGCAGCCTTTTATGGATAGTGCGAAGCGTTTCCTCATCGAAGAAGCCCCGGGCAATGCCCGACTGATTGGTGATGACGATCACCGGGATGCTCCGGCTGTTCAGGATGCGGATAGCCTCAGGCACCCCTGCGAGGATCTCTATCCCTTCAGGGTCGCTGAGGTAGCCTTTATCCCTTATGATGGTGTCATCCCTGTCGAGGAACACCGCTGCCTTTGACAATGTCATCGATCTCCCTGATGATTCCTTCCATCCCGGTGACGCACATCTCCACCTTGAGTGCCAGCCACTTCGCATCGAGCCATGCGGGCTTCATACGGACCATGTCCTTTTCCGTGGTCACGATCAGATCGCAGTCCTTCGCCCGGGCCTTTATCTTCTCGATGTCCCGGGAGGTGTAGGCATAGTGGTCCCTGAAGGTCAAGGCTTCTGTGCGGGCGCCGAGCTCGTGCAGAGACCGGATGAAGTGATCCGGCCTGGCTATTCCGCTGACAGCGAGCACGCGCTTGCCTCTGAGCAGGGAAAGATCGCGAGTGCCGCCCGGGCCATCGAGGAGCGAGGAGGGGATGAGCTCTGCCGTAACGCCGCCCCCGCCTGATCCCTTGGTGTATACGATAATGTCCGCCCGCCTGAGGGAGTCTGCCGATTCCCTGAGGCGGCCCGAGGGGAGGAGAGCTTCCCTTGAGACATCCCCGGACACGAGCACGATGTCGAGGTCGCGGTGGCACCTGCGATGCTGGAAGCCGTCGTCGAGGAGCACGAGATCCGCCTTGAGCCCGCTTCTGGCATACATGGCGCCCCTGAACCGGTCGGGCGACTTTACCACCGGCACGCCCGACGTCCTTGCCATGAAGAGGGCTTCGTCCCCCACGTCCCTGAAATCGTGATCGGGCCTCACGTGTACGATGCCTTTGAGCCTGCCTTTGTATCCCCTGGTCACGATGACCGGGCGGTATCCGCGTGCCGAGAGCTCGCGGGCAAGGGCGATGGTGAACGGGGTCTTCCCCGTGCCGCCCACCTCGATATTCCCGATGCTCACGACCGGCACGTCAGCCCGGCGAACGGGCAACATTCCCGCATCGTAGAGGCAGTTTCTCATTCCTGTGATGAGCCGGTAGAGGTTCGAGAGTAGTTTACGCATGTTTGAACTGGAGTGAGTAGAGCTTCGTGTAATACCCGTTTCGGTCGAGGAGCTCGTGGTGGGAGCCCTGCTCCACAATCCGGCCCCTGCTCAGCACGATGATCTTATCGACTCCGATGATGGTCGAGAGCCTGTGGGCGATGACGAGGGTCGTGCGGCCTTTCATGAGCTTGGCGAAGGCCGCCTGAACCTCGCGTTCCGATTCGGTGTCGAGGGCAGAGGTGGCTTCGTCCAGAATGAGGATCGGGGCGTCCCTGATGATGGCCCGGGCAATGCAGATCCGCTGCCTCTGTCCGCCCGAGAGCCTCACGCCGCTCTCGCCGATGACGGTGTCGTATCCGTCCGGCATCTGCATGATGAAATCGTGGGCATAGGCCGACTTGGCGGCCTCGATGACCTCCTCCATGGACGCCCCGGGAGAGCCGTAGGCGATGTTGGCCCTGATGGTGTCGTTGAACAGCACCATCTCCTGAGTTACTACGGCGATGTTCTTCCTCAGGGACTGGAAGGTCAGGTCTCTGATGTCTCTGCCTCCGACGACGATCCGGCCGGAAGTCACATCGAAGAGCCTGGGAAGGAGATTGGCAATGGTGGTCTTGCCCGATCCCGACTCGCCGACGAGGGCGATGCTCATGCCTTTTTCCGCCTTGAAGCTGACGCCTTCGAGGGCATACTCCACGCCCGTGTAGGAGAAAGACACGTCCTGATATTCGAATTCGCCGTCAACCCTGCCGATGTCGATCGCGTCTGCCTTTTCAGTGATGTCCGGCAACGTGTCGAGCACCTCGAAAATCCGCTTGGCGGCCGCGATGCCCTCCTGGATTTCGATGTTGAGGTTGTTGAGCTTGCGGATAGGAGAGTAGAGCATGCCCAGTGCGAGGATGAACGAGGCGAAATCCCCGGCCGTCATGCTCCCGCGGATGACCTTCATGCCCCCGTACCAGAGGATAAAGGCCCCGGCCAGGCCGGCAATGAGCTCCATGAGAGGCCCCGACATGGCCCGGACAGCCACGCGCTTCATCCAGTTGCGGTAGTATCTGCGGTTCTCGGTTGAAAATCTCTCCTTCTCGTGCTCCTCCATGTTGTACGCCTTGACGATCCGAATCCCGCTGATGGCCTCATCGAGGATGCTCATGACGTTTCCCATGACCATCATGCTCTTCGTGGAATAACGTTTGAGCCTCCTGCCGAACTGGCTGATGGGATAGATTACCACAGGGAAAATCACCATGGAGATGAGCGCGAGCTCGAAATTCCGGTAGAATACGACAGCCACGAGCCCGACGAGCGTCAGGGACTCGCGGATGGAATTGGTCACGGCATTGGTGACTGAGGCCTGGATCATGTTCACGTCATTCGTGATGCGTGAAATGAGGATGCCGGTGGGCGTCCGGATGAAATAGGGCATCGAGAGGTTCTGGATATGGGCATAGATCTGGTCGCGGAGCGTCATGACGACGCGCTGGCCCACGTCCGACATGAGGAAGTAGCTGAAGTAGTCGCTCAGGGCCTTGATGAAATAGATGGCAATGACCGCGACCACAATGAGCTTGAGCATGAAGGCATTCCTGCTGATGAATACATCGTTCACGATGTACTTGAACAGGAAGGCCACCGCGCCCGTGGTCCCCGCAATGACGAGGGTGAGGATCATCGAGAGGAAAAGCTTGAACCAGTAGGGCTTGAGGTAGCCCAGGAGCCTCCTGTAGATCTGGACATCCGTGAGGGGGGCTGCCTTCTTTAATCCGTCATGCTCTGTATCCACGAGGCCACCCCCTGAGAAGGGCTCGAGCTGCCGAGCCTTTTCCTCATCTCTGCGAACGCGCATTGCATTTCACGATACCTGTCTTTATCTTCGATGAGACCGATAACCTCATGTGCGAGGGTTTCCGGCGTGAGGTCGTCCTGAATGACCTCGGGTACGGCGCATCTGCCGAGGATGATATTCGGCATGCCGATGTGATCGACCGTCACGAAGGCCTTGGCGATCCGGTAGTTGAAGGCCGAGGTCCTGTAGCATATGACCTCGGGAATCCCCATGACAGCCATCTCGAAGCACGAGGTCCCGGACTTCACCACGGCCAGATCGGCCGGGGGCATGTCTGCAGTGAGAGCGACATCGCTCCCGACCATGGCTTCGATCTTTTTTTTGTCGAGGCCCGGAGCCATCCGCAGGTGCCAGAGAATCCCGGGATATTTCTTCTGTACGATCTGCTTGGCGCCGAGCATCGAGGGCAGGATCGTTTCGATCTCATGGAGCCTGCTCCCCGGCATGAGGACGATGTTCTTCGGCGGCCAGGAAGGCGAGGGCTGCCCGATGCCGCTTTCCATGAAGGGATGCCCCACATAGCGGGCGTTCACGCCGTACGAAGAGAAGAAGCCCTCCTCGAAGGGGAAGATCACCGCGAGTCCGTCCGTGATCCGGGACAGGGTGCGGGCCCGGTACCGTCTCCACGCCCAGGCCTGGGGAGCGATGTAATAGAGCACCTTGATTCCGGAGCGCTTCACCCTATGAGCCAGCCTCATGTTGAAGTCCGGAAGGTCGACCGGCACCACGACATCCGGCCTCCTCTCGGCGACGGCCTTGAGGATGCCCTTATATACCGAATAGATGTGCCTGAGCCGGGGGATGACATCGGAAAATCCCATGACCGAGAACTCATCGATGCCGTAGATGCACTCCATTCCGGCAGCCTTCATCTCGGGCCCTCCCATGCCGAACACCTCAACTTCGGGCGTGATTTCCTTTAATGCATGGATCACGGCCGATGCGTGCTTGTCCGCGCTTGCTTCGCCTGCCACCATGCACACTGATTTCTTCATCTCACTACCGCTCGGGTACGATCAGGGAATCCTTGATGATATGGGCGACTTCGATGGCCCGATAGCCTGCCGCACCATCCACCTTGATGGGGGACACTCCCTTGACCGCGTCGATGAATGATCTGATTTCCGCCGCCAGGGCATCGGATTCGGACATGGCCAGATGGGTGTGCTTGATCTGTTTGCTCTCCTCCAGGTTGAAGACATCGACGCTCGCCTTTGCGAAGTCAATGGAGATGTAGGAATTGCTCTGGAAGATCCGGATCTTTCTCATGGTGTCGGCGCTCACCCGGCTCGCGGTGATGTTCGCGATGCATCCCGTCTCGAAGCGGATCCGTGCATTGGCGATATCCACCGAGTCGGTCAGGATGGGCACACCCACGGCCTCTACCGAGCTTACCCGGGAAGGCACCAGGGAGAGGATGATATCGATGTCGTGGATCATGAGATCCATGATCACGTCCACGTCCGTGCCTCGCTCCTTGAACGGGCTGATCCGGTGGGCCTCGATGAACATGGGATGCCTGATGTCGTCAGAGAGCCTCACCAGCGCCGGATTGAAGCGTTCGAGGTGCCCGATCTGGAGCTTTGCGCCTCCTTTCGCGGCTGCCTCGATAATCGAGCGTGCGTCATCGAGATGCGCGGAGATGGGCTTCTCGAGGAGCACGGCGATGCCGCGCTCAAGGAGAGGTATCGAAACCTCTGCATGGGCGGAGGTAGGGACGGCCACGCTCACCGCATCGAGCTCATCGAGCAGGCAATCGCAGTCCGTGTATGCCTGCGAGCCCACTTCCCGCGCCACCTCATTCGCCCTCTGCCCGTTGACGTCGACGACACCCAGGAATTCGACATCGTCCATGGCCGCATACTTCATGGCATGGAACCGTCCGAGGTACCCCACCCCGATGACTGCGGTCCTTACCTTGCTCACCTGGCTATCCCCCTGCGGGTCGATTTCAGGAAGTTCAAGAGAAGCTCGATCTCGGGCCGGCCCGGGAACTCCTCTTCGATTGCCTGAATGGCCTCTTTCAGGAGCAGTCCCTGTTTCAGGAGGATGCGGTATGCCTTTTCGATTCCCTTGATCTGCTCGGGGCTGAAGCCTCCCCGTTTGAGCCCGATGGTGTTGACGCCGAAGAGGCCTGCACGGTCCCCCGATGCCTTGGCATAGGGGATGATGTCGAGGCTCACCATGGAGCCTCCGCCGACGATCGAGCAGGCTCCTATCCGAGTGAACTGGTGGACTGCCGAGAGCCCGCCGATGATGGCACGATCGTGGATCTCCACGTGGCCTGCCAGGGTCGCCAGGTTGCCCATGACGACGTGGTCTCCGACGACGCAGTCGTGTGCGACATGGCAGTACGCCATAATGAGGTTTCCGCTCCCGATGGTGGTGATGCCCTTGTCTTTAAGCGTACCTCTGTTGATGGTAACGAATTCCCTGATGGTGTTGCCGTTGCCGATGACGAGCTTCGTATCTTCCCCTTTGTACGAGTGGTCCTGAGGAGGGGTGCCGATGCTCGCATAACCGGTTATCGTGCATCCCGAGCCGATGGTCGTGGGGCCTTGGATGAGGCAGTAGGGGCCTATTTTCGTGTCTTTTCCGATTTCGACCCTGGCCTCTATCGTGGTGTATGGTCCGATCTCGACCCCGTCGGCGATGAGGGCATCGGGAGAAATGCGGGCCGTTGGATCAATCTTTTGAGAGGGCATCGAATCTCCTTTCCAGTTCTCTGATGCGCTTGAGGAGATCGGGGAGATCCTTCGTTATCTTCTGCACGCGGAGCCACTGCCTGTGGTCCATGGCGGGGAATCCCGACACCACCTTCCCTGGAGGAAGATCGTTCGCAATCCCGGCACGGGCAGCAGCCGTACAGCCGTCCCCTATGGTGATGTGGCCCCCGACGCCTGACTGGGCAGCCAGGGTGACTGATTTCCCGATATGGGAGCTGCCTGCAATTCCGGATTGGGCCACGATGATCGTATGGTCGCCGATAGTGACGTTGTGGCCGACCTGCACCAGATTGTCCATCTTCACATCCGAGCCGATCCTCGTGCTCGTCAGGGCTGCCCTGTCAATGGTGCAGTTGCTCCCGATCTCCACATGATCGCCCACAATCACGATGCCCTTTTGAGGGATCTTGAAATGCTTCGAGCCGTCCCATACGAACCCGAACCCGTCCGACCCGATCACCACCCCGGAGTGCAGGATGCAGTGTTCGCCGATCCTGCACCGGTCATACACGACGACATTCGGGTACAGGGTCGTCGACCGGCCTATGACCGCACCATCCCCGATCACACACCCGGGATGGATGACGCAGTTCTGTGCGATCCGGGCATTTTTTCCGACGGAGACGAAGGGATAGACCGTTGCAGACTCGTCGACCGATGCGTCTGGATGGACGAAGGACATATCCGATATGCCGGGCACGTGGCTCTTTTCCGGATAGAGGAGCTCCAGTGTCCTGGCAAAGCTCAAGTAGGGATTGGGGGTGATGATCTGCGGTATGGAAAGGCCTAAATCTTCGCCGACAATGATACCGCCCGCAGCGCAAGCACCCGCCTTGTCCCTGTACTTCGGATTCGCCAGAAAGGTGATATCCGAACCTGCCGCCTCTTCGATCGTGGAAGCCCCGGTTATTTCTCTGTCTTCGCCTGCGAGGGTTCCGCCGATATCCCGGGCTATCTCTGAAAGGAGCATGGACAATTACTTCTTCCCTTTAGCCTTTGGCTGATGCTTTGCATCGTAGAGCTTGAGGATGGTGTCTGTGATGTCGAGCCTTCCCGAGGTGTAGATCATGCCCGGGTCTCTCTTATCGAGAATCATGTCGATGGAGTTCTGCTTCCCGTAGTCATCGATGATCTTGTTCACCTCGTCGCTGATGGGCTTCACGAGGGCAAGCTCTCTCCGCCGCAGTTCATCCTGGGCGTCCTTGATGGTGCGGTTGTAATTCTTGAGCTCATTGTCATACCGTGTCTGGAGATCGATCTTGGCTGCCTCTTTCATCATGGGTCCCTTTACCGAGATGTCCTCACCCAGGCTTTTCAAGGTCTGCTGTATTTTGTCGATCTCCTTCTGCTTCTCATTCTTGAGCTTCTCGAGCTGGCTGTACGCCTCCTTGCCCGCTATGGAATCGGTCAGGATTCTCTGAGAATCCAAGAATACGATTTTTAAATCGGCAGTCTGTCCTTGTCCGGACAAACAGATCATTGCAACGAGTGCTGCAGCTATTGATACAAGACGCTTCATTTCCTTATCCTCCTGGAATTTGTTTTAGAAGAACGTTCCGATGGAGAAATCCCACCGGCTTGGGGCCTCGTCTTCTTCGGGGTTGATCACCTTGCCGTATTCGATACGGAGAGGACCCATGGGCGTGACCCATCGTATGCCGGCACCATAGGAGCGCTTCAGGTTGGTGAGATCGATCCTCCTGTCATACGCATTTCCCTGATCATAAAAAATGACTCCGAATAAGCCGGGGAGATCGAATATGGGAAACGTGATTTCCGTATTGGATATGAACATGCGCCTGCCCCCTATGGTATTGCCGAAAGAATCCTTTGGCCCGACGTCCCCATACCTGAAACCCCGAATGCTGTTCAACCCTCCAAGGGTGAAAAGCTCATCTTCGGGAAGCTTATCGCCTTTGGCAGGATTTATAGTACCCCATCTGAATTTCAACATCAAGACGACTTTGTTCTTGTAGATAGGGAAAAACTGAGCATATTTCGCCGTAGCCCGGGTGTAGTGATAATCTCCTCCCAACCCTGCATACTCGAGCGAAACAGAGGCATCCGACCCCTTTGTCGGCCTGAAGTAGTCATTGGTCGTATCCCGGTAGAGGGTGTTCGTGATGCTGCTGGTTATATAGCCGTTGATTTCGTCTTCAGTCAGGTTGTCCATGTAGAGAGGGTCGATGTCGGTCAGACCGATCACATCGGTGTACGCATACACGATCGAGTGCCTGACGTTCTCGAACAGCGGATAGCTGATCCGTATGTTTCCTCCTCGCGATTCTTTTGTATAGTAGGTGTATTCTCTCTCCAGATTGAAGATGCCCACACCGAGCGATATGTGGCGGTCGAAGAGCCATGGTTCCTCGAAATCGACGGAATAGCTTTTCCTCTGCGCCCCGTATTCGACGCTGAACCTGGTCTTGAGACCGTATCCGAAGAGGTTGTTTTCGCTCAGCTGCATGGTCCCCATGAGCTTGTCCACGCTCGAGTAGGCAAACCCGAAGGAAAAGGCGCCGGTAGTGGTTTCATCCACGTCCACCAGCATCGACATGGTGTCATCGTCTTTGGGGATCGGCTCGATGTTGACCTTTGAGAAATATCCGAGCCTGTTCAGGTTATTCTTGCTTTCCTCTATGTCTTTCGAGGAGAAAAGATCTCCTTCGTCCATCTCCAGTTCCCGCCGGATCACCTTGTCTCTCGTTTTGGTATTGCCTCTGATATGGATCGTATCGATATGGACAGGCTTCCCCTGCTTGATTGAGAAGGTAATGTCCAGGGTATTCCCCGGGGCTTCCGTCATGTCGGGTTTAATCTGCACATAGGCGTACCCGGCATCCATGTAAATGCCGCGGAGGTTTTCAACGGCCTTGTGGATCTTGCTCTTGCCCATCTTGCCGCCTGATTCGATATCCAGAGTGTCCATGAGCTCTTTCTTGGGCCTTATGAGGTCTCCCGATACATCGATCTTTCCGATGTAATACAGGGGGCCCTCCTCGATGGGAATGGTGAGGATGATGCCCTTTCCCTCCTTGATGGTGACAATGGGCCTGCCTGCCCGTGCCTTTATATACCCCTCGTCGCCGTAGAGCTGCTCGATCCTGAGGAGGTCGGTGTCAATAGCCTCTTCGAGGTAAGAGCCGTTGTGCCCCATCAGCCCGAACCACCATCGGTTCTTGGTTTCAATGACCTTTCTCAGTTTCCGGGACGACATGTGGACATTGCCGTCAAAATTGACCTTCTTGATGTAGAGCTTTTGGTGTTCCTTTATGTTGAAGGTCAGCGCAATGCCCCCTTCGGTTTTTTTGGTGGAGGAGTCCACCTCCACGCTGTAGTAACCTTTCTCCCGGTAGAGGGCGATGATGCGGTCGATGCTCGTCTTCAGGGTTTTTGTGTTGAGGATGTCGAATTTCTTCATGGAAATCGACTTGAGGATTTCATCGCTCTTGATCTTCGTATTGCCCTGGGTCTCGATGGTTACGATGACAGGGTATTCTTTCACCGTAAAAGTCAGGATGTCGCCCTCCGAAGAGGCATCCACGGTTTCGAAATATCCCATGGAATATATTTCTTCGATATCTTTGCGTACGGCCTTCCTGTGCAGGATGCTTCCGGGGATGGTTTTGATGCGGAAACGGATTGCTTCGGGGCTGATCCGAGCCTGGCCGCTGATTTTGACCTCCTTGACAATGCAGACGTCCCGTAGCCTCAGGTAGCCGTCCGCTGCCTCCGGGAGGGTCGAGGCACTGTACGTGATCCCGGAGGAGTCGTAAACACGGTATAAGCCGCCTGACTCTTCGAGAAAAAGCTCGATGGAGGCGTCGCTCTTCCGGGTGACGCAGGGGACGTCGGAGACGTATTCGGCGATCTTTTCCGAAGAGGTTTTCATTACAAGGTCTGCTGCAGGGATGGTTATGGGCAAGGCAAGAAGAAACAAGGAGATGATGAATACTCTATGGTGCATAAGGCTCAAGATGTCCCCCTTTGAGAACCAGGACTCTGTCCATGGCCTGGGCAAGATCCATATTGTGCGTCACGACAACCATGGTCACTCCCATGGATTCCTTGAGTTGCGTAAGAAGCTCGATCACCTTGGTACCGGTCACAGGATCGAGGTCGCCTGTCGGCTCATCGGCCAAAAGAACTTCGGGGGACATCATGAGGGCGCGGGCTATGGCCACTCTCTGCTGCTCACCACCCGACAGCTCTCCCGGCTTATGCTCCATGCGGTCTTTCAGCCCCACGGTTTCCAGGAGGTCCGTGGCCCTGAGCCTGATGGCGTCGCTTTTCTTTGCGTGCACCATTGCCGGTATCATGACGTTTTCCAGCGCAGTGAATTCGGGCAGGAGGAAATGGAACTGGAACACGAATCCGATTCTCGTGTTCCTGAACAGAGCGATCTCCTTGTCGCTCATTCTGCAGATGTCCCTGTCCTTGTAGAATATCCGCCCGCTATCCGGGCGTTCCAGACCTCCGAGGAGATGGAGCAGGGTGCTCTTTCCCGACCCTGAAGCACCCATGACCGCGATACCCTCCCCGTCATACGCCTCAAGTCTGACTCCCTTGAGCACATCGATCACTGCGGGTCCTCTCGTGAACGATTTCGTGAGCTCTTCAATGACGATGGCTGCTTCACCCTTCATAACGCATCACCTCTACAGGGTCTTGCCGCGCTGCCTGTCTTGCAGGGTATATGGCCGCAAGGAAAGACAGGACTACAGACATGAAGGCAATGATACTCACGAGGGGGTAATCGACCTGGGTGGGAACCCCGGTAATGTAATATACGTCGATGGGCATGACCTCGATTTTGAAAATGAATTCGATGAAGCGGATCACCGGATTGAGGTTATAGGTGAGAACGAGCCCCAGAACGACTCCAAGGAGCGTACCGCTCAGTCCTATCACCATGCCGAGCGTCATGAAGATCCTCAAGATCTGGGCGGTCGTAGCCCCCATGGACTTGAGGATCGCTATGTCCTTTCTCTTCTCCATCACCATCATGATCAGCGTGCTGATAATGCTGAAGGCTGCAACGAGGATGATGAACAGGAGGATGATGAACATGACGGTCTTTTCCAGCCTGAGTGCGGAGAACAGGCTCATGTTCATGTCCTTCCAGGTTTTTGCCCAGTATCCCGGTCCGATATGCTCCATGAGCCTCTCAGCAATGCTCTGGGCACTGTATATGTCGGCCACCTTTATCTCGATGCCCGACGGCTCATCCTTCATAAACAGGGCCTTGGAGGCGTTCAGTGATATGTAGACCATGTTGTTGTCGTATTCGTACATACCGGTGGAAAAGATCCCCCTGACGACGAACGGCATGGATTTGGGGATCATCCCCAGCGGGGTTATGGGGCCGGCAGGAGATATCAGGTTTACGGCGTCACCGATCGTGATTCCTGCATGTGAAGCCAGTTCTGATCCGATGAGAATCCCCGTGTCGTCCAGATCAGAGAGTTTGCCCTGCACGATGATCTCTTTGAGCCGGATCACCTTTGCAGCACTTCTCGGTTCTATGCCTCTGATGACCACACCCGAGGTTCCCCCGGATGCCGATATAAGGCCCTGCGAAAGGATGAAGGGAGATGCTCCCACGACATCGGGGTCCTTGAGGATTGTTTCCTCGAGTTTCCCGGGTTCGGCAATGCCTCCCTGGTAGTTCGAGATCACGATGTGCGACTGGGTGCCGAGGATCTTGGTTTTGATGTCCTCTTCAAAACCGTTCATCACGGAGAGCACAACGATGAGGGCCATGACACCGATAGCGATACCGAATACGGAGAGACCGGAGGTAAAACTGATGAATCCCTGGCTCTTCTTCGCCCTCAGATACCTTTTTGCTACAATAAATTCAAATCTCAGGATACCTCTCCTTTGCGAAGCAGGGGAAACAGGATCACATCCCGGATAGAAGGGCTGTTCGTCAGGAGCATGACAAGCCTGTCGATGCCGATACCCTCACCGGCAGCAGGCGGCATTCCGTACTCAAGGGCCCGGATGTAGTCCTCGTCGATTTCCGATGGGCCTTCCTTCTTTTTGATCTGTTCGACAAACCGCTCACGCTGGTCGAATGGATCATTGAGCTCGCTGAAGGCATTGGCAATCTCCCTGCCGGCTATATAGAGCTCGAAACGATCAACCACTGACGGATTTTCATTACTCTTCCTGGAAAGCGGTGAAACCTCTGTGGGATATGATGTGATAAAGGTAGGATCAATGAGTTTATCCTCCGTCGTTTGCTCGAAGAGAGCAAGCTGCAGTTCGCCGAGAGGCTCATCCCCTACGATCTCTATCCCGCGCCCCTTGCAGTATGAAAGGGCCGTTTCTCGATCCTCCATGGCTTCGCTCGGCACCCCGCCGATATTGACGGCAGCCTCTTTCAGGGTATAGCATTTCCAAGGCGGAGAGAGATCGATCTCGGCCTCCTGATAGGTGATGACTTCCTTTCCCAGAACTTGTCTGGCTACTCCGGAGATCATATCTTCTGTAAACCGCATGAGGTCATTGTAATCGGCATAGGCCATATAGAATTCCATCATGGTGAACTCGGGATTGTGCCTGGTGGATATGCCCTCGTTTCTGAAATTGCGATTTATCTCATAAACCCGTTCAAATCCCCCCACCAGAAGGCGTTTCAGGTAGAGCTCGGGCGCGATCCTCATGTAGAGGTCCATGTCGAGTGCGTTGTGGTGGGTGAGGAAGGGCTTGGCGGTAGCGCCGCCTGCAATCGTCTGCATCATGGGCGTTTCCACCTCGACAAATCCGTGGGCGTCCATGTAGGCCCTTATCGCACTGATGATCCTGGTCCGTATCAGGAAGGTCTGCCTGACCTCAGGGGACACGATGAGATCCACATAACGCTGCCTGTAGCGAGTCTCGACATCCTTGAGCCCATGCCATTTCTCAGGGAGAGGATGAAACGATTTCGTAAGGAGCTCAAATCCCTGCACATAGACGCTGAGCTCTCCTGTACGGGTTTTGATGGGTGTTCCCCACAAGCCGATTATGTCGCCGATGTCAAGCTTCCTGAAAAGTGCATAATCCTTGTCTCCGAGCATTGCCTTTTCAAAGAAGGCCTGAAGCTGTCCGGTTCCATCCTGGAAATGGATGAATGAGGCTTTTCCGAAGGATCTCACGGCCATTATGCGGCCTGCCATGTGATGGACTGCCTTTATCTCAAGGAGTTCTTCGGGAGTCTTTGTCTGGTAGGACTCTATGAAATCGGAGATGTCGGTGTCCTTCCGGTACGTGTTGGGGAAATGCGCTACGCCCAGCTCACTCTTCAAGGATTCATATTTCTCAATGCGTTGTTTGACCAATGGGTTAATGTCTTCCAATCAGCAGCTCCTACATTCTCGCAAAATCGAGGCCTATATAGAGGATTTCATGCGGTGAGTCAACAAACTCATGGATAGGATACCTTCCCGGGGCATTTTGGGTATACGGCGTCCGATAAAATTTCCCATTCCCCGAGGCAGATTCCATAGCCTATCTCACAAGATATCTCTTTGCATGCTCGTCAACTTTGTGATCTCGTATGTAACCCTTTTTTGTGAAGAGACCAAGTCTGGAATGAGGATAAATGACCGCCATATGTGCTTTGAACAACCATAAATGATGGTTCTCTGTATTTTTTTTCATCTTTATGATATCATTGCTTATAGGTAAGAAGTGGAGACTCTCTCCAGGAGAAAGGGGATTCTTCTGGAGCCTGCTCGAGAAACAGCTTGTGCATCTATGAAGAGCTTTCACCCGGGTGCCATTAAAGAAGTACGTTTAACCGATGGGTTATGGGAGAAGCACTGGATGTTCATGAGCATCTATCGGGGTCGCGAGTTGAAAGGTTCCGTGGGCAGTACCTTGCCCATACTCCCGCTCTTTGGATCTGCTGTCGAAGCTTCCAGAATATCTTTTTTAAGGACCGGCATCTCACCTCCTTGGGGCGAAACGGATCGGGTTCTGCCTCGAAAGAGGTTTCCATTCTCGCCCTCTCCAAGCATGCATCTCTCCTTGAGTCGATCCCGATGGAATCTCCCTTGGAAAGCTTTTACACATGGGTTTCGCTGTCTTGAACAGCGGGGGGTAACGGATGGAAGGCTGAAGGTATACATTATATCCGGTCAGCCATGGAGTGCAGGGCGGGAAAGGACAGGTTTATGCCGGTTCTCTGAAGTACACCTATGCAGAAGTCTTCAGAGAGGGTCAAGTATCCAAACAGGAAAAAGGGCGATGTCCGGGAATGAAAAGGAATTTTCCCGGGAATAGATGCTGGCGAGGAGGGGGGTACGTATGGAGGCTTCTAAGGGGAGCAGATTCGACATTCACGTACCGGCAAGAATGCCGCAAAGCCCAGGCGTGAACAGTGAGGGGGCGAGAAGGCATACCGATGGTTCCGAACATCATTTGAGCGTCCTCGTCAGACTCTTGAAGCCCAGTTCTCTGGGGCTGTTAGGGTCGGGCTACTACTCGGTACCGTCTTATTGGATGTGCCCCGGGAAGCAGTCGCCTTTCGGTATATACAGGAAAACCTCCACAGGGGAGATTGCCTCGATACTCGAACCTGACAGCATATATATTCCTGGTGCGGACGGCACGAATGAGCCAGATTCTGTGCTCTTGAGGGGGGATTCCCGGATCAGACTCTTATCTTACCTCGACGTGAATCTTGAGAGTATCATAGCGAGCCGCCTGACCGACCCGTTCGAGAAGGCCGAGCTCTTTTACTACTTTGCTTACAGACGCCTGAGGGTGGCTTACAAAAATCCAGGAAACATCACCGTGTTCGGCATAAAGCAGATAGCAGATATTCTGGTGGAACAGATTCTTGTAGATAAAAAGATTATGGAACAAATCTTTTTGATTATGAGGGATAATATCTACAAGACAACGGAAAACCCTGAATGTACGATAATGCACTCACTCCATGTAGGGATGCTCGCCACCTTCTTTGTGGCCAAGATCCTAGAACATATCTCGAAGAATATATTAAAAGATATCGCCCTCTGTTATTTCTTCCACGACATCGGAATGATGCGTATCCCGCAGAAGATTATGGATTCCACAGACCCTCTGGCCAGTGATGCGTGGTCACTCATCAGGCAGCACCCCTGCTTTGGGCTCGAGATCATGAAGGAAATACAGGGAACGCCCTCCGAGATGACATATATCATCAAAGATCATCATGAGCGATTGGATGGGAATGGATATCCGGAGGCGCTTAAGGGTGAAGGCATTCATTTTTTTGTAAAAGTCTGTTCAATCCTGGATGCCTTCGAAGCCATGGTATCTCAGAGGACCTATAGGCGTGCCTTCTCGACAACAGAGGCTTTGAAAATCATCAAACAAAGGGTCCCTCAAGGATATGACCCCGTCGTCTTCTCAAAGCTTGCAGCTGTTTTTTTCCAATAACGAGTTGATGAGATCGAGAATCTCCGAACCTGAGCGATAGACGGCAGAGAACTAAGCTATCTCTTCCAGGCTGGATATGACTACATCCATGTGTTCCGCCAGTTCCATCTCGGAAACAATTCCGCTTACACCGACAGTGAGCATTACGCCGGAGTTTTTTCCCAGCAACGCATCCATGGTCGTATCTCCGATCAATATTGATTTCCTCGGATCCTTACCCAGGGAAGAGCAAATTTTTTCAACCATGTCGGGACACGGCTTTGAACGCTCCACACTGTCTGCTCCGATTACGAGATCGAGGTAAGGCAAGGCCCCGATATATTCCATATCGATAAGAGCGTCCGACTCCTTATCGTTTGTAGCCACGGCAGAATGAACGCCACGGGATTTCAGTTTCTTAAGGAGTTCGATTGCTCCCTGTGCGGGCTGCACATGCTTTTTCCGCACCTCTGAGCTGAAAGCCTGCTTGCCTACTTCCTTCACGATGCCCTGGGCTATGTCCCACCGGACGCCCTCTCTGTAGATGCTGTAAGTCAAGAGCGTATTGCATTCGGTGAAAGTTCCCATGGCCAACGCTCCCTTGCCGTCAATCATTTTCTCATCCACATAAATGCCCAGGGCGTTCTCGATTCTCCCCTTGAGAATCTGCGTAACAGGCATACGTTTTTCTAGCGTGAGTAGAAATTCTTTAATGATACCGGTCCACGTTTCCTTGAAATCAAGGAGTGTGCCATCCTTATCAAAAATGACGAGATCCGCATCGTAGGAATGTCCCTGAATAGTGATGCAAGACATTGGTTTCAGCCCCTTTCTGAAATGTACCGCCGAGTTTAAGGAGAGATTGAATATCACATAATGCTTGCATATGTCATTTGTTTTATCATCATAAACGTCGGCATGTTCCTTTAGAGTACCCGGTAAGATGCGTGAAGGGATGGGTTTACAGGAATACTTGATATAAGTAAATACATATAGCCGTGATACAGCTTGGCCGTCAGTGTATCCAGAGGGATTTTATATAGGACGCAGCTTCTACACAATTCAGATGAGGCCTTCACAGTTCCATATCGGGGTTATGCGGAAGGATACAACACCCTGACCTTAAATCTTGGCACTGATGCTCTGGCTCAAGAGCCTGTCGGCTATTGCATTGTAATCCGGCTTGTAGGTGCCGCTGGAGATCTTCTGTTCAACATCTTTGACCTTATCATCTCGGATATCAGGAGCATCAAGAGCAGCCTGCCTTATATCCTGGAACATTTTCACCTTGGAAGATATGTTGATTTTGTCTTTTATGGATACGGAATCCTGGAGTCTTCCCCCGGATTCTTTCGTAAGCTGCGTCTGTTCTACTGAGCTTGCTCCATATGCTTTAAGAGCTTCAAGATTATTACTGTTGATTTTCATCTGTGCGAACCCCACTCAACCCTTTCTTTAAGCTATGTTCCATGAGTTCACCGAATAATCGTTTGCTTGCTTGAGGAGAAATGGAGATGGTATCGAGGGCCGGCTCCCTTTCTCCGGTACCCTGGAGCGCACGAGTTAATTTCTCGGAACCATGCTTCTCATAGTTTTTCATTATGAGATTTACAAAGATGCTTTTAACCTCCATACACGCTCCTTCGTTCACTCTTGCTCAACATACTATTTTATCGGTATGTACCTAATAATCTTTAATGTATTTTCCTCAACAAGAAATCAATCATTTTCATATTCCTAGGGATAAAAGAGAAGATAAATCCAAGTGAATTAGGAAAAATATTCCTACCATTCTTTGAACGCATGCTGGAAAAGCCTATCTGCAGTCTTGGCATCTTCCTTGCTCTCCTGGTTCCGGAAAGGAGATGATATGGACCAGGGAATATACATAGCCGCATCCGGTGCAATTGCAATGGAACAGAGGCTGGAGATTATTGCGAACAATCTTGCCAACGTCAACACGACCGGTTTTAAAAAGGACTCCATATCGTTCGAAGATTTCCAGAAGTCACTTGATACATCAAGGCTCTGTCCCGGGCAATACCGCTCTACTCCTGTCGATGTCGTCATTGGCAAACAATATATCGATACTACCCAGGGAGGCTTCAGGAATACCGGAAATCCGCTTGATGTGACCATAGCCGGAGAGGGATTCTTCGTAGTTAATACCCCTGACGGTACCAGATATACGAGAGCTGGCTCTTTTACTCTGTCTCCCGAAGGCCTCCTCGTTACTCCACAGGGATATGCAGTCCAGGGAGAAGGTGGAGACATCACGATAGACCAGGGAGCAGTGATCATCGATTCTGATGGGACCGTCTCTGTTGACGGGAATGTCGTTGATAAGCTGCAGATAAGATCCATAGAAGAAGATGCACTCGTACGTCAGGGTAATGCCACCTTCTCTGTACGGCAGGGATATGCCCCAGGGACTGTGGAATCGCCGGATATTCGACAGATGTGCCTGGAGGCATCCAATGTAGATCCTATTGGCGAAATGGTGGACCTTATCAGCACGCAAAGGGCCTATGAGTCATATCAGAAGATTATGAAGGCTTTCACGGATACCTACGCACAATCAATGCACAACGTAGGTACGGTAGCTTAACGAAGGGAGGATGGTGGAATGATCCGCGCAATGTGGTCTGCGGCGACCGGCATGAATGCACAAGAGTTGGTTATTGATACAGTGGGAAATAACCTTGCAAACGTAAGCACAACCGGATTCAAGAAGAGCAGGGCGAACTTCGAGGATCTTTTTTATGCCACCTACCGTGATAAGGGTACCGCAACATCAACCGGTGGTACAGTTCCGGTCGGAATCCAGGTAGGATTGGGAACCGCCCCCACCTCGGTGCAGAAGATATTCCTACAGGGCGACTATATCGAGACAAAGAACGAACTCGACCTTACCATCGAGGGTAACGGCTTTTTCCAGCTCATGACAGACGATGGACAGGAGGTCTATACAAGGGACGGCTCCTTCAACAAGGACAGCGACGGATATATCGTGAACTCACGGGGAGAAAGGCTGCAGCCCGATTTTGCAATCCCTGCGGATACCGCCTCGATAACCATTGCCAAGAATGGTGACATCACCTGTCTTTCGTCTGGGGGAGATACACTCGCCACCGGCCAGATACCTATCTATATATTTACAAATCCGGCCGGTCTGAAATCAATAGGTAAGAACGAATACGTAGCCACACCTTCATCCGGAGATGCTATTCAGGGTGTGGCAGGAACTCAGAATTACGGGACTATCGCCCAAGGATATCTCGAGAATTCCAATGTGGATGCCATCGAGGAGATGATCAATATGATCGTGGGGCAACGGGCATATGAAATGAACTCTAAGACCATTCAAACAGCGTCTGCCATGCTGCAGGTTGTCAGCAATCTTGCTCGGTAGGGAACGGCCATGAGATACACGTTGCCAGCGATTTTTATTGTCCTTTTGACCTTTTCTTCTGCTATGCCAGTTAGTGCTGACACAGTGGTGCTTAACGAAAAAGCGTACGTTTCATGTGACCGGATTTATCTCAGGGACATCGGGGTGGTGCAGGGCCCGAATAAACAAGAACTCTCCTCGCTGTGCCTTCTGAGGTCAACGTCGATAGCCGAAGGGATCAATCTTTCTTCAGACTATGTGGAGAAAAAGATCCGTGAAAGCCATCCGGAGATGCAGGTCACGATGAAGGGCTCTCCCAATGTGTACGTATGCCAAAAGCTTGTGAAAATATCGGCAGAGGAACTCGAAACGATCTACCGGAATGCGGTGATGAGGAGCAGCCAATGGAAAGACAAAGGAAAGATCATAATCGAGGACGTAAAGATCCCCGCGAATGTATCGATTCCCGAAGGGGCAAAGGATCTCATCCAGGCAAAATTTTCCCCCCAGGAGGACTTCTTGGGTCTGACGACGGCAGCCATTATCCTTGGGTCCGATGCGTTAACACCGGTCTGCCGCATAAGCGCAAAGATCAAGGTTATCGCCGAAGTGCCTGTGCCTAAGGCGAAGATTCCCAGAAGGGCGATTATCTCTGATGCCTCCCTCGTGATGAGAGCAACGGACATATCGGCTTATCCCAATGCATTGGTGGACAAAAAAGAATGTCTCGGGATGCGCGCAAAGACCGTATTGCAGGAAGGAAAGCCTATCCTCAAGTCAAACGTCGAGCAGCCCCCGCTGGTGAATAGAGGCGATTTTGTATTTATCGAAGCCCGGTCTGATGTGCTGATGATCCAGGACAGGGGGATCGCGTTAAAGGACGGATATATCCATGAACGTATTCCTGTGAGGAATGTGACCTCGGGAAGACAGATATATGGCACTGTTATTGCTCCATTACAGGTAGAGGTCACATTTTAGGAGGAATGGATGAGGCTGCATCAACTCGTTATATTATGTGTCGTAGTCGTAGCTCTTGCCGGCTGCTCGCTCATGAAACCGAGACCCGGCTTCCGGGAAGACGAGTTTGCGATTCCCGTAGAGGATCCGTCCGAGAAGGTAGTTTCTCCCGGGTCCCTCTGGAGCCCGAGCGCCAAATTTGTGGACATGTATGCCGATCCACGGGCTAGGAGAGTGGGTGATATCGTTGTGGTTCAGATCGTTGAAAGCTCATCTGCGAACAAAGAGGCGAAGACAGAATCCGACAAGACATATACTGCGGACAATTCGATTACCAGCCTGCTCGGCCTTCCTCTGAACAAGTCGTCCATATTTGGCAACAAACTTTCTCCAACAGTCAGTGCATCTACCGATACGGAGTTCGATGCAGATGGCAAGACATCCCGCAAGGGTATGATTTCAGGTACGGTCTCAGCACGGGTTGAGCGCATACTGCCATCTGGTAATATGGTGATAAAAGGCAAGAAGCAGACGCGAGTGAACAGCGAGCTCCAGTACATCATTCTGTCAGGGATCATCAGGCCGGAAGACATCAGCCCTGTGAATACCATACAATCCACCTACATAGCAGATATGCAGCTTGACTATTACGGCACCGGCATCATCGGGGATCAGCAGAATAAGGGCTTCATCGCACGGGCTCTCGACAAGATTTGGCCGTTTTAGAGGTGCATGATGAAGAGATTGATTTGTGCAGGTATTATTCTTTTCCTCTTTGCCGCGGATGCACTTGCCGTGAGAGTCAAAGACCTCGTGCAGATCCAGGGCGTCAGAGAAAACAGGCTTGCAGGCTATGGGCTCATAGTGGGACTGAACGGAACGGGTGACAGTTCCGGATCGCAGTTCACCATCCGCTCCCTGGTTAATGCGCTCAGGAATATGGGGATCACGGTAGATCCCAACGCCCTCAAGGTTAAGAACGTGGCTGCAGTCATGGTAACGGCCAATCTGCCCCCGTTTGCAAAGAGCTCCCAGAGGCTCGACTGTACGATTTCCTCGGTGGGAGACGCATCCTCTCTCGCCGGCGGCACCCTTATCTCTGCCCCTTTGTACGGGCCTGACGGCAAGGTATATGCCCTGGCTCAGGGTCCTGTATCCGTAGGCGGGTTTGCCGTAAGCGGAGACACCGGGACGGGTGTTATCAAGAATTTCCCTACAGCTGGGATGATCCCCAATGGTGCTGTCGTCGAACGATCGATGGATCTCAACCTGGGACAACAGATGATTCTCGTGATGAATAATCCCGACTTCACGACTGTTCACCGGATGGTGGAATCGATAAACTCCCGGGCAGGGTCCAAGATTGCCGTTGCACAAGACCTTTCGACTATACAGGTCGATGTGCCGGAGGGGTATCGGAACAGGGTCGTGGATTTTATCGCCATGGTCGAGTCGGTCGATGTCAAACCGGACAACCGGGCAAGGGTGATTGTCAACGAAAGGACGGGGACTGTCGTCATGGGAAGCGGTGTGAGGATATCTGCTGTCGCCATCGCCCATGGGAACTTGAATGTCAAGATCATGGAGCAGCCGCTCGTATCTCAGCCCATGCCTCTGTCCCAGGGAGTCACAACCGCGACGCCCCACACCGATGTATCTGTTGAGGAGGGAGGCAAACAGCTTGTCATGCTGCCGACCGGTACAACGATAGGAGAGCTCGTGGCTGCATTGAATGCCATTGGCGTCTCTCCGCGGGATCTTGTGATCATTCTCGAGTGCATCAAGCGAACGGGCGCGCTGTATGCAGACCTGGAGGTCATATGATTCGTGGAATAAACGAGCTGTACCATCTCAAGCAGACGAATCCGGATAAGGCCCTCGAGATCGCCTGCAAAGAATTTGAATCGGTGTTCGCGCATGAGCTGATGAAGGTCATGGGGGAATCAGTGCCGGAAGGGCTGTTTGAAGGTAGCCTGGGCTCGGATATCTATAAGGATATGCTTTATCAGGCAATTGGGGATAAGCTTGCGGAAACAGGAGCCCTGGGGATCAGCGAGATTCTCAGGCAGCGTATGCAGTCTTTAGACAAGAGGAATGGAGATTCAAGCGGTACCGGAGACGGAACCGATAAGAACGTAGGTATACCCGGTAGGCGTGAGTCAGAGAAGGAGGCTCCAGATGATAAGTGAATCCGGAAATGGCGTCTATACCGATATCGTACAGAGGCTTAAGAAGGAAAAAGAGCTCGTAGGGCGCCTGACTGAACTCCTCCAGGAAGAAATCACGTTCATATCGAATCTGGATGCCGAAGCGCTTGAGAACTCATTGCCCGAAAAGATGCAAGTTTTATACGCCATCAAAGAAAACAGGCAAGGTTCAGAGATGACGGAAGAGGATCCCGTTAAACAGTTTGCAGCACAGATACGGGGTCTTCAGCAGGAACTCATCGTTCTCTGGAAAAAGGCATCGGGCCTCAACGAATTGTCCAAATCAATGGTCACCGGCAGACTTACCGAGATCGAGCGGCAATTGGAGCCGTTCTTCACCGGCACGAAAAGCGGCTATAACCGGGATGGGAAGAGATCCAGGGGGTTTTCCCGGACAGTAAACACAGGGGTGTAACATGCCAGGCATAGGTGGAGCACTGGATATCGCCAGGTGGACGTTGTATTCTACGCAGTTGGCCTTTGAGGTTACAGCGCATAACATCGCAAATGCTAATACCGAGGGGTACTCAAGACAGAAAGTTGAAATCGAACCTAATACCCCTCTCAAAATGGGGCCGGGCGAGATAGGCACCGGAGCTCGGGCCACCCAGGTGATACGGCAGTATGACGACTTCATCAGCGAACAGATAAATACCAAGAATTCACAATATTACTACTGGCAGTCACAATACGAAGCCCTGGGACAAATCGAGGCCATATTCAATGAGAGTGATGAGTATGGTCTCAATAAGATTATGGGGGACTTCTGGAATGCATGGAGCGATCTCTCCAACAACCCTGACGGAATACCGGAAAGGGAAGCACTTCTTGAAACAAGTCAAAAACTGGTTCAGTTCATTGGGGATCTCGATTACAATCTCAGGGAATGCCAGAGGCATATTGATACCGTCACCCAGGGATCCATCGAGCAAATAAATTCCATCACCAGCCAGATAGCCGAACTCAATAAGCAGATATCAAGTGTTGAGATAAAGGGCTTTATTAATGCGAATGACCTGCGAGATCAGAGAGATAAGCTCTTGAGCCAGCTCTCTGAATACGTGGATATATCGTACTATGAGGAAAAATCCTCCGGACAGGTGATGGTGTTCGTTCTGGGAGGAACGCCGCTTGTCCTGGGAAAAGATTCCTTAAACATTGAAGCTCAACGCAACGCGACCACCGGACTCACAGACCTGATATGGAAGGACGACTCCGGGAGGACAGTCAATATCACAAACAAGCTCGAGGGAGGAAAGGTAGCCGGTTGGGTAAATGTTCGGGATAACAAGATAGGCTCGTACATCGACTCCCTGAATACCTTGACACAAGCACTTACCTGGCAGGTGAACTCTCTGCAGTCCGAAGGAGTAGGATTGAAGTCGGTGAGCTCCATGGTGGGGACCGTTGACATAGCATCGCTGTCCGATGACCTGAGCACGGATTTCATGTTCTCCGATGGCTACAATGCAGGCGGGCAGTTCGACATTGTCGCCTATGACTCGTCAGGCAATGTGTCTCATATCTACACCATCAATCCTGCCGGCAGCACGGTGAATGACTTGATTACGGAAATCAATGCAGAGGCGGCTGCAGGAGGCAGTGAGTTTACCGCGTCTCTCACCAATGGAACAGATGGGAATTTCCAGATCCAGGCCAACGGAAACTATACCTTCGCACTAAAAGCCCATGGCGACAGCGAGTCGAACCACGCCCTTGCCATCATGGGAGTGAATACGTTCTTCAGCTGGACTGAAGACACAGGTGAGCCCCCGGATGACCTAACCGAGACCCTTGATGTCAACTCTGCCATAAAGGCCGACTCGGAATTGATCGCTGCGGGGACCCTCGACAATAACAACAAAGTGGCGCCGGGGAGCAACGATGTTGCCCTCGCCATAGCTTCCCTTCAGGATAAGGTGATACCGGATCTTGGGGGGACAGGAGTGGATACCACCCTGGATTCTTACTACAGCTCATTCATTGCCTGCGTCGGCATAGACGTACAGAATGCAGAGATGAACGAGAAGTTCAATGATTCCCTCTTGAATCAATATATCCAGAAGAAGGAGAGCATCACCGGCGTCAACCTCGATGAAGAGATGACGGAGATCCTGAAAAACCAGCATCTCTATCAGGCTGCGGCCAAGCTCATTTCCATATGCGACGAGATGATGCAGACATTGCTTTCAACCAAATAATCATGTAATATCCTCCTAAAATAGCCTTTTCCTTTTTAGGAGGCAGTTTGCTGATACTAACCCGAAAAGTCGGAGAAGCTGTATCTATCGGCGATGATATTCAGATCTCGGTGGTGGAGATTAAAGGGACTCAGGTTAAGTTGGGTATCCGGGCACCAAAAGATGTCGAGGTTCATAGGGAAGAGATCTATCTCAAGATACAGGAAGAGAACAGGCGAGCTGCTCTCGTTTCAAAGGATTCTCTCGGGGCTGCACAAGATTTAATGTTAAAGAAAAATTCTTGATGCCTGTCTGGTGAAATACTATATAACTTTTGAAAGCACAGTGAATAGGAGGTATTGTCATGGGTTTTATCCTCGGCCTGATTAAATGGACTTTTCTCGCCCCGTTCAAGGTCATCAAATTTATCGTTGCTGATATCATTGTCATAGGAATAATCGGTGGAACCTTCTCGCTTATCAAAACCATAATAAAAATACTCTTCAAGCCTCTCTCTATTGCCGCCGTCGCTGGCGGGGTTATCGTTTTCCTCTTCTCTGATGAAGAAAAGAGGAACAAGATCAAAGCGTTCGTAGGCATGTAATTCCATGGCGCCATTGGTACGACCGCGGGTTCTTTGAGATATTTCCATCCGGGGGTGGTTGAAAAGGGGCAGGAGAATAGCCGCGTGGTGTAACCTGCAGGAAATGGATACCCAGAGGACTTGATTCAGAGAACCTTACGGGTATCCAGGAGAAGGGGATACTCCTCAACAGAATATAAACCGGAACAGCCACTTGATACCGACAAGGCAAAAAGGTACTACCCTCATTCTATCCAGAAAGACAAATTCCTTCTAAAAGACGTTGATACAGAGACTGAATTGTATGGAACGGAACAGGGCATCCATGCACGAAAGGATGAAGCCTGCTCTGTGCAGGATTGCCCTGTTATAAGCGCGTTTGCTACCCGACGATATACTTGAGGAAGGGGTTTGCGTAGAGAAGAATGAGCTGGATAACGAGTGCATAGATGGCCAAGGATTCAATCATGGCCAGACCGAGGATGAGGGCCGTCAATATTTTGCCGGATGCCTCGGGATTGCGCGCGATCCCATCGCATGCGCCCTGGACGCCATGTCCCTGACCAATACCTGTACCCACTGCTGCCACACCCATGCCGATACCTGTGGCCACGGCAACCCAGGAGAAGAAACTGATAGCCTCAGGGCTTGCAGCGGCGAAGGCGCTGGTCGCACAGACCAGTAAGAAGAATGTTGAAACCCCTAGCGAATAATAAAACTTTTTCATTGAATCCTCCTATGTATTTAATTTTCAGCTTGGTACTAAAAAGCTGGTGAAGATGCTCCGCCATCTCACCAGCTTTTATGTTCACATTATCTCAAGGATGTAAAATCGAATGTAAATAATTCACGATAAAATATCCACTATTTTAATGATGAGCCTCTTCCATTGCCCCGCTGATGTACATCATGGCAAGGAGCGTGAAAACGAACGCCTGGAGAAGCGATGTAAAGATCATGAGTATAAGCATCGGGATCGGCATCAGGAAAGGAACCAGGAGAAGGAGAACGACGAGAACCAGATCCTCTCCGAAGATGTTCCCGAAGAGCCGCATGGTCAGCGAAAGGGGCCGTGCGATATGGCCGATGAGCTCCACCGGGATCATGATCGGAGCCATCCACCACACGGGTCCCATGAACTGTTTGATGTATTTGATCCCGTGAATTTTTACCCCCACGATATGAGTGAGGAGAAATACCGTCAATGCCATGGAGCAGTTGGTATTCAGGTTTGCCGTAGGCGAGTAGAAGCCGGGAATGATGCCTCCCATGTTGCACGTCAGGATGAACAGGAAGATCGTTGCCATCAACGGGAAAAAGATCAGCCCCTTTTCGCCCATGGTATCCACGAGCAGGCCTTTTAATCCGCCGACGACCACCTCAAGGAAGTTCTGCATTCTTCCGGGCACCAGCTTGATGCTCCGTGCCACCAAGAAAGAGACGAGAATCAATACGAGCATGTAGAGCCATGTGTAGGTGACCTGCAGGAAATGATTCCCGTCATTGAGACCGAAAGTCTCATGTAAAAATTCATAAATATGATGATTGATAAAGCCCAAGACCATAAATCCATGTTCCATGTTACTCTCCTCCTGCGAATATGTAGATGAAGCATGCGTATGTCGTAATTCCTAGAATAACGACGGAAAGCCCGAGCAGAAGCCCTATGACATCCACCTTTACATAGGCTATCAGTCCATAGAGGATAACCGCCATGATAGCCAGTCTGAGGATGTATCGCTTTGCCATGAACGCCTTTCCCTTACTCGTCGTCAGGGATACGGCAGCCTTTGCATGCCGGTAGAGCCACTGGAAATTGATGAGACAGAGAATGCCTCCGGCGACGACACCTAAGGCAAATTGCGACCCCATGAGAAGATAGCTCAGCGCACACATGATAACCCATAAAGAAAGGGAGATGATCTCGATGCGCTTTTGTGCCGGCTCTTTAGGTATCGGTTCCATCGGATTTGCCTTCACTGAAGAATCTCATGTATGCCTTGTACATAATTCTGAAACCTGCAAGGATCCCGCCGAAGATGAATATGAGCGTGAAAATGGGATCAGTGCCTAACCATTTATCAAGGAAGAAGCCTGCAAACAGTCCGAGAACGATGCAGAGCACCATAGCGATTCCCATGGTACTCAGGTCTGCAACTGTAAGATAAATCTTTTTCTTTTCCTTGTCCTCTGTTCCCATGCACCTGATCCTCCATTGCAGATGACATATTACTGAATAGTCATTCATATTGCAAGTAGGTTTTTTTATAGGGAACTTTAAGGGCAACTTCATAATGGTGTATTTAACTAAATAAAATCATTGATGAATATTATTAAGGGTTGATTTAATTAATTTATTTTGTTAACTACAACCTTTTGTAAAGAAATGGGAGTAATTTTGAGTAAGTACAAATATTACAACATCTGGAAGGGCATAATGTCACCGGAGATTGCATCACTGAAGATCCTTATCTCTATGCTTATCATCGCAGCCCTTGTGGCCGTTCCCTCGAGATCTCCGTATCAGATCGAGGAGAATGTGGATAAAACAGTTGACTTTACTCAGTGCACCTCATTGCCAAAGGAATTTAGGGAAATACAGGACCTCGATCAGCGCAAGAGGGTCCTGATCGATACCCTTCTCCCTCTCGTTCTCAAGGAGAATGAAGAAATCAAATCTCTGCGTGCAGAACTCCTGAGGATCAAGAAGACCTCGTTTTACCTGACCACGAAGGAAATGAGATTCATCGAGGACCTTGCAGGGCATTACAAGGTAAAAAGGGGTGATTACCGCACCATGCTCGATGAGCTCATTACTCGGGTGGACGTCTTGCCGGCGTCTCTTGTGCTCGCTCAGGCTGCTATTGAGTCCGGATGGGGAACGTCACGCTTTGCCATCGAGGGCAACAATATCTTTGGCATCCGCAATTCAAGGGGTTCCGGTATGATACCCAGGGAAAGGGGTCCTGAATGCTCGTTTGCCCTCTCGACCTTCGATACTCTCCAGTCGTGCATCAGATTCCACCTCTGGAATATCAACAGTCATCCGGAGTATGAGCATCTTCGCAAGATCCGCACCCGGGGATGCTCCCCTTATAATCCTATAGAGCTTGCCCAGGGGCTGAACACCTACTCGGAGATGGGATACAAATATGTTAATAAGGTAGTGAATACGATCGAGCGCTGTAATCTTCAAACCTATGACAGCTACGAGCTCAAGCGAGATCAGACAGGGATCGGTCTCCTGACCGCTTCTTCCTCATAATCCCGATGACATCCCCCGGCTTTTCTGTTGAACCCGGCGGGGAAATATGTGTAGATTTCTTTCATGAAACAGCTCGATGATATCGACAAGAAGATCCTTGCCCGCATCCAGGGGGATATCCTTCTGGAAAACAGACCTTTCGATGCCTGGGCACATGAGCTCGGAATGGAAGGCCATGAATTTATCGAAAGGCTGAATTTCCTCAAGAGCCGGGGGATCATGAGAGAAATGAAGGCAATCCTGCGCCATAAAACCGCCGGCTTTCCTTCCAATGCCATGGTCGTCTGGTCGGTTCCGGACCAAAAGATCGAGGAGGCGGGTAACGAAATCGCCCGAAGGGATGCGATCTCTCATTGCTATGAGAGGCAGGGCTTCGGAGAGTATGCTATTTTCTCCATGATTCACGGGAGGACCGACACCGAGGTCGAGGCCGCCATACATGAGATCGCCTCGTCGCTTCAGATCACTGCATACAAGGTTTACTGGAGCGCCAGAGAACTGAAGAAATCGTCCATGGAATATGTAAGGGAGGAGGCCGGGTGAAGAACGCCGATCTGTTCGAACGGGCAAAGATGCACATACCGTCAGGGGTGAATTCTCCGGTGAGAGCCTTCAGAAAGGTGGGGGGGACTCCCCGGTTCATCCGGGAGGCAAAAGGGCCTTATCTCTATGACTGCGAAGGGAGCAGGTATATCGATCATGTGCTCTCGTGGGGCCCGATGATCCTCGGACATGCTCATCCCGAGGTGGTGGAAGCCGTAGTCGAACAGGCAGGCAGGGGGATGAGCTTCGGTGCCCCCACCGAACTCGAGATCCTCATGGCAGAAGCCATCTGCGACGCGATCCCTTCTATCGAAAAGGTCAGGCTCGTCAGCTCCGGGACAGAGGCAGCCATGAGCGCCATCAGGCTGGCCAGGGCCCATACCGGACGGGATGTTATCGTCAAATTCGAAGGATGCTACCATGGCCATGGAGACAGCCTTCTCGTCAAGGCAGGATCGGGCGCCCTGACATTCGGCGTTCCGGATACATCCGGCGTGCCGAAGGAGACCGCCTCGACGACTGCGGTCTTGCCGTTCAATGATGTCGATGCCTTTGCATCGTTCATGGGAGATCACGGCCCGAAGGTCGCAGCCGTGATCGTGGAGCCCATTGCCGGCAATATGGGCGTGGTTCTCCCGAGAAAGGGATTCCTCGAGAGCCTCCGGAAGCTTACCTCAGACCATGGCGCGCTCCTGGTCTTCGACGAGGTGATTACGGGCTTCAGGCTCACCTATGGCGGATACCAGGATCTCATCGGAGTCCGTCCCGACCTCACCTGCCTCGGCAAGATAATCGGCGGTGGGATGCCGGTCGGGGCGTTCGGCGGCAGGTCGGACATCATGTCCATGCTCGCCCCCGAAGGACCGGTGTATCAAGCAGGGACATTATCGGGAAATCCCATGGCCATGGCTGCAGGCATTTCCACATTGAAGATCCTCAAGCGGGATAACCCTTATGGAGAACTCACCCGGGGCATGAGCACCCTGCTGGATGTGATGAGAGAGGCTGCCGGTTCGGCAGGACTGCCGCTGACCGTCAATCAGCAGGGGAGCATGGCAGGGGTCTTCTTCAACGAGGGTCCTGTGGAAACCTTCGATGATGTCATGGCGTCGGATGCCCGGAGGTATGCGCGGTTCTTCCACCTCATGCTCGATCGGGGAGTCTATCTGGCACCCTCCCCGTATGAAGCTCTGTTCATCAGCACCGCCCACACCGGGGACGTCCTCGACAGGGCAACCGAGTCGGTCCGGGAAGCCGTGTCTATGCTCTCAGGCCGGGTTTGACAGGCTCGCTTTCGGAGAGATCGAAGTGGTGGACGAAGGGCATGACCTCTTCCCTTGCCTCGGGGAATGCGAGCTCGATGACCTCGCCGATATTGTCCACGTAATGGATGGTAAGGTCCTTCAGGACGTGGGGTTCGACGTCTCTTAAATCCTTCTCGTTCAACCTGGGCATGATGATCTCCGTGATGCCGGCCCTTCGTGCGGCCAGAACCTTTTCCTTGATCCCGCCGACCGGGAGCACCACGCCGCGCAGGGTTATTTCACCCGTCATGGCAAGATCTTCCCGCACCGCCTTGCCGGTGATGAGGGACAGGAGGGAAGTAACGATGGTAACCCCTGCGGAAGGCCCGTCTTTGGGGATCGCACCTGCCGGCACATGGATGTGGACCCCCTTGCCCTGCTCTATGGAATAGGATGCACCCTTGACGATGCTCAGGGCGATCCTGGCAGACTCCTTCATGACATCCCCCATCTGGCCGGTGAGGATCATCTCGTCCTTGCCGTCCACGAGGGCCGACTCCACGAAGAGGATCTCGCCTCCGAAAGGCGTCCATGCAAGCCCTGTTGCGATTCCCGGTATCCCGCCGCGCTGTTTGACCTCAGGTATGTAGCGTACGGGACCGAGGACCTCTTCCACAAAGGCCCGATCGACGACGAAGCTTTCTTCTCCATTCTTCGCCACCCTCGACGCGATGAGCCGCAGGTTCGAGGCGATCTCCCGCTTCAGGCTCCTCACCCCCGATTCCCGGGTATAGGACCGGATGATATGATCGATGGCCTCATCCTTGATCTCGATCTTCTGGTGAGTGAGCCCGTTTGCCTCGATCTCCTGAGGGATGAGGAAATGCCGTGCGATCTGGACCTTGTCCTCATGGGTATAGCCTTCAATCTCGACGATCTCCATGCGGTCCCTCAATGCCGGAGGTATCGTATCCGTCACATTTGCCGTGGTGATGAAGAACACCTGGGACAGGTCGAAGGGGACATTCAGATAGTGGTCCACGAAGTGGGTGTTCTGCTCCGGATCGAGTGCTTCGAGCAGGGCAGATGCCGGGTCCCCGTGAATATCGTGGGCAAGCTTGTCGATCTCGTCGAGCATGAAGACGGGATTGGTGCTCTGGGCGAGCTTGATTCCGTTGATGATCCTTCCGGGCATGGCGCCGATGTAGGTTCTCCTGTGGCCACGTATCTCGGCCTCGTCACGGACTCCTCCAAGAGAGATCCTGATGAACTTCCTTCCCATGGCCCTGGCGATCGATTTCCCCAGCGAAGTCTTTCCGACGCCCGGGGGGCCCGCGAAGCAGAGGATCGGTCCCTTCAGATCGTTTTTCAGCTTCTTTACGGAGAGGTATTCGATGATCCGCTTCTTCGGCTTCTTCAGATTGAAGTGGTCCTCGTTGAGGATATTCTCGACGGTCTGGATGTCGAGGTTGTCTTCCGTCTTTTCCTTCCAGGGGAGGTCGATGATCCAGTCGAGGTACGTGCGGATGGTGACATACTCTGAAGATCCGGGCTGCATGCGGGCTATGCGCTTCAAGTCCTTGTCGACCTCCTGCTTCACCTCGGCGGGCAGACCCTTGGCCTCGATCTCCTTCTTGAGCTCCTCCATCTCTTCTTCGACATCTCCCTGGCCTTCCCCGAGCTCCTTTCTGATGGCCTTGAGCTGCTGCCTGAGGTAATATTCACGCTGGGCATTGTTGATCTCGCCTTTTGCCCTTTCGGAAATCTTCGAAGACAGCTCGAGGATGTCGAGCTCCTCCCTCAGGGTATCGTAGAGGATCGAATATTTCTGATAGAAATTGCTCTCTTCCAGGATCTGCTGCTTCTTTCCCACGGGAATGGGGAGGTTCGTGGTTGCCGTGCTCATCAGGATGACGGGGTCCTTGAGCTTGGAGAGATTCGACAGGACGGAATCGAGGTTGTGATACGAGAGGCGAGCGAGCCTTCCCAGGATTTCCCTGGTGGAATGTGCCATGGCGTAGATCTGCTTGTCCGGCTCGAGATTCTCCGCGAGGTATGAGACCCTGACCTTTAAATAGGGATCGTTCGTTATCTTCATATCGAGGGAGGTCTTTGCCATTCCCCGGATCATGATCGAAAGCTCGCCGTTCTTGGTCTGGGATATCTTGGTGATCTTTGCCATGCATCCGATGCGATAGAGGTTGTCCCACGTGGCCGGCTCAGAATCCCCATATTCTTTCATGCCCACCGCCACGACGGGCGAATTGGATTCATAGAGCTCCTTGACCAGGGAGATCGATGCCGGATTCGTCACGATCAAGGGAAGCAGGGCATCGGGAATCAGGACTGCATCCTTGAGGGGGAGGACCGGCAGCACGCTGGGAAATTCGTCTTCTGCCATCTGTTTGCCTTCATTGGTGCGGGTAAAGATGTTTTTGATCCAATCCATAGCGTATACTTAGGTATCAAGGCTCGATAAGTCAATCAGCCTTGGGTTTTCCCCCGAATGCTGGAATATGCCGGAAGGTCGGTGTCCGGGGCGATCACCGAGTTCTCTATCAGACTGTAGTGGCCGATGATACTCCCGGTCCCTATGTCCGAGCCGCTGATCCAGACATTGGGCATGATCCTGACCTGGGAGCCGATGATGCTTTCCCCCATGATGTGAACATGGGGCCATATCTCGACATCATTTCCGACACGGGCCAGAGGGCTGATCCAGGTACTTTCCGGATCGATGAGGGTAACGCCTTCATCCATGAAGGACCTGTTGATTCGCTGCTGCATGATTGCCGCTGCCTGACTGAGCTGGAGGCGTGAGTTGATGCCGTGAGCCTCGTTGAAGTCAGGGGTTACAAAAGAGACGGCGGAATCGGCCATTCGGACAATGTCAGTGAGGTAGAACTCCTGCTTTGCATTATCGGGAGAAAGTCCGTCCACAGAGCGAAGCAGGAACTCCTTATCAATGACATACACACCGGTATTGATCTCGCGGATCTTTTTTTGCTCGTCCGTGGCGTCGTTGTGCTCGACAATGGCCTTCACACGGTTCTCACCGTCTCGGATGATCCTGCCGTACCCGAAAGGATCGGGAAGACAGGCAGTGAGCACGCCGATGCGAGCGTCTGAGCTCTCAAAAATCTCGATGAGCGAGGCAAGCGAGGAATATTCGATAAGGGGCATATCCCCGGGGAGAATGACGACGTTCTTGACAGGCATTCCCTTCAACACTTCGCGGGCCACCAGAATTGCATGGCCGGTTCCCAGGGGAGGGTCCTGCACGACCCGGGTCGTCTGATACCGGGAGAGGTAAGGCTCCACGATTTCTCTCCCGTGGCCCACTACGACAATGATGCCCGAGCCTATTTTTCGAGCGAGGCGGATGGGATAGAAAATCAGGGGCAGGCCGAGAATTTCGTGCATCACTTTGGGCTTCTCGGATTTTAATCTGGTTCCTTTCCCTGCGGCAAGTATTATGGTACAAGTCGGTTGCATCGCATTGTACTGTTATCACACCAGGGGCCGTGAGCGCAAGAGATGATAACCTCCATTTCTCTTGTAAAAGGGGTAGTGATTTGTTAAGACGGCTTAACAAATAGAGCCGAGTGAAGGAAAGGAGTAGGCATCTATGGTCTTTGAATGGATTTTCGGGATGTTCTCCAGCGATCTTGCCATTGATCTGGGTACAGCGAATACGCTGGTCTACGCCCGGGACAAGGGCATCGTCCTCTCGGAGCCCTCCGTGGTCGCAGTGAAAATGGAACATGGCGGAGTGAACAGGATCGTGGCTGTGGGGACGGAAGCAAAGAAGATGCTCGGGAGAACCCCTGAGAACATACAGGCCATCCGTCCGATGAAAGACGGCGTGATCGCCGATTTCGAGGCAACGGAGGCCATGCTCAAGTATTTCATCACCAAAGTTCACCAGCGCAGGCTCGGCGTAAGGCCCCGGGTCATCATCTGCGTGCCGTCAGGGATAACCCAGGTGGAAAAGAGGGCTGTCAAAGAATCTGCCGAAGCAGCCGGGGCGCGGGAAGTATACATCGTCGCAGAGCCTATGGCAGCCGCCATAGGGGCAGGCCTCCCGGTGACCGAGCCGATCAGCTCGATGATCGTCGACATCGGCGGAGGAACCACCGAGGTGGCGGTTATCTCCCTGTCCGGGATCGTCTACACGAACAGTGTCCGCGTGGCAGGGGACAAGATAGATCAGGCAATCATGCAGTATATCAAGAGGGAATACAACCTGCTCATCGGCGAGAGGACGGCGGAAATCATCAAGATCATGATCGGATCGGCAGCCTCGGATGAGGTTGAGAGGACCATCGAGGTCAAAGGAAGAGATCTCGTGGACGGGATTCCCAAGATCTTCACCATCTCCTCCGAGGAGATCCGCAAAGCCTGCCAGGGGCCTGTCCGGATCATCATCGATGCGGTGCGGGTGGCGCTGGAACAGACTCCTCCCGAGCTTGCAGCGGACATCGTGGACAGAGGGATCGTGCTTACCGGCGGAGGGGCGCTCTATAAGAACCTCGACAAGCTCTTGAGAGAAGAGACAGGCCTCCCCGTAATCATCGCTGAAGATCCTCTCTCGACTGTGGCAAGGGGAGCGGGAAAGCTTCTGGACGACATTGACCTCCTTAGAGATGTAACGATACCTAGTTGATGGGAAGAAGCAATACGAGAGTCATCCTAGTCATTTGCGCAGCAGCTCTTGTCCTAGTCTTGCTCTCTGCCGGACAATACGGCTCGTCTTCTCTCGCGATCAGCTACGTCAGGGAAGGATACTACGGTTTTGACAAGGCTGTCTCAGCCCCGTTTTCCTTCATCGCCCGCCTCTGGGATACCTACATCGGCCTGGTTAATACCAGCAGGGAGAACGAAGAGCTCAGGAAGCAGATCGACAAGCTCCGTGTCCAATGCATGTCGATGAACGATTTAAGGGCGGAGAACAAGCGGTTCAGGGCAATGCTCGACTTCAAGGAGGCGCATCAGGAGTACTCTCTCATACCGGCAAGCCTCCTCTCCCAGGATATCACCCTCATCTTCAAGACAGCCATTATCGACAAGGGCACAATCAGCGGCTTTCATATCGACATGCCTATATTGAGCCCGGAAGGTATCGTGGGCAAGGTTGTGGCCGTATCACCCCATACCTCCCAGATCCTCCTGATCACCGACCCCAATAGCGCTATCCCTGCCATAATAGAATCCACGCGGGTAAAAGGCATCATCAAGGGCAGGGGGGGCAACCTCCTGAGCCTGGAATACGTACGCCGAACAGAGAATGTAAAGATCGGGGACTGTATTGTCACATCGGGGCTCCTCGGGATGTTCCCCAAAGGGCTCAAGATTGGCTACGTCCAGGAAGTGAAGAGGGACGTGAACAAGATATTTTCGGACATCGTCGTGAAGCCGTGCGTGGAAATGGACAAGATTGAGGGGATATTCGGCATTGATCAGAATATGGAAGTTCCAAATTAGCCTCCTTGCCATATTCCTCGTGGCTGTTTTTCTTGAGGTCACGATCATCCCCTCTTTCTGGGCACCCTTAAGGGTGGATTTTTTTATCGGGATGATCATCGGACAGGTGATCTTTGTCCAATTCTCTCAGGGGCTTTCCTTCGTGGTCGTCGCCACCCTCCTGCTCCAGGCTTTCTCCGGTGCACGGCTCGGGCTCATACCCCTCATCTATATCGCCATTTTCCTGGCCGTAGATCTGCTCAAGAATGTGATCTATCTCGAGAACGTGTTTACCCAGGCCCTCCTGGGGATCATCTTCTTCTGGGGCATCACTTCCGCCATAGCGCTCATCACCGGTTCCCATCTCCTTGAGGAGATGAATATCTCCCTGATTGCAGGTCTGGTCCTCACCGGACTCATCACTCCTGTAATGGCATCGGTCGTCGGTCGTCTGCAGGCAGCATACGAGGCTTATGAATCATAACATACCCGGACAGCACGTCGAAGAGGAGTTCAGGTCGAAGGCGAAATATCTTACGGTCTTCGTATGCCTGCTCTTTGCCATTCTCCTGCTTCGGCTGACGAGCATGCAGATATTCAAGGGCACTTACTATGAAGGCCTTGCCCGCAACAATCGAATGCGGATCGTGAGCATCCCTGCCCAAAGGGGCAAGATCCTCGACAGGAATCATGAGATCCTTGCCGACAGCAGACCCGCATACAATGTCATGGTGATACCTGAGGACATCAGGAATATCTCCGAGATATCGAAGCGGCTGGCCAGGATCCTGGATCGCGACGAAAAGGAGATTGCCGAAATGATAAAAGAGGCGAAGCTGAGACCTTTCAGACCTGTCTACATAGCCAGGGATATCAGCTTCACCCAGATGGCCATGATCGAAAACCAGCTCTACTCCCTTCCGGGCATATCGATCGATACCTCGAACGAGAGGGACTATGTATCCAGGGGGCTCGCCACCCATGTGCTCGGATTCCTGGGAGAGATCTCCCACAAGGAGCTGTCCGCAGCAGATCCGGATAGTGATTATGCGCCGGGAGACCTTATCGGCAAAACCGGGATAGAGCTCATCTGTGAGGAAAAGCTGCGCGGGGTGAAAGGGGCGCGGGCCTTCGAGGTGGATGCCCTGGGAAGGAAAATGAGGGTTGTCGATGAGCAGTCGCCCATTTCCGGTGAGGATGTCGTCCTCACTATCGACAAGAGGCTGCAGCTCATCGCCAAGCAGTCCCTGGGAGACAGGGCCGGCGCAGTGGTCGCCATAGCGCCCTCAACGGGCGAGATCCTGGCAATGGCCTCCTCTCCCTGTTATGATCCCACCGTATTTTTAAGCCCGATGACATCGGAAGCCTGGAAGCAGATCATCGATAACCCCATGCATCCCCTCGAAAACAGGGCAATCCGGGGGGTGTATTCACCCGGATCTACGTTCAAGGTGCTCATGGCGGCCCTCGCCCTGACAGACGGGTATATCACGACAAAGACCAGATACCACTGTCCCGGAAAATACACCCTGGGCAATACGGTCTTCAAATGCTGGCGGAAAGAAGGCCATGGGAGCGTCGACCTCATCGATGCCATGTGCGTTTCCTGTGACGTCTACTTCTATAACCTGGGAGAGAGGATCGGCATCAACCGTATGTCGTCATTTGTCCGTGATCTCGGGCTGGGAAGAAAAACGGGCATCGAACTGAAAGACGAGTCAGCAGGGCTCGTTCCCACGGTTGCATGGAAGCGCAAGCGTTTCGGCCAGCCCTGGCATAAAGGTGAGAGCGTCATCACGGCTATCGGGCAGGGGTTTACGCTCGTAACCCCGCTCCAGATGGCAAAGGTGATGAGCTCTGTCGTAAACGGCGGAAAGATCATGACGCCGAGGATCCTCGCATCAACGCCTGAGCATCTGGAAGGCAACGTGAAAATCGGCGAGGAGGAACTGGATATCATCAAGGCGGGATTGCGGGCTGTCGTCGATGAGGAACGGGGGACCGCCCATGTGATCATGGACCCCATGTTTTCCATCGGAGGGAAAACCGGGACTGCACAGGTGGCGAAGGGCTACGTTTCAAAGCTCCCCGACGAAGCGGATATCCCCTACAAGTTGAGGGATCATGCCTGGTTCTTCGGATTTTCGCCGGTGGAGAACCCGGAGATCCTCGTGGTCGCCATCCTGGAACACGGAGGCCACGGTGCATCGATTGCTGCGCCTATCGTCAGGGACGTAATAAAAGGGTACTATTATTCGAAAGGGCTGACCGATGAGCAGGTACGACAAGATAACCAATAATATCGACTGGGGCCTTCTCGCAACCGCCGGTGCGATCATGATCATCGGCCTGCTCTGCCTGTACAGCGCGGTGCGGGTCTCGCAGATTTCGATTTTCTTCAAGCAGATCATGTGGATTTTCACGGGTGTCATGATAATGTCCATTGTCTTTGCCGTTGATTACCATTTCCACATGCGCTCCGCCTGGCCCCTCTACATCCTGATGGTCTTCGGGCTCATGCTCGTTCTCGTCGTCGGGAGGGAGATTTCGGGAGCGAAAAGGTGGCTTTCTCTGGGCCCACTGGGGTTGCAGCCTTCGGAACTGGCAAAGATCGTCATCATCATCTGGATGGCATACTGGGGGGAGCGGAAAGTTCAAAGCGAGGGCTACGGGCTCAAGGAACTCATGATACCGGCCCTCTTCATCCTCATCCCTGTGGGTCTCATTCTCGCTGAACCGGACCTCGGCACGGCAGGAATCGTCGCCCTCATCGCCGTTATCATGCTTCTGCTTCTCGGCATAAACCGTCCCACGTTCGTTATGCTCAGCGCCGTGTTCGTTTCGATTCTGCCCTTTGCCTGGCTTTCTCTGAAAGACTATCAGCGCAATAGAATCCTCACGTTTCTCGATCCCAGCCGTGACCCTCTCGGAAGCGGCTACCATGCCACGCAGTCAAAGATAGCGGTCGGATCGGGCGGTCTCTGGGGAAAGGGTTTTCTCGAAGGCACGCAGACGCAGCTGAGCTTTCTTCCGGAGCATCATACGGATTTCATCTTTTCCGTGGTTGCGGAGGAGCTGGGATTCGCCGGGTCGGCGCTGCTCATCCTGCTCTATATGATTCTCATCACGAAAATCATCCAGATAGGTCTCAAGGCAAAGGACAGGTTCGGCGCCATGATCTGCTTCGGGATCGCCGGGTATTTCGTTCTGCACGTCTTCATCAACATCTCGATGGCAATGGGCATATTCCCGGTGGTAGGCGTTCCTCTCCCTTTTGTAAGCTACGGCGGATCTTTCATGTTCATGAACCTGATCTGCATCGGGCTTGTGCTCAACGTCTCGTGGAGAAGGTTCATGTTCTGATGCTTGAGGGATTATTCCCCCGCCTTTTCATCCAGATAGGCGAGCAGCTCGTTCTGGTCTGAAAATTGCCTGGAGGGGGTAAGCTCACGCATTCGGTTATAGGCGAGGAGTTTTTTCGTCAACCTGCTGAGTCCGACGTGCAGAACCTCGTACGTGCCTGTATCCCATATGCCGATGAGATGTAAAAGAAATCCAAGCCCTGCGGAATCGATAGATTTTACTCGGCTGAAATCCAGAACCAGATGCGAATCCGGCTTCTTCGAAATGAGGAAACCCAATCGCTTCACTGTCTCGGAGTCGATGATCCCAGGGAGAGTCAGGGAAAAGAGCTCTCTGGTTCCCCTGGTCCAGTACCGGTAGAGGATCTTCCCCATGCTCGTCTTCAGGAACCTTTTGTGCAGCGCCGCCTTCGAGTATTTACGGAAGAGGATCGAGGGCAGAATGAGCAGCCAGAATGTGATGAGATCGATGAGGGAGCATTTTCTCATCTGTCTCCGAGCTCTCTTGGAGCTGAGCAGATCCTCCAGGCCCACATTCCGTATCCAGGCCGGAGAGCATAGCTCGGAGCCGGCGATGGAGGCGAAAATATCTCCGATGCAGATGCATACGGGGACGTGCAGCTTGTCTCTGTTGCGCTCGAACCAGATTTCCTGATTCGGGCTGCCCAGAGAGAGGAAAAGGATGTCGGCAGACGAGGCATTGATTCTGTCGACTGTGTCGGTATCGCTCTCGTATGCGTCAAACGGCTCGGCTCCATCGGTGTGTGCGGACAGCGAATGTCCTCCTGCAACCATCAGACCCGGGAAACGGTCTTCGAGCACGGACCACGCGTGCTTCACGCTCTCTGCCCTGCTTCCGAGGATGTAGATGGATGTTCTTCTCGTGAGGGCTTCCCGGGCAATGCAGGATATGAGATCTCCGCTCACGATGCACTCCTTGAGTGCGGGTCCGACAAACCTGCTCATTCGAACTGCGGGCATATGTTCTGCCAAGACCATATCCGCCCTCCGGAGGATCGAGAGAAGATCGGGAGAAGTCTTCCGAGGATCTCCGTGTAAGGCATTATCGATGCAGATCCTGTCCGCCATGCAGACGAGCCGGGGTTTTCCGTCACCGTACGAGCGGTCTATGAGGCCGAAAATGCATTCGGTCGCCTCATCGAGGGTAAGATTGTCAAAGGGAACGCCGAGAATGACGAGGGGGATGCGGATCATGGCAGGAAAAGTGCCCTTCATGGAGGTATCATGCATGTTCACGGTAATGGGCCGATCGGAAGGTGAGGAATGATTCTTGAATGCCGCTGTCCGCAACGCATGAAACGACGCTCATCGGTCGGTGGCTAAGAGAAGACATAATAAAACGCATATGGGCAGACCGGTCACTTCTCAAGATGTCGAGTCAAGCCTGCGGAACCTTCCCAGGCCTTCATCGGCAACAAGTCCGGACGCAACGAGATGGGAGAGGTGTTTCGCGATCATCTGCGTTTCCCCGTACCTCATGATCCTGTCCGGTTGAAGGATATAGTTCGTCTCGTAGATAGGGGACGTATCCACGATCTCTTCAATGCTGACAGCTCCGGAAGAAGGGAGAACGTCGAGGATTGTCGCGTTCCTCTCATCGATGACCGATTCATATGCGGACAGGCGTTTCATGAAATGCGGCGGCTTCACCGGCCGTGCGTGGGAAGAGATGTAGATCTCGACGGGAAGGTTCTTGATCCGTTCGATGGACTCCCTGAAGAGCAGGATATCTGATTCCGGATTCCCGTACCAGGGGCCGAAGGGGCTCAAGTCGATGTCGAAGCCCAGGAGAATCTTCTTGTCCGGCTCCCACAGGCAGTAGTGGTCCTGAAGATGGCCGGGGGTATGCATGGCTATGAAACGGTTTTCCCCGGTCGAGTACTCGAACAGGTCTCCATACTCGGAGGTAAAGGTGAAATCGCGAAAACCCGTGACCGGGAGGTAGGTTTCTTTCCAGAGTTCTGCGAGATCATCACCCACGAACCTTAAAGCGAGTTTGTCGGAAGAAGCGATGCTCTCCGATCCCTGGCGGGGGACGAGGATTTCCGGCTGCCCGATCTCCTGGAGGAGCCAGGTTCCTCCGGTATGGTCAGGATGCGAATGGGAGAGGATCACGGTATCGATCCCGAGGGCATTCGCCAGGTTTTTTATGATATCCAGGCCGCAGCCCGTATCCATGATGACCCGGCGCCTGTCCAGAATGCACACGGCATTCGAGAAAGGGGAGCGGCTGCGGTTGTTCCCGTGGATGATGAATATCTTCTCGTTCACCTCTGTCACTTTGATGCCGAGAGAGAGGAATGCATCTTTGTCCATACAGCGAGGGATATACGCCCAACCTCTGTCCCTGGTCAACACCTCATCCCTTCCTGTCTTCGAGATGCCGGGCAGAAGCCGTCCGATTGAGGATATTTCAATCATATGAAGAAAGGGCTATAAGGGTGCCATGAGAACAAGCATGGGGATAAAACCTTTCGATCTGATCCTGATCGTTTCGCTCCTCGTGGGCGCCCTTTCCCTCTGGGTGTATAATTTCACCGGTATCGAAGCACCGTCCTTTGTCCGGGTATACACCGATAAGGGTCTTTTCACAGAGGTTTCGCTGCATGAAGAGACAAGGATTGCCGTGCCGGGTTTCCTGGGGGAGAGCATTGTCGAGGTACGTTCAGGAAAAGTCTTCATGATGCATTCTCCATGTGCGAACAAGCTCTGCATCCATACGGGAAAAATCAGCCGCTGTGGCGAGTGCATCCTGTGCCTGCCGAATAGGGTCTCCGTGGTCATAGGGTCTCGGAGCGCAGATATGGACGCCTTGAGCTACTGACAGCGAAGGACAGACGAGAATATCTCTTTATTATGTATACCTTTCTTTCAGCCTCTTGAGGGTAAGATCCTTGATTCTTGCTGCGAGCTCTCCCTTCCTTCTCAAGAGTAGAGGGTTGCCCCTTGCATATTCCTCCAGGAAAAGGCTGCGCTCGTCATGGGGAATCACGCCGCAGAACGATGCATTGAGGTAGCTCAAGTTCTTCGCCATGGTTTTCATCCCGGGAAAGGCCACGCGCCTGAACCTGTCGAGATCGATGATAGATATCGTCCCGTTTCCCGCCAGCAGGTTCTCTCCCTTGAGGTCCACAGGGATGAAACCCATCTCGTGGAGTCTGCGTATGAGCCCGGCGACCGAGAGAATCAGCCCTGTATCGTATCCGTGCGTACCTACGTATCCGACCAGGTCCAAAGCATCGATCTTTTCCGTGGCGATGTAGGATTCGAGGAGGACTCCACAGATCCTTTTCTCGCAGGCGAATACAACGGGCGGTGTGGGTATTCCGGCCTGGGCCAGCATGAGCGCCGCCTCGAACGACCTTCTGGCCCTGCTTTTCCGGAAAAGGTTCTTGACCGTATCCTTGAGCCCCTTGAAGTTGTACCGCTTGAGGAAGATCTGTCTCTCCCCCAGGCTTCCCGATTTGACGAAGGTGGTCCTCGACCGGTTGAGCACGGTGCTGCCGAAAACTTCCATGAAATGTTTGGGCTCGGCTGCCTGGTCCGGAATATCTGCCCCGTGCGGAATGAACCAGGTATAGCCGTTCTTTCTCACGGTCCTGTACGAGGGGAGAATCTCTTCGAGGCCCCAGGGAGGAGGCATGCCCATGAGGTGCCAGATGAGGACCATGAATAGCTTCTTCAGACGGTGCCTACCTTTTGCGCTGACAGAAGAAGGCGCGCTTCCTCCCATCTCGATGAAGAGCTTGGCGAGGCTGAAGAGGTAGAGGACAAAGCCCTGGTAGGCGCCTTTGTGCTTGCGGAAGAATCGATACATGGACCGCTGGTATTCTATCTTCCTTCTGATGTCGAACTGCCGCGCGCTCACCCCCTGGTGATGGACGATCTTCAGATGGGGAAGATGCCAGACCTCGAATCCGGCATCGTTCGTTCTCTTGCAGAAATCGGTCTCCTCGAGATAGAGAAAGAATCCCTCGTCAAGAGGCCCGATGGCATCGATCAGTCCCCTCTTCATCATCATGCAGGCACCTATGACCGAAGGGACCTGCACCGGCCCTGTGAACCCCGAGCGCTTGCTGGGGTATGCCTTCGGGAACAGGATCTTGAGGAGAGATTTGTTGAAGAGCTCGGTTGCGAGGTTGGGGATGATGTCGATGGAGTTCTGGAGTGATCCGTCCGGAAAGACGAGCTGGGGGCCTACGATGCCTGCGCGCTCGTGAGAATCGAGAAAGGCTGCCATCTCCGTCGTGATATCCGAGACAAACCGGGCATCGGGATTGAGCAGGAGGATCTTGTCGCCTTTGGCTGTCCGAATACCCCTGTTCACTGCACGGGCAAATCCCATGTTCCTTCCGTTTTCCAGGCATCGGAGTGCATTTTCCGCCGGCCACTCAAGCTCCTGCGGTGAGTTGTTCACGAGGATGATCTCATGGGGCAGGCCGACATATTCCCTGATCGAGGAAACACAGCTTTTCAGCAGGTCGCTGTCTCCCATAGTGACGATGATTATACTCAGCATCAAAGACGCCCTTTTACATACGAGGATCTCGCTGGCCATTACATACCCCAGGTTTATTTCCATGTAAATCGCTCGATGTATGCCTTCACAAAATATCTTCGGGGCAATTCGGTATCTTTCTCCCTGCCGGTGTGATACTCGCTTTACGGAAGATGAGATCTTCCCGGTCTTGCACAAAATTGAATTATGAAATAACAGGGATACCATGGACATCCTGATCATCAAATTGGGCGCCTTGGGTGATGTCGTGAACACCCTGCCTCTGGCAATCAGGCTGAAGCAGCATTTCGATGCACGTATTCACTGGATTACGGAGCCGTTGAGCTTTCCGCTCCTCTCACGGCATGCCTTCATCGATCATGCGATCCTTTTCGACAGAAGCCTCTTGAGAAAATCCCTGCCCGAGCTCATCCGGAGGATCAGAAGAGAGCATTTCGATATCGCCCTCGACCTCCAGAGGATCGCAAAATCCGCCCTCATCTGCCTGGCATCCTCTTCGCGCCGCAGAATCGGCTTCGACCGGATGCGCTGCAAGGAAATGACCTGGCTCCTGCCGTTCGAGCGCATCGCCCCCTCCGATCCGTCGAGCCATATGGTCAACCAGTACCTCGAATTCGCAGAACACCTCGGAATCAAAAGGGAGGAGCCTCAGTGGGCTGTGCCGCAGGGAGACGCCCCTTCGACTGAGCTGCCGGAGAAATATCTTGTTCTCAACATCGGCGCAACGAAGCCTGCCAACAGGTGGAATGCCGAAGGGTTCTCGGCACTGGCCGACCGTGTCATGGATCGCTACGACATCCCGTGCGTGCTCACCGGGGGGAGAGAGGACAGGGCACTGGCCGACGGAATCATCCGGACAGCGAAGCATCCTGTCTTCGATCTCGTGGGCAGAACCACCATTATGGAGCTTACGGGTGTCCTCTCGGGAGCGCGGGCAGTGGTGAGCTGCGACACCGGGCCTATGCACCTCGCGGTTGCCTTGGGGAAGGAGGTCGTCGCCCTGTTCGGACCGGCAGATCCCAAAAGGACAGGCCCCTACCGGGGACACGTGGTCCGGAAGTCTCTGCCCTGCGTTCCCTGCAACAGGAGATCCTGCAGCAATCCTCTCTGCATGGATTCGATCCTTCCGGAAGATGTAATCGAAAAACTCGATCTGATCATGCGCTGACTGCTTCGGAAGGCCAAGAGGTCCTGATCATCCCCGGGCAGAAGACCACTCCTCGATTCTGTCTCCGGCGCCGCATCGGTAGACGATCTCGCTCGCCGAAGAAAGCCTCCATATCCGCCTGTAGAGATCCCGTGCATCGTAGCCCGTGACCGAGCAGTATGCCTCAAGGAAGGCCATGCGCACGGACCGGCTGACCATTCTCGGGATGCTCGTATTGATCTGCATGAGGTTTCTCAATTTCTTCCCTCTCGAGAGGGCCCACCTTTGCTCCACGCGATCCGTATCGAGGAGATAGAATTTGAGGGAATCGGTCTCGACCTTGATGTTACAGGCCTTGAGGTCTGCATGGTAGATGTCCCGGCTGTGGAGATTCCCGATGAAGAGGCCCAAGGCTCTGGCGACATCGTGCCTTCGTGCCGGGGTCATCTGTTCGTACTCTCTCCAGAGAAAGACATCGAGGTCCGGATGGTCGAGCGCCTTCGTAACGAGCACGCTTTTCCCGTCGGCCAGGAGCACGTAAGCCACCGGGTCTGCAACCGGGACCCCATTGAAGAGCAGGGTGAGGAGCCCTTTCCAGGAGCGTCTTGCATAGGGCGGCATGAGTGCCAACGCCTTTTTATACGACTTGACGCAGTAGCCGCCGACCCTGCTCAATTGTGTTTTTTCCTGGAGCTTGTAGAGATCTCTCCTCTTAGAGACATTCGCACAGTGGGCCTCGATGATGCCGTCGAGATCCGGTGAATACTTCCGGTGTACCAGCGCCCTGTGTGAGGAAGTGCTCAGGGGCAGAGAAAAGCTCCCCTCCCTGAAGCTCCTCCTGACCCTCCTTTTGACCCTTGCCTTCTGGAAGGCCAGGGAGAGGGAGCGTATCTTTCTCCGGAGCATGCCGATCTTCTTTATCCCGTCGACCCTGAGCAGATAGGGGTCGAGCTCTTCATCGGAGAGATGGAAGTCGCTTCCTGCCTGGGCAAGGAGAGCGGCTGCGCGCCCCAGGGTTATCTTCCTGCAGGGGATGATCTCATAGGCATCGACGAGGTAGGGCTTCCCGCGGGAATCGAGAATGATGTTGCCTGCATGCATGTCCGTGAAGTGATAGCCGTGATTGATGAGGCGCACGCTCATCTCGAGCATGATCCTGATCTGATCTTCCCTTTTCATCTCAAGGAGACTCTTCGAGGGGAAGACGGCACGGGTAAGGAGGGCTGTCGAATTGCCGATGCTTATATGCTCTTTCACCTCCGGTACGGGCAAGCCGGAGAGCTGAAGCTGCTGGAGCATGCGGAACTCGTGCAGTGTCCTCGGCTTCATGCGGTTTCTCAGTTTCTCTAAGGGACTCTTGGGGTCGTATATCTTTACGTAATACTCTACGGCGTCCCCTCGCAGGAGACGGTAGATACTCCGGTTTGATCTTTTGCTTACGAGCTCCCATCGGTGGTCCGGATACTTCAATGAAATGTGCTCCACGATGGTTCTCAAATACTGTTTCCTCCTTGCAGCGAAGCTGCCTGTTGTATTGTTTCGATCATGTCTCAAACCCGGTCCATGACCCGGATGCATGCATCCATCACCTGCTCGGTCCCGAGCTTCCTCATGCATTCAATGTGTCTGCACGACTTGTCCAGGTAGCACGGGATGCACTCCATGTCGGACCGGACCACGATGCTGCGTTCATTCTGGGGGCCCACATAATATGGGTCTGTAGGCCCGAACAGGGCTACGACAGGAATATCCGAGGCAGATGCGAGGTGCATCACGCCGGAATCGATCCCCACGAACAGCCCTGCCCTCATCAGGAGGGCGGTCAGCGAGCGGAGGTTCAGCTTCCCCGTCAGATCGAGGACGTCTATGTCTTTCCCCTTCGGGTCGTTTTTTACCATGAGGGTGATCAGGGCATTGCTTTCCCTGGTATCCCCTGCGCCGACCAGTACGGGCCGGAGGCTGGAGCGCTCGTACAGGGACACGATGAGCTGCGCGAATTTTTCCTCGTCCCATGCCTTCGTGAGTCTTCTCGGCGATGCACCGGCAGAGATCACGACGTAGGGCTCCGGAATGATGATGTTGCACTCGGCAGGCTCCACGGGCAGCAGCCCCACATAAGTGTCTGCTGTGCGGGGAATGCCGAGCCGGTCGAGAAGTCGGGCGTTGTTGTACCAGCTGTTGTGCCCCAGTACGAGCTCCTTGACATCGAGGGACATATCGAAGGGGAAACGGACGAAGCCCGCCTTCGTTCCGGCCCTGCTCAACGAAGTCAGGATGAACGCCTCTTCCGATCGGGCAAGACTGATGAGGAGATCGTACCGATTCCGCCTTAAGGTCCTGGCGAGCCGGAGGGTTTCGCGAACGCCCCCCTGCCGCGCGATCGTTTCGTTCACCAAGGGAGATCCCGCGAGAAGGTCCTTCAAGTAAGGCTTCATGACGGAATGAATTTCCGCATCGGGATACCGGTCTCTCAGTGCCTTCAAGAGAGGGAGCGAGAATACCAGATCACCTATCTGGTTCAAGTGGATGACGCAGATCCTCATCTCGGCCACCAGCCTTTCTTACAGGAAAAAGTTGTTATCCTCCACCTCCGCGATCTCTGATACGTCCCTTGATGATTCTATGAAGCGTTCGATCCACCAGTTCACGTGATGGTAAAAGCAGACCACCACGCGGCATTCCTGAGCGGCATTGAAGGTTTGTATGGATCGGTCGAGGGTCCTGTGCGTTTCCGAGAAGCTCTCCGCATCTTTGTATCCGTCGTTTCCCGAGATCCTCCCGAGGGGTACGCCGCGCAGCGCCGGGCAATGGAAGATACCGGAAGGGGCAAGGACGGTCCGGAAGAACTGCGAATGGCACACCCCGGGCTGAACCTTCAGCTCGTGGAGCGTCCCATCGAGCATGGCCAGGAGGTTGACGCTCTTTAATATCTTCAGGGTCGGACCTTGCAGGTTTTCCGCCTCATGGATTTTCAATCGGATGTCATGGATAACCTCGGCTTCCCGTTCGGGATCGGGCGGGTCGAACAGGGATTCCTTTCCAGAGCCTTCGAGCCGAAGGAGACAGGGCTTGAAGGAAACGTAGTCAAAGGAATACTCACGGGCCAGGCTCACAGCCTCGGGTATCTCGTTCATGTTCGGGGTGAGTTCATGACCGTTATACGAGATGCCTTCCCACACGATGACAAAGGAGTAGCCGAGCGAGATTCTCGGGTTGCCTTTCTTGATTCGTGCCGCATCCTCGAGAATTTTCCGGAGAGTCACAGTGCTTGCCGGGAGATGAGATTTTCTGAATGTCTCCTCCCGTGCCGTATCGAGAGAGAGGCGGAGCCAGTCTCCTTCCTCGAGGAGCAAGGCTACCTTCTCTACCCGCTCCAATCTCGATCCGTTCGTAGCTATGCCTACCTGAAGACCCCTTCCTTTGGAAAACCGGACGATCTCCTCGAAATCCCTGTGAAGGGTAGGCTCGCCTCCTCCTATGAGGATCACGGAGAGGAGCCCTTTGCCCTTGAGCACGTCTATGCTCTGCTTGATCGTATCGAGATCGAGAGATTCCCCTGTATTTATGATGCCTGAATCGACGCAGTGGGGGCATCTGAAATTGCATGCAGAGGTGAGATCCAGATTGATCGATATCGGACCGAAAGAGGGAAGGGGAGAAGATAACACCGAGCTCCTCAGTTCTCTCTGCCAGGTGATATACCGTCTCAGGCTCTCGATGACGGACTTCTGCCGTAATTTTGCACTGAAGTCGTGCTCTCTCTCCCTTAATTTTTCCATCGGCACCTCTCTCTATAGCTGATTGTATGCATCATAGATCTGCTTGAGCAGAAGGGTTGTCTCTCTGATATGCTCTTCCCCGACGGCAGGTTCGCGGCCTGATGCATGCGCATCGATGAAATCCCTCACGGAAAGCTCGAGGGGATCGGGGATACGTATTCGTTTCTCACCGGATGCGAGGGAGATGTCATACGAGGTCATATCGATAGTCCTCTGGACGAGCAGGTTGTTGAATCCGAAAGAGAAGGTTCTCGGCTGCACCTTTTCCTGGATGAGGGACATGGAAACCCGGCAGTCGCCATGCTCCGTCGTGTAGGTGAAGACAACCGTCATCCCATGTTCTCCCCGGCCGAACGAGAGGCCGGAGATCTCCCCTTTCCCGAGGGCGCAGTAGAGGATGCTCAGGCCATGGGGCACCGAGTCGGGAATCATGTCGGATCCGCTGCACAGAGGCGACAAGCGGATGAAGAAGCTTCTGATATCATAAGGGTGAATGTATCCGCACAGCTCGTCGTAGAAGGGGAGGCAGAAGGGCCACTGAGAGTTCATGGCGACTGTCGTTCCTTTCTGCCGCGAAATCTCGAAGAGCGACTCCAGTTCTTTCCCGATTTTCTCGCGGCCGGGGTCGAGAAACGGCTTTTCGCATAACACCGAAAGCCCATCCTCAAGGGCTGAGAGAAGATATTCACGGTGGGTCTGCACGGGCGACGCGATTGCAACTGCATCGAGCTTCTCTGATGCAATCATCTTTGTAAAATCGTGATAGGGTCTTGCCGTGATGCCATGGTGCTCCAGTGCAGCGGACGCCTGCCGGGCCGTCGCCTCGTTGGTGCCGAGCACGCAGACCACGTGTGCGCCGTTTTTCTTCAAGTATTTACCGATGTACTCACCTATCCCGTTATTTGCTCTCCGGGCACCGATGATGGCAATATTCATGGGGTTTCATTATCACATATTCCCTCTATGTCAAATTCAAAGCTCGATTTCCTTTAATGTTCAATATTCCAATATTTTGATATACCTCCAATACGTGCTGATTTGGTGGCCTTGGCCCACAGGCAAGCAAGGCTGGTAAAGGGCGGCCTTTCAGGTACTCTTGTTTTCAGGATGGCCCGGCTCGTGATGGCTTAAGGAACATACCCTTGACTGGGGAGGATACATCCAATAAGTTATGGAGATAAGTCCAAAAAAGAAGGTGATCGTATGGCAGAAGAAAAGAAACGATCCATTGTTCCCATCATTGCAGTGGTGGTACCTGCATTGGCAGGGCTCGTTCTCGGCTATTACATCTGGGGTGCAGGCCGGCATGCACAGGTTGATTATAAGCAGGTTCTCCAGGAAACAGCCAACTACATTTCCAGCCTGGAGCAAAAGAACAAGAGTCTGACTTCCGAGGTCGGCACGCTCCAGTCGGAGGTCAGCACGCTCAAGCAACAGAGCCAGCAGGCAAGCAGCAGCAAGTCGAATACAATAACCTCGCTTTCTGCTAGGGTCCAGTCGCTCGAGGCCGAGAATCAAAAACTCAAAACTGCCATTCAGAGGATAGAGGCTTATGCTCAGAACGATCCGGTGCTCAGGGAAAGAATACAGAGCATCCTGCAGCAGGGAAGTACGGGTACCGGGACGGGGAATCCTGCCCAGGGGGCTGTACCGCAAGGAGATGGAACAGCTCAAGGGACAAGATAGAAGGGATTACGCCCCAGCAACCTTGTTGATAAAGGTATCGGCGAGCGAAGGATCGAACTGCTTTCCTTTGCACCGTTTGATCTCTTCCAGGGCATCCTGAATGGACATGCCTTTCCTGTATGGCCTGTCAGAGGTCATGGCATCAAAGGAATCGGCCAAGGTGATGATCCGGGAGAGATAGGGGATGTCGTTTCCCTTAAGGCCTGCAGGATAACCATAACCATCGTAACGCTCGTGATGATGCCTGATGATTTCCGTCTCCTTGGCCATGGGAGGAAGAGGTTTCAGGATGTCGGCGCCGATGTCGGGATGTCGTTTGATCACATCGAATTCCTCATTGGTGAGCTTGCCCGGTTTGAGGAGGATATTATCGGGGATACCCACTTTCCCGATATCGTGGAGGGAAGCGGCTATATAGAGCGTTTCCTTCTCTTCTTCGGAGAGTTCCAATGCGGCCCCCATGGCCATTGAAAGGGTGGTGACCCGCGTGGAGTGCTGGGATGTGTGCGGATCTCTTGCGTCGAGGATCTTGGCCATGCTGTTCAGTGTTGAGAGCATGTTTTCATAGAGGCCTTCATAGAGCGCAACATTTTCCATTCTCTCCGCAGATCTGTTCAGCAGATACTGTATCTTCCCTTCCTTGTCATCTCCAAGAACCGAGGATGATGTGATGTGAAGGGCACCGAACACCTGGCCTTCGATCATGAGCGGGAAAATGGTTTCAATTGAATCTGAAAGGCAGTCTCCTGCATTGTGCTTTCTGACGATATTCCCCTGCAGCAGTTCCTCCTCGGCCGGCAACTCTTTGCCGCTCGATGTATCCACGAGCTTGTTATCCTTCCTGTTTAACGGGAAGAACCTTACCTCCACCTCATCGAGAAGCTGTTTTGAGACGTCGATGATCGCGCTCACGAGATCCCTGATCCCTTTGAGAGAGATGATCCTGTCGGAAATTTCCTGCAGGGAGATGATCTCTTCATTTTTGTCTTCGAGCTGCCCTACGAGATTATCAATGAGTCTATGCAGGTGCAGAGTGTCGGAAAAACGTCTGTTTTCCTCGATCAGGCTCTTTTCCCGCTTGATCTTGTTGAGCAGGAGCTCGATCTGCTTGACTTTGAACGGCTTCGAGATAAAGTCCGAAGCACCGAACTTCATTGCATCGACGGCGATTTCCAGTGACGCATACCCCGTAATGACAATGATGGGAAGCGAAACATCCTGGGCCTTGATTCTCTGAATCAGTTCCAGCCCGCTCATGTTGGGCATCATGATATCGGTAAAAACGCAGAAAAACGGGCCTGAATCCAGCAGCCCCACTGCAGCCAGGCCGTCGGATGCCGTCTCGGCGCTGTACCCGAGTTCCTGTATCAATTCCGAGATCGTAGTCCGTATTCCCGGATCGTCATCGACGATCAGCACCTTGTCAGGCATCATACAATCCTTTTGAGAATTTTACCCTTGTATTCACCGAATTCCTTCTCGGAGATAATCCCTCCGGATTTGAGCCTTCCAAGATATTCAATGGCCGACAACGCCTTGGCGACATCATTGTTTCCCTGGAGAAGGCTCAACGGAGACAACGGGACGAAATTCTGGACATCTTCACCCTTCTCTTTTCCGAGCTCGGCCTGCAGAAGCTTGACCTGATTTTTCAGGGCCTCCATCTCTTTCATCGTATCCTGCCGCTGTCTGAGGCGGTGAATGACGAATCTGATCTCCTCGATATTAAAAGGTTTTTTAATGTAGTAGAAGGCGCCCCTGTTCACTGCATTGATGGCAGAATCTAAAGAGGCATATCCGGTGATTATGACGACCGGTATATCCTTCCCCCGGGCTTTGAGTTCATCGAGGAGATCGAGTCCCGAGATTCCCGGGAGCACGAGGTCTGAGATGATGATATCGAAATCATACTTATCCAGGTGCGGCAGAAAGTCCTCTCCCTGGTGATAGCGTTTTGTATCAATGCCCTCTTCCCTGAGTATCTGCTCGATAAGGTCAAGGATGCCGGCATCGTCATCAATGACAGCCGCATGCATATGCTCCATGAGCCTTTTATCGTACTTGCGAGAAATTAACTTTAGAAACAATAGCCGGGAGCCACATTCCCACCCGACTGCCGCAGGGGCAGGGATTCCTCCATCCTCTATGGAGAAGGTATGGTCAGTGGTGGGACGAGGACATTCTCCCTATTTGCCCGGAGCATTCCCGATCTGGATTGCCCTGCTGTGCTCCTCGAACGTCCTGGAAAAATGATGGTATCCATTACCCTTTGAAACGAAGAACAGATAGTTTGTACGGGCAGGCCAGAGGGCTGCCCGAATGGAATTGACATCGGGATTGCATATCGGTCCCGGCGGAAGGCCCCGGCACTTGTAAGTATTGTACGGGGTATCCTTTCTGATATCCTCGGGCAGGATCTTTCGTCTGAAGCCGTCAATTCCGTATACTGCCGTCGGATCAGACTGCAGGGGCATATGGTGTTTCAGTCGATTATGGAAGACCGAGGAAATGATGGGCTTTTCTTTGGAGGAAACGGCTTCTTTCTGAATAATCGATGCGAGGGTTATCACTTCCGGAAAACTCATGCCCAGCTCACTCGCCCTGTTTACAAAATTTCGAGGGCAGACTTCATGGAACCTGTTCACCATCTTTGCCATAATTTCCAGAGATGTCATATGGGGAGCCAGGTAGTAGGTATCCGGGTAAAGGAAGCCCTCCATCGAGGGTGCGTCGATCCCGAAGAATTCCGTTGTCTCGGGATCCTTTGCACTCTCTATGAACTCCTGCTTGCTCAGCAGGCCTGTTTCAGCGACGATTGCTCCGATATCGTATACGGTCGACCCCTCAGGGATCGTAATCCGGTATCGCAAGGTCCTTCCCCTGAAAAGGATGAGGATAATATCCAGAGGGTAATGCTTGCCTTCAAAAACATAGGTACCTGCCTGAAGGCGTGTAACCTTGCCCGTGATTACAGCGGTCGCCATGAACATGGTCGAGCTCGTTATGATTTCCTCATCCTCGAGCTTCTGTGAGATCTCCCGGGCACTGGTTCCCGGCTTGATTTCAATCATCAGCGGCCTTTTGGGAGCCGAGGGAGTGATAATGAACATATAGGCATGGGTGATGAGCACGATAAGGATACAACTCATAAAGATGATCAAGCCGTGCCACTTCGATTTCATGATCTCATTGCATCCAGATAGCCTTGCAGCATGACGCTCGCTGCAATTTTGTCAATCAATCTCTTCCTCTTTGGGCCCTTAACGTTCATCCGTATAAGAATCTCATAGGCTTCCGATGTTGTAAGCCTCTCATCCCAGAGTTCGACAGGCAGCTTCAACGATATTTCAAGATCCCTGGCCCAGTTGATCACCCTGTTTGCACTCTCGCCCACGCCACCATCCATATCATAGGGAAGGCCGACTACGATCTTCTTCACTTCATAATCACGGACTACTGCCTTCAAAGACTCCATGTGGGAGCCGTCCTCGCGTACAGGAATCGTCTCAAGGGGGTGCGCTATCACACCCGACGGGTCACTGATGGCGACCCCGATCCGTTTTGTTCCATAATCGATTCCCATTATACGCATGGAGCTTTAAGTCGACGGCTCTTTCCCGGATGGCGCTGCATCCGCATCCGTGAATCAGACGGTATCAATATCGGATGAATCCCTGCACTCTTTACGTGACGGAAGAAACGTTCTGCCCAACCTCCCGCCGGATTCAGGCACAGCGGGTGATCTTTTGTCGGGATTAAAGGTGTAACTAGATATATAAGTACGGGTATTCGGTTCCTTTGCAATGAAGATGAGTTAATCATGCGATGCAACCCAATACCCTCTCGTCGTATCCCCCTACAGCAGCCCTCTTCACAGTACCTTCTGCCACCGAGAAGAAAAGCTGTCCGCAGCAGCCAAGGCAAGGACATCTCACGGTGATGCCGACAACTTCATGCCCGGGTGCTAGGGGAGCCTGCCTCTATTTCCAATGAAATTCTTTTACCTCGACCTGGATGGAATACCCCTCGCGGGCAGCCTTGCCGAAAAATGCCACAAGAAAGGGTATATCGGATGATGTAGCCAGGGCGCCCAATGATCTCGGTTCTGCAGTGAGCAGGGTTTCGATATCGGAACTGTTTTGCCGGGAAAGCTCTGAAGATTCCGGGACGATGCCTGCATAGTTGCTGCGGCTCTCTATGAGGTTATTTCTCTGATCATACACGCGTGCCTCGACCATGACCGATTTGAGGGGTTTTGACGTGAGCTTCTTGATGACACCTTTGACAACCAGAACGGATCCTTCGCTGTTATTTGTCAGGAGCTCATAGGTGACGTTGTCATCCGGAATGGAAAAGAACGGCCCCCTCTCCAGGATCGGCTGGCCCATGCCTCCGAGAGACGGGAGATAACCCTTGAAAAGAAAGAGGCCTGCACCAATGACCAAGACGGCGAAGAGTGCCAGAGCTGCCTTGACCTTGAGGGATATGCCTCTCCGAGGTGCCTCTTCCGCTTTTGGGGCATCCTCTGACGATGCAGCCGCGTCACCGGATCCGAGAATGGAATCGATCTCCCGTATGACCGATTCGGGCTGGACCTCTTCCTCAGCAGGCTTTTTCTCCTCTTCCCCTTGCTTCTCGACCTCTCCAGGGCTCTCGGAGATCTCTCCAACCATCTCTCCGGTTACGGACTCCTCAAGGGGCCTCTCCTCGAGCTCACCGTCATTCGTTCCCTTGAGGAGTTCATCGAAATCCTGCTCGAGATCCGTGCCTTCCGGCAAGGAGTACAAGAAGACATGGGAGCACACGCTGCATCGCATCTTGACTGATTCTTTCGGCAGGACGTCTTTGTTGATTTTGAATTTACTGCCGCAATTCGGGCATTCAACCACTGTCAATGGGCATTCCTCCTGTCACTGGACTCTATTACGTATATGTCCGGCAGTGCTCGGTAGTCTTCAGCATAATCCAGGCCATACCCCACGATGAATCCATCCTCCATCTTGAACCCGTAGAAATCAGGTTCGATAGACTGATCTCTGCGAGCGGTCTTGTTTATCATTGTGCAGATCTTGACTGACGCAGGTCCTTTGGCCTCCAGATGCCTTTTGAAGCAAACCAGGCTTTGCCCTGTATCCATGATATCGTCGATGATCAGGACATGTTTGCCTTTTATCGTATCCTGATCGACATCATTCACGACCTTGACATCCCACTGGGGGCTATCGGAGCAGCCATAGCTGGAAAGGCGAACGAATTCGATCTTTACGGGGAGGTTTAATGAGCGTACGAGGTCGGACATGAACATGAATCCCCCCTTGAGGATACCGATAACGAGCAGATCTTTTCCCTGATACTCAGCGGTTATCCTTTCCCCCAATTCTTTGACCTTCTGGGCGATCTTGCTGGCAGGATACAACACCTTCATGGTTTCGTCTATATCCTAAGTGAACCTCGGGTGTCAACGTAGTGTTCTCGGGCAGCCATGATATTATGCAACTATTTTATAATGTTATGGGCTGATGCATGTTTCTCTTGAGATACTTGAACAAGTGGAGGTTTTATATTAAGATACTGGCCACTGAAAAATGTGGCGATGTGATGAACTGCTTCTTGTCCGGAACAGGGGAGTTTTACTGGAATGGAAGAAATGAGGGCGCATAAACGCGCCAGCGTTAACATCAAGGTTGCTTACCGTGACAATGGCTTCGCCTACAAGATGGGACGGGTGATCAATATCAGCAGAGGCGGCATGTACATCACGACAGATACTCCTCCCGATAATGTGGATGGCTATATTATTGCAAGCTTGGATGTTGAAGAGTTCGGCAAGATCATCTGGACCCATGGGCGTATAATCAGAAAGACGGATAAGGGAATGGCAGTGACGTTTACCCGTATTGACGGCAAGGGTCTCGATCTTCTCCTGTCATATCAAGGGGTGCCCTACTAAATGAAAAACCCGGGGCCTTTTCCTCAAAGGGCCCCGGATTTCCCGTCGATCTCGATTTACTTAAGGATCTACTTGATGCCTGATGCGACGAAGTTTCTCTGAATAGGACCTATCGACTCGATTACGAGGGCCATGCTGCTCGTATCAAGCGACTGGAGAACAAGAGCCATCCCCTGGTATTCCTTTATTACGGTTTTTTCTTCTTTCAGCTCTTCTTCCCGGTAAAGATTGATAAGAGCTCCCTGCTCGACTCCGTCTGCCTTCCCGATATTCAAGAACACGAGATCCAGATAGCAGCTGCCGCTTACTCCTCCCACCAGATCGATAACCCGGCCGGCTCCCTTCAACGAGGGCTCGAAGAGGTTCATGGCAATAGGATGGATCGAGCCCAGGTCGTCAAGGACGACATCCCCTTCACGTACTTCCTGATTCGAATATTTGATCGCTGCCTTGAAGAAATCACCCTGGGCTTCATCTATCCATGCGATGGCCACCGTCTTGTAGAGATAGCCTGCGACCTTGTCCTTGTCCTTGATTTCGGCGATCTTGGATACGATGTTTATCCCGCTGTTCGGGGCAAGACCCGATTTGGATTTGATGATGACGGATTCGTTCGTTGAGGAAAAATCGCCCACGCCCATCTTCTTGAGAACGGTTCCGCTCCCGCTCAGTGGGGTCGGACTGTAGAAGTATGTAGAATATTGCGGAGAAACTACGATCGATTTTCCTTTGGTATCCGTTATCTCCTTGGGGGTAGAGACAGTCTCCGTTCCAGCCTGCTTGGCAGGTATGATCGTGATCGTTGTCCTGTCTCCATTCTTGGAGATCACCACCCGGTCACCGGGAAAGATGAGATGCGGGTTGGTGATGTCCTGATTGTTCGCCCATACGATCGGCCACTTCCAGGGTGTCTCGAGGTACATTTTCGTGATGTCCCAGAGCGTATCTCCTTTCTTGACGGTATGGACGGTATCTTGTGCCCCTAAGGGTGTTATTGCACATACGACGAAGAGAAGGCTTATGATGAGAGGGATTGTTTTCTTCAAGTCCTGTCCTCCTTAAGGCGGCATTATTTTAATGTTGTATCGGTACTATCAAGGGTATTCTTGAATCCAATTCATGGCAGCTTCATCTAATATATCGAAGTACTCGCAATAAGTGACTGATCCTGATTTTTCGGGTATGAATCCAGGTTGGAGAAATAAAGCATTCTTTGGGTATGTACTTTGAATCATTGTTGCATCCCGAAACGCTTTATAATACATTGTCTGCCATGTCATCAAAGAGTCTCTATGAATCTGCACATATCTTTGTCGCCGGTATCCGGGTCTTCGAGCATCTTCACAAGAGGCCGCCGACCCTGGGGGACCTATCGGATGTCTTGAAGATCTCCGAAGAAGAGCTGTCTCTTCTGTCCAGGAAGCTTTCCGATGAAAAGATCATTACGGAGATCGTTTCAGGGGCGGAATGCCGGTATGGGATAGCCGATTACATGAAGATTGAGACCTTACCGAGAGAAGAGGGTACTCCGCGCATCTCGGAGGAAATCTCCCAGTTCCAGAGCCGCCAGCAGTCGAGGCTCAGGGAAATAGAGAAATCCCTCGGTGAGAGCCGCGACAGAGAGCGTGTTTTCAGTGACTTGGACAAGGCTCTCAAGGATCCTTCCGGTCTCAAGAAAAAAAAGAACCCTCTCGACTGAGTTTTCGACAGATCGGACCGTGCAAGGGAAATAACCGCCCGACAATCAGGCCAAGGCAACGGCATACCTTTCAGATCGTTATATTCAGGCTCGGTTACGTATCCCGTGAGGATATGTATGGGAGGGGAACGCCCCATTAAAGGCTTGTGTTTTGTATATCTATATTGTATAGGATGCCAACTTATAGAGAAACGAGGAATAAGGAACGACGGATAGGGGGATTGGAACTATGTATAACCTAGAAGAAATCAAAACAGATCAAAATGAAGTCAAGGAGGAGATGACAGAGAGCAAAAAGGCCCAGGATCAGCCAGGGGAATTCGACAAAAATTTCGAGTTGGAAGCTCTCTATGAAGAAACGTTGGATAAACGTGTTTCCACCGGTTCCGTGGTAACGGGAACGGTCGTCCAGGTGGGAACAGAACATATCATGATCGATATCGGCAGAAAGCAGGAAGGCCAGGCTTTGATCCGTGAATTCATTGATGAAAACGGAGTCATTACCGTGGCTGTAGGCGATGAGGTCGAGGTGCTCGTGGAAAGCATCAACCCATCGAAGGGCATCATCAGGCTGAGCAAGGAAAAGGCCCGCCGCATCAAGATATGGGACGAGATCATCCAGGCGTATCAGGAAAATACCTTCCTCAAAGGAAGGGTTATCGAGCGGATAAAGGGAGGCCTTACCATCGATATCGGTGTCCCTTCATTCCTCCCCACCTCGCAGGCCACGCTCAGCCCGACTTCCGAGGCAGAGCTGGAAAAGATGGTGGGGCAGACAATCGAAGTTGCGATCATCAAGTTCAACCGGAAAAAGAATAACGTGGTTGTAAGCCACCGCGAAGTTCTTGAACGCAAACGGGAAGAGAGCAAGAAGAAGCTCATCGCAACGTTGTCCAAAGGTGATACGGTAACGGGAATAGTCAAGAACATCATGGCCTACGGTGCCTTCGTGGACATCGGAGGGATAGACGGACTCCTTCATATCACCGATATGTCCTGGGGAAAACTGAAAGACCCGAAAGAGAAAGTCGCTCCCGGTGACCAGATTCAGGTGAAGGTCATCGAGTTTGACCCTGAAACAGAGAAGATCTCGCTCGGTATGAAGCAGCTCACCCAGGATCCGTGGGAGGGCCTCGAGTATCGGTATCCCATCGGGAAGAAGATATCCGGTAAGGTTACTTCCATAACGAACTACGGCGCGTTCGTAGAGATCGAAGAAGGGGTCGAAGGCCTCGTCCATATCTCCGAGATGTTCTGGACAAAGAGAATGAGGCATCCCTCCACCATTCTTGAGGAAGGTCAGGAAGTGGATGTCGTGGTACTCGGCGTCGATCAGGAGAACAGGAGGATTTCGCTGGGCCTCAAGCAGGCATCCCCGAATCCCTGGGACCTTCTCTACGACTATTATCCTCCGGGAACGGTGCTCAATGCCACCGTTAAGAACGTGACGGATTTTGGCCTGTTTGTCAGCGTCGATGAGAACATCGATATCGACGGTCTCATCCATGTATCTGATCTCACTTGGGATCCCAAGGTAAAGAATCCGCGGGAACTCTATAAGAAGGGTGACGTCGTCGAGGCCAAGGTCCTCACAGTCGATCCGGAGAACGAGAAATTTTCTCTGGGAATCAAGCAGTTGAGCCCCGATCCTTGGACTCAGGTTGCCAATGAGCATCCGGTGGGATCTATCGTGAAAGGCAAGATCACGTCTCTGACGGATTTCGGTGCCTTTGTCGAGATACGTGAAGGGGTCGAGGGGATGATCCATATCTCCGAGGTGAGCAGCAACAAGATCGATAACCTTGGAAGCGTCCTTTCCGTGGGCCAGGAGGTCGAGGCAATGGTGCTGAGGCTGAGCCCGGAAAACAAGAAGATCGGTCTTTCCATCAAGGCACTCGAAGAGGCCCAGGAGAAGAAGACTGTCATCAGCCACGACAAGGGAGTCGAAAAGGTTGGCACGAATCTCGGAGACCTCCTCAAGGAGCTTCAGGACAGCAAGAACAAGGGATAAAATGACCGCATGCGGTTTCAGTCGGCCCGTATATAGGCGGACGAAGCTGCACACGTGAGTAAAAACCGTCAGCGCCCCGATCCCAGAAGGGTCCGGGCGCTTTTCTTTATCCCGTGTTGTACGGTCAGCGGCATGCATCATCCGGACGTGTCTTGCGAGCATGATCGGCCGGGGCACGTTTTAAAGGATCGGCAGACGAGTTTGGTAAAGGTGCAGCTGATTTTGTACTTGCTTGTCTCCGGTGTGTTGTATAAACATTCAGACACAAAGGGATAAGTCGAGATAATCATTTGATATGAAAAGAAAGACAAAGATAATCCTTATTGCCATTATTGTTTTGATAGCCATTCCGTTCGGCTTCAATGCTCTGAAAACGGCCATGACCCCGGCGGTGGGCATACTGGAAATCGAAGGTCCTATAGACGATTCCATCGGTTATCTGGGTATCATCAGACAATTCGAGGAAGACGCCAATGTCCGCGCCGTGATCATACGGCTCGACAGTCCCGGCGGCAAGGTGGGACCATCACAGGAAATCTATGAAGCCCTTTTGAAGCTGAAGAAGGAGAAGCCTGTTATTGCCTCCATGGGTTCGGTGAGTGCATCCGGCGCCTACTATATCGCGTGTGCTGCCGATCGGATTTATGCCCTTCCGGGGACGCTCACCGGCAGCATCGGTGTGGTCCTTGAGTTTTTCGATGTAACAGAGGGTTTGCAGAAGCTGGGGGTTTCGTCCCGGAGCATCACCGGAGGAGAGCTCAAGGATGCAGGATCGCCGTTTCGGCATATGACCGACAAAGAGCGACGGTATTTCGAGTATCTTGCCAGGGATGTCCATGATCAGTTCAAAGATGCCGTATCCAGGAGCCGGAAATTGCATCGGTCAAAGGTGGATGAATATGCAGACGGACGGGTCTTCACCGGACGGCAGGCCCTCGCGAACGGGTTGATCGACTCTCTGGGCGGCATGGATTCGGCCGTTGAGGATGCAGGCAAGAGGGCGGGGATCAAAGGGAAGCCCCGCATTATCAAGGGAGAGCCGGAAGAAGGGGTCTGGAAGGACATTGAGCGCTTCATCCAGAGCTACGCCCCGATATCCTTTGGAAAGGGCTCTGCGCACCTGTCCAGAGGATTCTTGAGGCTTGAATACAGCATTCAGTAAGGAGTACGCACTATGGACAAGATAGTATGCGATGCCCTGACCTTTGATGACGTGCTGCTTCTCCCTGCCAAATCAGCCATTGTCCCGGCTGAGGCAGACATCAGCACCTCTCTTACGAAGGACATCAAGATCAATATACCGCTCTTGAGCGCCGCGATGGACACCGTTACCGAGGCAAGGACGGCCGTTGCCATGGCTAGAGAAGGGGGCATCGGCATCATCCACAAGAATATGAGTCCTTATGCGCAGGCGATCGAGGTTGACAAGGTAAAGAAGTCAGAGAGCGGCATGATCGTCGATCCCATCACCATGGGCCCGGACCAGAAGATCGGCGAGGCAATGTCTCTGATGATGCACTACCGGATTTCCGGAGTGCCCATTACCGTGGAGGGCAAGCTCGTCGGCATCCTCACCAACCGGGACCTGCGCTTCGAAACCGACATGAACCGCCCCATCGGCGAGGCTATGACCAAGGAAAACCTGGTCACGGTCCAGGGCGAGATCACTCTCGAAGAGGCGAAGAAGCTGCTTCATCAGTACAAGATCGAGAAGCTCCCTGTCGTGGACAAGGCCGGAAACCTCAAAGGGCTCATTACGATCAAGGACATCGAAAAGGCCCAGAGGTATCCGTCTTCGGCAAAGGATTCCCGGGGCAGGCTGCTCGTAGGCGCTTCCGTGGGGGTTCTCCCCGGCGACGAAGAGAGGGTCCATGTCCTCATGAAGGCCGGTGTTGACGTGCTCGTTGTCGATACCGCCCACGGTCACTCAGAGACGGTGATCAGGACGGTTCAGGCCATCAAGGAGCTCTATCCCTCTTCCCAGGTGATCGCGGGCAACGTCGTTACGAAGGAGGCGACGGCAGATCTCATCAGGGCCGGTGCAAACGCAATCAAGGTCGGTGTCGGCCCCGGGTCCATCTGCACCACTCGTGTCGTTGCAGGCGTGGGCATGCCGCAGATCACGGCGATCATGAACTGCGCGGCCGAGGCGAACAAGCACGGAGTGCCCGTCATCGCAGACGGCGGCATCAAGTTTTCCGGCGACGTCACCAAGGCCCTTGCCGCAGGAGCATCCAGCGTCATGATCGGCTCGCTCTTTGCCGGAACGGACGAGGCGCCGGGCGAGAGGATCATCTATCAGGGGAGAACCTACAAGTCGTACCGGGGCATGGGATCGCTCGAGGCCATGGAGCTCGGTTCCAAGGACCGCTATCTACAGGGGGAAGTATGTGAACCGGAGAAGCTGGTACCCGAGGGAATCGTGGGGCGCGTACCCTACCGGGGATCGATCTCTGAAAACGTCTACCAGCTTTTGGGAGGGTTGAGGGCAGGCATGGGATACACCGGCTGCAGGACAATCCGTGAGCTTCAGGCCAATGCGAAGATGGTGAAGATCACTGCTGCAGGCTTGAAGGAGTCCCATGTTCACGATGTGATCATCGTCAAAGAGGCACCGAACTACAAACTGGAATACTGAGCATAGAAGCCATGGGCTTTGTCCATCTGCATTGCCACACCCAGTACAGCCTCCTGGATGGGGCAATACGCATCCCTGATCTTATCGAAAAGACCAGGTCCTTTGAGCAGGAGGCAGTGGCCATTACGGACCACGGCGTCCTTTACGGCGCGGCCGAGTTCTATGACAAGGCCGCAAAGGCGGGAGTGAAGCCCATTATCGGCTGCGAGATTTACGTGGCGCCCGGCGACATGAGGTCGCGGGAGCTCTCTGCCGGAATGCCGAAGCACTACCATCTCGTCCTGCTCGCCCAGGATCTTTTTGGCTACCGTAACCTCATCAAGCTGGTGTCGCTGGCTCATGTGGAGGGATTTTACTACAAGCCGCGCGTCGACAGAAAGGCCCTCCTCGAGCATGGCAAAGGCCTTATCGCGCTGAGCGCATGCCTCCAGGGAGAGATTCCCTACTGGCTCTTGAGGGGAAACGAGGAGAGGGCCCACGATGCCCTCGAATTCTATCGAAAAACATTCGACGGCAGGTTCTACCTCGAGATCCAGGCCAACGGCCTTGCCGACCAGGAGACCGTCAATCCCCTGCTCGTAGACCTGGGCAGGAAGTACGATATCCCCATCGTCGCCACCAACGACTGCCACTATCTCACCAGGGCGGATTCCAAAGCGCATGAGGCGCTGCTGTGCATCCAGACGCAGACCACGATTCACGACAAAGACAGGATGAGCTTCGAGACGGACGAACTCTATCTCAAGAGCCCGCAGGAAATGGAGACGGCATTCAGCTCCTTCCCCGGTGTGGTAGAAGCCACGAAGGAGGTGGCGGACCGCTGCACCCTCGAATTGCCCAAGGGGGTGTACTATTTCCCGGTTTATCCGGTCGAGAGCGGACAAACCCTCGAGGAGGTTATCGAGGAAAAGGCCTGGACGGGGCTCAAGGCGCGGATGGGCGAGGACGTCGCCCCGGAGTATGCCGAAAGGCTCGAGGGCGAGCTCCAGGTCATCAAATCCATGGGATTCTCAGGGTACTTCCTCATCGTCGCCGACTACATCCAGTACGCCAAGTCGAACAACATCCCGGTGGGGCCGGGCAGAGGAAGCGCTGCCGGGTCGCTCGTCGCCTACAGTCTCGGGATCACGGACATCGACCCCATCCGCTGGAACCTCCTCTTCGAGAGATTCCTGAACCCCGAGCGCAAGAGCATGCCCGACATCGACGTGGACTTCTGCCAGAACAGGCGTGACGAGGTGATCGAGTATGTGAAGAACAAGTACGGGCCCGAGTACGTCTGCCAGATCACCACGTTCGGAAATATGAAGGCGAAGGCGGTCATCAGGGACGTAGGCAGGGTGCTCGGCATGAGCTACGGCGATGTGGACAGGATAGCCAAGCTCATCCCCAACGACCTCAATATCACCCTCGATGAGGCTATCAGGGTCGAGCCCAAGCTCAAGGGCCTCATGGACGAAGATCCCATGGTCTCGAAGCTCATCACCATCGCAAAGGCCCTCGAAGGCTTGAGCCGCCACGCATCGGTCCATGCAGGCGGGGTGGTCATATCGGATTCCCGGCCTCTGGTGGAGCATGTCCCGGTCTCCATGGACAAGAGAGGCATGCTCATCAGCCAGTACGACATGAAGCGCATCGAGCAGGTTGGCCTTATCAAGCTCGATATGCTGGGATTGAAGACCCTCACGGTGATCCAGAAGACCATCGAGATCCTCAAAGGCCGGGGAATCGATCTCGACATCTCGAAGATACCTCTCGACGACAGGCTCACCTACGAGCTGATAAGCGACGGCGACACGTCGAGCGTGTTCCAGCTTGAAAGCTCAGGGATGAAGCAGATGCTCAGGACCTTGAAGCCCGAGAAATTCGAGGACATCATCGCTGCCGTCGCCCTGTACCGGCCGGGTCCCATGGATCTCATCCCCTCGTACGTGGATCGCAGGCACGGCAGGGAGAAGATCGAATACCCCCACCCGCTGCTCGAACCTATTCTCAAGGAGACGTACGGCATCATCGTCTACCAGGAGCAGGTGATGCAGATCGCCCAGAAAATGGCAGGCTACTCCCTGGGCAAGGCAGATCTCTTGAGGAGGGCGATGGGCAAGAAGATCGCCGCCGAGATGGCGCAGCAGAGGGAAATTTTCGTCAGTGGCGCTGTCCAGAACGGGGTTGTCGAGCAGCTTGCCGTGGAGATCTTCGATCTCATGGAAAAGTTCGCCAACTACGGCTTCAATAAGTCCCACGCCGCGGCCTATGCGCTCGTTGCCTATCAGACCGCCTACCTGAAGGCGCACCACTTCAAGGAATTCATGGCGGCAAACCTTACCCTCGACCTGGGCAACACGGATAAGACGGCGAGGCATCTCGCCGAGTGCAAGGCGAACAATGTTCCCATTCTGAATCCTGATATCAATGAAAGCTCATGGGAGTTCATCACGTCGGGCAAGGGGATCCGGTTCGGCCTTGCCGGGATAAAGAACGTGGGCGTATCGGCTGTCGAGGTAATCCTCAAGGAGAGAGACCGGAACGGGAAGTTCACCGACCTGGGCGATTTCCTCGACCGGATCGCGCTCACGAAGGTGAACCGCCGGGTCGTGGAATCCCTGATCAAGGTGGGCGCCTTCGACAGTATCCATGCAAACCGCAGGGCACTCATGGAGGCCCTCGACAAGCTCATCGACGAATCACAGAGAAAGGCCAGGGACAAGCTCAGCGGACAGGAGACCCTCTTCAGCCTCGAGGACTTCACCAAGGACAACGAGGGTGACAAGATAACCCTCCCCGATCTGCCCGACTTTCCCGAAAACGAGAAGCTCAAGATGGAAAAGGAAGGGGTCGGGTTCTACATATCCGGCCATCCTCTCAAGAGATATGCATCCCTCATAAAAAAATACGCGACAGCCAATACCCAGAATCTCCAGGACGTCAACGGGATTGCCGTCATTGCAGGGGTGCTCGGCTCGCTGAATGTCACGAGAACCAAGAAAGGCCAGCCCATGGCCCGGGGCGTCATCGAGGACCTCGAGGGTTCTGTCCCCATCGTCTTCTTTCCCCAGTGCTTCAGCGAGTATCAGGACTCCATTGTCGAAGACAAGCCGGTAGTGGTAAAGGTCCGGGTCAACGGCTCCGGAGAGAACGGCGATGCCGAAAACGAGAACTCTCAGCTCGATCTCATCGCCGAAGAGGTCTATCCCATCGATCAAGCCGAATCCATCCTTGCCCGGAGGATCATCCTGCGCCTTTCTCCTGAGACCAAGCCTGACGCTATCCGTGCCATCAAGGATGCGGTTGCTTATTCCAGGGGAACGTGTCAGATCTGTTTCGAGATCAATATCGAGGAGGCTCTCGTGAGCATTGAAGCGGGCAAGGAGTACACAGTCATGCCGTCGAGCGACATCCTTGCGAGATTGAAAGAGATCGTCGGGCCTTCCCGGGTGGAGCTGCAGTGAAAAACAAAGACAGATTCAATGAAGTCGACCATGCTCTCAGGGAGCTCCAGGAGAGCATCGCAAAGATCGAGGGCATAGATACCACGGATCTGGCCCGCAAGGTCGAGGCCTTCAGGGAGGAAATCTATGCCGGCATCTCCCGGTGGGGCAGCGTGGAGCTTGCCCGTCACCCGGAGCGGCCGGTTTTTGACGATTACCTGTACGGCATCTTCCGTCATTTCACCGAGCTCCACGGAGACAGGACCTATGAGGACGATCCGGCCATAAAGGGCGGATTCGCCTTTCTCGATGATTCCCCTGTCGTCGTAATGGGCCACAAGAAGCATTCGAGCAGACAGAAAGACTATGCAAAGTACAACTATGGCATGGCGAGCCCTTCCGGACATTACAAGGCAATGCGGATGCTTGAGCTGGCAGAGAGATTCGGGCGGCCTGTCATCACCTTTGTGGATACGCCCGGGGCCTACCCCGTTCCGGAGACCGAGTACAAGGGGCAGGCCTTTTCCATCGCCAGGTGCATCTCAGCCATAGCAGGGGTCAGAACCCCGGTGATCGTATGCATCATCGGCGAAGCGGGCTCGGGAGGAGCGCTTGCCCTGGGATTCGGCGACCGTATCATCATGCTTGAAAATGCCTTCTACAGCGCCATCAGCCCCGAAGGTTACTCATCCATCGTCTATGGAGATTCCTCGAACAAGGAGCAGGCAGCGGAGTCGCTCAAGGGGACGGGGAAAGACCTCTATCTCGACGGCATCGTCGACTACCTGGTCAAAGAGCCTGTCGGAGGGGCCCATAATGATCCGGCGGCCGTGATTGAAGAGACATCGAGGGTCATCCGCAGATACCTCGGAGAGCTTTGTGAAATGGACCTTGATGAGCTCGTCCGCAGGCGCGCTGCAGGCATCGAGAGGCTCATCCCGAGGAAATAGGCGGGAGTATTTTTCCCTTGGCGATGGGAAGAAACTTCCCTGCTCATGCCCTTTGGCGTGAATGCCGATGAGCTTGCCGGAGATGGCACTATCCTTGCTAACTATCCGGCAGGAGGAACTCATGAAGATAGATCCGAATATGGTAATCGGCTCCGTAACGGGAAAGATATCCGGCAGCAGGCAGATTGCCGGCGACGGGAGCACATTCGAGGATATCCTCAGCGAGATCGGCAATACGTCGGTGAAAGAAGCCCGAAGTGTGCAGGCATCCTATCCTGTGGACCAGCTCAATCCCCAGAAGATCAATGCCCTGAGCTTGAGCGAGCAGGCACTCGACATGCTGGATTCGTATTCAAAAGGTCTTGCGGACCCCAATGTAAGCCTGAAGTCTCTCGCGCCCATGGTGGAGGATTTAAGCCGGATGCGTTCGTCTGTCCTCGACGCGGGATCGTTTCTCTCCGATGATGATCCCTTGAAGGCCATCATGAATGATGTGGCATCGACCTTGAACGGCGAGGTCATGCGCTTCAGGAGGGGAGATCTGACCGGGTGAGAGCCTTCGTTCCTCTGACGGCCTTTATTTTCGGCCTTTTCATTGGAAGCTTTCTCAACGTCTGCATCCACAGGATCCCCTTAAACGAATCCATCGTATTCCCGGCATCGAGGTGTCCGAAATGCCGCAGCAAGATCAAGCCCTGGGATAATATCCCCGTAGTGAGCTATCTCATTTTGAGGGGCAGGTGCAGGAACTGCGGCGAGCAGATCTCGCTCCGGTATCCGGCCGTCGAGCTCCTGAGCGGGCTGCTTGCGGTCGCCATGCTCTACCGCTTCGGGCTCACCCCGAGCTTTCCGATCTACTATCTCTGGGCGTGCGCCCTCCTCGTCATTACCTTTATAGATATCGATTACCAGATCATTCCGGACAGCCTGTCCATCGGCGGTGCCATTGTCGGTCTCGTACTGGTCTGGTGGATGCCTCTCTCTTATCGTGATGCCCTGATCGGGCTCGGACTCGGCGCCGGGCTCCTCCTCGTCGTGATCTACGGGTACTATTTCCTCACCGGCAGACAGGGCATGGGAGGCGGCGATGTGAAGCTCCTCGGCATGATCGGGGTCTTTACCGGCTGGCAGGGAGTGCTGTTCACGATCTTCATGGGCTCGCTTCTCGGAACCATGGCAGGCATCCCCTGGGTCCTCCTCAAGAAGAAGAACATGCAGGCAGCCATTCCCTTCGGCCCGTTCCTTGCGCTCGGCGCACTCATCTACGTCCTCTGGGGTGACCTGTTCATCAACTGGTATTTCGGCATACTCAGATAACCCCTGCCCGCAGCTTCGCTTACCAGTGCGACGGAAAACCAGGCATATCTTTCATCACCAAGACAATCCCCGTACCGGTGACGACTTGAATTGATGAATGTAAGGCTTAGTAGCTTTCTATAGATGGGATAAAACTTCAGGGAATCTTCGATCGGCAAACGTACCTTCCCTTGGAGGGAGACAGCATATGGAAAAGATGAAGGCAGTACGAATCCACTCCTATGGCGGTCCTGATGTTCTTGTCTATGAGGATGCACCAATCCCTGAGCCGGGGACAGAGGAGGTACGGATCAGCGTTCATGCTGCAGGAGTCAATCCTCTTGATTGGAAGGTTCGCGAGGGCTCCATGAAAGGTATCCATACGCTACCGCTCATCCTGGGATGGGACGTGGCAGGCGTTGTCGATACTGCCGGCAGCGGCGTCACCACCATAAAGCCTGGGGATGCAGTCTATGGCCTTCTGAACATGGCGGGAAACGGTGCATATGCAAAGTACACGATTGCAGAGGCAAAGAGCATGGCATTCAAGCCGAAGACAGCCGACTTCGTCCATGCTGCTGCCGTTCCTGTTTCGTGCCTGGCAGCCTGGCAGTCGCTGTTCGATCTGGCGCACCTCATGGCCGGACAGACCGTGTTTATCCAGGGTGCAACAGGCGGCGTCGGCCATTACGCCGTCCAGCTGGCCAAATGGAAAGGAGCTCGGGTGATCGGCACGACGTCGGGAGACAGCATCGATTTTGCCAGGGAGTTGGGAGTCGATGAAGTGATCGACTACCAGAAGGCCAGGTTCGAAGACAAGGTCTGCAATGTTGATGTCGTGCTCGATCTGATCGGCGGTGAGACACAGAAGCGCTCGTGGCAGGTCGTCAAAAAGGGGGGAGTTCTCGTTTCCACGGTCGGCATTTCGTCCCCTGAGGAAGCGGCCAAGCATGGCGTGCATGGCGAAGCCCTGAGAGTTCACCCCGATGCCCAGGATCTCACTGAGATAGCCTCTCTGATCGATAGCGGCAAGCTCAAGCCCATAGTTGCCGATGTCTTCCCCCTCGAAGAGGCCCGCAAGGCCCAGGAAACTGTCAGAAGCGGGAAGGTCCATGGGAAGGTCGTCCTCAAGGTAAGAGATTGAGCGCCTGCTCTCTTGAAGTCAGTCGGGTGCGATGGAGGGGCAAGCCGGATAAAACTGTGCTTCACGTACAGGGCGTCATTCCTTCGGGTATCCTACCGTCTGTGCCAGGATGATTTTCCGGGTCGGGCCAAGCTTCATCGCCTTTGCCAGGCTGTCCCTGTCGACCGAGCCTCTCACGACAGTTGCCAAGCCCTGTGCCGCGCAGGAGAGGTAAACATTCTCGCTGATGAAGCCTGTATCCGCTGAGGCATACATGATTCTTTCTTCCGTACTCGCTCCCCCCGTCTTCTCGAGGTCGGCGACGCAGACCAGGTTTATCGGTGCCTCTGCTGCAAACGGCTGCATTCCCGTCAGTGCACGGAGATCCTGCTTGAGGATCGGCTTTAAGGCATGCCCTTTTGCGTCATAGAGATAAAGGCCATCGGAAGCTGCCACATAGACATCGATCTCCTGCCTGTTCATCGCCGAGGGAGAGGTGCGCTTTCCCGATTCGGGCCGGTTGACCCCGCAGGCTGACCAGAGCAGATTGGAAAGGACACTGACAGGCAGCTTCCTTGTGCTGAACTCTCGTGACGATTTCCTTTCCTTGAGCGCGCTCATCAATGTTTTACCGCTGTCAAGCTGCGGCGGCGGAAGCTTGATGGGCTTCAGCTCCTCTGCTGATACCGACAGCGAGAAAAAAAGAAGTACCGACGTTATGAGCATTCCCTTAAGCATAGTTCCTCCCTTTAAAGAATGAGCTTGCAGACGCAGCAACAAATCAGGATCGCTGTCCCCATACATGAGATAATGGGAAGAATGGGTCAATGCAATACCGAACCGTCGGGATATCCGATACCATCCCTGGGTGCGGGAGGATGAAGACAGGGGAATATTTCCTCTTGGATTCCGGAAGAATATTCGTGATAATCTATGAAGGTCAAAGGGAGAAACCGGAGGGCAAAGAGATGCGCATACGGGCAATGAGGGTTCCTGCATTGAGGGCAAGACTCCGCACTGCCTTGCTTCAAGCCGTCTTTCTTGCCGCGCTCGGCGTAGTCTGCGGAGTCGCATTCAATGCCTTTCGGTACGGCGGGTTAGCCTGGGTCGGCGACCGGCCTCCGGCAGATGCGGCATCCGCAAGGATGAAGGAATCACGGACCATACGCATTGATGAGGCATGGAAAAAGTATCAGCAAGGGCAGGCCTTGTTCGTTGATGCGAGGGGCCCTTCCGAGTACCTCTCAGCCCATCTCCCGGGTGCAGTCAATGTCCCTGTGGAACGCGCAGAAAAAAGCATCGAGCAGCTCAAGCGCGCTGCCGATTCCGGTAGGGAGCTCGTGGTCTACTGCAGCGGATCTGGCTGCTCCCTGAGCTCCGAGCTGGCATCCGTCCTCTTGGATAAAGGCATCCGGAACGTGTCGATCCTGCCCGAGGGATGGTCGGGCTGGCTCGATGCAGGCTTCCCGATCGAGGAAGGGGACGCCGAATGATCGAGAGCGAACGTACCGCGTCGATTCTGGGGCTCATGATCTTGAGTTTCAGGATCGTCCTCGGCATCATGTTTATCTATGCGGGAATAGAAAAGGCGATCGACGTTTCCGGGTTTGCCGGAGCAGTACACAACTATCGCATCCTTCCGGCATGGATGGTCAATCCGTTTGCCGTCATCGTTCCCTGGATCGAGATCATTGCCGGACTGAGTCTTCTCTCGGGCGTACTGCTTGAAGGAGGGGCACTCGTCATCTCCGGGCTCCTGTTTGCATTCGCCTGCGCCCTGGCATTCAATCTCTGGAGGGGACTGGATATTTCATGCGGCTGCTTCGGCGCTTCTGCAGACGGGCATCCTATAACCTGGTGGTATCTCCTCAGAGATATCGTCCTCTTCGGTATGGGATGCGCAATAGTGGCTTCTCCTTATCGCATCCGGCTTTCGCTCAAGTGCCTTTTCCAAAAAGCTAAGGCCGGGAGAGCCCCGGAAGGCAGCTGACAAATCCATTGTATTTCAAGCCCGGTTCTCCATAAAGGCGCCGTCGCTTCGGCCTGTCATTTTATTCCCTGTAAAAAGTGGTTTCGGATACCAACAGCAAGGGAGGATCCATGTCGAACTTCGCTCAAAAGCATACGGGGATCTCCACTCTGTACATGCTCAGCGAAGACAATCCCAACATGGAGCAGGAACTGGTCCATCAATCGAAATGGAAAAAGGCGGTTCTCATCATACCCCTGCTTTCATCCGAATTCACCCAGGACGATCACCGGCCGGTTTTCGAAAGGATAGCACAACAGCTCTGCAATGCGAACTATCTCTCGCAGATCATCTTCGGACTGGACAAGGCGAGTGCGGACGAGGCGTACGAGCTTGCCGGTATCCTGAACAAGTTCGGGGTCAGAAACTATCTGGTCCAGCACAATGACGGGCCGGGGTTTTCCTCCATATACCAGAAGCTCTCCGATGCAGGGTTTCATATAGAAGAGCCCGGCAAGGGAAGGAACATGTTCATGTCTTTCGGCGTTGCTCTTGCCATGGGTGCCCACAGCGTCGGCATCATGGATGCGGACATCAGGACATTCCGCCGGGAGCAGATGGACCGGCTCTTCTATCCGGTCCATGTGCTCAATTACCAGTTCAGCAAGGCGTTTTATGCAAGGGTACAGGACCGCCGCTTCTACGGACGCGTCAAGAGGCTCCTGCTCGATCCGCTGCTCATCGCCCTGAAACGGAAATTTACCGATACCCGGGAGGAGAGGGTGCTTCGCCTCGTGGATTATCTCCTGAATTTCAACTATCAGCTCTCAGGAGAGGTCGCGTTCGAAAACCAGCTCTTGAAGCGCATGCAGTTCGCCACGAACTGGGGGGTCGAGATTTTCACCCTGATCGAGGTCTATCGCAAGGCCACCACCTGTGCCCAAGTGGAGATATCGAGCGGACCCTTCGAGCACAAGCATCAGCCGGTATCTGAAAACGACAGGACCAAAGGGCTCTACAAGATGGGGATCGATATCGTGACCACCCTCCTCACGGCACTCGTGGTCGAGGAGGGGCTTGCCATAACCGAGCACTTCATCCGGGACCTTACCACGACCTACCTGAGCGTAGCCGACGACCTCATCAAGATGTATGCGGACAACGCCGCATACAACGGCCTGCTCTACGATACGAACCAGGAGGAGGCCATGGTGGACAACGTCTTCAAGAACGTCATCCTCTTCGCAGGCGACCTCCTCCTCTATCCGGCATTCGTGGCCAGGCGGTTCAGCACGTACGTGAACGAGTATGAGGAGTTCAAGCCCTTCATCGAGATGGGCCTGCTTCCGGTGATCGAGAAGACCACCCGTAATCTGCAGACCGAGATCTATGAGACGCCGAAAACCGTATCCTGGGAGAGGGTGATGCGCAAGATCCCCACGATCATCAACGACATCATCAGTGTGGTGGAAAATGAGAAGAAGCTCTACGCGTGATCGGACAGCCGTCGTATTCCGGTGCGGCACCTCGGGTTAATCCTTTGCGAGATAGGCGATGCAGGATATCTCCACCAGGACATCTCTGGGAAGCCTCGAAACCTCGATGGTCGCCCGTGCGGGCTTTGTGCTGCCGGGAAAAAAAGCGGCATACGTCTCGTTCATGAGGGGAAAGTCGCTCATATTCTTCAGGTAAACCTCTGTCCTGACGATATCGTCGAAGCTAAGGCCGATGCTCGCCAAGATCGCCCCGATGTTTTTCATGACCTGCCCGGTCTGCTCGCCGATCCCTCCGCTGACGATCGCAGCCGTTTCCGGATCGATGGGGATCTGGCCGGAGAGGAAGACGAAATCACCTGCCCGGACAGCCTGTGAATAGGGGCCGATGGCCTGGGGGGCCTTCGGAGTGGATACCTCGGAAATATCTCGAGCAGACATTACGGATTCCTCCTCATCATATCGTTTGACAGTTCATATTGAGGAAAGTGCGCAGATCCGTACCTTGATCAGCCGGAAGAGGGCATCCATTCCAATGCACTGTCCCGGCATCTTTTCAGGGATGTTCTTCCTGCGTCAGCTGAAGCTCCCTCTCGTAGACCATCGTTGCCATGGACACGATACGGCGGATAAGGTAGTCGAGCTCGTTTTTTACCTTCACCTCGTGGGGGGTCTTCTGTTTTCTGAACGAGTCCTGGATCTTCGTGAGCTTCTCGAGCAGATCTTCGATATCCTTGATCGTTCGCAATTCCTTTACCTGTCCGTTCTCCTGAGTGATGAGCTTGCGCAGGATATCGAAACCATCGGCCATGAATGATCTCCTTTCTCAGGTGTGCAGTGCACTTTCCTCGACACGAATATTCTACCATACGACCAGGTATTCGTCCATAAAGGATATCGGTTGCTGCCGGAGGCACGGTTCTATGGGGGATGCCTTTAAACCGGCGTTATTTTCTCAGGATGCGGGCATGGGTGAAATTCCGGCAAAGGGAGGTGTTTCCACATTCGTGATTCTATGCTATTGAAAGGTGTGCCGGTCAGGTAGATACCCACCACCTCCCATGCATTATAAGCTGGAGGGATGCGCTGTGTATCCTGGGATACCGGAGAGTCGGCAGAGAGCAGGTACGGTCGGGGAGCTTGGAGCGTGAATTCCGTTTTCGTCTATTCATCAGAATTTGATACGTACAGCCTTGGCGAGAACCATCCGTTCAAGCCGTACAAGGCGACCATGGTTCATGAGCTCTGCTACCGGTACGGCCTTTTCGATGAGCCCTGGATCAAGGTGCTCGAGCCCGAGCCGGCCGGTGAAGAGGCCATGCTCGAGTACCACTCGAAAGAGTATGTGGAGGCACTCAAGGACGCAAATTCGGGCTCCTTTGATTTTACCATGCTCGAGTACGGACTCGGGACGGGCGATAATCCCGTCTTCAAGGGGGTATATGACTTCTCGCTCCTCGTGCTGGGGGCAACCCTGCTTGGAGCCGAGCGTATAGCCGAGGGTCATGCTGACACCGTGTTCAGCCCTGTGGGCGGTCTGCATCATGCGGGGTACGATCATGCGGAAGGGTTCTGCTACGTCAACGATATCGTTATCGCGATCCAGAGGCTGCTGAAGCAGGGATTCAGGAAGATCCTCTACATCGATATCGATGCCCACCATGGAAACGGCGTGCAGGACGCATTCTATGACAGAGATGATGTGCTGTTCATCTCCTTTCACCAGAGCGGGGAAACGTTATACCCCTGGTCGGGATTCGAGAACGAGATGGGCATCGGCAAAGGAATCGGCTATACGGTCAACATGCCTTTGCCCGAATACACGGATGACGAGGCCTACGTCAGCACGTTCAAGGACATATACACCCCTCTCGCTCGCTCTTTCAGGCCGGACTGCGTCGTTGCCCAGATCGGGCTCGATACGCTCAAACGGGATCCTCTCACGAATCTGAGATTGACGAACAACGGGTACTGCAGGGTGATTGAAGAGATACGGGAGAGCTGCTCCAGGGTGCTCGCCCTGGGAGGCGGAGGCTACAGCGTGCCCGATGTCGTGAGAGGCTGGACCCTGGCATGGGCGATGCTCAATAAGCTCAAGCCCCATGACCCGTATGAAGGTATCGTCAGCGGAAACATGCTGCCCCAGGGACAGGGCTTCAAAGAGCTCTACGATCCGCCATACCGTCTCTCTGAACAGATACGGCACGATCTCGATCTTTACCTCAACGAGAAGACAGCCTTTATCAGGGAAAACATATTTCCTCTTCATGGCATACGGTAGGGATTATGATAATTGAATGTGTACTCTCTCCTCCGGAGCAGGATTCGATGACCCGGAGGGGTTGTTAAGGAGGCGTTATGGAAGAAGACCAGAAGAAGCGTTATACCTTCACGGACAAGAGGAGCCGGCCGGAAGAAACGAGGCAGGACCTGAAGACCGAATCATCGAAAACCCATGACACGGTAGATGCCCGGCCTTACGGGCGGGAAGGATACCCGGAGATCGATTTCTCGACCCTCATCATGAGTTTTGCAAGCGCGGCAATGATAAGCATCGGCAATGTTCCCGACCCGGTAACCGGGCAGATCAGCAAGAATCTGCCCCTGGCTCAGCAGAACATCGCGATCATCTCGCTGCTCAGGGAAAAGACAAAGGGGAACCTCTCGCAGGAAGAGGAATCCCTGATAGACAACATCCTCTATGAGCTGCGTTTAAGTTACATCGAGGCAAAGAAGGGATAATCCATGCAGAAACATGCACCATCGATCGGCATCCTGGTTTTGGTCGCTGTGTGTTCGGCGCTCGTGGGAATGCTGGTAGCAACATCGTTCCATCTGCCTTCCGAGGGGGAGGCCCTCCCTTTCTGGCGTGAAGGGAGACAGGGCGGCAATTACCATGTTCTCATGCCCTCATTGAAGATGCTGTCCAAGACGGCAAGCCCCACCGTGGTCAATATCAGGACTACGAAGAAGATGAACTCCGGCGATATGCCCAGGAGATTCGAAGCTCCCGGAGGCCAGAACGACTGGTTCGATGATTTTTTCAGAAAGTATTTCGAGCAGCTCCCTGATCAGGACCCGAGGCAGAAAAGCCTGGGGTCCGGGTTCATTATCTCCCGTGACGGGTACATCCTCACGAATAACCACGTCATTTCCGGAGCCGACGAGATATTCGTGTCCCTCTCGGATGAGGAAGAGTACAAGGCAAAGATTGTGGGTATGGATAAGAATACGGACATTGCCCTCATCAAGATAGAAACGAAGCGGAACAACTTCCCGATAGCCGTTTTAGGGAATTCGGACTCCCTTGAAACCGGGGATTGGGTCATAGCGATCGGCAATCCCTTCGGGTTCGGCCATACGCTTACCCAGGGGATCGTCTCGGCCAAGGCACGCGTGATCGGTGCAGGCCCGTACGACAATTTCATCCAGACGGATGCGGCAATCAATCCGGGAAATTCCGGAGGGCCGCTGATCAACATGGACGGCGAGGTCGTCGGCATAAACACCGCGATAGTTGCATCGGGGCAGGGAATAGGCTTTGCCATCCCCATCAATATGGCAAAGCAGATCCTTCAGGAGATGAAGGAAACCGGAAGCGTATCCCGGGGCTGGCTGGGTGTGGGCATCCAGGATGTCTCCCCTGAGATAGCCAGGGCCATAGGGCTGGATAAACCGGGCGGGGCCATGGTGACCAGCGTTTACCCGGGCGACCCCGCATACAGGGCAGGCCTCAGGAAGGGCGACGTCATTCTCAAGATCAACGACAAGGATATCGAAGACCCTCGGGCCTTGACCCGGCTGGTGGGCAGCCTGAAGCCAGAAGACAAGGTGAGCATGGTTATCTGGAGAGAATCGAAGATGATCCCCATACGCGCAACGCTCGGAAAGAGAAGCGACGAGCGCGTCGCTTCTATCGAGAAATCCCCCTATGACATACAGGGCAAGATCAAGGACAGGCTCGGCCTTATCCTCCAGGACATCACCCCCGATGCCCAGAGGCAGCTCAACCTCGAAGACGCTTACGGGGCGATAGTCATGGATATTGACCCGAGCGGCAGCGCTGCGAACAGCAAGATTCAGAGAATGGATGTCATCAAGGAAGTAAGAGGATTAAATGTGAAAAACGTAAGGGAATACCTTTCAGCCATAAGCCAGGTAGGAAAGGGTCAGACCGTTCTCATGCTCGTTATCCGCAACTCGAAGCCACTGTACATAGCGGTCGATACACAATGAAATGAAGATCCTGGCTCCCGCAAAGATCAATCTTTTCCTCAAGGTCCTCGGGAAGAGGGAGGACGGTTACCACGAGCTCCTCACCCTTATGGCTCCCGTTACCCTCTTTGACGAGATACAGCTTGAACGCAGAGAGCAGGGGATATCCCTCAAGGCGCCCGGTTCCGGCTGCAGGGATAAGCAGAACCTCGCATACAAAGCTGCCGCCCTTTTTCTTGAGAAAACAGGCTGCAGAGGGGGGGTTTCCATCGAGATACTCAAGCAGATCCCGATAGGTGCAGGCCTGGGCGGTGGGAGCAGCGATGCGGCGTCGGTCCTCGTGGGCATGAACAGGCTTTTTCATGCAGGGCTCTCGACGGACGATCTCATGGTCATTGCGGGAAGGATCGGCTCGGATTGCCCGTTCTTCATTCTGGGAGAGCCCTATCTCATGGGTGGGAGAGGAGAGATCCCCATCCGGAAGGCAGTCCTCGAGGAGAGATTTTATCTTATCGTCGTGCCACCACTTGAGATTTCCACTGCACTTGTGTATTCTCATCTCAAGTGCCCATTGACTCAAGGGCATAAACCGTTTACAATAAGTGACATTAGTTTGGAAAAAGAAAATGAGCCGGAGCAGTTGCTGGTCAATGATCTCGAAAGCCCTGTTTTCGGCATTTGCCCCGAGGTCATGTCAATTAAGGAAGAATTGCTTGATGCAGGGGCCTTAGGGGTTCTCATGTCAGGAAGTGGTTCGTCAGTCTTTGGTGTTTTTAAGAATGAAGAACACATTTGCATTGGAATGAGCCGAATGAGGCGTCATGAGGGGTATCGGTACATACCCACAACAAGTTTGACGGGGGGAAGCTATGGAAATTACAGAGGTAAAGGTGTATCCGGTCAAGGATAACGACAAGTTGAAGGCTTATGCCTCGGTAGTATTCGATGACTGTTTCGTTATTCGTGATTTACGGGTCATTCATGGGACATCGGGATTGTTTGTAGCTATGCCATCCCGCAAACGCAAGGATGGAACCTTCAGGGATACTGCTCATCCTCTGAACATGGAGACGAGAGACAAGATAGAGAAATCCATTTTGGATACCTATCAACAAAAGATTGCCAGCGAGATGTAATTTTACTATAGGATACTCCCAGAGCATCATACGTTTAGTAGTTTCATAATGATGGGATGTCGTCTAACGGCAGGACACGAGATTTTGGATCTCGTTATGGTGGTTCGAGTCCACCCGTCCCAGCCATATTGGTGGGCAAGGAGAACGTGGCGAGATGGAGACGAGCATCTGTGTCTTTACCGGTAATTCCAACAGGCAACTGGCAGAAAGCATTTGCGGCATCTTGGGTATAGACCTGGGAAGCGCCGAGGTAAAAAGATTTTCCGACGGCGAGACATCGGTTGATATCCATCAGAGCATCCGTGGCAAGGACATCTATCTTGTTCAATCCACATGCTCCCCCGCCAATGAGCATCTTATGGAACTCCTGATCATGCTCGATGCAGCGAAGCGCGCATCTGCCAGGACGATCACGACGGTCATCCCGTATTTCGGGTACGCCAGACAGGACCGGAAGGCCTCTCCCCGTACGCCGATAACGGCGAAGCTCGTCGCCGATCTCCTCACGACCGCCGGCACCGACAGGGTGCTCACCATGGACCTCCATGCAAGCCAGATTCAGGGCTTCTTTAATATCCCCGTTGACAACCTTTACGCAAAGCCCGTCATGCTGAGCTACATAAAAGACAAGTTCATGAACCACCTCTGCATCGTCTCTCCGGATGCTGGAGGCGTTGAGCGGGCCCGTGCGTATGCGAAGCCGCTGAAGGCCGAGCTGGCGATCATCGACAAAAAAAGGGAAAGGGCGAACGAGTCAGAGGTCATGCACATCATCGGCGAGGTGAAGGACAAGGTCTGCCTGATGATCGATGACATCGTGGACACTGCCGGGACCCTTACCAACGGTGCCTCGGCCCTCAAAGAAGCCGGTGCGGCGAAGGTCCTTGCGTGCTGTACGCACGCCGTTCTCTCGGGACCGGCCATCTCGCGGATCAGCGCATCTCCCTTAGAGCAGCTGGTGGTAACGGATACGATTCCCTTAAAAGGTGAGGCCCTTACCTGCAACAAGATAAAAGTCTTAAGTGTGGCGCCGCTCTTTGCAGAGGCAATCAAACGCATCTACAGCGATGAATCCGTGAGCGAACTGTTCCTCTGGAACGATCCCGTAGGGCACAAATCCTGAGAGAAAGGATCTGCCTGGGCTCCAGCCCTTCCGCTGACAGGGCGCGGATATCAGATGATGCGTGATCCGGCATCTCCCAGTTCCGGGCGGTACTGCAGAGCCTCTGCCAGGTGATCCTGCCGTATGGCGGCTGACCCTTCGAGATCCGCAATGGAGCGCGCTACCTTGATCACCCGCTTGAAGCCGCGCATGCTGAGATGGCAGGTCTTCATGGCATGGACGAGGAGGCCTTTACCCTGTGCATCCAGCCTGCAGACCTTATCGATCTCTGCCTCCGGGATGAAGGCATTGAGAAACCCCCTGTCCTGCTGGACCGACCGTGCGGAGGCAATGCGTTCCCTGACTTGCCCGGACGTTCCCGGAGTGCCTGGAGAGAGAATGCTCGAAGCCTCCACGGGATCGACCCACACATGAAGGTCGATCCTGTCGAGGAGCGGCCCCGAGATGCGGCTCCGGTACTTGGCTGTCTGAATCGGGGTGCACCTGCACTCTCTTGCCGGATGCCCCAGGAATCCGCAGGGACAGGGATTCATGGCTGCAATGAGCTGGAAGCGGGCGGGGAAGGTGAAGGCTGCATTTGCCCGGGATACGGTGACGCTGCTGTCTTCGATGGGCTGCCTCAGCGATTCCAGGGCGCTTCGCCTGAATTCGGGAAGCTCGTCAAGGAACAGGACGCCGTTATGGGAGAGGGTGACTTCACCGGGTGTAGGGATCGTTCCGCCGCCGATGAGCCCGGCATCCGATATGGTGTGGTGCGGTGAGCGGAACGGCCTTCTCGACATGATCGTATTGCGCTTGAGCCTTCCGGCAGCCGAATAGATGCGTGTACACTCGAGCATCTCGTCCCGGGAAAGGGGAGGAAGCATCGACGGCAGGCGCTTTGCAAGCATGGATTTCCCGGCCCCTGGAGGCCCGATGAAGAGGAGATTGTGGGATCCGCCGGCAGCGATTTCGAGAGCCCTTTTGGGAAGAGCCTGCCCGACGATGTCCGAGAGATCGAGGAGGCTCTTTTCGTCTTCTTCCGGCCTGTCTTCCTTGAAGGCGGCCGGTTCGGGCAAAGGGCCCCTCAGAAACGACACGACTTCCTTGAGCTCCCGGACAGGCCATATGCAGGCGCCGGACAAGCATGCCTCCCGTGCGTTCGAGGCCGGACATACGAGGCCTTTGAGCCCCTTCTGTTTCGCCAGAAAAGCCGATGAAATGGCGCCTCGCACGGGTCTCAGCGAGCCGTTCAGCCCGAGCTCTCCCACGAACAGGATATCGTGGATACGATCCTGAGGAATGATCCCGAGCGCCGCAAGAATGGCAATGCAGATAGGGAGATCGAAGATGCCCCCTTCTTTCTTCCGGTCCGCAGGTGCGAGGTTGACGGTAATGCGCCTTGGAGGAAACTCCAGCCCGGAGTTCAGGATCGCAGAGCGGATGCGCTCTTTGCTTTCCTTCACTGCATTGTCAGGCAGCCCCACGATGGAAAACCCGGGAAGCCCTGTCTGAATATCTGCCTCCACCATCACGCTCAAGGCATCCGTGCCCCAGATGAATGCCGAATGAACACTCGCAATCATAAGGGGTAAAAATAACCATACCGCGGGCAATGTCCAGAGCACTGCATGCATGTTGCTGCGAGGGCCGCAAAGGGAGAAATTTTATTGTGATTATGTGCCCTCTGATACGGTTTGCGCTTGACTGGCAAGGGAATCGGGCATATTCGGGAGAAGGCGTGAATCGCTCTTGGAGAAAGAACGGTGGACGAAGGATGCTTAGGACATACAAACTCAACGACAACAGGATTGTCTCCGCTGAAAACGGTGAGGGCGATATCCAGGTATATATCAATCCTGAAATCGAAGAAAAGCGCTTCCTCGTCGAAGAGCTCAAGATCGACGAACATACCCTGAACTCTGCCCTTGACCCGGATGAAATCTCGCGTGTCGAGTTCGAACCCGATCACATAGCACTCATATTCAAGATGCCCAAGAGCTACTCGGGCGAGGAAGAGCTCGCCTTCCGCGTCGTTTCAACCGGCGCCTTCCTGTTCAAGGACCGGCTCGTCATAGTCCTGTGCGAAGACGTGCCGGTCTTCGAAGGCAAACAGTTCAACCGGGTCTACTCTTTGCGGAGCCTTTTCCTCAAGCTCGTCAACCGTTCCGCATATCATTTCATGGAGCACCTCAAGGTCATCAACTTCCTCACTGACGAGCTCGAGGCGAAGATCAACAAATCCATGGAAAACCGCTACCTCACCAATCTCTTCACCCTCGAGAAGAGCCTCGTGTACTACCTGAACGCCATCAACTCCAACACCGTGGTCATCGAAAAGCTCAAGAACTATTCACCGAGGATCGGCTTCCTCACCGAGGAGTCGGAATTCCTCGACGACATCCTCATAGAGAACAACCAGTGCTACCGCCAGGCCGAAATCTACTCGAACATTCTGGCAAGCCTCATGGATGCGCGGGTATCGATCGTGAGCAATAACCTGAACATTCTCATCAAGATCCTCAACATCATCACGATCTGCATCATGATACCGACCTTCGTGGTGAGCGCGTTCTCCATGAACGTGGGCATTCCCCTGCAGGGCAATCCGCTTGCCTTCTGGATCATCATGGCCATGGCCTTCATCTCGGCGCTCGGGGTGATGCTCATCTGGAGATTCAAGAAGTGGTGAAGATGGCTACGCTCCGCGAGGATAGAAGCAAGGGCATACCAGGCAGCTGAACCATCAGGAAAACAGGCAGTCTCACCCATCAGCGGCCGGGGACGTCACCTCCCGAATCAGAGGAGAAGCATGCTTCTTCTCGCATCCGGTCCTTTAAGACCTGCCGATTCCGCCGACCGGAGGACGTCACAATATTCTGAGACCTCGGCTTTGAGCTCGCCTGTCTCATGGAGCCTTCTGTAAGACGGCTCGTTCATCCGACGCCCTCATGCCCATGGTTGTTTTCCAATCGCATACATCTCTGGGGCAGATTTCAAAATGAGGTTCGGAAGTGCGGGCAAAATCACCGTGAAAGGGCTATCTTGCAAATCTGCCCATGAGCGTGCCTTCGCTCAAGACGTGACCTTCCATCGCCTTCAGGAGCTCCTTTTTGCTCGCTCCGGGTTTGAGGCCCAGCACGGTATCGAGGGCATAAACCTTGAAGTAGTATCGGTGGGTCCCGGAAGGGGGGCAGGGTCCGTCATAGCCGACGTTCCGGAAATCGTTCACTCCTTGGGCGCCTCCTGTATCCGGTTTGCTTCTCTTTGAAATGTTCTCAGGCAGGTGCGAAACCTGCATCGGGATATCATAGTAGACCCAGTGCACCCAGCTCCCCTTGGGTGAATCGGGGTCATCGGCGACCAGCGCGATGCTTTTCGTTCCTTGAGGCGCTCCTTTCCAGGCAAGGGGCGGCGAGACGTTATTCCCTTCACAGGTATACCTGGAGGGGATCATTCCTCCCTGTCCGAATGCCGAACTCTCGACTTCCATTGGTCTCCCTCCTTTTGCGGCCGCATAGGCCTGAGAGCTTGCCCAACAGACGAGAAACAATCCAGCGACGGTCGATATGAAAAGGGTCTTTGTCATGGAATGCACACCTCCGATTGCATCATAACGTGCTCCGTTCTTTTTACATGATAATCGCCCTTCCGTGAAAAACAAATCAGCACTCCTTTATCTTGGCCAAACGGACTTGAAGCAGACACTTGAGGATCGAGGTGCTTCCGATCTTTTCTTTCATGAGCAGGCACGGCGTCAGCCCCTTCCGCCCAGGATCTCTCTTAAGCGAAGTGCATTCCTGGGCGCATACCCCATGAAATCGTTGTCGAAATATACGTATCCATCGATACCCCAGGACTCGATCTTCTCTGCCCATATGGTGAGCTCCTCTTCCGTATAGAGTGAGGCGTAGAGCTTTTTCGATCCATGGAGCCGCATATAGGTGAAGTCTGCGGTTATCGCTTCGAGATAGGGAAAGCGGCCAGCAGTGTCGGAGATGCACCAGGCGATATTGTTGTCCCTGAGAATGGAGAGCGCGTCATCCGAAGCCCAGCTCTCATGCCTGGCCTCGATCGAATATCTGTTTCCCCCGGGCAGGAGCGAAAGGAAGGCTTCCAGCGTGCCCCTGTCGAAACGGAGAGAAGGGGGAAGCTGAAACAGGATCGGACCGAGCTTTTCACCCAGCATGCCAGCCTGAGAGAAGAATTTCTCCAGGGGACCCTCCACGCCCTTGAGCTTCTTGATGTGAGTGATGAAGCGGTTGGCCTTGACCGCCCAGATGAAGCCCTGAGGAGTGCTCTCCCTCCACCTTTCGAAGGTGGTCTCGCTGATCTGGCGGTAGAACGTGGCATTCACCTCAATGGTGGTGAAGATCCGGGAATAGAACTCGAGCCACCTGGATTTGGGAAGGGCATCGGGATAGAATGTTTCCCTCCAGTGATCGTAATTCCATCCGGATGTCCCTATGTACGTATGCATCTTTACCTGCTTAAAGCGTATCCACCGTGTCCTTGAAAGCGGTTGTCCGTTCTTACGGGTGACCGTGTCTCAAGGATAGTCCATCTTGGCCGGATGCCCACGATGGGAATGCTCTCCACTTGGCGGGAGGAGCCCGGCTTTTATTATTAACTATAGCATACTTAGAGGAGGGAGCAATGGAGCCTGTGACAATTCCTGATATCATCGAAAACCAGAAGCGATTTTTCCAATCAGGTGCGACAAAAGACATACGCTTCCGCCAGGAGCAGCTCAAAAAACTCCATGGAATTATCCGCAGGGAGGAAGGGTTCATTATCGATGCACTGAAAAAGGATATGGCCAAACCCACTCTTGAGGCCTATGCAAGTGAGATCGCCGTCACCCTGAATGAAATCAAATATGCGTTTAAGAATCTGGCCTCATGGTCAAGGGTCAGGAGGGTCATGACAACCCTTCCGCTCCTGCCTTCGGGGAGCTTTACCGTGCCCGAACCCCTCGGTGTAGTCCTGATCGTTGCCCCGTGGAACTATCCCTTCCAGCTCACCATGGTGCCTCTAGCAGCGGCAATGGCTGCCGGGAACTGCGCCCTTATCAAGCCTTCAGAGCTTGCCCCCTATACCGGTATGGCCATTGAAGAGCTCGTAGCACGCTATCTCGATCCGGGATATGTCTCAGTGGTCAACGGAGGCCCCGATGTGTCGAAAGAGCTCCTGGCCCAGCGTTTCGATCATATTTTTTTCACGGGAAGCGCCCGTGTTGCGAGAATTATCATGCAGGCGGCATCGCGCTACCTCACGCCCGTGACGCTGGAGCTCGGAGGCAAGAGCCCGTGCATTGTGGACAGGGATGTCAAGATCGAATATGCAGCCCGGAGGATTACCTGGGCGAAATTTTTCAATGCCGGGCAGACCTGCGTTGCACCGGACTATCTCCTGGTGGACGAACACATCAGGGATAAGTTTGTCGATGCACTCAAGAAGACGATCATCAGGTTCTATGGCACCGATCCCAAAGAAAGCCCGTACTATGCAAGGATTATCAACAGGTCACATTTCGACAGGCTCCTCTCGTACATGGATCAGGGGAATATCATCATCGGCGGACAGGCGCTTGCGCAGGACCTCTATATTGCACCGACGCTCATGGACAATATGGCTGTTACCTCGCCTGTCATGCAGGAAGAAATCTTCGGGCCGATACTGCCGGTGATCACCTATCGTGAATTTCCCGATGCCCTTGATTTTGTGAACTCGAGGCCCAAGCCCCTGGCGCTGTACCTGTTCACCTCGGATAATAAGAAGCAGGATCGGGTGAGAGAGGGCACATCCTCGGGAGGATACTGCATCAACGATGCATTGGTTCAGCTTGTCTCTCCATACCTGCCTTTCGGCGGGGTAGGGGAGAGCGGCATGGGACTCTATCACGGCAAGGCAGGCTTCGACACATTCAGTCACATGAAGAGCATCGTGAGAAACACCCTGCATTACGATATCCCGCTGCGTTATGTTCCCTATCGGTTCAAGCTGGGCCTGGTCAAATGGCTGTTCTGATCTTCGATATCGACCTCGGCCCGTAACTGCAGGCAGGCTTGAAGTTGGGTGATTCGATCACAAAAATCCGGAAACTCAAGAGAGTACGGCCTTTTGCCTCGTTGTGCACTCAAGATACACAGGCACACCGGCAGTCAGACTGCCAATTGCCAATGAGAATAATCCTTGTACTGAGGTGATGTTCTCTTAAGGTTTCTCTAGTGATGAAAGCAGTTATCGTATCAGGTAAGAGGTATCCGTTCGGGTGGTGATTCTGGAACCTGGTGCTGATTTTATCAGGGGAGAGGGTGTCACAGGCAGCGTAATGAGCAGAACAGGTTTCTCGCTGTCTGGCACCCTCTCCTTTCCCGAATAAGTTACAACTTACTACTGTGCCGTTCCACCGGCAGCAGGCGGTGCAGGAACCTCTGAACCAGGAGCAGCTGGTGCGGGCTCTGCAGGGGCCTCGGTTGAAGGAGCTTCTGGTGCCGGTGCCTCTGGTGCCGGAGCTGCTGTATCAGCCGGAGGTGTAGTTGCTGTCTCGCTTACGCCGGGCTGTGCGCCAGTGTCTGTTTCCGACTTCTTCTGGCAGCTGGAAAGGGAGAACATCAACCCAATTACCAGGACCACAAAACAAACCGTTAAAAAGCTCTTTTTCATTTTCATTATCTCCTATATTTTATTTATTTCTGCCCATTTTAATTAGCAGATAATACCATGTGAATCATAATATTTTTATACTCAAATTATTTGCTGAACACGAAATCATCCCTGCGGTTCTTGGCCCATGCCTCCTCGCTGTGGCCCGGATCTGCAGGTTTCTCTTCGCCATAACTGATCGTGGAAATCCTTTGAGGATCGATTCCCTGGGTGATGCAATACTCCTGTGCAGCCTTTGCCCTCTTGTCGCCGAGGGCTATGTTGTATTCGTTCGTCCCTCTCTCATCGCAGTTGCCGCAGATCTGCACCTTGAGGTCGGGGTTTGCCTTCATGTAGGCGACAAGCTCTGTGAGCGTTTGGGTCGATTCGGGTCTGAGCTCGAACTGGTCGTAATCAAAGTAGATCTTTTTATCGAATCCGGCCTGGGCCGCTGCAGCGCCGGAGGCAGGGGCTTCACCGGTTGACGTGCCCGGGGTTTCGGCTGGTGCTGCGGCAGCACCTTGAGGCTGAGATACTTCGCCTGACTGTTCAGCGGCTTTTTTGGGAGCACATCCGGTTACGGAAAGGGAAAGGACAAATACTATAATCAGCCCAGATGCGATTCCCCAATTCTTCATATAATTCCCCTCTCCTCCAATTCCCAATAATTTTATGTTATTTGCTGCCTTCATACTCTTTCCGTGGAAAAAAACAAGGATAAGTTTAGGCCGTACAGGATAGCTAGTGCATAGAAAAGGCAGGTTGTTCCAAATAATAATCCGGCTCATAACGTTTCTTTACTTTTATTACCAAAATTTGACATTTCTGCGAAAATTGACTTTCCGCGTAAAATCCCAGACCTCTTCTCCGGCAAATAAGCCTCTGGGAAAAGCGCAAAAACTCAGGGCTCCCGGAAAGAGGTGCCTCTTCAGATAAGAAATACCCGTCGCTTTGCCTCTCCTTTTAAGAATTTCCGGCATCCCAGATATCCATCCTATGACGATAGCCAGTTTCGCTGGATTCCTACATATATATAATAAAAAGATCTCCCGCTCACAAAAGATCGGGATGCTTTACTTCCAGGCCATAACCCAGCGGAGTCCGAAGGATATGGATGAGATGTGATGCCTTGCGACTGCTGGCTGTCCAGACCCGCCTGCCGGGATCGTCTGAGGGGCATCGCGAGAAAGGCATCAGGCAAGGAGGAAAACGTGCAGGGTATAGCTGCAGAGACATCGCAACCGGGCAGTTCAGCAAACGAGCCCTTATGTCGGCCGGGAAGAGCCCAGCCGCTTTCAGGCCACCGGAGCGCACCGGCGATCGTTACCTGTTTCCAATGAGTTTTACTGCTTACCTCTATTCCAGAGGAGTCTTATTGCCAGAGCTCTTTTATTTCCTCGGGGAGCTGACTCTTGATATCATCGATCTCTCCCTTGGAAACTCTTCTCTCGAGTACGGAAAAGACGCCCTTGGCAGCATCTTCAGGGTCAATTTCAGGGGCCATTGTCAGCTCGCTCCCAATGAGATCGAGGAACTCATCTTTCCTTCGAACCGGTATCGGCTTTCCCGAAAGGGTATACCCGTCATAATACATTCCCCGAATGAGGAGGGGGAGCTGGGCTGCCAACTGGATAGCCTCCTCCGGGATAAGACGGTCTCTCAAGGCATGCAGCGTGGAGCTCAGTGCGCGATATGCCTCGTCACGGCTCATGCAGCCGATCTCATTCTTCACGTCATCGATCCATTCATTCGTCTTATGGATCGTCTGGTCCAATCCACTTATGTTTAAGTCGGTCATGGTAAAACTCCTTTATTATTTCTGGTATCGACGCCCCCGTATGACGTTATCGGCCTACCCGTTCACGATTCTCCCGCCGTTGGGATGGAGCACCTGGCCGGTCATGTAAGATGAGTCGTCCGATGCGAGAAATACATAGCAGGGGGCTACCTCTACGGGTTCGCCCGCCCGTTCCATAGGGGTGTTGAGCCCGAACCTGGCCACCTTTTCCTTGCTGAAGGATGAGGGAATGAGCGGCGTCCATATCGGTCCGGGCGCCACACCGTTCACCCGGATCCCCTTTCCCGCGAGGCTGAGGGCCAGCGACCGGGTGAATGCAACGATTGCCCCCTTTGCAGAGGCATAATCGATCAATAGGGGATGTCCCTGGTAGGCAACTACCGATGTCGTATTGATAATCGACCCTCCGGTGCTCATGTATGGGAGGGCTGCTTTCGTCATGTAGAACGTGCCGAAGATATCCGTCTTGAAGGTGCGCTCCCACTCGGTTGCGCTGATGTCTTCAAGGCTCTCGTGTATGTGCTGCTCGCCTGCGTTGTTCACGAGAACGTCGAGCCTGCCGAACCTCTCTCCGGTCTCCTTGACGGCTTGGCGGCAGAAGGATTCATCGCCGACATCTCCGGCCATCTTATAGCAGAGGCGCCCCTGTCTTTCGACCTCATCCAGCGTTTCCTGTGCATCTTCATGCTCGTTCAGATAGACGATGACGATGTCTGCGCCTTCTTTTGCAAACATGATTGCGACGGCACGCCCGATTCCGCTGTCACCGCCTGTAATCAAAGCGACCTTGCCTTTCAGCTTGCCGGCCGGCCGATATTGGTCACTCTCAGTCTTGGGTTTGGGAACCATTTTGGATCGTCTCCCCGGCTGTTTTTTCTGGTGCTGCTCGGGAAATGATCGCTCTTTCTTTTTTTCCGCCATAGTATTTACCTCATATTCAATGGAATCGATATGTTGCCTCGATGCCCCTCATCTCTTTTTTAAGAGGAAAGCAGGAAAATGGATAAACGTATTTGCCGGTCTTCGATATGGGAAAGGATTTCTCCTGTCTTCTTATAATAATTGGCATCAGGGCAGATGCAATCATATTTCCGGAGGGGAAGGAGCCATTGCCGCATATACCGAATCGTGATGACGGCGGAAATACGCACCGATGATCGGCGTTGGGCAAATATGCATAAAATTCAAGTTGTAGGCCCTGGTCATGCCTGTGCTCCCCGATACATATTTTGCTTTCAAAGAAGCCGGAAGCAGGTCACTCCGGGAATGCCGCAACTGGTGAGCCTATTTGCGATACTTCAATGAAAAGCCCACTATCTTTCTTTTTTTATCTCGCTTATCCTCAAGAAATCACCAAGCAAACGTCCTTGACTGATGAAAGGAATACGATTATGAAATGCACGACATCTCCATAGCGAAAATCGAGCCTAAGGAGGATCGGATGGGATTCAGCTTTTTACCCAAGGATCAAAACTTCTTTGATCTGTTCAGCAAACAGGCCGGTTTTGCGGTCAGCGCCGCAACTCTCTTCGTAGAGATCACATCGAAGGGGGTCTATGACGATGAAGCCGTCCGGAAGATGCGCAATCTCGAGCACCAGGCAGACGAGGTTACCCACGAAATTATTGACCGCCTCAACAAAACATTCATCACCCCGTTCGACCGTGAAGATATCTACACGCTCACGAAAGAGCTCGACAGCGTGATAGACATGCTCTACACCATTACGAACCGCATGAAGGTTTACAATATCAACGAGGCCAACCACGATCTCATCGAGTTCTCCACTGTCATCGAGAAGTCGGTCCAAGCTCTTACTACTGCCATCGAGGGGCTCAAGGACACAAAGCATCCCAAGATCGCCCTCGACTCCTGCATCGAGGTGAACCGGCTGGAAAACATCGGCGACAACATGAGGGATGCCATCCTGGCAAAGCTGTTCGAAACGGCGCAAGACCCTGTCTATCTGATCAAGTGGAAGGAGATCTACCAGTTCGCCGAAACCGTTCTGGACATCTGTGAGGATGTGGCGCACGTCGTGGAATCCATCATTGTCAAGCAAGCGTAGACGATGACACCATTCATCATCTTCCTCATCATCCTGGCACTGGTCTTTGATTTCTTAAACGGATTCAATGACTCGGCCAATTCAATTGCCACCATCGTCTCCACCCGCGCCCTGACACCGAGATGGGCAGTCATCTGGGCGGCCTTCTTCAACTTCATCGCCTTTCTTTTCCTCGGCCTGCACGTGGCAAACACCATGGGCAAGGGGATCGTTGCTGTGGGTGTGATCGATCCCTATATCATCCTGGCCACCCTGGTGGGCGCATGCCTCTGGAATATCATTGCATGGTATCTGGGCCTGCCCACGAGTTCATCCCATGCACTCATCGGCGGCCTCGTGGGTTCGGCCCTCGTGAAGGCGGGTCCTGGAGCGCTGGTCTTCTCGGGCATATTCAAGACCATCTCCTTCATCTTCATCTCCCCCATGGCGGGACTAGCTCTCGGTCTGCTCATCGGGATGATCGTCTACCGTTCATTCAGAAAATCGACCCCGCTCCACGTGGACCACATTTTTAAAAAAGGGCAGCTCATCTCGGCTGCCCTTTTCAGCCTTGGCCACGGGGGAAACGATGCCCAGAAGACCATGGGGATCATTGCAGGTCTCCTCTTCAGTGCAGGCCTTCTGGGTGAAACGTTCTACATTCCTTTCTGGGTCGTCATATCCTGCCAGGCGGCAATCGCCCTGGGTACCATGTTCGGCGGATGGCGCATCGTGAAGACCATGGGGCAAAAGATCACCAAGCTCAAGTCAGTGGACGGTTTCTGCGCCAATCTCGCCGCGGCAGTGACCCTTTTCGTCTCCACGGGCATGGGCATACCTGTGAGCACGACGCACACCATCACCGGGTCTATTATGGGCGTGGGCTCATTGAGGCGCCTGAGCGCCGTACGGTGGGGAGTCGCAGGCCGCATCGTCTGGGCGTGGATTCTGACCATTCCCTGCTCAGCCGTAGTCTCTGCAGCAACGTATCTCGTCTTCAGGTAGCACGCCGAAGAAAGGCCGAAATCTCCATACGGTTCTCGACGGCGTGAAAAAAGGGTTGAAACCAGGCCGGCAACTCGCATATGATGCTGGCTTAAAGGGGCGGACGGGCTTTTAGCGTATCCGGCGGTAGCCAATAATCTTGATGCATTGTGAAGAAAGGAGACAGCAAAATGCGAAAAATTTCCTATGGCATATTCGTAGTGCTCTTGATCACCTTCCTCGTGGGCGGCTGTACGACCGACCCGTTTACCGGGGAAAAGAAAATGAGCAAGACCGGATGGGGCAGTATCATCGGCGGTGTCGGAGGTGCCGCCGTCGGTGCCGCTGTAACCAAGGATCACCGCAAAGGGGCCCTTATTGGAGCAGGTGTGGGGGCCCTTTCTGGTGCCGGCGTCGGGCTCTACATGGATAACCAGGAGAAAAAGCTCCGCCAGCAGCTCCAGGGGACCGGCGTCAGCGTGACCAGAGACGGCGACCGCATCATCCTCAATATGCCCGGCAACATCACCTTCAAGACCGACAGCGCAGAGATCGCCGCGAATTTCTATGATGTCCTCAATTCCGTGGTGCTCGTCCTCAACGAATTCAACAAGACGCTCATCAACGTCTACGGCCACACGGACAGCACGGGTAGCGATTCGTACAACCAGGGCCTGTCCGAGCGCAGGGCTGCCAGCGTGGGCCAGTATCTATCATCCCACAAGGTCGATCCCAACAGGATCATGACCATGGGGTTCGGCAAGACCAGGCCCATTGCCAGCAATGCAACCCCCGAGGGCCGGCAGCAGAACCGGAGGGTTGAGCTCGAGCTCGCCCCCTTGACCCAGTAGCAGGAATGCAGCCGGCCTGCACCGAGCCCTCGGTGCAGACCGGCTCTCTTCAAGCAGGTTTCTTCATTGCGAACAGGCAGTACCTCATCGCCGTTATCAGCGAAGGCTTCGTCCTTAAAAAAATCCTCCCAGAGATTCAGGCCCGGTCGTCCGGGCTGTATATTCGATTAAGCACAGCTATATTTTTTTCTGCAAATAGCCGATAGCTCTTGGAGAATGAATGCGATTATCGGTGTGGCCATAGTATTTGTATGCGTATTCGGCGGGTTCATGATAGAGCGCGGGAATCTCTCCCTGCTCATCCAGCCTGTCGAATTTCTGATCATCGGCGGGGCCGCCATCGGGGCGCTCATCATCTCTTCACCGGTGAAGCTTATCAAGGCCCTTGGCAAAAGCCTGAAGAACGTCATCTCGCCGAAGCATTTCGATTCGAAGAAGTATATCGAGGTGCTCACGCTCCTCTACGAGATCTTCAACAAGATGCGCAAGGAAGGCATCATTGCGGTTGAAGCCCACGTAGAAGAGCCGATGAAGAGCGATATCTTCAAACGCTATCCAGAGATTCTGAAGAACAAGCGCACGCTCGACTTCATCTGCGACAGCATCAAGACGCTGCTTTCCATCGAGATAACGCCCTATGAGTTCGACAACCTGCTCGAAGTGGACATTGCGGCAAACACCGAAGAGCAGAGCCATCCCTACCACAGGCTCGCAAAGACGGCGGATGCCCTGCCCGGTCTTGGAATCGTTGCTGCGGTCCTCGGGGTGGTGCTCACCATGGGAAAGATCAATGAGCCGCCCGAAGTGCTCGGACACAGCATCGGCGCTGCCCTCGTGGGTACCTTCCTGGGCGTGCTCTTGTGCTATGGCTTCGTGGGGCCGCTCGCGACGCTGCTCGAGCACCATATCAAGGAAGAAGAGGCATACTACCACGTGATCCGCATCGCGCTCGTATCCTTCGTGGCGCGGTCGGTTCCGCAGATCGCGGTGGAGTTCGCCAGGCGCGCGATCCCCGAGAGCGAGCGGCCGAGCTTCAGCGAGCTCGAGAAGATCATAAAGGGAAAGAAGTAAGCCATGCCCGATCAGATGGAACAATCCGTCGTTATCAAGAAATACAAGAAGAAGGGTGAAGAAGGGCATGGCGGGTCGTGGAAAGTGGCCTATGCCGACTTCATCACCTCGATGATGGCCGTCTTCCTCCTCCTGTGGCTCCTCACGATGACCTCCCAGCAGAAGAAGATCGCACTCTCCCAGTATTTCCAAAACCACTCGATTTTCGAAAAGGGAGGAGGCAGCGCCGTGGGCCAGCACATCGACGTGCCGGGACAGGGCGTTCTCGATGCGAACAGCATTCCGACGCCTCTCTCTCCGAGGACCATCACGGCAAGGGATATCGCCAGCAGGCTCAAGGAAAAGTTCGAGGAGAAAACCAAGAATTTCAGCGACAGGGTATTCATCATCAATGACAACGGAAACTTGAGGATCGAGATCACCGACACCGGCAGCTCCTCATTCTTTAACGTGGGCGGCACTGAGCTCAATGAAAGCGGGAAGGCGCTCTTGAAGGAAATCGCACCGCTTTTCATCGGGCTCGACAACAAGATCATCATCGAGGGGCATTCCGATTCCCTCGGGTACAAGGGCAACGTCTATACCAACTGGGAGCTCTCGACGCAGAGGGCATCTTCCGCCCGCATCGAGCTCGAGAAGAACGGCGTCAAATCCAACCAGGTCGAGATGGTTGCAGGGTATGCCGATACCCGGCCTCTCGATGCGAAAAATCCTTCGAATCCGAAGAACCGGCGTATAAGCATCGTGATCGATTACAGCACCAAGAAGAACCAGGCTCCGCCGCTCCCGAGACATATCAGGAACGAAGCCCCCTGGATCAGGGATACCAGCAATCCAAAGTCAGGCCCTTAGGGTCGGAAAACGCATTCTCTGCCTTGCCGGCCCTGTCTTCGGTCTTGCGCCATTCCTGAAACGATGCAATGCAACGGGCTCAACACTGCCCGGACAACTCGGGTCTCTTTATCCTTGAGGATTTTCCCGTTGCCCTTAAGCCCGGTAATGGTGTATTTCCTCCCAGGTTTTTCAAACCGTGCTTAAGGAGGCGTCCATGGGAATCATGTCGAACACCGTGAGCATCTACCAGTATGAGGTTGCGGGCGATGTCCCGAAGAAAGACAGAACCCAGTGGATCGGGAAATGCCTCGAGGATAACCGGTTCGAGCCCATAGACGCCACCCCCGACCCCGAATCCGTCGGGTGGGTGCGCTTCGATGAGCACACGAACTCCGATTTCAGCACGCCGGGAGCGTTTTCCTTCGAGGACTACTGTATCTTCACCCTGAGGAAGGACGTGCGGAAGGTGCCTGCGGCGCTTCTCAAGAACCTCGTGGAGAAGGAGTGCGGCGAATGGCTCAAGGAGAGGCCGAAGCTCAGCAAGGTTCCTTTCCAGAGAAAGAGAGAGATCAGGGAGAATATCCAGGCCGCCCTCCTGGCAAAATCTCTGCCGAATCCGAGTGTGTGCGACGTTCTCTGGAACACCAGGACGAATATCGTGACCATAGCGAGCATAAGCACCAAGCTCCTCGATTTCATCGAAGACGAGTTCTGCAAGACTTTCGAGGTGCTCTCCCTCGTCCCCATCCATCCCATACGGCGCGCCGAGAGAGTTCTTCCGGAAGAGCACAGGCAGGCAATTGACAGGCTCAACCAGGCCTCATCGAGAGACGTACTCCTCCAGATCAAGAAGAACAGGTGGATCGGATGGGAGTTCTTCCTGTGGCTCATGTACCAAAGCGCCGAGGGGAACTCGGAGTATACGGTGAATCAGGAAGGCCCTGCGGAGCCCGGTGAACGTTTCATCGCCTATCTCTACGATAAGTTCGTCCTTACCGAGGAGCATGAGGACGGGAAGAGGAAAAATGCCATCAGCGGTCCCCAGAAGGACTTCTCCGAGGCGCGCAAGTCGATCCAGAGCGGGAAGAACATCACGGAAGCCCTGCTGTATTTCGAGAAGGACATGTTCAAGTGGAAGCTGAGCCTCAAAGGGGATATCTTTGCCCTGGGCTCCTTTACCTGCCCCCCGGTGAAGATAGAGAAGGACGGGATGACCGATCCTCAGATGGAAAGGGACGCGGTATTCTTCGAGCGGATGCACCTCATGGAAACGGGCCTTCAGCTCTTCGACAGCCTTTTTGCCGCCTTTCTCACCGAACGCGTCCTGGGCCCGTGGCCCAAGATCCTGAAGACCATCAACGAATGGCTCTATAAATCCTGATACAGGAGGTCCCGATGAAGATCTTCATCATCGTGGGAATGCCCGCCTCGGGCAAGGGCATCGCCCAGGAGTACGCGCGCACGGAAGGTTACCCCTACTACTCCACGGGGGATATCGTACGGTCCGAGGTGAAATCGAGAGGGCTGACCCCGGGTCCTGAGGTAACGGCAAAGGTTTCCGACGAGCTCCGGGGACCCGACGGCATGGGGGTAACGAGGCTTGCCCTCGCGAAGGCGCTCGAACAGAAGGCCTCCGTTGTATTCCTCGAGGGGATGAGATCCTGGCCCGAGATAGAGCTCATCAGAAAGCAGGTCGAGGCAATCGTCGTGGCATTCGTGGCGCCGCGAGGATTGAGGAGACAGCGCATCATTTCCCGGGGAAGGCCGGACGACTCGCCGGCTGCGTTCGACGAGAGGGATATGAGGGAGATCGCCTACGGTGCGAGCGTGCCCATAGCCCTTGCCGATGCATATGTTCTCAATACCAAGACCATGGAAGAATCCATAGAAGACTTCCATGAGATCGTCCTCTCCTACGGAGGACCAGGCAAATAAGAGCCGGTCGGAAAGCAGTGCTTCGCCTCCTCCTACCCCGGCAAGGCGGTTTTTTAGCGGCAAACTCCGAATTGGTGCTGTTTCCCGCTATGAGGGAATGAAGTCCGCCGGCCTGACCTCGAAGAGGCTCAATGCCTCGATCGGGCATACCGTTGCGCAGAGGCCGCAGCCGATGCACGCCTCGGCGTCGAGGGCCGCGATGTCATCGGATCCCACCGTGACGGCTCCCATCGGGCAGATGTCCTCGCAGAGGCCGCACCCCGTACAGGCTCCGCTGTTGACGCTGACCCGGTAGCGGCTCGGTGCGAGCACACCCTTGGTCTTCGAGTCCTTCGCGAACCTGAGCATATCGCAGCAGCAGGTACAGCAGTTGCAGATCACGTTCGATTTCCCGGGCATGTTTTCCGTGAGGGGAACGAGCCCTTCCTCCTGGGAGCGCTTCAGGATCTCTATTGCCTCGGCGAGGTCGATCTTTCTTCCTGTCCCGCGCTTGATCGTGTACTCGGCGCCGCGGTTTATCTGGAGGCACACCTCGAGGGACTTGTCGCATTTTTTATGAAGCTTGCGGCACACACAGGTGGTGACCGCAATGGCCGAGGCGGATTCCAGCATCTTCAGGGCGTCCTCGCGGGCGAGCACCTGGTTCTTCTGGACAATGGTCTCTCCGATGGGGACGACCCGCATGAACGAAGGCATCTTGACCTGGGTGACAAGCTCGAGCAGAGCAGGGTATTCCGTATTGTCGAACTCAACCCAGAGGCCGAAGAGCTCCTCCGGCGCTTCTTTCCAGAGGGTCGTCGCATCATGGAACTGGAGCATGTGCCGCGGCATCCGATAGGTGGTCACGCCGTCGCGGACAGCTTCGAAGACCGCGCCTCGGTGATAGAGCTCCTGCAGGATCGAGAGCATGTCTTCCTGCGTCATCTCGAATTTCCGTGCCAGCTCTTCGGCGGTTCCGGGAAGGGCGTTGACGATCTCTGCCTCTTTGTCCGTGCACACGATCTTCCAGATCCTGGGCAGTACGGTCGAGTTCTCCATCATGAGCTTTTTCGAGAGCTCACGATACACATCTTGCTGGACCATAAGAACCTCCTTATATAAGGGGTAGATAACCATGAATTTTCAGAAACGGCAAGTGCATAGGTAACGACGGAGAGGTATCCGCCCGAAAGAGGACATGGCCATGAAGGAGCTGTACTCTCACGAGGACATCCGCAAAACCTATGAGATCATCCGGGAACATAAACTCACGAGGAGCATCATTCAGAGGTATGCCGTAAACAGCCTCGACATCAGAGAGGTGGCGCTTCGCGCCCTCGATCTCTCCAGGGTGAAGACCGTGCTCGATCTCGGATGCGGGTACGGATTTTTCGTCGAAAAGCTCGGAGGCAGGCTCCATAAGGATGCGATGATCCTGGGCCTCGACGCTGTGGATAGGGAAAACCGTGCCGCATTCCTGGAAACAGTGGAGGCTCAAGGTTATCGGGGCGAGTTCATCCACGCCCGGGCGGACAGCATCTATGAGATGAGCGATTCCTGTTTCGATCTGGTGATCGCGAGCTATTCCCTGTACTTCTTCCCTCACATCATCGGAGAGATCGCCAGGGTCCTTCGCGAAGGCGGCATCTTCATCGCGATTACCCACAGCAGACACTCCCTCAAGGAAGTGACGAGCTTCGTTCCCAAGTGCATGGAGATGATCGGACTTACGCCACCTTCGGAATTTGCCATCAACAGGCTGCTTGGCGCATTCAGCCTGGAGAACGGCCATGAGATGCTCGACCCCCATTTCGGTCACGTCGAGAGGATCGTCTATCCCAACAACCTGCTCTTCCCCCTGGATCAGGCGGATGCATGCATCGATTACCTCGAGAAGAAGAAATTTCTCATCTTCAAGGATGTCTCGGAAAATCATCCCCAAAAGGTGGAAGACATGCTATCATACTTTCACACGATGATTTACGACCATGCGCGCATACACGGGGAGATCGCCATCACGAAGGATGATGCAGTCTTCCGGTGCCGTCTCCCTCTTAAAAAGTGAGGATGAGATGAAATGAGGAAGCAGAGGATCTATTGCCCGTATTGCGGCAATCCCGTCATTCAGAGGCACATGGAGAGAAAGATACGGGATTTCTGCATGGAATGCAGCCATGTCTTCTATGAAAACCCCCTTCCGGTCGCGAGCTGCATCGTGGTCAACGAGGACAGGCAGCTCCTGCTCGTCCAGCGGGGCAAGGACCCCTACAAGGGCATGTGGTGCCTTCCCATCGGGTTTGCCGAGGCGGACGAAGAGGTGAAGGACGCTGCGCTCCGGGAGCTCAAGGAGGAGGCAGGGATCGAGGGCGAGGTCGTGCGTCTCGTGGATGTCGACACCGTGGACAACTACTACTACGGAAGCCTCGCCATCGTCACCTACGAGGTCAGGCACACAGGAGGATCGCCTGCCCCCGGAGACGACGCCATCGCCGCGAGGTTTTTCCCCATCGACAGCCTGCCGCCGCTCGCCTGGTCTTCCAACGACAAGGCAGTGAAGATCTATACCGATTTCTACCGGGACACCTGGGCCATGATCGACTCCTACCGAAAGCTCTTCCCCGAAGGGCAGGCCGTAGAGGAGGTCTCGACTGACCTCGAGGAACAGAAGACCTTCCTATCGAACATCCTCGTGAAGATCATCGAGGTGAGCGCGGACGAGATCATGGGCGAGTGGTCCCGGGAGGTGAAATCGAGGATTCCGGTGCTGTCACCCCACATGGACACCTTAAGCGGGGTGAACAGGCAGGTGCTCCAAAGCATCCGGAGCAGCCTCCAGGGCAAGGGAAACGCCGGGGACTTTCTCAAGTTCAGGGATGCAGGCAGGGAGTTGAAGCACTTGAACATAGGTTTCCCGGAGGTCTTCAATGCCATGGCGCTCAGCCGCAAGAGCATCTGGGTCTATCTCATCAGAAAGAAGATCCTCTCTTCACCCCTCGAAATCTACATCACCCTTGAGCTCAACAACCGCATCATCTTTCTCTACGACAAGATCATCTACCAGATATCATCGGGGTATGCGGAGAGATAAACGTATAAAGAGGTGCGGGCTCTTGCCCTCACGTACGTTGTTGACCGAGCACTACACCTTCCAGATGAAGGTCTTCTTCGTGAGGAAGTGGACGACCTGGTCGATGGACTGGCCTGCCTTTCTTTCGAGGGCCTCGTGGGTGTTGAAGGCGTTGTGGGGGGTGAGGATCGCGTTGCTGCGCTTCGAGAGCTCGATGCATGCCTGCACGTCTTCATCATCGTGCGGGATGCCCTGGCGCAGACTCACGCCGAGATCGCTCTCGTTTTCGTAGACGTCGAGGCCCACGCCGCCGAGATGGTTCGTGTCGAGGAGGTGGAGGAGATCCCTCACGGGTGAGAGCTCACCCCTGGCAATGTTCACGAAAATGGCCCCCGGCTTTGCCTTTTTCAGGAGGCCGCGATTGAAGTACCCCCGGTTGTCGGGTGTGAGGTTCATGGCGCAGACAATGACATCGGCATGCCGGATTCCCTCGTCGATCGATACGTACCGGACGTCCGGGTGCTTGCGGGCGATGTCGACCCCGAGAGGTATCATGCCGAGGCCAAGGCCTATGCGATAGATATCTGATCCGATGTTGCCGACGCCCGCTACGAGCAGGGTCTTTTCACGGCACTCGGAGCCTGTGAGCCCGTCCCGGTCGAAGCGTGCGAACTGCTCCGTCTGCCTCGGCAGCTTCCGGAGGAGGGCAATCCACATCATGAGGGCCTGCTCCGCCACCGAGCGGCTGCAGTACAGGGGGAGGTATCCGGCAGGGACATCACTGCCGGTCTTTTCGCGGAACCGCTTTATGTGATCGAATCCGGTGCTGCGCGTGAGGATCCCGGTGAGCCGGCCAGTCCATGCATCCGGGATGACGGACTGGGTCCGGATGCTGATGAAAGGGCAGGGGGGCTCTCCATGGGAAGACTCCTGAATCGTTGAAGGCGTGAATCCGGCATGGATGCTTGAAGGGAGATGCCGCTTGAGCGCCTCGACCTCTTCCAGGAAAGCCTCGTAAAAGAATACGTCCAAAGTCATTCGCCCCTGTCTTTCAGCAGCACGATCCAGGGGATTTGTTTGGAGAGGACGTTTTCGGATCAACCGAGCAGCAGCACGCTGAATCCTTGCGGCCCAGCATGCCGTTGATCACCGCGGCAGCGCATCCGACGCCCGCCTCCACGAAGATTGCGCCGGCGGGGCAGTTGCGGCTGCATGCCCCGCACTCCATGCAGGAATCCCTGTCTGCTATCTGCACGTGCCTGCCGTTCATCTTGAGAACCTCGCGGGGGCAGACGTCGAGACACATCCCGCAGCCCGTGCACTTTGCTTCATCGATCTTCAGTGTAACGACATTTTTCAGATAAACGAGCTTGCGCATGGCCGGCTCCTATACCATGAATCTCGATACAATCCAGAGACCGAACCCGGAAAGGGCCGTTCCGATCTCGAAGGGCAGGGCCCACCGCATCTCCCGTTTCACCCCGGAGAGCGATGTATACGTCGAAGAGCCGGTGAAGTTCATGGCAAGGCATGCACTCACGGAGGAGATCATGAGAAGCCATGCGATTGCGCCGATCAGGCCGCCCGGTGAATGCAGATCGTACCCCCACAGAAAGAGCAGAACCCCGGCCGTGAGGATGCCGATGATGAACCCTTTCGTGGAAAAGGCCCGGCCGGGAAGATACGGGAGAAGGAGAGGGAAAAGCACTGTCCCGGCGATCACTGCCCCGAGGATCGAGGCGATGGAGAACACGCCATCGGTGCTCATATTCCCGAGCAGCCCCTCCCTGCCCGTGAATGCGCTTATGAAAAACAGGACGGGAATGGCGATGAATGCAGCCTTGAGGGCGGCGACAAGCTCTATGGGGATGAGCGCGGCCCGTTCGCCCACCGGGAAATTCTTTCGTCTCATCTCCGGCGTGGCCTTCATTCCGGCGTCGAGGTAGGCCGGCAGATCCCGTGCACTGACCGGCCCGTAGAGGACCCTGAATCCTGAGATTGCCTTCACGAAATGTGCCTCCACGCCGGGGGCCCCGAGCTGGGGCAGGATGAGGCTGCGGTGCTTCACGACCTCCTTCAGACGGCTCGCCTCCATGCGGCGGAGAAGCTCCCCGGTGCCGAACGTCCCCTTCCCGGCAGCGCACCAGACATTGACTCCCTTCGTATCGAGGACGAGGATCCATGCATCCCTTTCGGGAAGGGCCTCCCTGAGCCTGTCGAAGCTCATCTTGTAGTTGGCGGTGACGAGCACCGGCGAGCTGTCGTCGGGCTTGCCGAGGGCATACAGGCCCGGATCCACGGTATAGCTCATCCTTCGAAATCCCCAGCGGGCCTTGACAGTTCCCCAATGGTCTTCTCTCCTCAATATCGAAGACACCTGAGGGGCTTTTCCCCATGGGCCTTCCCACGCGCCCTCCACGAACGGCTGGTCGAGGCGGGGAGGCCGTGGGTTATCCGCCTCTTGTGAGCAGCAGGCCGAGGCAGATGCCATGGGCAAGAACGTCTTTGTCTGAGGCCTGCTTCCGCAGCAACAGTCTTCCGTCATGGTATTCCTCTCTTCGATTCGTATGAGCTTCCCGGGCGATTACGCACACCTGCAGCTGCAAGCGTCCGATTCCCCGACGCATCGCATGCTGGAAACATTCCGCAGTGCGGCGAGAAACGTGGCGGCTCCTGCCAGAGCAGAATCCCGCTTCCCTTCCGGGATTTCCTCCTGAACGGCCCGGACAAAGGACAGGAGACATTTCCAGACCTTCTCGTGGACCTCTTTCCCCTGCTTCGTCAATCTCAGCGTCGCGGCTCGGGAATCGTGCTCCGCCTTCTCCCGGATGAGGAGGTTCTTTTTGATGAGCGGTGCAACGAGACGGGTCGTCGTGCTTTTGTTGACGGAGAGCACATCGTGCAGGTTTGCCATGTTCAGGGACCTGCTCCCTGCAACGGCATCGAGGACGGCGAACTGGGCGAAGGTCACGTCCTCACAGAACACATCATCCTGGCGGCAGCAGCGGACTGCCTTCGAAAGCTCCATGATGATGGTGAGTATTTCGCGGTCCCTCTCCTGTATTTCGATCTTCATAGTTGTATTGTACAACTAAAGATGAGCTTGTCAAGGGCAAACCGGGCAATGGTCGTCTATCTCTTCAGAGAAGGAGGTGGATGTTTCTGCATTGCGAGGCATCGCAGGGAAATGATCTTTCGCCCCATCCCCTCCTGACCGCTCTCTCCTTGAGTAATCCATCCCCGTATCAGCCCGGAACAATCTCCCTACGAGCCCGGCGGGCGGCTGCCGCATTTACCTTCAAGTTCTGAAGCCGTATGGTCGTAATTATTCATAAGATAACCAGGGACACATGCGTGTCGGGCAAAGGCAGGCCAGGGAGGTTCGCTTGGGCGGTATGAAAAGGTGGGTTTCGTTTTTCATACCAGGAGGTGTCCTGTTTTTCGCTGCCGTTCTCCTGATCAGCCTCAACGCCTTCAAGCCCACGATCCAGGCGATCACAGGCATCGCGCCTTACGTCGTCTACCTGTCCGCCGTGCTCATCGGGTGGAGGTTCAACCGGAGCTCGCTCGTGTTCGCCGTGCTCATCCTCGCGGTTACGGACCGGGCTCTCCTCCTGTGGGCAAAGGAATTCTCTCTGATGGACACGAGGGGACAGGCTGTCTTCCATGCCGCGGCATTCCTCGTGCCGCTCAACTTCCTCCTGCTGAGCCTGGCAAAGGAAAGGGGGATCTTCACGGTCCACGGCATGGTGAGGATGGCCCTGTTCGCTGTCCAGCCCGTTCTCATAGCAGGCCTCATCAGGCACGACTCCCTGCGTGTGCTCCATTATCTGACGCTTGAAGTCCTTCCGCTCGGTCCGGCTGACCATCTTACACTCGCCCAGCCCGCGATAGCCTCCTTCCTCATTGCCTTCATCGTTCTGGGGGTACGGTTCACGATCGATCAGGGTGCCAAGGAGAGCGGCTTCTTCTGGGCCCTCCTCACGGTCTTTGCCGCATTCGCCACTGCAAGGCCCGGATATGCAAGCGTGCTCTACTTTTGTTTCGCAGGAGTCATCCTCCTGGTGTCGCTCATCGAGGCCTCCCATGCCATGGCCTTCCGCGACGAACTAACCGGCCTTCCTGCCCGCAGGGCCCTGAAGGAGGACCTGCTGAAGCTCGGCCGCCACTACGCCCTTGCCATGGTGGACATCGATCACTTCAAGAAGTTCAATGACACCTACGGCCACGATGTGGGAGACCAGGTCCTGCGCATGGTCGCTGCGAAGCTTGCCGGCATATCGGGGGGAGGGAAATCGTTCCGCTACGGGGGCGAGGAGTTCACCGTCATCTTCCCGGGAAGGTATGCCGACCACGCGAAGCACCACCTCGAGGAGCTCAGGAGAGAGATCGAGCACACCGGCTTCGTCATCCGGAGGCGCCTGAGGCCGAGGCGCAAGCCAGAGAGCATAAAGCCGGTCACGAGCCCCTTGAAGAGCGTATCCGTGACCATCAGTATCGGCCTCGCTTCCTGCAGCGAAAGGAATCTCACCCCTCAGGCCGTGCTCAAGGCAGCGGACAAGGCACTCTACCGGGCCAAGAAGCAGGGCAGGAACCGCGTGTGTACGTGACGGTTCCTCTTGGATTCCCTCGTCATACACCCGCAGACAGGCTTCAAAGAGGCTCTCCGAGCGATTGGCATTGATAAGCTGGCAGTCCTTTGGTATACAACCTTACTCATGAGTAGAGAGACATTGCAGCTTGCCAGGGCATCATCAAGGAACGAAAACCAGTTCGACCTTCAGCCGGTATGCACGTACTTTTACCGGACGTGCGAGAAATTCCCGTCGAGGCCTGCCCAACGGTTCAATGCAGACCTCTACCACGGGGACAACAATGGCCGCTTCACCTATGCAGAGATGCGCGAGCGCGTCGAAGACATCGCCTGCGGGATCCTGAGCCTGGGTTTAAGCCGGCAGGACAGGGTGGGAATCATGTCCCGGCCCGGTCCGTACTGGACGCACGCAGACATGGCCGTTGCCTGCTGCGCAGGGGTGAGCGTGACCGTTTATCCAACGCTCTCGGCCGACGAGGTCGCTCATATCCTGGGCGACTCGGGGAGCCGGATGGTGTTCGTGGATACCGGGGAGAACATCGATAAAATCCTTTCCCGGATCGACGATCTGCCGGACCTCGGGAAGATCATCGTCATGGACCTGGAATTCCGCAGCAGCGACGAGCGGACGATCGGCCTGGGGGAGCTCATCGAGGCCGGAAGGAAATGGAAAAAGGATCACGCCGCCCTCTATGATGAGCGAAGGTCGGGCGTGACCCTCGAAGACTGGTTCACGATCCTCTATACCTCGGGCACGACAGGCAGGAGCAAGGGCGTGGTCCTTACGAACTGGTGCGTGTCCTCACGTATCGAGGGGGTCAGAGATTTCTTCTCCCGCCACGGGATGGCGATTACGCACGATGACGTGGCCTTGTGCTACCTGCCGCTGTCGCACATCTTCGAGCGGGGCTCCTGCGAGCTCCTCGCCATCTGCCAGGGGGCGTGCATCGCCTATGCGGACAAGCCGGCCACGCTGCTCAAGGACATGCAGAGATACAATCCCACCTGGATGAACTGCGTTCCCCGCCTGTACGAAAAGATCTACCTCACCTTCCAGGAAAAGATGTCCGCAGACCCGGTGAAGAAAAGGCTCTTCGACCTCGCGTTCCACGTCGGCCGGAAGGCCCTCGACTACCGCAGGGATCACCGGGGGACCTACAACATGTCCCCTGACTACGACCTCGAGGCAAGGCTCCCGTTTTTCCTCAAGGTCCAGTACAAGCTTGCTGACAGGCTCTTCTCGCAGGTGCGCGCCCTCTTCGGCAAGCGCTTCCGGTTCGCCTTCTCGGCGAGCGCAGGCATTGCACCCGACCTGCTGAGGTTCTTCTATACGTTGGGGATCGCTGTGGTGGAGGGCTACGGATCGACCGAGAGCGCGAGCGCCTGCCTCCTGAATCCGCTTCGTGCATGCAAGCCGGGCTACGTGGGAATCGAGGCGAACTCATCGTATGCCCGCGTGGCCGAGGACGGTGAGCTCGAGATAAACGGCGCCGGGATCTTCAGCGAATACCTCAATCTTCCGGAGGACACGTTGGAATCGTTCACCGAAGACGGATGGTTCAAGACCGGCGATATCGTAGAGGAGGACGGCTACGGCTATTACCGGATCGTGGACAGGAAAAAGGCCATCATCTGCACCTCCATCGGCAAGAACATCGCCCCGGCAAAGCTCGAAGGACTCTTCGCCCTCTCCCACATCGTCGAGCAGGTCTTCCTCATCGGCGACGAGCGCAACTACATCTCGGCGCTCATCGTGCCGAACTTCGAGTACTTCATCGATCTCTTCGAGAGGGAGAACATCCCCTACGACAAGGGTGCGCTGCGCTACTCCGAGACGGGCGGCATACGCATCTGCACGGAGGCGGGACATGACTTCGTGAGCCATCCCAGGCTCAGAGAGCTCATCGAGAAGGATGTGGCCTCAGTCAATGCGCGGCTGGAAGACTTCGAGCAGATAAAGAGATACACGATCGTCCGAAGGCGCTTCACGGAAGAAAACGGCCAGCTCACCCCGACCCAGAAGACCAAGAAAAAAGCCATCATCAAAGAGTATGCAGATATAATCGAAGGCATGTACTGAAAGTTCGGCACTCTCCAGCATCGCATCCTTCCTCATCCACCCGGTCATGGGAACGAGCGGTGACCTCGAAGAGATCATGAACCGCTCCACGATCCTGCTCGAGGAAGAGAGACGGCTGTAGCGAGACGGGGAGCAGTATCCCCTGACAATTCAGCTCCCGAGGATATGATCGAGCCTTCGGGATACCCAGTTGGCCTCCCGGTCGAATCCCGAGTTCCTGAAGAAGTAGAAGAGCTTCTGGTAGTGCTGCACGACGTCGAACCCGGCTGCGTACTGGAGCTTGCGGAGGCATACCGGGCAGAGGTGCATGGGCCGGGCATCGCTTTCGGCAAGATGGTTGGAGCCGTTCATGAGACAGTGAAAGTAGATGCAGTGGTGTAACGAGAACATATGGGAGGTTTCGTGCACGAGGACCTTGCAGCTCCTCGCACAGATGAGCCGGCTGAAGTCTTCGCTCCGTGCATGGCCGAAGAAGGCAGGATCGTACCTCGCAAAGCTGAAGACCCCGACGCCTGCATCCAGGGATGCCTGGCCGAACACGAAGTTCCAGTCCTCGCCGGGATAGAGGTCTTCCATGGTGATGCCGAGCACGCAGAATGCGTCTGCGGGGAAACGCCTTTTCAGGAAAGAGAGGACGTCTGAGGTGAGGATCTGGAAGTTTCCGGTAACCGGATTGGTCCGGGTGGTGAGGCCGGGATGCTCTGCCTTGACCGGCTTCGTGACGCGCACCTCCATCATGAAGTACGCCTCTGCGCATTCCCTGAGCAGGCCGAGCGGCGGGCCTGCCTCCGGAGGGAACTCGCCCAGCGGCGTGAGATAGATCACCCGGCGGCGGTTGTCCGGGAGCCTGGGGCGGGAGTTCACATAGTCGTCGAATCCCTGGCCCGGCTCATGCTGGACGCTGAGCCAGTCCCCGGGGTGGGGGACAGGGATGGGGTCGAAATCGTCGTTCGGCGTGAGCGTCCGCTGCATCGTCACCGAGAGCCCCGAGGTGCTCCCGATGGCCCTCATGATCTCCTTGTGATCCGGTGCGTGAAAAGCCATATAGTTCTATATGGCATAAGATCATGAAGTGACAAACCACAAAAATTCCCGAGCAGACATTTTTGCCGGCTGGATGATTTTCGTCATCCGTGGTAAACGGCAGGCGCATATCACGATCATGAAAGAGGAATCCTGCTGATGGAAGATTATCTGATCAAGGTCATGAGCAACGAGAAAGACATCATCGGGGCTGCGTGCGTAACAACGAACCTCGTGAACGAGGCGCACAGGATGCACGGCACCTATCCCACTGCCACGGCAGCCCTGGGCAGGGCGCTCACCGGCTGCGAGCTCATGGCGGCTTTGCTGGACCCGGAGCAGCGCGTCGCGATCAAGTTCGAGGGAGACGGCCCCTTGAAGAAGATCATTGCCGAGGCGGACGGGACAGGAGCGGTGAAGGGATACGTGGCAGTGCCCGAGGTGAACCTGCCGCCAAAGGCCGGGAAGCTCGACGTATCGGGAGCCCTGGGAAAGAACGGCTTCCTCACCGTCTCGAAGGACCTGAGGATCAGGGAGCCCTACAGGGGGATCGTACGCCTCTATTCCGGCGAGATCGCATCGGATATCGCCTACTACTATACCGAGTCCGAGCAGATCCCTTCTGCGGTGGGCCTGGGCGTCTTCGTAGAGCAGGAAGGGAACGTATCGGCAGCAGGGGGCTTCCTTATCCAGTCCATGCCTGCCGCGGATGAAAAGCGCATCAATACGATCATCGAGCGCATAGCGGGCATGGAGAGCGTCACCTCGCAGATCAGGGAGGGAAGGCTGCCCGAAGATATCCTGAAGACCATCTTCGATGCCGTTCCCTATTACGCCATCGAGAAGAGAGGCCTCGCCTTTGCCTGCTCGTGCAGCAGGGAGCGCATCGAGCAGGCCATCATCACCCTGGGACCGGAAGAGATCAGAAATATCATTGCCGGTCAGGATACGGTGGACATCGACTGCCAGTTCTGCGGAAAGAGCTTTGTCTTTACGAAGAGGGAGCTTGAGCGGCTGCTCGAGGAGATGCATTAGAAGCGCTGCTCCAAAAGGCTTGACAAATCTCGTCATATACGAAAAAAGATTGGGGATTCACAGGAAACGGAAACATTCGGAGCAGACCCCTGTCAGAACAAGGAAAACATACTGACAGAGAGAATATGAGGAGGAAGCATCATGGGAAAGGGTGATGCACGGTCGAAGCGCGGCAAGATCTGGAGAGGCTCCAACGGCAAGACCAGGCCGAAGGGCAAAAAGAAGAAGGAAACCAAGAACGAATCCGACTGACCTGCTCGTACACCGCATTCGTCTTTAAGCCCTGCCGGACCTTGGCCGAGGCCGGTTCTGCCACCCCGGCGGATCACTCTGCACATACCAGCGGCATACCTGCACGGCAAACCGGAGCTTTTCACCGGAGAAGCGTGCCGGACGCGGCTTCCCATGCGCCCTTCCTTCTCATAGCGGAGGAGAAGAAATGAAGAATCCCCGGCTGAGGAGAGACGTCCAGCCCATTCCTGTCACGGTGGGGCAGAGGCGCATGCTCTCGTTTCACGATCCCCTGCGCATCGCCCGGGAAGGCATTGCGCTCGACCAGGGCACGGTCCCCCTTCTCCGGATGCTCGACGGCTCTCACGACCTGCGCGACATCCAGATCGAGCTGATGCGCAGAAACGCCGGCCATATAATCCCCATGGACGAAATCGAGGCCTTCATCCGTGCCCTGGACGATTCGCTCCTTTTGGAGAGCGATCGGTTCGCCGCCCTCAAGTGCAAGACAGTGGACGATTTCTGCGCGTGCTCCGACCGCGCAGCGTGCCTGGCCGGCAAGAGCTATGAAAAGGACCCGGAAAGGCTCGCACAGAGCATCGTGGAGACGCAAAACAGCCTTCCTCCTCTCGATGAGGATATCCGGCCCCGGGAGATTTCCGGCATTCTCGCTCCCCACATCGATACGAACGTGGCGTGGGACGTGTACGTCGATACGTACCGCTACCTCGCAGGCAGGCGCTACGACCTCGTGATCATCCTCGGAATCAACCACAACGGCTCGGGAGGCCTCTGGAGCATCTCCGGCAAGGATTATCTGACCCCCCTGGGCAGGATGGAGGCGGACAGGGAGTTCGTGGCCGGACTGAAGGCCGGGCTGCCCGAAGGCTCTCTTGCAGAGAATGACTTCGACCACAAAGCCGAGCACTCCATCGAGTTCCAGACGGTATTCCTCAGGCACTTCCTCGGAGGCGTGCCGAAGATCGTGCCCATCCTGTGCGGCAGCATCCACGAGTTCATCCGGAGCGGCAAGGACCCTCTGAAGGACGGACGCTTCCTGGCCATGAAGCAGGGGATACATGACCTCATTGCCGAAAGGGGCCTCAAGACCCTGTTCGTCTCCGGGGTCGATTTCTCCCACATCGGGCCGAAGTTCGGCCACGACCATCCTGCCGAGGTCCTTCTGCCCAAGGCGGCTGCGTATGATGAGGCCATCATCAGAGGTCTCATGGAGGCAAACCCGGAATTGATCTTTGAGCAAGCCGCGAGAACCGGAGACTACTACAATGTCTGCGGGCTCCCTTCGATGCTCCTGTTCTCATGGCTCATGGGCCCGTGCACCCCGAAGCTCCTCCACTGCAAGGTATATGACGAGAAGGCGACGCAGAGCGCCGTTACCTATGCATCCATGATTTTCACTAGGTGATATGTTTGAGGGATGGGATGCAGGTGTAAAATCGCTCGGTGGTGGGGAGGCAGGGGTGGCCCTTCCTTCACCGGGGACCGCCTTTTGATGCAGCCACAATCATAAGCCCTAAGGCCGGCCCTGTAAACTCGCCTTCCTATGGAAGGCTCAAACAGTACGGGGCTAAGCGGCCTCCGCCTTAAGGTCGGGCTGCATGAGCAAAAGACGATCAACGGTTCATCCAGGGCCACCCCTGCCTCCCTGGCACGCCCTCGGGAATATCATACACTGTCATTCCCTTAGAAAGCGGGAATCCAGGGGATCTTGTGCTCCAAGATCACTCCTGTGAATAAGGAGGGAAAATAAATCTGTCCCCTTTTCGTAGTCCCCTTTTCGCCTTGATTTAAACGATTCCGGCCATGAAGCAACTGCGGGGTATCCCGGAAAAGAGGATGCCCCGCAGCAGATGCTTCTTTCACCGGTCCATGCCTAAATATTCACGGTCATTGCCCTTGCTTATTACCACCGCAGAATATACACTGCCCCGCTATTGGAAGCACTGTTATCGTTCTCTCCGCCCACGGCGCTGCTGTCTTCAAAACAGGCCCCCACGGCGAGCGTGTCGCCCGAAGGTGCCACACTCACGCCAAACCGATCATCCGCTTCGGCATTGGAGGCCTTGAGGAAGGCCTCCTGGGGTACGTAACCAGCAATAACGGTATAAGTCTTTGTTGTGAAGCCTTCTGCTGTAACAACTATGGTTATGGTGTTCTCTCCCAGATCGAGCGTAACGGGAGATGACGCCTGCCCTGACACCACGTCCTCCCCGTTGACCTGAATCGTTGCCCCGCTATCTTCTGCGGTCGGAGTGAGCGTGATCGAAGACTCACCGACAATCATGGTGGTATAGCTCAGAGTTGATGCGTCGAAAGAAGGATTCAACGTACCGCTGGACTGGTCAGTGATGCCAGATCGGCATTGCTCGAAGGCGACCCTCCACTGGAACCATCGTCGCTGCTGCCGCCCCCGCAACTTACCATGAGGGCAAGGATGGAAAGGAGGAGGAACAACCGAAAGATGTTTGCGACTCGTCTGATAGTCATAAAAGCTCCTCGTAAAAAAGATTATATCCGGCATCCAGAAAGTGTTCACTTGATGAAGAGCAACCCCATTCCCACAACCTGGACCTTTGTCATATCGGAATAAGATTTGATTATCATTAAAGAAAAGGGGACAGATTTATTTTCCCTTCACGGTATCAACATCGATATCGTGAACCAGGGACCGGCCCATCTGAGCTTCCAATTTCGGCATCCAGCATAAACATGAGGATGCGGCGCTGCGCGCACTCTACGAAGCCATGCTGAAGCATTAGGGTACGACGCGCCGGAATGGCGTACACCTTTGTCGTTCTTTGCCGAAGTCGCTGCGCCATACGGAGGAGAATAGATAAAAAATAAAGTAAAAAATAAATCTGTCCCCATTTTCTCCTTTTCTCTCCATTTTCTCCCGCTGAGGGAAGAGGGCCATGCGCACCTCATGATCCCTGGAGGTACCCCTGTTGATTCCGCATAACATGGTTGAATGATCCAGGCTTATGTATTCTTTATTATTATTGGACTTGCGACCAAAGAAAACAGTATATTCCATGCCATCCAAAGCAGATCTACATACACAGATACATAACAAGGAGATTGTCATGAAGCAGCAGAGTGGCACGAAAATCAAACCCGGCCTTTTTTCCTTTGTCGTGTTGTTGTTCCTTGCAGGGCTCCCGGCAGCCGTCCTCGCCGGTACCGAGTTCAGGATCGTCACGACCGATCAACTGAAAGAAATGCTCGACCAGAAACAGGCCCTTGTCCTCATCGACTCGAGAACACCGCAGGAATATCAGGAAGCGCACATCAAAGGGGCCATCAGTATCCCGGAAAAGATGCTTACAGAAAACAAAGCCCTCCTCCCGGAGGACAGGGCTGCCCTGCTCGTCATCTACTGCAATGGGGTGAAGTGCGGAAAGAGCAAACGGCTCGCAGTGCAGTTCGAACCGCTGGGATACACGAACATCATGATCTACAGCGAAGGCATACCCGTGTGGGAGGAAAGAGCGCTCCCCATAGTCGCCGGACCCGAGTACAGCAAAAAGATCGAGACCCGGAAGGTAAAGCCCGCAGACCTGAAAAAGATGATCGACGAGAAAAAACAGGACTTCGTCCTGGTTGACGTCCGTGACCCCAAGGAATACGGCGAAGGACACATCCCCACGGCCATAAACATCCCGGCCGAGACGTTTGCCTCTCAGTCGGGCATCCTCCCCAAGGAAAAGAAGATCATCGTCTATTGCAACACGGGGAGCCGGAGTTATCTGGCGTATCGAAAACTCAACCAGCTCGCTTACCTCGATATTTACCAGACCCTTCTGGCCGACTGGAAAGAAGCGGGGATGGAGGTCGTGAAATAACGAGGGAGACAGCCAGGGTGGGCAGGGCGGCGGCGGGCAGTTGACCGGACACTGTGCCGCCTTGTGCCCCCCCTGTCATTGTCCGCTCTTGTATCGTGTTACACCCCTGCTGCCCGGCTGCATGCCTGCCGTATCCCTGTGGAGCGATGCACCGGCAGCCATGCGGCCGTTATCGAAGCGCGCCCTGGCAGGACGACCCTGACCCGGCAGTACAGGAGAAGCAGTGGTCCGCAGTGACGATCTTGCGCGTTTTGAGCTCCCCGTAATCGAACTCGCCGACCGTGCACGACGAGGTACATGATACCGGCAATTCGAGCATCTGGTTGAAGTCGCAGTCATAGAGCCGCCCGTCCCATCCCACGGAAAGGGTGTTCCTGCACATGAGGCAGTCGATTGTCGAGGGATTGAAAGACTGGCGAAGGCTGCTCACATAGTCGATCAGGTTGTCGGATCTGATGAGATAATTGAGCTAAAATTCTTTATTGATGTCTCGGAGCAAAGAGAGTGCGCACCGGAGGTAGATGGGTGGGGGCTCTTTAAGTGGACCTTCTCCCTCCCCTGGACATAATTTCATCAAAATACCCTCTTACAAGCTGATCAGGGCGATGGCGATGAGGCAGAGGATCACGCCGACCGCCTGGTGCGTGCCCACCTTCTCCTTGAGGATCACGCTCGCGAGCATGACCGTGACCGCAGGGTACATCGAGGCGAGCACGGCCGCTATATCGAGCCGGGTGTATTGCCTGGCGAGCATGTAGAAGGCATTGCCTCCGGCATCGAAGACGCCGGCCAGAAGGGCGAGCGGAATGCCGGTGAGGGCGGGGATTCGCTCGCGCCTGAGCAGGAGCACGGCGAGTGCGAGGAGCAGGGAGGCGGATTTCGCGAAGGTGAGCGGGCCGAACACCATTCCCTGTTCGACCTGGGCAAGCAGGATGAAGTATCCCCCGAAGCCGGCTCCGGCAATGACTGCGTGGGCGAGCCCGTCCGACCACCTCCGCCGGCTTCCGTCGACGGGCCTGGAGACGAACCAGATGCCGGTGAGCGCCAGGAGGAACCCGAGCATCTTCGGGGTTTCGGGGAGCCCGATGGCGAGGGAGCTGAAGGCGACGGGGAGCCCCGCGCCCACGGCAGCGGCCGTGGGTGCGACAACGGCGGCATTGTGCAGGGCGAGGCCCCGGTAGAGGGATGCAATGCCCACGGCGCCGCACGAGCCTGCGGCCGATGCCCAGATCATGTCCGGTACGGACGGCATGGGTTCGCCGAGCAGGAAGGCAAGGAGGACGAGCATGATCACCCCCGGGATCGTCATGAGAAACACGACCTGGTACTGGCTCCGCGATTTCGAGGCGACGCCGCCGCTGAAATCGCCCGTGCCCCACGTCGCTGCCGAGGCGAGCGCGAAAATGATGCCGAGAACCTGTGGAGTCATCTCGAATGCCTTCCCTCACATAAAATGATACGATGGCCCTTTTATCGTAAAAGCAGGGCCAGTGAAACACTGAATATCTCGAAGCCCAAAGATTTGAGCCCTGCCGAGCGCCCCTGTATTATATTGTTCATCATGCCTTCATGTCTGTGATGTGCAGGAGCACGGGGAAAGGAGAATCCTATGGAGGGGAGGTCGTTTCATGCCTTGGCCGGGTTTTTCCTGTGCTCTCTCGTGGCCCTCGCGTCTTGCGAGGGAGACGATAACTTCCTCGATCTGGACAAAGAGATTGCCGCCAATGCCGAGTTTGCAGGGCCCTTCGACCTCGATCTCAGGGCAGTCGGGCAGGAGCAGAGGCTTACCCTTATCCATCCGATTATCGGAATGGACACGGAGAGGACCGTCGTCGTCAGCAACACGGATGGCGGACTGATTACCGGGACGTTCTCGGGGGATTCGGCCGCGATGAGCGTGAACGAAGGCTCCGGTATGAACATATCGACGACCAATCCGATTGACGGCATTCCCGAGGACTTCACCGTCACTGTCGAAGAGGCGATCGTATTTCAGGAACAGTTCCCCCTGCTCGGGGAATATATCCCTGTCAGCGGAAGGTTCTCCGTCACAGGCGGGGGAGAGAGCGTAGCGGTAGCCTTTTTCGATTCCACCTCTGTCCCCACCGTGACCCTGAGCCTGAACGGCGCACCGGAGATCACGCGGGAGCTCTTCGATTTCGAGGACGAGATCGGCTCGCCTGCACCTGCATGGGAAGAGAAGGCGAGCCTCTCTTTCAACGTCCTCTACCTCCTCGTCGAGCAGGTCTTCTTCGTATACGATACCGCCTCTCTCGTCGAGGCTTACAAGGGATATCTCACAGACAACGGGGCCATGACCTTCACCTGCGGATCGATCTCACCTCAGGCAGCACCGAACCCGGCCCAGCCGGATGCGACGAGCACGCTTTCCTGGATCGACGTAAACGGAAACGGCAATGTCGACTCGGGAGACGGCTTCAACTGGCTCATATTCACCTGCTGGGAGAATGATGCCCGCAGAGAGCTCAACGACCTGCTGGACGGGGCAGTGAGCCTTGCCGGGTATGTCATGGAAAAGGAGCAGAGCGGCGGCCAGGTCCGCGTCGACCGCTTCGGTTTCGAGCCCGGTCGGGAAGGGGCTGCCGGCGTGAGGTATGCTGATTTCCACTTTGTCAATATCAGGGAGGAATCGGTAGGCAGCTTCTTCACCAATCCGAACAGCAGCTTCACCATGAACGGCGGGCTCGACATCCTGTTCTCCAGGACAGGCATGGCAGGATCGCAACCCTGACGGTACAAGTCCGATCTCCATGGTCGAGGGTGAAAAGAGCGTGAAGCTGAGAATAACGGTCATCCTTCTCTCGTGTGTTTTTGCCATTCTCATAGGGCAGAAGGACCGCGAGCTGCTGCCTCCCGACGACCTTCGAGAGGTGGAGGTCGCGCGGGAGATGTACGAGGGCGGCGACTATGTCGTTCCTCATCTCGCCGGGCTGCCGTTCGTCGAGAAGCCCCCGGGCTTTCAGGCCGTGGTTGCGACGGCATACCGGATCGTCGGGCATCCGAGCGCCGCTGCAGCACGCTTCATTTCGGCCGCGTTCGCGATGCTGTCTCTCACGGCTGTCTTCCTCCTCGGCTGGTATGTCCTGGGGATAGAAGGCGGTGCTCTCGCTGCTGCCCTCCTCGGCCTGTCTCAGCGCTTCCTGAGGACCGCGCACCTCGTCATCCTCGACAATGCCCTCGTGTCTGCCGTCTCCTTCTCGATGCTCTTCGTCTGGATCGCCCTCGATACGGATGAGCCTCGGAGAAAACGGCTCGCCTATGCGGCGGCAGGCGCATTCATGGGGCTGGCATTCCTCGTAAAGGGCTTTGTGGGGCCTGCAATCTTCGGGTCGGGATTCCTCGTCTACCTCATTCTGAGCAGGCGGCTGGGCGAGCTCAGGTACGTTTTCCATCCCCTCCCGGTTCTTTCGTTCATCATTCCCGCCATGATCTGGGTCGTTCCGTTTCTCCTTCACGCACCGGCCGATCTCCTGCGGGAGTTCTTCATCGCCAATCACCTCGGCCGCTTCGTATCGGGGTACATAAGCCCCCACCGGAATGTATTGTTCTACCTGGAGCATCTCCTGCCGGAGTTCGCTCCCGGTGCATTCGTCCTCCCTCCGGCGATCTGGATGGCGTGGAGGACGAGAAGCGACAGGGATGATCAGGCAGGGATCTTTTTCCTCTCACTCTTCATAGGCCCTCTCATCCTGCTCACGGCCTCGAAGGCAAAGGATTTCATCTATCTCCTTCCGGCACATCCTGCGCTGGCAATGCTCGTCGCCTGGTGCATAACGAGGGCACGTCCTCAGGCGGACTGCTTCTTGAAGCTGTATTTCCGGGGAATGTCGGGACTGATCATCCTTGCGGCAGCGGGAATGGCGGCGGCGACCGGCATCCTCGGAGGCATGAGCCTGTCTCTTGCAGCAGCGGTCATGGTGCTCGTTCTTGCAGGCTCAGGATGCGTGCTGTCCCTGCGCCGTGAGAGCAATCAGTGGGCAATCGTCTGGATGGCTGTTCTGCTCGCCATGGGGTGGGGCCTCTGGTTCACCGGCCCCATCGCGCGGGCGGACGTGGCAAAGCGCGGCTACTACACGCCCATGATGGAGGCCCTTCGTCTGGCAGGCGGCAGGGACATCGTGCTCTATCTTCCCTCGGACGGGCTCAGAGGATCGGCAGGCTTCTATCGGAACAGGACCGCCGAGGAGATCAAATCGCCCGACGTGCTCGTGGCACGGCTTGCCGGAAATGCGGGCAGGGCAGTGGTCCTCCTGTGGAGCGACGGGAGCGACTCCCTCCCGGCTGATCTCGCGAAGGCGGCCCGGAATGCAGGCGTACATCTCGTCGTCGAGCACAGCGTCGATTTTGGAAAGGGCGAAGATCCTCTTCTCATCGTCCACGCAGTACCGGATCATGACGGGAAGAGCGGACCCCCGTAGGGTCTGAAACGTCATGACCGTTTTACAAACAGGCTTGAGCGGCGTATACTCCGTGGCAGACAGAATACGCATCACGAAGAGGAGTTCTCCGGTATGCAGTATACGGTTTTCGAAACTCCGGTCATCAGGTCCATCCTGCGCGGCGTCTCATGGGCATGCCTGAAGCTGGCGGGCTGGCGCGTCGATGGAAGCCTTCCCGACAGACCCAAGTACATCGTCATCATGGCATACCATACCTCGAACTGGGATTTCGTCATCGGCGTGTTCGCGGCATTCGTCCTGAAGGCCAACGCGTACTGGATCGGCAAAGACAGCCTCTTTCGAGCGCCTTTAGGCTCCCTTTTCCGCTGGATCGGGGGCATACCCATCAACCGGAGACAGTCGCAGAACATGGTATCCCAGATCGTCAGGGTTTTTCAGGAGCGGGAGAGGCTGGTCATTGCCGTCGCACCCGAGGGCACGCGCGCAAAGGTGCCGTACTGGAAAACCGGCTTTTATCATATCGCTCTCGGCGCCCGTGTCCCCATCGTCCTGGCGTTCATCGACTATCGCCGGAAGATGTGCGGCATAGGGCCGACAATGATTCCCACCGGAAGCATCGAGGCCGACATGAGGAAGATATCCGCCTACTATGCGAACGTCACCGGCAGGTACCCCGAAAAGATGAGCCCGCCTGAGGTCAGACCGGCAAGCCTCAGGAAGACCGGCAGTTGACATCGTCCTGCCGGCGCGGCACCCTCCAGGTTGAGCCGGGGAGACGAGTCCCTTATTATATCTCTCATTGGAAAATCGTAAGCGAGAACCTGACTGCACTTTCTTTTATGCCATGTTCTGTACCGAGCAAGTGAGTTGTCGAGGAGAGGAAGGGCATTTCCGTCCTTTTGAGGGAAAGGTTGCCGCGTGGCGTGAATGCTTGGGCATAGGGCCGATTGTTTGAGAGAACGATTTCCTCTCGCGAATACCATTTAAGGCATTGAGACGGCATATGGTGGAGGAGGTTGAAGTTCATGGGGAGGTTATCCGTCCGGCTCTCGTCTCTGCAGGTATTGCCTGTTCAGTCTTTTCATAATCATTCCCTGAGCTTTCGCACTCTCTCTGCTTCCTTGCCGATACCCGTTCATTCAAGAGAATGAAGAGGGGTGCAGTGTCCATGAGAGGACCATATAAGAACCTGTAGAAAAGGAGAAAGACATGGACAGAAAGCTTTCGAGAATGATCTTGATGTTTGCGGGCATCTGTATCTGCATGATCATGCTTGCAGCCTGCAGCAATAGCAGTCACGACGATGAATCACCCGTCAGTCAGGAGCAGACATCAGCTGACAACCAGCCGGGCAACCAGCCCAATGACCAGCCAGCCACACCGGATCAGCCGAGCGTTGCACCCGGACGGCTCGATCTCTACAGCTTCACCATCACCTCCGGATCGACCACGCCGATCCTCACCATGACCCAGAGCCAGGGGCAAAGCCAGAGGTCTGCCGAGATACGGAGCAACATCGGCACGCAGATGGGCGGTACCTTCGCACCGACGACCGGGATGGTTACCCTGGCTGCAGGCACAAGCCTGAAGGTGACGCTCAACAACTTCTGGGGTGTTGCGTCACCGAAAGATCTCATCATCACCGTGACACAGCCCATCACCTTCCTGACGAACGTTCCGGCTGCCGATGAGCTGTTTCCGAGCCAGGGCTCGTTTGCGGTAATATACGAGGGGAATTTCTTCAATGTGACCTTCACCGACACTTCCCCGGACGGGGGCGTGAGAATGATGCTCCACAGCGATGCAGTGCCCGTCGATTTCGACGCCCAGACCTTCGAGGGCCTTCTGGACGCACCGGATACCCCCATATGGCAGCAGAAGGCGAGTCTCGCATTCATTATCCTCGAGATGCTCTCCGACCAGGTCGGGCTTGCAAGCGGAACCTCCGACATCATCGATACCAACCACACGGCGCTCATGAGCGGCGGGTTGACGACAGCCGGCACGGAGTTTGTCCCCACAGGGCAGGCGAGTCCCTTCCCTCCGACGGGCTCCAGAACGCTCACCTGGACTGATACTGCCTCTGACGGGCAGGTCGGGGCAGGGGACAGCTTCCTGTGGATGTTCACCTGGGACTGGGATAACGGCCCCGGGGCATTGTCGGCAGATCTGACGAACGGGCAGGTCGGGTATGCGGGCTATATCAGAATGACAGAGTCGAGAAACGGCCAGGATGTCATAACCGGCTACGGCTTCCAGACCGGCGGCCAGAACCCGGGAGGTGCGACCTACACGGACCTGACGCAGGTTGAGGTAGACGAGTTCACGCCGGGCACCATAACCTTCAATGCGAATGCGGTATACACCCTGAACGGGTCGTTCGACATTCTGTTTGCCGAGGCCGCAGCGAGCGGCATGTGAGGCAGGACAGACGGGAGCCCCAATCCCGTCCGTGAATAGAAGGCACCGGCAGAGGATTCATCTGCCGGTGCCTATGCGCCCTTGAGCGGCAGACAGGCTCTCGGCATTCGATGCCATCGTCCATGGGCATCGGGTGGACAGGGAGCCAAAGGGCAGCCTTGCCCCGATCATGCAGTGAAAGAAGTTCGCCCACAAGGAGGATAGCTCATGACCAGAGCGGTCATTATCACGGCTCCACGCTTTCAGGATGAGGAGTTCATCTATCCGTATTACCGGCTGCAGGAGGCCGGTTACCACGTCGATGTGGCCACCCCCGACGGGCAGACCGTCCACGGAGAGTACGGCGTGCCTGCACGAGCCACCATGTCCGTTCGTGATCTCGGTGCAGACGCCTTCGATCTGACGGTGGTCCCCGGGGGCGTTGCCGCGCCTGACAGGCTGCGCACGATTCCGGAGGTCGTAAGTTTCATCCGGGAGATGTTCGAGAGCAGAAAGCTGGTCGCCGCCATGTGCCACGGCCCCTGGGTCCTAATCAACGCGGGCATCGTCAAGGGAAAGAGGGTCACTGCCTACTGGAGCCTCGAGGCCGACCTGCGGAATGCCGGTGCAGACTACCAGCACAAGGTTCCGGTCGTCGTGGACGGGAACATCATAACGTCGCCCATCTATACCAACAATCCCCAGTTCCTCCATGAGATAATCGCATACACGGAAAGGATGCAGGAAGAATGCTCAGGGGTCATCATCCCGTAGGGGAGTGAATCCTTCGTGCGGCCGGGCCGCTTTCCCGATGCCGGCCTCCGCGCTTGAAGAGGCTTGAAACCCTGCTATTCAGGCAGTTCCCTGCCGGGATGTTTTGGGGTATATAAAGGCTTGGAGAGAAATTCCATTTGAGGCCTTGGAGTGCAGGCCGTTTTGGGGGCATGGGTATGATATCGGCGAGGGGACTCATAGCACAGCTCACCATACGGCTCGAGCTCTACATAAACATCATCGTCGTTCCCCTCGCTGTATACTACGGCACCATTGCCGGCAGATATACGGGAGAAAAGCTCAGGTATCTCATCCTCTCGGCGGTCGTCGCGGCATCGCTCGCCACGCTCTTCGGCATGTTCGTGAGGATCTGGAAGCTCTCGCACATCCTGGGCGCGCTGGACACGAAGGGGGCGGAACTTGCGGAGATCAAGCTCAAGCTCCTGTCGTACCCCCGGAGCGAGAGCACCATCATCATCCTGCGGTGGATATTCGGCCTCATCTGCTGCTATTTCGTCACGAGGTCGTTCGTCGACCTCGGGTGGCCCGAGACTCTGCCTGCATTCTTCATCCTGCTCCTGTGCATTCCCATCAACAGCATCATTTCCTACAGCACCACCGAGCATCTCCTGTCGCCTGTGCTCATGGACGAGAGGATCAGGGGCGTCTACATCCCGCGGCATATGTACAAGCTCTTCAGCGTATCCTTGCGGACCACGCTCATCGTGGTCTCCATCCTCATCATACCGCTCGTGACCCTCGGCCATTTTCTCTTCATCTCGAACGCCGACGCGATACGGTTTACGGACTTGAGCTTCCATGTCTTCATCATCCTCTCGCTCTCCCTGGCGGCGATCTTCGTTACGGTCTACGAGTCCAATGCCGGGATCCGCTCGGGCCTGGCGCTCACGGTCAAGAGCCTCGAAGAGCTCGAAAAGGGAAACCTGAACGTCGAACCCATCCCCCTGCTCACAAAGGGGGAGATCGGGGTCATCAGCCAGTCCGTGAACGTCCTCGCCCATTCCCTGCGCAACTCGGAAGAGATGTTCTCGAAGGCCTTCCGGTCGTCCCCCGTGGGAATCGTCATATGGAAGATCGACGGAGGATACTTTCTCAACGTGAACGAGAGCTTCACCAAGATATCGGGGTATTCGAGGGAAGAGACCACGGGCAGGAGCATCCGGGACATGGGCCTGTTCAGATCGGTGGACGACTACGAGAGGATGATAGGCACGCTCGCAGGCAACGGCCAGATCAGAGGCTTTGATACGGAATTCTGCAAGAGGAGCGGAGAGATCCGCATGGTCACGATCTCTGCGGAGATCATCACGCTTCTGCACGAGCCGTGCATGATCGCCACCATCGAAGACGTGACCGAGAAAAAGATCCTCGAGCGGAAGATCCTGACCATCGGCGAGCGCGAGAGGCAGAAGATCGGCCAGGTGCTCCACGACGACCTCGGGCCCCATCTCATCGGGATCGAGGTGATGAGCGAGCTGCTCAAGAAAAAACTCGAAGAGAAGATCGTCCCGTCCACGGACGAGGTCGAGAAGATCAGGCTCCTCATCGAGGAGGCGATCCTGAAGACGAGGAGGCTCTCCCGGGGACTGTGCCCGGTGTTTCTCGCCGACCACGGGCTCGAGTCACTGCTGCAGGAGATAGCATCGAACGTCCGCGAGGTGTACAGGATCGCCTGCACGTTCAACTACTGCGAGTCCATCCTGGTGGACGACATCTCGGTCTCGACGCACATCTACTACATCGTCCACGAGGCGGTCTATAACGCCATACGGCACGGCCGTGCAGACAGGGTCGACATCGGGCTCTTGTACGACGGCAGCATCGTGACGATCACCATCGAGGACAACGGGAAGGGCATGGACAGGAAAGAGGCCACGCAGGGCATGGGCCTGAAGATCATGGCGTTCCGCGCCCAGATGATCGGAGCGGACTTGCACATCGAGAGCAATCCGGACGAGGGCACGGCCGTTACCCTGTCGTTCAGGCATGAAGCCCGGAAGCAGCCAGCAGTGGGGTGATGCAGACTATGGGTGATACCGGTAAGGTCAAGATACTGATCGTGGAGGATCACGAGGTGTTCCGTCTCGGGATCAGGGAGCTCATCAATCACGAGCCGGACCTGCACGTCTGCGGCGAGGCCGACGACGTGAGCACGGCGCGGTCGCTCATGGAGGAGATGAATCCGGACATGGCGATCGTCGACATCACTCTTAAAGAAAGCAACGGCCTCGACCTCATCAGGGAGATCGGCGCATCCCGCAGGGGAATGAAGGTCCTCGTGCTCTCGATGCACGACGAGCTCCTCTATGCCGAGCGGTCTCTCCAGGCAGGCGCCCAGGGCTACATCATGAAGCAGGAGACGTCGAAGTCGATCGTCAAGGCCATACGCCACATCCTTATGGGCAACATCTATGTGAGCCAGAACATCATGACCGGCCTCCTCAACAGGGTGCGGACGGGCCAGGACTCCCTCGAGAAGTCCCCGATCGAGACCCTCTCAGACCGCGAGTTTACCGTGCTGAGGATGATCGGTGAGGGCTGCTCCACGGGCGAGATCGCAGACCGGATGCGCCTGAGCGTGAGGACGATCAGCACCTACCGCGAGAGGATCAAGGAAAAGCTCCACCTGAAGAACGCCGCAGAGCTCGTCCGTTTCGCTGTCCGCTGGGCAGAGGAGCACTGAGGGTCTTCCTCAGGGCTGCCGCTTCCCTTTCCCGAGCCTGGGCACACATGAGTCGTGTCCGAATCGGCGAGAAATTCGGGCACCGGGGCCATCGATCCGGTATTCTGTAATTTCATGTATAATATGTCACACTACAGGGATTTTCAGTGTGCTTGGACAGAAGTTTCAGACGGTGCTCGATTGACCTTAACTGTTTGGAGATTATTATATATATTCGTACTTTTCTATCCAAAGGAGGTTCCGTATGGCAGGAGGATATACCGGGAAGTTTCTCTTGGTGAATCTGTCGTCTGGGGAATGCCGGGACTTCAGCATAGATAGTCAGGAATTGGGAAAATATATCGGCGGGAGCTGCCTCGCTGCCAAGCTCTTCCTCGACAGGTACGACCTAACCGTCGATCCGCTCTCTCCGGGAAACCCTCTCATGATCATGACAGGCCCCCTCGTGGGGACAGGGTTTCCAGGGACCTCGCGGTTCACGATCTGCTCGAAGTCGCCTCAGACAGGCATCTGGGCAGAGTCGGCCTGCGGGGGGACCTTCGGGCCGGACCTCAAGAGGGCAGGATATGACGGCGTCGTCATCGAGGGCAGGGCGGACTCGCCGGTCTGCCTCTCCATAACCGACGGGAAGGCCGAGCTGACCGATGCCTCACACCTCTGGGGAAAGGACATCTACGAGGCGACCGACCTCATCAAGGAGCAGGAGAAGTCTGTAAAGGCCCTCGTCATAGGCCAGGCAGGCGAGCACCTCGTGAGGATCGCCGCCATCGGCAACGACAAGGGGCATTTCAGCGGCAGGGCAGGCCTGGGCGCGGTCATGGGATCGAAAAACCTCAAGGCCGTCACGGTCAAAGGCACGGGCAAGGTCGGCAAGGCCGACGAGGAGAAGTTCAAGGCAGCCCAGAAGCAGGCAATGCAGGAGATCAAAGACTCCGCCCTTACCGAGGGCCTTCACCTCATGGGATCGGACGCGAACATGGACCTCGGAATGGTGACGGGCGACGTTCCAGTGAAGAACTGGACCTCGGGAGGAGAGTACGAGCTCGCGAGCAGCTTAAGCGGCCCCACCATGCGGGAGAAATATCTCACGAAGGCGCATGCCTGCGTCAATTGCCCCGTCGCCTGCAAGCGGGTGGTCAAGGTCGACGACGGCAAGTACACATCCGAAGAAGGTCCGGGCCCCGAATACGAGACCTGCGCCGTGTTCGGCACCATGATGATGAACCCCGACCTGACCGCCGTAATCAAGGCGAACGAGCTCTGCAACCGCTACGGAATGGACACCATCAGCTGCGGCTCCGCCATTGCCATGGCCATGGAGCTCTATGAGAAAGGCACGATCAGCAGGGACGACCTCAAGGGGATCGAGCTCACCTGGGGGAACATGGATGCCGTGCTTGCCCTGGTGAAGGCCATCGCCTACCGGGAAGGTTTCGGAGACATCCTTGCCGAGGGAGCGGTGAGGGCCGCCAGGAAGATCGGCGGGGACGCCATCGATGCGGTGGTCCACGTCAAGGGGCTCGAGGCCCCCATGCACGACCCCCGCGGCTTCCACGGCATGGGTCTTGCCTACATGATGTCGAACCGGGGTGCATGCCACCTCCAGCATTTCGCCATGGCGACCGAGCAGGGCATGGCGTCCTGGCCGCAGCTCTTCGATATGAAGGACGACTACCAGGGCACCACGAGCGAGGGGAAGGCCGCCCTCGTCTACAACTCCGAGAATTACGGCATTCTCGCCAACTCTCTCTCCATCTGTCACTACGTCGCTTATATCGTAAGGCCCGAAACGCTCCTGGAGGTATTCAATGCCGTCACCGGCTTTGGCTTCACCTTTGCGGACCTCATGAAGTCGGGCATGCGCGACTGGACCCTCAAGCGCGGGTTCAACAACCTGCTCGGCATCACGAAAAAGGACGACGTCCTCCCCAAGCGGATCATGACCGCGCTCGAAGAGGGAGGGGCGGCAGGGTCGGTGCCCGATATGGAGCTGCTCCTGAGAGAATACTACGCGTTCAGGGGTCTTGACGAGCGGGGCTTTCCGAAAGAGGAAAAGCTCGTCGAGCTCGGACTCGATGAGCTTAAAGCGAGACTTTACCAATAAAAAATAAAATCAGGAGGTATGAATAATGGCTGTAAAGGCAATGACTCAGGAATGGATGGATGCATACAAGGCGGCTATTCAGGCTGATCCGGAATACAAGACCATCGCCAAGGACTGGGAAGGAAGCGTTTCCCTGGTCGTGAATCCGGACCCGTCGAAGAACGTTCCCGAGGTGATCTATCTGTTCATGGATTACTGGCATGGAGACGTGGGCGAGTTCGTCGTGTGCGACAAGGCAAAGGCGGACAGCGCCAAGTTCGTCATGACCGGGGACTACGCCCGCTGGAAGCAGGTCGCCTTCAAAGAGCTCGATGCAACGAAAGCCCTCCTTCAGGGCAAGCTCAAGATGAAGGGCGATCTTCCCTACGTGGTGAGAAACATCAAGACCGTCAACAAGGTCATCGATCTCCTGGGCAAGGTCGATACCCTATGGCCGGATGACGCGAATTAGAGGCCCCTTGTTCCTGCATTAACTTTTTAGCCCCGGTGCGGTCATCGGCATGATCCCGGACCGCACTGCCGGGCCTTACGGACCCTTACGGACATGGTGGGGTAACGGTCCGGGGAAAAGGAGATATCTATGGGATATGATTCTGATTTATCGTTCAATTATTTCGGGCCCACGAAAATCGTCTTCGGCGCCGGTGTTGCCAAGGATGTCGAGATCGAGATGGGGGCCTTCGGCGGCACGAAGGCGGTGGTGGTGACCGACAAGGGGGTCCTCGGTGCAGGGCTCGTCGATCCTGTCTGCAAGGCCCTCGGAAACAAGTGCGTGGGCGTATTCAGCGACATCCCCCAGGACACGGGCGTCGAGGTGGTAGATGCCGGCGCCGAGTTCGCCCGCAAGAACGGCGCTGATACGGTCATCAGCGTGGGCGGGGGGAGCGCCATCGACACGGCCAAGGGCATGTGCATCCTCCTGACCGAGGGAGGGTCCCTGCGCGACTTCAACGGCATCCAGCTCCTGAGCAGGCTCCAGACGCCTCACATCGTCATCCCCACGACGGCCGGGACCGGCAGCGAGGTCACGACCGCTGCCGTGATCATGGACAAAGAGATGGGCCAGAAGCGCCTGCTGGTGGAAAACTACAATGCCCCCAGGCTTGCCGTCCTCGACCCGAAGATGACCGAGAAGCTTCCCAAGCTCCTCACGGCGAGCACCGGGATGGACGCCATGACCCACGCCGTCGAGGCCCTCCATTCGCTGCAGCATGAGCCCGTAACGGACGGGCTTGCGCTCCACGCAATCAGGCTCCTGTTCAAATACCTGCCTGTCTGCGTGGAGAACGGATCGGACCTCCACGCTCGGGGCCAGGTGCAGATCGCAGCAACCTTAGCCGGCTGGGCCTTCGGGAATGCCATGGTGGGAAACGTTCATGCCATGGCCCATTCCATCGGAGCTGTGGCCCATGTTCCGCACGGCATCGCGAACGGCATCCTGCTGGCGGACTGCATGGAGTTCAATGTGGAAGAGGCTCAGGAAGGCTACGCCATGATGGCGGAGGCCATCGGCGTGCGGGAGAAGGGCATGGACGATCTCGAGGCTGCAAAGGCCGCCATCGAGGCCATGAGAGACTTCACGCGCAACAAGATCTCTCATCCGCAGAAGCTCTCCGAGTTCGGCGTAAAACAGGCCGATATCGAAAAGGCAGCGGACATGAGCCTCTCGGACGGAGCGATCGTCAACAACCCGAGGCTTGTCATGGACGCTTCGGAGATTTTGGGTATCTTCGAGAAGGTGTTGTGATGGGACGAGGACGGCAGGCCGGACATCGCCATCCCGCCTCCCCTGCCGTCCCCGCCATGTAAAGGAGGAATACAGGATATGGACAATCTGATTGAAAACAACGCATCCGAGGTCCCCTTTTCCTTTATCCTGAGCGAGCTGATCGAGTCGAACCTCAAGCAGAGGCCTGAGAAAATGAAAACCTTCAACAACCTCTGCGGCGCGATCGGCATCGATCTGAAGGATATCGAGGCAGCGGTCACGCTCTTCTTCCAGGGCGGAAGGCTCAAAATAGAGCAGGGCATCGTCGGAAAGCCTGACTTGGTCATAAGGACCGACTCGGACAAGGTCGTGGGCTTGAATTCCATCACCATCAAGTTCGGTCTGCCCTATTACTTTGACGAGGCCGGTATGGCCGTGCTCAAGCAGCTCATAAGCGGAGAGCTCAAGGTCGAAGGAATGCTGGCCCACCCGGTCAAGCTCACCAGGCTGACCAAAATCATGTCGGTCATGTAAGGCAGAGGCAGGAACCGGTTACCCGCGATTAAAGCCATTGACAATTCGTGCCTGCCTCACGGGCATGGACCATTTCAGAAGCTGCTGCGGGGGATCCTTACGAGGATAGGAAAGGCGGTGCGGGAATCGGGATCGAGGAGCATCTTCCCGCCATGGTCCGTGAATATCTTGTGCGCGGTGCTCAGGCAGAGGCTCGTGCTCCAGTGCCTCGATTCAAGCCGTGGATCGTAGAGATCGCAGAGCCGGCCGCAGGAGGCTGCCTCCCCGAACAGGATCTCGATGTCCCTGTCTCTGTCGTACACGGTGATATGCAGGACCGCCCCACCGGCAAGGGAGGGGATGATCTCTCTGATGATCATGGATACGGCCTTTCTCAGGAGATGGGCATCCACCGGGGCCATGATGTTCGGGTTGCTGACGGAGATGATCGGGCGGATGGATTTCTCCTGCAATTGCGGGTTCGATGCTTCCAGCTCTGCCTCGATGAGATCGTCTATCCTCTGCAGCTTCATCACCGGCAGGGGCGTGCTGATGAATGCATCCACGTCCTTGAGGACGAGCTCCATCCTCTCGATCGAAGACATGAGGGCGTCGTAGGTTTCGCCCGTTGCTGCCTCGGGATTCGTGCGGACGATCCTGCGCACCATGCTGCCGATGACCATCAGGGAATTCCTCAGTTCGTGGGTCATGGCCCGGGCGAGCCGTACTTGAGCCGCTGTCTTTCTTCCCGACTCAGATTCCGGGAGCGTGCGGGTATCGCTCATGATGAATATTATAGAAATCCCCGGCAGGAGTCGCAAGCAGCCCCAGTAAAATCAGTCCCTGGGACCGTACCGCAGGCGGTGCCCCGCAGGCAGAAATACCCTCTTGCCTTCGGCTCTGGTTTTGTCATTAAATATACCCTGATAAAATTGAAGTGAGGTTGAGTATGCCGATCTATGAATTCTATTGCCGCAAATGCAATACGATCTATAATTTCTTTTCGAAGTCGGTGAATACCGAGAAGGTTCCGAAATGCCCGAAATGCAGGAATGTCTCCCTGAAGCGCAAGGTGTCGCTGTTCGCCGCCATCACAGGGCAGAAAAAGGGTGACGGCGACGCCGAGGACGGGATGCCTCCCATCGACGAATCCAGGATGGAGAAGGCCATGGCCATGCTCGCGTCCGAGGCGGAGAAAATCAATGACGACGATCCGAGGCAGGCGGCAAGGCTCATGCGCAAGCTCTCCGATGCCACCGGCCTGAGGATGGGCCCCGGTATGGAGGAAGCGCTCGTCCGCATGGAGCGGGGGGAGGACCCGGACAGAATCGAGCAGGAGATGGGAGACCTCCTCGAGGGTGAAGATCCGTTCACCCTGGAGCAGAAAACATCATCTTCGGCAAAGAGGCCCAAGGCCAAGGTGGACGACACCCTCTACGACCTCTGAGCTCGACCGGCTGCTCCGCGTTTGTTTTTCAGGCCGGCCGGACGTATCATTCACCCATATGATCCTCAGCTCCCACCAGCCGTATTTCTGCCCCTATCCGGGGTACTTTGCGAAGATCATGGATTCCGACGTGTTCGTGATCCTGGATTCGGTGCAGTTTCCGCGGGGAGGCACATGGATCACCCGCAACCGCTTCAAGAACGACCAGGGCGTGTTCTGGGTCGGCATGCCGGTATGGAGGAAGGGACGGGGCCTGCAGAGGATAAACGAGGTCAGGATCTGTCATGAGGCCGGATCGGACAGGAAGCGCATCGAAAGCATCAAGAGCGCGTATGCCCATGCACCCTACCTCGAGGAGCACCTTCCCCTGTTCGAGAGATTGTTTTCTCACGAGTGCGACCGGATCGGGGATGCGGACATCGAGGCCATCGAGCATGTCGTTCGATATCTCGGCATCTCCACGAGGATCGTTCTCCTCTCGGACCTCGATATTCAGGAGAAGGGAAGCAGCCTCATCACGGCACTGTGCAGAAGCCTGGGTGCCTCCGAATACCTTGCCTATCGGTCTGCCCGCAAATACCTCGACGAAGGCCTGTTCTGCAGGGAGGGGATAACCCTTTCCTTCATCAAGGCGCCCGCTCCGGTCTACCCCCAGCTCTGGGGAGATTTCATCCCCAACCTCTCGGTCTTCGACCTCATCTTCACCTGCGGACCAAAGGCGCGGGACATCATCGGGAAGTCTGCCGCAAAAGGCATAGGAGCTACGAGCTGAGATCTGATCCTGCGAAGCATCCTTTCAGGACAGAGGAGCATCCGGGACAGGATTGAGAAGGGGTATAAAACCAAATATCTGTTCGGCTTGCAGCGCTTTTTAAACCCATCTGTGCCGGGCGTGAACAGGGGCGGCATCGACGTCACATGGATTGCCCGGTCGAATGGTGCGGCTTGCCGCTGCTACAGATGGTAATCACCCGCCGCCTCCGGCTGGTAAAGGACCTCCTCGATGCAGATGCGGCGTACGCCGGATGGAACCGGCCATTCAATGATATCACCTTTGGCATATCCCAGGATCGCCGTGCCGATCGGGGCGAGGACCGAGATGGCTCCGGTCTTGATGTTCGCCTTATTGGGGAACACCAGGGTATAGGTCATTCTCTCGGAAGTGTCGATGTCACGGAGCACGACCTTCGAGTTCATGGTCACCACGTCGGGAGGTATATCTTCGGGCGAGACGATCTCTGCCCGCGCCAGCTCCTCTTCCAGAGACTCCAGGTCCTTCCTGCCATGGCCGCCGAACTCATCGGCCACTTCGAGGAGCTCCTCGAGGCGCGCCCTGTCGAACTCGGTAAGATATATCTTTCTTTCTGCCATGATCGGGTCCCCTTCAGCAGTCTCCATCCTCATATAAACCTGATTGTAGCCGGTCCATTCCCATTCTCAATGCCGGGTTTATGCCGGAGTTTCGAACCCTTCATGAGAACTCATCTCAGGGGGCCGTATCGTGAAAGCGTTTAAAGGGGGGCCTGATGCCGATAAAGCCGTCTCCCGGCAACTTGCCAGGTTGCCGGGAGACAAAATGGTGCTCGTCAATATATTTTATCCTTTTAGGAGAAAGGACACCTGTTCCCTGTCCACATCCATGATGTAGGTGATGCCGCTTATCTGGGATGCTTCCGGGGTCATCGCCGCGATGTCGTCGCGGCAGATGTGCTCGAGGGAGAATTTCCGGCTTCCGGCCATGATCTGGCGCAGGCCCTGGGTGAGGCGCTCGTAGTAGGTGTAGAGGCCTAAAGCGCCCGTGGGCAGCTTGTCGAACTCGTCTTTTCCGAGTTCCCTGCGGAGCTCTGATGCAGTGACGAAGATCTCATCCTTGTTGTTGCCGAACCGTTCGATGTACACGGGCACCTGCATGGTTTCGATGGTGCGGCCGATGGTCTTTCCCACCATGGCGGCGGCAATGGGCGCCCTGGCCATGCCCACGAGCTTCACGAAGGGTGCGCCCATGGCGAGGCCTTTGAATATGTGGTCCTCGAAGGAGAAGCCTCCGGCCACTGCCAGGGCCGGCAGATACGCCCCTTGCTTCGAGAGCTCGGATGCGCACCGGTATAGGAGCGAGTGCAGCTGAACCGGGGGTACGCCCCACTCGTTCATCATCCTCCAGGGGCTCATGCCGGTCCCGCCGCCCGCACCGTCGACCGTCAGGAGATCGAGCCTGTACTTCGAGGCGAAGACGAGGGCCCGTGCCAGGTCGGCAGGCCGGTAGGCGCCGGTCTTGAGGAAGATGTACTTCGCGCCCGCAGCCCGGAGCTCCTCGATCCTCTTCGCAAACGACTCCTCGGTCACCATGCCCACGCGGGAGTGGCGCTCGAACTCCTTGAACGAGCCCTTTTCGAAGGCCCTGATCACATCCTCGTCAAAGGGATCGGGCAGGACGATATAGCCGCGCTCGGCGAGCATCTGGGCCTTTTTGAGGTCGGGTATCTTGACCTCGCCGCCGATGTCCTTGGCGCCCTGGCCCCATTTCAGCTCCACGCACTCGACACCGAGCTTCTCGACGGCATATTCGTGTGCACCCAGGCGGGTGTCTTCGATGTTGGCCTGGACTACGATGGCCCCGTAGCCGTCCCGCTGGTACCTGCGATAGAGCTCGACCCTGCGCTTGAGGTCGACGGTATCGATCACGCGGCCGTTTTTGAACACTGATTGCGGGTCCATGCCCACCACGTTTTCGCCGATGGTCAGCCCCGTGCCCATGAGCGCAGATCCGATGGCCAGGCCTTCCCAGTTGTTCTTGGCAATGGCGGTGGAGCCGATGCCCGGAATGATCCAGGGGCGGCGGAACCTGATCTTGCCGTCGTGTCCGAAGGAGACGGTGAGGTCCACGTTGGGGAAGATGGCCTTGTCGCTGTCGGCCTCGATCCCGTGAGCGCCCACGCAGGTGCCCATGATGTTGAAATGCGAGTAGTCCACCGGATAGCGTTTCTCGGCCGCCGTGGTGATGACGCCGAAGGGCTGGGGATAGATGACCTCGTGGCCCCGGTAGGAGGATTTCCCGATCTCGCACATCCCGATGCACCCGTCCACGCAGGTCACGCACATGCCGGACGCGGGAACGATGGATTCTTCGGTTCTGTTCTTCGTCAATGTGGCGGCTGAAGCGTTTACCTTCGAATGTAGCATATCATTGCACTCCTTTTTCGCGGCTTATTTTATTTCACAGGCGACACAGGGATTCATGTAGCACATCATGTCGCCGTACTTCTCCTTTTCGATGCAGGGCGGCGCCAGGTTCGCGCACGAGTTGCAGACGGCCTTCTCCGGCTGGTTGTATGTGCACCTGAGCTGGCATGCAGGGCAGACGTGCATGCAGCCGCCGCAGAACCTGCACACCTCGGACTGCACGTCGAAGGGAGTGCCGATGCTGCGCCCGGTCCCACGGCCGCGGAAACCGATGGCCCCGGCCATCATCTGCTCGGAGCACATCCGCACGCACAGGCCGCAGAGGATGCAGTCTTCGTGCTCCTGCCTGAAGCGCTGCGTCCGTACCCCGTGAGCCGAAGCCAGGTCCTGGATGACCTTGGACTGCGGGCACGAGGCCAGCAGCAGCTCGATGATCATCCTTCTGGCCCGCACGACCCGCTCGGAAGCGGTTCGGACCTTCATCCCCTCCTCGACGGGATAGGTGCAGGACGAAACGAGCCTGGCGCCCGGCCCTTCACCGATCTCCACGACGCAGAGCCTGCACGCCCCATAGGGGGAGAGCCCCTCGTGATGGCAGAGCGTAGGGATGGGGAAGCCCAGAAACTGCGCCGCCTCAAGGATCGTCCATCCTTTTTCCACAGACACGGACAGCCCGTTGATCGTGAGACTAATCATGCCGTATTCCTCCCATTGCGGAGACTGCCGGCTTTTCAACCGGCTTTTCCACCCGCTTCTCCATGGTGAATTCGAGATCGCATCGCAGACAGCGTCTGGACTCCCCAAGGGCCTGTTCCTCGGTGAGGGTCATTTCCACCTCGCGGAAGTTCTTGACCCTCTCGGAAGCCGGCAACGAGGCCGGAACGGCGCGCTCCACCGCTTCCTCCGATTCCCCGAACATCGCGGGTTCGATGTAAACGCTCGGCAGCTTCGGCGCTGCCGGCTCGACAAGCGCCTGACCGCTCAGAAAACGGTCGATGACGAGGGCGGCTTTTTTGCCCGAGGCCACGGCGTCGATGACGGTATTAGGCCCGGTCACGAGGTCGCCTCCTGCGAAAACGCCCTTCAGGCTCGTCTCGAGGGTTTTTCTGTCGGCCTTCACCCTGCCGCTCTTGTCGATCTCCAGGCCCATCGATGCGAGCGGGGCGCTCCCGGGCCTTTCTCCGATGGCGACGATGAGCGTATCCAGCTCCACCCAGAACTCGCTTCCGGGGATCGGGACGGGCGTGCGCCTTCCGGTGGCGTCGACCTCGCCCAGCCGGTTTCTCACGCATTCGATCCCGGTCAGACGGCCTTCTCTGGCATGGATCTTCACCGGCGAGACGAGCGTCTCCAGCTCGACGCCTTCCCGCACGGCGGCTTCGATCTCCTCCTGGCGCACGTGGATCTTCACGGGCGAGATGAGCGTCTCGATCCTGACGCCCTCTTCGAGGGCCGCCTCTATCTCTTCTTCATACGCGGGCATCTCGTCGCGGGTGCGCCGGTAAAACAGGGTCACACCCGTTACATCCTTCTGCCGCAGGGCGACCCTCGCGGCATCCACGGCCGAGTTCCCGCCGCCGATTATTCCCACATGGCCTCGCGCCAGCTCACGGCCTCTCATGTTGAATTCCTTGAGGAACCGGATTGAAGGGAAGATCCCCTCCACGTCTTCGTTTCCCAGGCCAAGGCGCCAGCTCTCGTGCGCGCCCATGGCCAGGAACACCGCCCCGAATCCCCCGGTCATGAGATCCTGTACGGTCATGTCTCTTCCCAGGACGCGGCCGAACTCGATCGAGATGTTTTCGTTCATGAGGCTCTCGATCTCCTTCTCGACGATGTCCCTGGGCAGCCGGTATGCCGGCAGGGAGCATGCCAGCATGCCGCCGGGGATATCTTCAGCCTCGAAGACGGTGACCTTGTACCCCAGCAGGGACAGATGGTGGGCGGCCGTCATGCCCGCCGGGCCGGACCCTATGACCGCCACCTTCCTGCCCTTGTCCTGCGCCGGCTCCGGCCTGTAGACCGAAGGATCGACCCGGTCGGTGACGAACCGCTTGAGGGCGCGGATGGCCACTCCCTCTCCTCCGCCGGTTCCGAGACTGCAGCGGTTTTCACATTTGCGGTCGCATACCCTGGCGCTCACGGCCGGGAACGGATTGGCGGAACGGATGGCCCGGTATGCCCCCTCATAATCGCCCTTTTCCACCAGGGCGACATATCTCCACGGCTCCGTGTCCACCGGACATGCGGCCTGACAGGGAGCCCCGGTGAGCTGCTTGCAGACGAATGCATCGCAGCGCTTGTCATTGATGTGGCGTTCGTATTCATCGATGAAATACCTGAGGGTGCTGAGCACCGGGTTGGACGAGGACTGGCCCAGGCCGCACATGGTGGTGTCTTTGACCGTCCGCGCGAGCTCCTCCAGCAGGGTCAGATGTCCGGGTGTTCCCCTGCCGAGCGTGATATCCTCGAGAAGCTCGTACATGCGCTGTGTTCCCTTGCGGCAGGTGAAGCACTTCCCGCAGGACTCCTCTTTCAGGAAGCTCATGAAATACTTGGCGACATCCACCATGCAGGTATTCATGTCCATGACGATCATGCCGCCCGAGCCCATGATCGACCCGGCCTTGGCCAGGCTGTTGTAATCGATGGGCAGGTCGAACATGGAGGCGGGAATGCACCCTCCCGAGGGCCCCCCGGTCTGGATGGCCTTGATCTTCGCATTGCCGACCGGACCGCCGCCGATCTCATAGACCACCTTGCTGATGGGGGTCCCCAGCGGAACCTCCACGAGGCCCGTGTTCTTGATCTTCCCGACCAGGGAGAAGATCTTCGTGCCTGTGTTGTTCTCTACGCCTATTCGGGCATAGGCATCTGCACCGTGATTGATGATGTAGGTGACGTTCGCCAGGGTCTCGACGTTGTTTATACAGGTCGGGTGGCCGAAGAGCCCTTTCGCGATCGGATAGGGGGGCCGCTGGCGAGGTTCGCCTATCCTGCCCTCGATGGACTTGATGAGAGCCGTTTCCTCGCCGCAGACGAATGCGCCGGCCCCCTGGAAGATCTCTATGTCGAAGTCGATGCCCTGCCCCAGGATGTTCCTGCCCAGGAGGCCCAGGCTGCGGGCCTGCCGCATCGCAACCGCCGCATGCTTGATGGCCAGAGGATACTCGGTGCGCACATAGATGATGCCGTGGGTCGCCCCGATGGCAAGGGCGGCGATGATCATACCTTCGATGACGGCATGAGGATTTCCTTCGAGCATGCTCCGGTCCATATACGCGCCCGGATCTCCCTCGTCGGCATTGCAGATGATGTATTTCATGCCCGATCCGCTGCCCGCATTCCTCGCCATCTCCCATTTCTTCCCTGTCAGGAATCCTGCCCCGCCACGGCCGCGCAGCCCGGATCTGAGGATTTCCCGGACGATCCACTCGCGGTCCGGCTTTTCCAGTGCCTTCACGAGCGCCGCGTATCCTCCCATTTTCAGGTAATCGTATATCCGGATGGGATCGAGATCCTGGTTCTGGCCGAGGACGATCCTGGTCTGGCCCTGGAAAAAGGGGATCTCCCGCTGCGAAAAGCGCTTGACCGAGGAGCCGGGTTCCCGGTACAGGAGTTCCTCGACCACCTCGCCTTTCACGGCCGCGTCGATGATTCTCGGCACGTCTTCCATCTTGAGCTTCGGGTAGAGGTTGTATCCCGGCTCGACGATGATGAAGGGGTCCATCTCGCAGAAACCCAGGCAGCCCGTGACCCTGAGTGAGAGCTTGTCGTGCAGTCCCTGTTCCAGTATCCGGCGTTTGATGACCCGGATCAGGTCGTTCGAGCCGCTGGCCTGACCGCCGGTTCCCCCGCAGATGACGATGCAGGGTCTCGTGTCTTTCGCACTGTCCATGATCTCGGTGCGGTATGCATTGAATTCAGCAACAGTCTGAAAAGTATTCATATCATTTCCCTTCATCGGCCCGGTGCAGGTTGATGTGCCTCAGGTTGAGCATGTGGCCCGGACATCCCCGGCGCGTGCATATCTCCCAGACAACGCCTTCACGGATATACAGGGCCGCCATGGGGGAGCCGCATTCCAGGCAGTCGGAAAAGCACGGTATTTCATTCCGGCAATGCGGGCAGTGGAACCGGGAGACGCTGCTCGGGGGAATCTCGCTTCCCGATGCCGGGGTGCGGCTGCCGTAGAGAGAAGAAAAATGCAGCCGGTCTCTCCTGCCGTCGAGAGAAACCTCGAGAGAGACGGACGGTCGGCCGTCGATATGATGATCGGGGCTCATAAGGCTCTTCCTGCAGACCGGACAGGAGACCTCCAGGGGGAATATCCGGCCGTCGGTTTTCTCATCGTAATGTTCCAGACCCTTGACGGCCGCGTCGATAATGCCGTTCACCTTGTTTTTGCACACGTGCGGGAAATAGCGCCCGTCCGCCACCACGGTCGGGCCCAGGGCGCAGGCCCCGAGACAGTTGACCGTCTCGAGGGTGACTTCGTTGTCTGGAGTGGTCTCGCCAGGCTTTATCCCCAGCTCCTGCGAGAACTCCTCCACGATCTTCTGAGCGCCGCGCACATGGCACGCCGTGCCGAGGCAGACCGATATGCAGTGCCTGCCTTTGGGCTTCAGGCTGAAGGCCTTGTAGAACGTGGCGACGCCGTAGACATCCGCCAGAGATCGCCCCGTCTCCTTGGCCACCAGCCTCAACGCCGCCTCGGGAAGATATGCATATTCCGCCTGGATCTCTTCGAGTATGGCAATGAGCCCTGCCCTGTTCTTGCCGTTTCGCTGAATGATCTCAAGAATGCCTTTCGTATCCATACCTTTCTCTTTCTCCTCGGACATACTTCCCTGTACCCAGTGCCCCGCCCATCACTTGTATTCTTCGCAATGCCACACGCCCGATTCGGGGCGGGGGAAGCGGCATACCTCGCGGTTGACGCAATTGCTGCACAGTCCCAGGGCCTTGCGTTTTCCCTTTCCCCCTGAAAACAGCTTCAAGGGGTCGTCTGCTGGACGGAGTCTCCTTCTGCCCGCCTTCGCCGCAGAACCGCCTGTTTCATATTCTTCGCAGAAGTGCACGGCAGACGATGCTCCTCTTATGTACGTACATTTCGAGGAATGCCTGCAGGTCGAACATAAGCCTTCATTATATCCAGTCATATTGCTCCCCCTGCTTTCTCATCGTTACCGTCCTCATGGGCAAGGGACGTGCCATGCGGCGGGGCCGATCGAAATGGAGAGGTACGCACTGCGGGCAAGGGAAATTCGGATGAACATCTATCGAGATATCATAATGTTAGCCATAGAGGTGTGACAGAGGGGATGCCGTCGCACGCAGAGGGAAAAGAGGCGTGGAAGAAAGACCGGGTGGGGAGATTCTCCTCAGGTGGCGAGATTCTCCCCGATTCTTCAGGATTGATGCTCAGAGGAAGGATCGAGGGATTTGAGTTTTTCCCTGAGAGTTTTGCGGTCGATGCGGAGGATCTCGGCGGCACGTGACTTGTTTCCGCCGACGCTCGCCAGGACCCTCCGGATATAGGCAGCCTCCTCTTCGGCGAGCGGTCTGAACGGGGCCGATCCGGTCATGGCGGAATACCTCATGCTCGCCGGCAGATCCGGGGGATTGACCGCATGCCCGTCCGTCATGACGACGAGCCTCTGGATCAGGTTCTCGAGCTCCCTGATATTTCCCGGCCACGGATAGTTCATCAGCACCGCTAGGGCCTCGTCGGAAAAGCTGGGGACAGGCTTGCCGAGCTCGTCGGCGAATTTGTCGGCAAAATGTGAGACGAGCAGGGCGATGTCTTCCTGCCTCTCCCTCAGAGGGGGCACCGTGATCGAGATGACATTGAGCCTGAAGAACAGGTCCTCGCGGAAGACGGCCTTTTTCACCAGCGACCGGAGGTCCTTGTTGCTCGATGCAATGATGCGGACGTCGATTTTCTGGGTCTTCCTGGCGCCGACCATGCAGACCTGCTTGTCCTGGAGCACCCGCAGGAGCTTGACCTGCATGGCAGGGCTCATTTCATTGACCTCGTCGAGCAGGATGGTGCCGCCGTCCGCGGTCTGGAAGAAGCCGGCCCGGGATTCGTGCGCCCCGGTAAAGGCGCCCTTGACATGGCCGAACAGCTCGCTTTCGAGCAGTTTTTCCGGGATGGCCCCGCAGTTGACGGGCACGAACGGGGCGGAGGCCCGGCTGCTGCAGTAGTGGATGGCCCGGGCTACGAGCTCCTTGCCCGTCCCGCTCTCACCGAGGACCAGCACCGTGGCGGACGATGCAGCGGCCTTCTCGATCTCCGCCAGCATCTTGAGGGTAGCCTTCGATTTCCCCATGATGCCGTAGGCATCGAGCCTGCTGCGGGGCTTCCTTCCCTGCACGACCTTCCTGAGCTCCTGCTTGTTGAGGGCCCTCTCCACAGCGGCGTAGAGCTCTTCGTCGGTGAAGGGTTTCGGCAGGTACTCCTCGGCTCCCATCTTCACGGCCTCCACCGCGCCCCTTACCGAGGCATAGCCGGTGATCATGATGACCTCGATCTCATAATAGTTTTCCCTGATGTGGCGTATGAGGTCGAGGCCGTTGATCTTGGGCATCTTATAGTCGGTGATTACGAGGTTCACTGCCGAGTTTTCGAGGATCTTGATGGCATCTACGGCGTTGGAGGCGGTGAACACGAGATACCCTTTCGAGGTGAGATTGCGGCTGATGATATCGAGAGCAGTGGCGGCATCGTCCACGACGAGGATACGGTTTTTCGCTGCAGTCTTCATGTTCGGGTCCTCATTTCTCAGACGTGTCCTCGCTGGAGGGGAAGGTGACCAGAAATCGCGACCCTTTTCCCTCTGTGCTTTCGACGCGGATCTCACCGCCGTGCGAGGACACGATTCCATGCACTACGGAGAGCCCCAGACCCGTGCCCTGGTTGACATCCTTGGTCGTGAAGAAGGGCAGGAAGATGTTTTCCTTCACCTCCTCGCTCATGCCGATCCCGGTGTCTTCGACCATGAGGCACACCCATGGGGAACGATACGAGGTCTCAAGGGTGAGCACTCCCCCGTCGGGCATTGCCTGAAGGGCGTTGACGATCAGGTTCGAGACGACCTGCAGGATCTGGGATTTGTCGGCCGTTATCTCCGGGAGGTCCTTCTCGGTGATGCGCCTGAGCTCCACGCTGGATTTGCTGCAGAGCTTTTCGAAGAGGTTCAGCTCGTCCATGATGATCGTGTTCATGTTCACCCGTCCCCTGTCCGGCGCGGCCTGACGGGCAAAGACCAGGAGCTCCCGTATGATGTTGCGGGCATGGAGCGATGCTTCGGCGATCTTGCCGATGTCCTTAAACGTCTGTTCGGGTATGCCTTGCGCCTTCTGAGCGAGCTGCGCAAAGCCGAGGATCGTGTTCAGAGGCTCATTGAGCTCATGCGCCACGCCGGCTGCAAGCTGGCCGATGGCGGCAAGACGGTCGGCCCTGATCAGCTGGCTCCGGAGCTCGGACTTGACGGCCTCGGTTTCCCTGGAATCGATCATCTGCGCAATCTGCCCGGCGATATTGTCTATGAGGCTCTGCTCCTCGTCGAGGAAGGGATTTTTCTGGAGGAACGGTCTTTCGTCCCGGTAGTGGATCTCGACCGTACCCCTCAGGCGGCCTCCGATGCATATCGGCGCATTTTGCCGATACGGTCCGTCCTTGAAACCCGGAGTCTGAAAGACAGCCCCGTCGATGGTGATCCTCGCACAGGCACGATCGGGATACTGCCATGCCGGGGGGAGCAGCGAGACGATGACTTCCAGTTTGCGCTCAAAGGACAGGACGGGATTCGATGCGGTCTGAGCAATGCCGTAGAGGCAGGTGAGCTCCTTTACACGCTCTCGCAGCCTTGCCTGCGCGATCTGATGGAGGAGCGCCAGCTCGAACTTCGCGGCAATGGTCTCGAGGTACCCGATCCTTTCCACGTTGAACCGGCCTCTGCCTCTCTCCTTGAACAGGAGAAGGCCGCTGTGCTCCTCGCTGAATCTCAAGGGTACCAGAAGAATGGACCGGTATCTGCCGCCGATGCAGGCATCTTCAGGCAACTGATCATCCGCAAGTCTCGCGGCCCGGGAAAGGGGCTTAAGGGTATCATCGAACCATATGCTCCCGTATCTGGTGCTGCAGGTCGGATGAGGCACGAGAAGGCCGGTGAGAGCTCCTGCACAGACCTTTTCAAACATGCGGTCATGGTTGCTGTCCGATATGATGAGGAATCTGCCCATGCCCTGCTTTGCCGTCGATGCCTCGCCCCGGAGAGTGTCCTCCTTTTCCTTCAGCCATATCTCCACTGCATGGCAACCGGAGTGGCTGAGAATGAGCATCAGCACATCGGAGAGAAAATCGATCCTCGGCTTGTCCTGGGCTGCATGCCTGAGGAGATGCTGGGAGAAATCGAGGCGTCCGTTGGTGATGTCTTCGCTACGCACGGAAGGTTGCCTTCTTGTCTCTCTCGCCGGCATATGAACGCTCCGTCTTTTTCCCGTCCCTTTTCAAAGCTCGAATCTCTGATTGAGAATCATTGAATTACCATTCATAACACATCACGGCTCCTGCTTCAAACCTATACGGAAATTTGAGTGGATCATGCACCCGATAAAGTGAACAGTTGGCGGGGCCTGCGTCCAGCCTTTTTATTTCCCTGCCCCTTGCGAGAACCATCGTTGACCGGCCCGGGAATATTTGATATATGATTCGAACAATACAAAGCGGGTGGAAGAGATGTTCACTTACACGTACAGGTTATCGGTAATAGTATCCTTGCAGGTGTGGAAGATCTCACCACTATCATGAATGTAAGCCGACGGTAACGTCGAACTTACATCTTTCCTTTACAGTCCGCATCAGCTGTCGGCAGTCCCCTTAAAGGGGGCCGACCTATTTCTTCGGGACCATGATCAAAAAATCAAGCTTGCCGCGCACACGGCAATGATGCGGTTTCGAGAAAACAAACGATAAGGAGGGCGTTATGAAGCTTCTCATGTACTACGACGGCAAAGACTATATGGCAAAGACACTGGATGCCGTAAAGGCCCGCGCAAAGGCCCTGAAGGCAAAGGTTCACGTCCTGTCATCCCATTCGAATCCTGATGGACTGAGTGCGGACACTGTCTGCGAGATGGAAAATGGGCTCCATTACGTCAAAAGTGCGCTGGAGAGCGAAAATATTCCCTGTGATACGCACATCCTCGTTGTGGGCCGCACCCCGGATGAGGATATTATCGACGTAGCCAATGAGTATCAGGTCGATGAGATCATTATCGGAACCGACAGGGTGTTAAAAGCCGGCAAGTCCAAAACGGGCAGGTTGATCAATTGTGTTAACAGGAGGGCCAGGTGTCCGGTTTTGATAGTGTGAGCAGAGGATCCTCCCGGAAGAGAACTTGATGAATTTAGATCAAATCTTTTGGGATAAGGAGATGACCATGAGATTGCTGATGTTCTATGATGGCAGAGATCACTCAAGAGAAGCCCTGAAGATCGTAAAGACCCGTGCAAAGGCCCTGAAGGCAAAGGTTCACGTCCTGTCGTCCATACACTGTTGGGGCGAGCCGAGAGAGAAGGTTATCCATGAGATTCGGAATGACCTTTGTTTCGTAAAGGATATCTTGGGGAAAGAAAACATTCCCTGCTGCACCCACCTCCGTCTCAAGTGGCGGAACCCGGGCGATGATATCATCGATGTCGCCGGCAAGTACCGGGTCGACGAGATCATCATCGGCACAAACAAGAAATCCACGGTTGCACGATACAGACATGATTGGTTCATCGATCACGTGATCGAGCGGACCACGTGTCCTGTGCTCCTTGTATGAGCAGGATTGTCTCACGGTCTTCGTCGCTGCGTGCGAAGGCCGTTCTCCGCTTAGGGGAAGACAACGCAGCTTCATGAAGGCAGAATGGGGAGAGGACTATGAGATTGTCGATGTATTATGATGGTACAGACCATACGATGAACGCGTTGAAAATCGTAAAGAAAGCCTCTTGCCGCTGTTGCGGATGATAATGACCGGCCGCCTCCGGCCGGTAAAGGACCCCCTCGACGCAGATAGGGCGTACACCGGATGGAGCCGGCCGCTCTATGACATCTCCCTTGGCATGCTATTGGGCTATTTCCAGGTTGTCGTGGACGTCGATGACCCCGTTCGTGTTGCAGGCGATGTTGATGGCTGTGCTCTGCGCCAGATGGTTCTCTACCACGCCGCTGAGGGTCACGACACCGTTCTTAGCCGAGACGGAGATGTTCGAGGCGTCGATGAACGAGTTCCTGGCGAGGGTTGCGAGGATGTCCTTCCGGATGTCCTCGTCCGAGACCTCCCCCACCGGCTTTACCCCCAGCCGGTTGTCCACCGATATGACGCCGGCTATGTCTTCCGCAAGGTGCTCCACCCGGTATTTCTGCCATACCGAATCCACGCTTCCCATGAGGGTGAGGATGCCGTTCGTCACCACCACCTCTATCCGGGACGCGTCGATGGTGGGGTTCCACTGCAGCAGATTTACTATCTGCGCAGCGATGTCTTCGTCTCCCGGGACCGGGTATTCCGGGGGCAGGCTGACGGTCAGGCGGTTCTCCACCTTCTTGACCCCGGAAACGGCGTAGGCATCCTCTTCGGCTTCGAGGCGGTCGTTATGGCTGGATACCATTCCGGACAGGATCACCGTCCCGTCATCGGTCACCTTTACGAGAATGTTCGTATGCCCGACCCGGTTGTCCCAGGCTAGCTGGGAATACACGTCCCTCCTGATATCTTCCGGCTTTCTTTTCCTTTCATCTGCCATGTTCCGCTATCCCTCCGGCGATATGACCATCGCTCCCTACGTTTGATTGTAGCTGATCAGCCCCTGTTCTCAATGACGGCACGAACGAATATACGGCAAGGATAAATCCATCGAAACATGCTTTTGAATCCTTTTGCGACGATGGCCATCTCATATATATGAAGGGTAAAAAATCCTTTCATAAAAAGCAGTTAAACAGCAATAAGGAGTGCAGCAATGACAGCAAGCGAAATCGGAACACATCGGAAACCGTTCGAAAGCCGTAAGGTATTCATGAACATGGATCACCCCTGCGACTTGTGCGGTGGTGCTTGCCATGTCAAAGCGACCCATTACCACACCGGCACTATATGGCTGTGCCCCGAATGCAGAAACCATATAGACCGCCAGCCTGAGACGATTCGTGAGACAGTGAAGGTCTTCCTCATCGGCAATGTCTTGTAGCAGGGCGTGTACACGGGCCGTGATACATACGGTGAACCGTCGCCCGTCGACGGTCGTGAATACCATCAATGAGCAAGGAGGCTTAAAAGACATGCCGACAAGACCATCTGAAATCAAGAGATACATTGAAGGAGTCCGCTATCCGGCGAGTTTCTATGACCTGAACTATAAGGCCCGCGACAACCGCGCGCCCGACATGATTATCGACCTTATCAACCGCCTCCCGAAACGGCGTTTCAGATCACGGGAGGAGGTGGATGAGGCTATTACCGAATGCACCCAATAAAGCGCACCAAAGGCAGGGTTTAAGCCCTGCCTTTTATTCCCTTCTCCCGCACGAGGAGTATCTTCAACCGGCTCGGGACACAGGTCAAGCACAGCTATAGGATCCGGAAGCCCCGGTTGCGTTCCATGGAGCTCCTTCTGTCAGTTCCCGTTTGAAACGTATGGCCTGTTATGCGATGAAGACACATGCACACACATCCCTGTTCCCATGGACCGGGGATCGTGGTAGATTTGCCGCTTGAGGTGATTCCAGATGCTGTTGTTGGATGACTTCCCGGTCTCTCCTCCGGGCCGGGATTGTCGGGAGGATCGGGGACGAGGTCGCGCAATGAATCCATTCACAGAGAGGCGGCTCATGAATCAGGCCAGGAGATACCTGCTCCTCGGGATCTGTGCCGCCGTTCTTCTCGAAGGATGCGCGGGCAGGTATTTCCAGGATGTGGCCGAGCTGCCCGAGACCCCGCCCCGGTATGCCATGGACAGGCTGCCCGTGAGTGAGTACTGGACAGGCGTGGTGTTCAACGGCGGCAAGATCGGGTTCACCCACTTCGTCATCAAGCCCTCGAAGCAGGTAAAGGGCCACTTCGAGATCGAAAGCCAGGCGTTCATGCACTTCCGCTTTCTCATGGTGGACAAGCGGGTCTCCCTGATCTCCTGGGACCTCGTGGACAGGGATCTCAATCTGAAGCGCTTTTCCTACGACTATGACATCGACGGAAGCAGGCTCAAGCTCTCGGGATCGTTCGATGGAGGGACCCTCACAATCGCCAGATCATCCGGGGGCGCGAGCACCGAGGAAAAGGCAGACGTGCAGGGCGGGCTCTATCCTGGTAGCGCCATCTACCTCTACCCGCTGCTCCATGGGCTCGAAATCGGCCGGAGGTACGAGTACAGGATCTACGACAGCGAGGTGCAGGGCATAAGCGAGGTGTCCCAGGAGGTCCTCGCGTACCAGAAGAGCGAGCTCTTCAGCGGAAATGCGTTCAAGTTGAGGACCCGCTACCAGGGCCAGGAGATCAACACCTGGCTCGACGACAAGGGTCTGCCGGTCCTCGAGATGGCGCTCGGCGGCGTCCTCATATCGGGCATCGAGAACGAAGAGCAGGCGAAGCGCTATCTCGTCGAGTCGAGCCTCAGCAAGAACGAGAACCTCCTCGAGTTCAGCCTGATCAAGGTCACGTCGCCCATAGACGACCCGTCTTCGATAAGGTACATGCAGATATTCCTGGACGGGGTGCCGGAGGGCGCATCCATACCAGACGGGGCATGCCAGCAGTGCAGGCCGGAAGGAAAGAGGATCTCGTGCCGCATCCGGTCGGCGGCTCCGGGAACGGGCCCCAGCCTCAAGGCGGCGGATCGGGCGCCGGAGATCTATCTCAAGCCGAGCTACAGCGTACCCAGCAGCAGCACGGAGATCCGGAAGACTGCAAAGGAGATTGCCGCGGGGTCGGCCTCTCAGGACGGGCAGATCCGGGCGGTCCTCAACTGGATGGAGAAGAATATCGCCAAGGAGCCCGTTGATGTCTTTACGGCCCTCGACGTGCTCTCGAAGAGAAAGGCGGAGTGCCAGGGGCACGCCTACCTCTATGCCGCCTTGGCCAGGAGCCTGGGAATTCCCACTCGCATAGCGAACGGCCTCGTCTACTCGAAAGAATTCAAGGGATTCCTCTACCATGCCTGGGCCGAGAGCTTCGTCAAGGGAGAGTGGATCACCGTGGACCCAACGCTGAACCAGATGCCTGCGGATGCGACGCACATCAAGCTGGTGGAGGGCGAGACACTCGCATCACTGGTCCCCATGGTGAACCTGATGGGCAAGATCGGTATCGAGATCGTCGAGGCGAGATAGGTCGCAAAGGTTGCCCTTGGGGCGGCTGCCCCGGTTTCCTCAGAGCATTGCACCGGGGGCACGTCTGCAGCGGCCTGATCCGGCTTGAAACCGCCCGGCGGCAGGCTTAACCATTATCTTAGAGGATAAGCCGTATTGCTCACCGTGCACGATACATACTCCTTTTGAGGGGTGGTTCCATGAGCGTCCTGCCGTATTATCTGATTTTCGTCGTCCCATTCAGTGTGGTTCTCGGATATTCCCTGGGGGGCGCGCTCACGTTTCTCACGCCTGTGCTCGTGTTCGGCGTGGTACCCCTTCTGGATATCGCGATCGGCGTCTCCCGGAAAAATCCTGCCCCCGAGGAAGAGGGGAAGCTGAGCAGCGCCCTGCGGTTCAGGCTTGTGACCTGGCTCTGCGTACCTCTCCAGATAGCCCTGGTGCTCTGGGGCGCTTTCGTCGTCACCTACGAAGTCCTCTGGCCGATCGAGTTCGCCGGTTTCATAACATCGATGGGGATATCATCGGGGATCATGGGCATCAACGTTTCGCATGAGCTGCAGCACAGGGTGAACAATTCGTTCGAGCCGTTCCTCTCGAGGCTCATGCTCTGGACCGTGGGGTACATGCACTGGGCCATCGAGCACGTAGCCGGCCATCACCGGCATGTGGCGACGCCGCGTGATCCTGCCACGGCCCGTTTGGGAGACTCTTTCTACGCCTTCTGGCCGAGGACGGTCTTCGGAGGCTTCAGGAGCGCCTGGCGTATCGAGGCGGAAAGGCTCGGGAAAAAGGGCCTGCCCGTCTGGAGCCTGCACAACCGCATGATCAGGTACGGATCGGCGGAGATCGCCCTCGTGCTTGCCCTCGGGATTTCCCTGGGGACCGAAGCAGCCGTGTACCTCGTCGTGCAGGGGCTCATCGCCTTCACGCTCCTGGAGATCGTCAATTACATCGAGCACTACGGGCTCATCAGAAGAGAAACGAGCCCGGGAACCTTCGAGCCGGTCAGTCCTGTCCACTCATGGAATGCGGGCAACTACCTTACGAACCGTTTCCTGTTCAACCTCCAGAGGCATTCCGATCATCACAGCTATCCCGGGAGACGCTACCAGGTTCTCAGACATTTCGACGAGAGCCCCCAGCTTCCTACAGGCTATGCCGGGATGGTCCTCATAGCCGTGATTCCCCCTTTGTGGCGCAGCATCATGGACCGGAGGCTTTCATCCTTTCGCTCCTGACTGATCCGCTCTCGGCAGGATGACGGGCAGGCGCGGGATGCGTATCCGGAAGGTCGACGTCTGCTCCGGCCGTGTGGATTATCCTGGAAAATGCCTGACATGGTGTTTATCTTAAAGGATATCACCTTATCAGGAGGGAAGGGATGCATATGCTGGCTGCAGACGATCCGGTCATTGTCTTTGACAGGCATTCCGTGATGCACATCGTGCTCAACCGTCCGGAGGCATTGAACAGCCTTGATGTGCACATGATCCGGATCATCGGGAAAGCCCTCGACGATGCGGAGAAAGCGGACGATGTGAAGGCCGCCATTCTGTACGGATCCGGAGAGAGGGGCTTCTGTGCAGGGGGGGACATCAAGCTCATTGCGAGGTCGGTTGCAGACGATTCCCTTGCCCCTGCCATGCAGTTCTTCGAAGAGGAGTATGCCCTCGATCTGCGGATCCATTCTTTCAAGAAGCCTCTCGTCGTGCTTGCCGACGGGATCACCATGGGCGGAGGCCTCGGGCTTGCCGCCGGATCTGATATGGTGATCGCCACCGAGCGGACGCGTATGGCCATGCCCGAGACCCGCATCGGTTTTTTCCCTGATGTGGGCGCGACCGGATGGCTGTTCCGCAAGTGTCCGCCGGGATATCCCGAATTCCTTGCACTGACGGGATACGAATCGACAGGCAGCGAGTGCGTCCGGGTCGGCCTCGCGACCCACTTCGTTCCGTCGGAAAGGCTGAGAGAGGTCGTCAAGGGCATCGAAGCAGGCGCTGAAGGCATCGCTCCGGAGAAAGAGGAGGGCAGGAAGATTCTCGAAGGCATGCTGAAAAAGGTGCTCATCGAGGACATCCCAGTCCATCCGGATATGGATGCATGGGTGCGGACATATTTTTCCGGCAGGGCTTCCGTGCTCGACCTCCTGGAAGACCTGAAGCAGTGCAGCATCGAGCAGGAGCTGTGCAAAGGGGTGTTCGACCGGCTGTCCCAGATGTCGCCGTCGGCGGTCGTCCTCACCCTCGCGCTCCTGAGGCACAACGAGAACCGCGACATCGACGATGTGTACAAGGCCGACCTCATGGCGGCGCGCTATCTCACGGGGAGGCACGACTTCCGTGAAGGTGTGAGGGCAAGGCTCATCGACAGGGACGATCGTCCGCTCTGGATTCCGCAGACCTTTGACGAGGCTTCTGCCCTTTTCGATCCCTCGGCCGTCTTCCGGTAGCGGCAAAAAAAACAGTTGCGCAAGCCCTGCCTCAAGTGCCAGGATCAGATCAGGAGAATACAAAATCGATCGAAGGAGGCGGCCATGATGCCTGATCAGAAGACATTGGTTACCCGGCTCGGTCTGACGAATCCCCTGCTCGGCATGTACGATTCGCCCGACACCTCGGGCTTCGAGCCTCTCATCACGCTCAAGCCCGGCAAGCATATGTGCATCTTCCGATTTTACGAGAACTTCCTCAAGGGCGAGACGCTGCAGATCACAAAGGACAACTTCGGTTGCGGCGGTGCGGGAAGCCACCTGTGCGGCGTGCAGACGCGCTCGCGGGAAGACTATGTCACGTTCCTCTTCGAAGGCGAGGGCCTCAAGGCAACTCGACCCATCATGGAGAACTGGTTCGACAAGAGAAAGCCCTACGAGATGGAAAACCCGTACATCCTCATGGGGCCGCTTCGCCCGGAGAAATACGAGCTCTTGAAGACCGTGACCTTCTTCGTCAATCCGGACCAGCTGAGCATGCTCGTCATCGGCGCCAATTACTGGAGCGTGCCGGGAGATCCTCCGGCCGTGATCGCGCCGTTCGGCTCCGGGTGCATGGAGCTCCTGCCCCTGTTCGAGGACTTGCAGAGGCCGCAGGCCATCATCGGGGCTACGGATATCGCCATGCGGCAATACCTGCCGCCGGACATCCTCGCCTTCACCGTAACGGTGCCCATGTTCGAGCAGCTCTGCTCTCTCGACGAGAAGAGCTTCCTCTTCAAGCCGTTCATCAAGAACCTGAAAAAGTCCCGGGCATCCGCTTCCTGATCCCTCATCCCTTGAGCCGGGAGCGAGCTCCCGGCTCAAGCACGGTACGAGGGGGATTTCTCCTTTTGTATTTGCCGTGCTCTGGTGGTAAACAGGGGAAGTGCTTAATGTACGGATGATCATGCGCCCGATCGGGCAGCATCAAGGAGGAGGAAATGATTCGGGATCTCGTAGTGAAGAACAGGTCATACAGGAGGTTCGACGAGAGGTCGCCCATCGAGATCGGGGTCTTGAGGGACCTGGTCGATCTTGCAAGGCTTTCGGCGTCGGCGGCGAATCTCCAGCCTTTGCGGTATATCCTCTCGAACACACCCGCGAGGAACAAGCTCATCTTTCCCCACCTCGCATGGGCCATGTACCTGAAAGACTGGCCGGGACCCAAGGAAGGTGAGCGGCCTTCGGCATACATCGTTGTCCTCGGAGACACGACCGTCACCAAGTCCTTCGGGTGTGATTACGGCATCGCGGCCCAGAGCATCCTGCTCGGTGCGGTGGAGCGGGGCCTGGGCGGATGCATGATAGCCGCGATTCAGCGCAGTCAGCTGAGAGAGGCCCTGAAAATTCCCAAGAGATACGAGATCATCCTCGTCATCGCCCTGGGCAAACCGGATGAGGATGTGAAGATCGAGGAGATCGACCCCGGCGACAGGATAGAGTACTGGAGGGACGAAGAAGGGGGCCACCACGTGCCCAAGCGGAAGCTCGACGACATTATCCTCTCATGACGGATATTTTTGAATACCTGAACAAGAACGGGATATCATACCGGCGGTACGACCACGAGGCGGTCTACACCTGCGAGCAGGCCGACTGCCTCGATATCCCGGACGGCTCCGCCAAGACCAAGAACCTCTTTCTCCGAGACAGGAAAGGCCGCAGGCACTTTCTGGTTACGGTAGGTGCGGACAAGTCGGTCGACATCAAGGCGCTGGAGACGCTCCTCGGAGCAAAAGGTCTGAGCTTTGCCTCCTCTGAGCGTCTGGAGAGGCATCTGGGGCTGCATCCGGGATCGGTGACGCTCCTGGGCGTCATCAATGACCGTGATTGCAGCGTCGAGGTGATTATCGACCGTGATCTGCTCAAGTACGATGCCATGCAGTGCCATCCCCTCGTGAACACGAGCACCCTGGTGGTCTCCACGGAAGACGTCATGAAGTTCCTGGAGCTTACCGGGCATCTTCCTCTGATTCTTGACGTCCCCGGGCAGGAAAATGTACCCCCTGTAGACAAAATGTAAGGCTTGATCGTCATAAGAGGCAAATGTGAAGAGAACGTGGAGAAGGAACCGAAAGGGCAGGCCGTCTGAAGGGATCATCGCCGGCTTAAGAGCCCATGTCGGAAGATGGATACAGGGCTTTTTTTAAAAGGCTGACAGAAGATGGACGGGCTCGAGCAGTACGATGATCAGGTGGTGAATCCGGACGACGCCGCGGCTCTGGCCGAGGCCGTGAAAATGGCCGCAGCCGGCGACAGGAGAGCCTTCGAGGGGCTCATCGCCAGATTTCAGGGAGACATTTTCAGGATGGTTTATTACCGGACATCATCGCGCATGGACGCTGAAGACATCACGCAGGAGATCTTCATGAATGCCTACCGGGGCGTCAAGGGTTTAAAGGACCCGGGAATGTTCCGGTCATGGCTGTACCGCATCGCGCTCAACGCGGTGCGCGACTTCTATCGGAAGAAGCGTCTGCGCTCCATCTTCACCTTCTTCTCCCCTCAGCACGATGAGGAGCACGCATCCAGGGACGACTCGAGTCTCGATCATCTGGAGAAGAAGCAGTTCTGGGACCGTCTGGGCGCCTTCCTCTCCCGGCTGTCGGACGCCGAGAAGGAGGTATTCCGGCTGAGGTTCCTCGACGGCCTGGGCATCAAGGAGGTATCCGTTGTCCTGGGGAAGAACGAGAGCACGGTGAAGACCCACCTCTACCGTGCAGTGGATAAATTCCGCAAGGAGCAGGAGCTGTGCGGGTTCCCGCTGGAGGAGAGCCTATGAGCATGGATAAAGATCACTTGAGCCCTGAAGAGCTGAGTCTCTCGGTCGTCGATGAAAAAGGCCTTGCCGGTCAGAGCAGGGACCACCTCAAGCATTGCCCGGTATGCCAAAGGGGGCGGCAGGAGCTTGTGCGGCAGCTCGATCTGGTCGGAAAATCCGCACGGCAGTATGCACCGGAGCCGGTCCGGAAGATCGTATTGCCCGTGGAGGAAGAGCAGCGGAAGGGATGGAGCTTGAGCTGGGGTTTTACCCTCAAGCTTGCAGCCGCGGCAGCTCTTCTGGTGCTGACCGTCTCCTGGCTGGTCCAGTTCCGGTATTCCCCCGAGATAGACCAGAACCTCATTGCGCGTGAGATGGTGCAGGACGAGAAGCTCATGATCGAGATAAGCATGCTCGAAGAAGATTCTCTGCCGGCCTCCTACAGGGAGATATTGCCCGAGGGGGCGTCGGATGTTTCGGATGAGGACATTTACGACTTCGTCGTCCCCATCAGCTGAAGAGATTTCAGATAACAAGGCAAAAGAAAAAAGGAGGTGCACGATGATGAAAAAGACCGGGATGCTCTTGATCGGCATGATGATACTGCTTTGCCCGGTTGTCACCAAGGCATTGGGAGACGGACCTCCGGGCAGATGGTGGCAGGTGCCGAGCATGGCGGATAAGGTCGGCGTGAGCCAGTCCGAGAAGGAGGCCCTCGATTCGCTCTACGTACAGAACCGCAGGACACTGATCGATCTGAAAAGCAACGTGGAAAAGGAGCGGTTCGAGCTGGACAATATCCTCGGGCAGCAGAATTTCAACGAACGCGCTGCCTTAAACCAGTTCCAGAAGCTGGAGCAGCAGAGGGAGAAGCTCTCCATGGAGCGCTTCCGATACCTTCTCCAGGTACGGAAGATCCTCGGGCAGGAGCGCTATCAGAGGCTCATGTCGATGGCCAGGGAGTTTCATCAAAAGAGGGAACGGAGCCGCGGCGGTCCCCCCATGCGCAACGAATGAGACTGAGCCGGCCCTTTAGGCAAGCCGGGTGATACGGTAAAACGGGCCAGGCGCCCACCATGGGGGCCTGGCCGGAAGAATGGAACTACTGGAGTATGCAGTTGTTCGGAAAAACAGATCCGATTTATTAGCCTCCCTGATAATTCAAAAAAGTTTCCTCTGAACCGCTCCTTCCGCCATTTCCTGCAGCATCCCCGTGGACAGCCACGAGCTCTCTGCCGATAGAAGGGGATGAAAATGCTAAATATCGAATAGTATCCTACGGTTGGTCTTGAGAAACTGCCGGTTCACACTATCATGGAATTGTGCAGGGCGCTCTGTATCGAGGGGGTGTCAATGGCGAAGCAGGATGCTGGCGGCATCGTTCAGGGTCTTCTGTCGTCTGCCGGAATCGCGATCAATGGAGACAATCCCTGGGACATAAGGATACACAACCGGGATGTTTTCAGGCGAATCCTCCGCGACGGCATACTCGGGGCCGGAGAGTCATACATGGACGGCTGGTGGGATTGTCCGGCGCTGGATCAGTTCTTCGACCGCGCGCTCCGTGCCGGGATCGACAGGGCCATAAGCCGGAATCCCCGCCTTGCCTGGCATGCACTCAAGCCGCTGATCATCAATCTTCAGAGGCCCGGCCGCGCCCATGAAGTGGGCATCAAGCACTACGATATCGGCAATGACCTCTATCGCTCCATGCTCGACTCGAGGATGAACTACACCTGCGGATACTGGAGGGGTGCTGATACCCTTGATGAAGCGCAAGTCGCCAAGATGGATCTCGTCTGCCGGAAGGCAGGGATCGAGCCCGGGATGAGGGTGCTCGATCTCGGCTGCGGATGGGGCTCGTTTGCACGGTACGCAGCGGAAAAGTACGGAGCGATCGTTACCGGCGTGACCGTCTCGCGGCAGCAGGTTGAGCTGGGGAAAGAGCTCTGCGCAGGCCTCCCGGTCGACATCAGGCTCCAGGATTATCGAGAAGTCGAAGGGACCTATGACAGGGTCGTCTCGATCGGGATCATGGAGCATGTGGGCTACAGGAATTACCGGACCTACATGGAGGTCGTCGACCGGACGCTCAAAAGCGACGGCGTCGGGTTTTTCCACACCATCGGAGGCAATGAGAGCATCAGGATCGGCAATCCCTGGACCACGAAATACATTTTCCCCAATGGTCAAGTCCCTTCGATCTCCCAGCTCAGCCGCGCCATGGAAGGCCTGTTCGTCATGGAAGACTGGCATAATTTCGGGCCGGATTACGACAGGACCCTCATGGCCTGGCATGCAAATTTCGAGAGGCATTGGCCCGAGCTTAAACCCCGGTACGACGAGCGGTTCCGCCGGATGTGGAGGTTCTATCTCCTGAGCTCGGCAGGGGCGTTCCGCTCACGCACCGTGCAGCTGTGGCAGGTGGTGATGACCAAGCCCGGGACAAAGCAGCCCGACTGCAGGCACAGGTAGGATCCCTGCGCCATGGTCGCCTCAGAGGTCATCATCATCGGCGGGGGCCCGGCAGGGTCGAGCTGTGCATGGATGCTCAGGCAGTACGGCATGCAGGTCCTCATCCTCGAAAAGGAGTCTCTCGCGAGGGCCAAACCGTGTGCAGGCTGGATCACCCCTTCCGTGCTGAGAGACCTCCATGTTCATCCGAAAGAGTATCCCTTCGGCCTGCTGACCATGAGGAAGCTGACGGTTCATCTCTTCGGGAAACGGCTTCCCCTGCCCACCAGGCAGTACTCCATCAGGCGGAGCGAGTTCGATTCCTGGCTCCTGCAGCGGACGGGCGTACCGGTGTTCACCCACCGTGCCTGCAGGATTGAAAGAGACGGCTATTCCTACGTCATCGACGACGCTTACCGGTGCCGTTTCCTCGTGGGCGCCGCCGGGACGTCCTGTCCGGTCTATGGAGCCCTTTTCCGCGGAGTGAGGCCCAGGCCGGAAGACGCCCTTGTCATCACCCTGGAAAAGGAGATCCCCTCCGAGGACGGGGACGGCACGTGCCGCCTGTGGTTCTTCGATGAAGGGCTGCCGGGGTACGCCTGGTATGTGCCCAAGGAGGGAGGCTATCTCAACGTGGGGGTCGGCGGCAAGTTCTCCAGGCTCAAAGTCAACAACCAGAGCATCAGAGACCACTGGCACGCTTTTACCGAAAAGCTCAAAGGGCTTTCCGTCGATCCGGATCATATCTCAAATCCGAGGGGATATGCCTACTACGTCAGGAAGGACACCGGGCCGGTCCGGAATGAAAACGCCTACCTCGTCGGAGACGCGGCCGGCCTCGCCACCATCGACATGGGCGAGGGCATCGGGCCTGCCGTGAAGAGCGGGATCCTTGCAGCGAAGTCCATTATCACGGGCGCGCCCTACTCCCTCGCCCGTTTGAGCAGGTTCAGTCTGAAGGACATCCTGCTGCCGGGAAGAGAATACTCTCAATGACGTGCTCCTTGGAGAAATGAGCGGTGCTCAGGTAATACATCGCATCCTCGCGGCCGAGGATCTTCCTGCGAATCCTGCAGGGAGGATACCCCGACTCCTTGAGTTCGAGTACCTCTGCGGCGAGCCTCTCCATGAAGGATATCTTTGCCTCGAGAGCCGCTTTGCCGTCCTCTACGATCCCTTTAAGGCTGCAGAACAGTGTCGTGACGTCAAGCTCTGCCAGGCGCTTGAGCGACGAGAGGGTCAGGGAGAAATCCTCGTCCCGCCTCAGGTACCGCACGGTCCTTCCGCAGAAGATGTCTCCGGTGAAGAGCCATCCCGTATCCGGATTGAAAAGGCAGACGTGATCGGGCGAATGCCCGGGGGTGTAGATGACATCGAAGGTGCGGCCGGCACAGGAGATGCGGCTGTCCAGCGCTTGCCCTTGGGATTTTTCCGGAAGGCCCCAGACGATGCGCTGGTAGGCTTTGAGCCCGATGGCCTTCGGATCGGCAAGGAAGGGAAGGGCCTTTTCATGGGCATGGATGGAGGCTCCGAAGGCGTTGTGGAGGGCCAGGTTGTTCCCTATGTGGTCCTCGTGATGATGCGTGTTTATGATGGTCGACAGGGAGGAGCCCTTGAGGGCATCGAGGAATTCCTCCTGTGCATACACCGTTCCCGTGTCAATGAGGGTGTCGCCGATGAGAAAGGCGTGCACAGCATAGGGCACGACGGGGCCTATGGTCCTGCCCATGCAGAAGTCCGTCACCTCTCCGTACTTTCTGACCCTGATCATGGCTTCGTCCTTTCGCCGTGCGGAGCGCTGCCGCCCATCTCCTGCTCCGAACGTTTCAGATTCTTGAGGATTTTCTTGAGGGACTCTTCGAATGCATCGATCTCCTTTTCCGAAAACCCTGCATAGCAGAGATCGGTCATCTTCCTCGATACCTGGCGGTACGCATCCTGGAGCGCGTTGTCTCTGGCGGTGAGCCTGATGTGGATCTTTCTGCGGTCCGCTCCCGAAGGGACCCTCTCGATATGCCCCGATCCTTCGAGGACATCGAGCATGGTGGTGAGTGTCGATTTCTTGAGGGAGGTCTTCCTGGCGAGCTCCTGGATGGGAATGTCATCCTTTCCCCACAGGGCAAAGAGGATCCTTCCCTGCGAAGGGGTGATCGTGTCGATATGGAAGTCCTTGAGCATCCGGGAAAAGATGCGTCCCGAGATCTGGTGCATCTGGGCGATGAGAAAGGCCCCTTGTCGCGGTTTCGCCATGATCTCTCCTTTGAGTCGTCAGGAACGAGTAAAAAGTACTAATTAGAACTATACCAATCCGAACAAGATGTCAATTTATTCTGCAATCATTCCTTCATGGAGTGAAGGGCTCCCCGGCTTGATGCCGGAGGGATCGGCTCCTGCTATGATATCCATTGACCGAAGTATGGATATGGGGTAATTTTCCAAAGAAAAAACGGGGGAGCCGATGAAGGAGAGTGGCAAGGACTCCGAAATGGAACTCGAAGCCAAAAAGGTATTCGTAAAGACAAAGCACGAGCTCCACGAGGGAACGCTCAGAAAACTCATAGAAGAGCTGCAGAACAACCTCGAGCGCTACAGCACATATGACGGCCCGGAGAGCATCTTCGTCCATGTAAAGACCAATGCCGCGGCACTGCTGTTCCTCCTCCAGGAGCGTAAGCGGGACAGGGACAAGAGAAAGGACTACACCCAGCCTGTGACACCGCTTCCCATCCCGGGCAGCGATATCGAATAATCTCCGGGCTGCCTGCGGCAAGGTGCCCGATCTTTTACAGAGGCGTGATGCACGCCTGACCGGGCGGAGCATGTGAGTCCGTTCAGCGGGGCAATCCCGTCCTGCTTGTGCGCATAAACCCGGGAATGGAAACGGCTCCTGATTGCTCGCCGGCCCGAGGGGATGGATCTCTCCCATACGATGATACTATATACAGTCTGTGCTGCGGAATTTTCCGGGAGGCCGTTTCATGGAAGATGAGAGAAAGATCGATATCAGCCGGACAGAGAAGACCATTCACAGGGTAGTGGACGCGCTTTGCAAGCCGGAGTCGTACGAGGTCGTCTACCACAGGCCGGGGCAGGAGAATGTCATGCCGTCCCTCGAAACGCTGACCGAGGTCGTCGAGCGCCTGAGGATGGTGCTCTTCCCTGCATATTTCAGCGATTCGGAGATGTCGCTCGAATCGATGCCGTACATCATCGGCAACCATCTCGAAAAGGTGCAGAGACTGCTCTCCGAGCAGATCAAGAGGGGAATCGGCTTATCGAGAGACATGGCCTACTGGCAGGCGTGCATCGAGTGCGAAGAGCGCTCCCGGGACCTCTCGAGACGTTTCATCGCAACCGTGCCCAGGATACGAAAGCTCCTGGCATCCGACGTCATGGCGGCCTATGAGGGAGACCCCGCTGCCAAGACCCCCGGCGAGGCGATCTTCTGCTATCCCAGCATAAAGGCCGTGACGAACTACCGCATCGCCCATGAGCTCCATCTCTTAGGCGTCGATCTCATCCCCAGGATCATCACCGAGATGGCCCACTCGCAGACAGGCATCGACATCCACCCGGGGGCCACGATCGGCGAGAGATTCTTCATCGATCACGGGACAGGCACGGTCATCGGAGAAACCTGCGAGATCGGGAGGAACGTCAGGCTTTACCAGGGAGTGACGCTCGGCGCCATCAGCTTCCCCAAGGACGAGGAGGGAAGGCTCGTCAAGGGGATCCCCAGGCACCCCATCGTCGAGGATGACGTGATCATCTATTCCGGAACGACCGTCCTCGGCAGGGTGCGCATAGGAAAATGCGCTGTCATCGGCGGAAACGTCTGGCTCACCCATGACGTTCCCCCGGGGACGCGGGTCATCCAGGAAAGGCATTCCGAGTCGGTGATAATAGTTCCTGACCGGATGCCGCGCTGAGCTCATGACACCCAAGCAAGAGGCAGGGGCGTATTTCCCATGAAAAAAATACTGCTTACAGCGTGCAGTCTGGTTTTTATCCTGAGCTCTGCGGCATCTGCAGGGCAAGGCAGCCATGCATTTCTCTGGTCGGTGGCCACGCCCAAGGGGAGCGTCTACCTGCTCGGCTCTGCCCACGTTCCGGGGATCGATGCAGACAAGCTCGACAAGCGCATCGTCAGGGCATACCAGAAGAGCAGAAGGGTCGTGTTCGAGGCAGACCTCCAGGAGATGGCGGACAAGTCCGTCCAGAAGGCATTGTTTGCAAACGGCACGTACCAGGGAAAGGAGACCCTGAAAGGCAATATCTCGAAGGAGACGTACGAGCTTCTCATGAAGAGGCTCAAAGGCGCGGGCATTCCCCCATCCCGGTTCGAGACCTACAAACCGTGGCTTTGCGCTGTCAGCCTGAGCGGTGTAGAGCTCAAGCGGCTGGGCTACGATCCGAAGTCGGGCATCGAGGCCCGTTTCTATACAGAGGCGAAAAAAGACGGGAAAGAGACGGTCTTCCTCGAGACCTCGCGGTCTCAGATAAATCTTCTCTCCCGGAAGCTCAAGGACAGGCAGGAAGAGCTCCTCAAGCAGGCCATGGAGGAGCTCGATGTGGTGAAAAGCCGCTCGGCGGATATCGTGAAGGCCTGGAAGAGCGGGGATGCGAAAGCCATGGATGCCATAACGAGCATCAGCCTCGATGAATACCCGGAGATCAGGCGTGCCCTCTTCGACGAGCGGAACGCAGCGTGGGTTTCCTCCATCGAAAAGCAGATGAAAAAGGACGGGGACACCCTCGTCATCGTGGGCGCCGGCCATCTCGTGGGAGAAGAGGGCATCCTGAGCCTTCTCCAGAAAAAGGGGTACAACCCTGTTCAGCAGTAGGATGTGTGGGGGGAGAGGGCAGCCTGAAGATCTGCAACGAGGATTTACGGGAGAATCCATTCGGGGATAAAGGCGGCACCGCCTTATCCCCATGTGCTGTTCTTTGATTACTTTTTAGGATATGTGATCGAGCACGATCCTGAAGATCCTCCGGATCGGTTCGGCAGCGCCCCAGAGGAGCTGGTCTCCCACGGTGAAGCACGTGAGGTATTTGGGACCCATATTGAGCTTCCTGATCCTGCCCACCGGGACCTCGAGCCTTCCGGTCACTGCCGCCGGCGTGAGGTTCCTGAGGGTCTCTTCCTTGGTATTGGGGACCACCCTCACCCAGTCGTTCGCACACGCAATGATGGAGGTGAGGTCATCCACGGGCAGGTCCTTCTTCAGCTTGATGGTCAGCGCCTGCGAGTGGCAGCGCATGGCTCCTACCCGCACGCAGATGCCGTCCACCGGGATGGGCTTCTTCGTCCCGAGGATCTTGTTGGTCTCGGCGATGCCCTTCCATTCCTCCCTGCTCTGGCCGTTTTCCATGGCAGAGTCTATCCAGGGGAGCACGTTTCCGGCGAGGGGGAACCCGAAATTATCGGTCGGGAACGAGCTGTTCCGCATGGCTCCGATGACCTTCTTGTCGAGATCGAGCGCTGCGGAGGCAGGGTTGTCGAGCAGCCTCTTCGACGCCTTGCCGATGTATGCCATCTGTTCGATGAGCTCCCTCATGTTCTTTGCGCCGGCGCCCGAGGCTGCCTGATAAGTCATCGAGGTCATCCATTCGACCAGGCCCTCGCTGAAGAGTCCGCCCAGGGCCATGAGCATGAGGCTCACCGTGCAGTTGCCGCCGATGTAGTTCTTTATGCCCTTTTTCAGGCCGCGGTCGATCACGGCACGGTTCACCGGGTCGAGCACGATGATGCTGTCGTCCTGCATGCGCATTGCCGAGGACGCGTCGATCCAGTAGCCTTTCCAGCCGGCCTTCCTGAGCAGGGGATAGACCTTTTTCGTATGGTCGCTTCCCTGGCACGTGACGATGATATCGATGGGTTTCAGCTCCTTGATGTCATAGGCATCCTTGAGAGGAGGGGTGTCGAGGCCGATCTTCGGCCCTTTCTGCCCGAGCTGCGACGTCGTAAAGAATACGGGCTCGAATCCTTTGAAGTCCTTCTCCGCGATCATCCGGTCCATGAGGACCGAACCGACCATGCCCCGCCAGCCGATAAATCCTACTCTTACCATCGATCGTCCTTTCCCGCTGTACTTTTCAGGCCGCGGATGAATGCGTTCCCGCGGCCCTGTACGGCAGCTCATGCGTATCGCATTCACATACCGGTAAATCGGGAATAAATCAACGGGCAGTAGGGGCGGCGGGCAAAACCGGATATGAGAGTATTATCGGAACCATGCACCTCTCCTGGCAGAGATGTTAACTCAACTCCAAATAATTGATTTGCGCTCTCTGTGCAGGGATGATACGGGAAGCTCTACCTGAGAAAACCATAAAAGAAGGACATCGTTATCGTACCAAGGCAAAGGTGTGCGGTGAGCCGGTCCCGGACCAGTCCCTGCATGCGCGGTGAATATCGGAAGCCAATGTAAAACCTTTGCAAGGAAAGTGTAATTCTAAATTAAAGGCGAATATTTACGTTGTTCGCAAGGACGGAACTGCCCTATGCATTTCAATCATATCATCACCAAGGAGTAGCAGCAATGAACAGTAGTATTCTGAAGCACCCGCTCGGCTCGAAGGCAAAGATATTGCTCACGAGCGTATTCGGACCCTATGCAAGGGACGACGAATACGGAAGCCGGAAGATCAATCCCATGGAGCTCTACCACAACCAGGTCACACGCGAGCAGGGTCCGTTTTCTCTGCGCATGTTCCACCGATCGTTCGGGCTGATCCTGATCAAGGAGAACCTCGATGCACCGTGTACACTGCTCGATTTCCCGGATCTCGATCGTTTTATCGAAGAAATCTCTCACAATGCCTACGATATCGTAGGCATCAGCTCCATCATGCCGAACATCGGCAAGGTGAAGAAGATGTGCGAGCTCATCCGCACCTATCTGCCTCATGCAGCCATCGTAATAGGCGGACATATCGCAAGCGTGCCCGATCTTGCAGAAAGGGTGGATACTGACCACATCTGCAGGGGTGACGGGGTCCGCTGGTTCAGAAAGTTCCTGGGCCTCGATGAGAACGCTCCGATAAAACATCCCTGTGAGCTCTCCGCCTTCGGTACGCGCATCCTCGGTATACGTATAAAGGACAAACCCAAAGAGACGGCTGCCATCCTGATACCTTCGGCAGGATGCCCTGTGGGTTGCAACTTCTGTTCTACATCGGCCCTCTTCGGCGGGAAGGGGAAATTCGTCAATTTTTATGAAACAGGGGATGACCTCTATGCTGCCATGTGCACTATCGAGAAGAAGCTCAATGTGAGCTCTTTTTTCATCCTGGACGAAAACTTCCTTCTCCACCGCACCAGGGCATTGAAGCTTCTCGAGCTCATGAAAGCAAATAACAAGGCATGGTCCCTGTTCGTTTTTTCCTCGGCCAGGGTATTGAGGTCCTATACCATCGAGCAGCTCGTGCGCCTGGGGATATCCTGGGTGTGGATGGGAATTGAAGGCGAAGACAGCAATTATTCGAAGCTTGGCGGCATCGATACGAAGGAGCTGGTGCAGGAGCTCCAGTCCCACGGCATCCGTGTCCTTGGATCGAGCATCATCGGGCTGGAGAACCATACCCCCGAAAAGATGGATGACGTGATTGAATATGCAGCAAGCCACAACACGGTCTTCCACCAGTTCATGCTCTATACCCCCATCCCCGGGACTCCTTTGCATGAAAAGCTCCGCAATGACGGCACCCTCCTTCCCGAGGTTGATCGGCCTGCGGCGGACAACCACGGTCAGTACCGGTTTAATTATTGCCACGAGCATATAAAAAACGGCAGTGAAACAGAGTTTCTCTGCAGAGCTTTCCGCCGTGACTTCGAGGTGAACGGTCCGAGCCTTGCCAGGATGATCCGTGTCATGCTTGTAGGCTGGAAGAGATATAAAAACCATACCGATCCCTGTATCCGCAAGCGTTTCCATCGGGAGATGAAAGATCTCGGAACAACCTACTGCGCAGCAGCTTGGGCAATGAAGAGATGGTATAAGAACGACAGAGAAATGCGCGGGAAGATCGGATCGATCCTCCGGGATGCCTACAGGGAGTTCGGATGGAAATCCAGAATATTGGCGCCGATCATGGGCATCTTTGCATATCTCGCCATAGGAAAAGAGCAGAAGAGGCTCGACAGGGGATGGACCTATGAGCCGCCTATATTTTATGAGAAAAATGCCAGGGCGCTTGAGCTGGAATCCCTCACGGATGCTGAACCGTGTGCAGTTCAGCAGGGGGCATTGATGCACCGTCCTGCGATGGATTAGCCCATACAGGAAATCCGCCCGGCAATCTCTTACAATGCCCGTGCTACCGCACCTTCACCCTGATGTATCCGGCGCGGCCTGTTCTGTGATCTACGGCCAGGATGTTCATCGTCTTTCCGGTCCGGACGGAATCCGCGATGGAGGAGAGCTCCTCCGCGCTCCCCACGGGCTGATCGTTGGCCTGGATCACTAGGTCATCGATCTCGAATCCTGCCGAGGCCATGGGGCCTTTGGGATCGAGCTTCGTAATCACGACGCCCATGCCCTGGTCGAGCCCGTATTTGCTCGCCTCGCTCTCCGTGGTCGGCCTCACGCTCACGCCGAGCTTGTTCATGAGCACCGAGGCCATGATCTTGGCTGCCTCCTGGGGATTCCCGATCTTTACCGTGAGGTCAAGCTTCTTTCCATTCCGGATTATCCCGAGGCGGATATCTTTTCCGATGGGGGTGCCTGCCACCAGGTTCCGCAGCTCGCCCGAATCGTTGAGCTGCTTTCCGTCATAGCTTAAGATCACGTCTCCGGGCTTGAGGCCGGCTGCGTACGCAGGGCTCTCCTTTATCACCTCCACCACGTAGGCCCCCTTGGGCGACGTGAGGCCCAGGGATTTCATCTTCTCGAAGGGGATGTCCTGCAGGGTGATGCCGAGCCACCCCCGCTCGACCTTGCCGCTCGCTATGAGTGATTGGGCTATGTGTATGGCCATGTTGCTCGGTATCGCAAACCCGATGCCCTCGAAGCCCCCTGACTGGGAGGCAATGACCGCATTCACCCCGATGACCCTGCCGTCGAGATTGAGGAGCGGCCCTCCGCTGTTGCCGGGATTGATCGCCGCATCGGTCTGGAGAAAGTCCTGGTAGGTGCTCGGCTCCATGATTCCCTGCCTGTGCTTCGCGCTGATGATCCCCTGCGTTACGGTCTGATCGAGGCCCCTCGGATGCCCTATGGCCACCACCCACTCTCCGACCTCGACCTTGTCCGAGTCGCCGAAGGTGACGTAGGGGAGCTTCTCGTTCGCGGCAACCTTGATGACGGCCAGGTCGGTCTTGGGATCGGTCCCGACCACCTTGGCCTTGTACTGGCTTTCATTCGAGAGGATGACCTGGATCTCGGTCGCACCGTTCACGACGTGGTAGTTCGTGAGGATGTATCCATCCTCGTTTATGATCATGCCGGTGCCTATGCCCTTGAGCTCACGCTTGAACTTCTTGGGCACCTGGGGGATGTTGAAGAAATGCCGGAAAAACGGATCGTTCTCGAACGGAGAGAACGGTGCTATCGGATTCTGGATCTCCTGGCGCTGCGTCACCTCGATGTGCACCACGGCCGGGATATTGGCCTTTGCAACATTGATGACGGCATTACGGAAGCTCCCGTCGCCCGCGGCGGGCTTCCGGGAAGGCTCGGCCTTTTCATGGGCGATATCCTGCCCCTTGGGCTCGGTCTTCTGGCCCGTGCAGGCGCTGACAGACACGGCAAGAGCGAACATTACTGCAAGAAGGTAATAAGAGTATCTCTTCACCACTGCCCCCTTTTGCGTGTTCATGAACAATGCTAGAACTATATTAGGAATCAGGGATAAATCAGGCAAGGGTACGAAGATCCGTGATACTGGATTCCTCGGCTGCCGGCAGGAAAGGCCCCGGGTGAGCCCCTAGACGCCGTCCTCCCTGTAGCTCCTCATGATCCTTGCAACATATCCGCGGGTCTCTTCGGGGAACCTCCCGGTCCCGCGCTCCACGTTGCCCATGCCCCAGTTGTATGCCGCCAGGGCCAGGGGAACGTTCCCGTCGTACCTGTCGAGGAGATATTTCAAATAGCGCGTCCCCGCCATGATGTTCTCCTCAGGATCGTAGGCGTCCCTCACGCCCAGCCCCCGTGCAGTGTCGGGCATGAGCTGCATGAGCCCCATCGCGCCTTTCGGTGAGGTGGCCCGCGGGTCGAAGCCGCTCTCGGCGCTGATGACCGATCTGATCAGGCTGCTGTCGACCCCGTACCTCCGGGAGGCGCGGTCGATGATGGAGGCGAACTCATTTTCCCCATGTCCTGAGGATGAAGGTTCCGTCGTGAAGCCTCCGAGCTCCGGATCTGCCTGCTCTATCCCCCGGGCAGAAGAGCAGGGAGACAGCCCGGAAAACAGGGAGACCGGGACAGGGGATGCATCTTCCGATTCACGGTCGCCGCTGCCGAGCGAGTTGAGCACCGAGTAGCCCATCCGGATGCTCACCATCTCCGCCAGCATCCTGAGCCGGTCCTTGCTCAGCGAATCGATCCCGGGCTTTCCCGATGCCTGCCGGTTCACGACATCTTCGAGCATGTCGGCAAAGGAAGACGCTACGCCGTTATCGGCCGTATCCCTGCTGACGGCAGGGAGTATCTGCCTCACCTGCTCGAGGTAATAGTCCGTATTTACCTTCATTCCGCCCCCTCACAAGGGTTTTCCCTGAAGGATACAAATACCATGCCAGAGGCCCCTTCCAAAAAGAAAGTATATAATCAATATGTTATAAAATTGGTGGCAGAATCCGCCCTGTCAATTATTTTTGCACCCCCGTCACTATTTTATACAATGAGTCTGAACAATCTGGTCTTCCGTTCAAAATAAATTGTGAACTTAAAAAAACCAAGCGTGCCTAGGGAGTCAGGGGTAATCCTGGATGAACCGTTAATCGCCTTTTGCTAAGGCAGACCAGACGGAGACTTAAGGCCTCTTGATCCTGTACTGTTTGAGCCTCCCTTAAGGGAGGCGAGTTTACGGGATCGGCCTTAAGACGCCGTCTGTGGATGCCTCAAAAGGCGATTTCGGTGAAGGAAGGGTCCTCCCCGGCTCCCCTTCCTCCTGACGAAATATTTCTCAAAAGATGAAAAATTCTTCAGAGGGCAGGGAGATTCATTCCTCTCAAACCCCGAAGAGTTCGTGCATCCGCATGAGAATGCCGAGATCTCCTTGCGCCTTATACCTCTGCTCGGTGAACATCTGCCTCCCGTCCAGCTTCCCGCTCATGATGTCCGCCCACAAATCGAAATCGGTCTCGATCGTGAGGTCAGGAGAATCCGCAGTCTCGTCGCTTGCCCTGATCCCGCCATTCTCTATGGTGAAAGAGCACGATCCCTCCCGGCTCCCGGTGAAATCGAACCTGATGACTGCCTTCATGTCTCCGGCAGCCTGGGGCATGAATCCGAACAGCATGAGCTTCCTGAAGTCGGCAATCGATCCGGGGACGGGGACGAGGCCTTTCTCCCACATTTCAGCCGGGCTCATGCACTCGTTGATGCAGGTTTTCCACATGATGTTCCCCACATCGTGGAAGAGCTTCACGTCGCCGACAAGATCCCGGGTAATTCCCGACATCGTCTCGTCGGAGATCTTCCCGTTCTCCACGATCTCCCTTCCTGCCTGGCGGGTGGCGTCGAAGATCTCCCGGGCTTTACTTTCAAGCGAAGGCAGGGAGAGCGCCTCTGCGAGGGGGCGGTAGATCTCGGCGGAAAGCATGCCGAAGCGGCCGTAGATGAAATTTGCCCACGACGAGAGCTGGCTGAAGACGGAATGCTCAGGGAACCCGGCCACGGAGAGAAGCGCGATCTTGGGATGCTTATGGCGCAGCGGGTGGACGGTTTCCGTTCCGAACGTTATTAAAAACGGCTGCAGCACGGGCAGGGTCCTCTCGATGAAGGCCTTCATCGAGGCATTCACCGTGAAGTGGTAGAGCGGCGAGGCATACACTGCCAGGTCGGACTCGATCCACAGGGGGAAGAGCTCGCTGGTCATGTCGTCCTTGATGGAGCAGATCCCCGGTGTCTTGGTCCAGCAGCTCAGGCACCCGATGCAGTTCCTCACCTTTTTGCTTTTGAGGTCCACGACGTCCACGTGCGCGCCGGCCTCTCTCATCCCCTCGACGAGGGCCGTGAGCATCTGCTTCGTCTTGCTGTGCTCGTCCTTTCTCGGGCTTGAATTGACTGCGAGAACCTTCATGGGACAACCTCCTCTCAATGTGATATGTTTTTCATCCTTATCTTGAATATATGCGGCGCTCTCACCCGGCGCCCCCTTTCCTGAGCAGCTCCCGGTAGGCGAGGTAGCATCTGTGCTCTATCTCCGAGAGCCGATCGAAGGCATCTGAAAAGGAGACAGCCCCGCTCGTGAAGGTGCCGTGCCCGGAGACGATCGCACCGCCGTGCTCCTTCACGGCAGGCGGCAGGGTGTGCGAGAGGCCGTGCCTGCCTGCGCCCACCTCGCCGGATACGACGGGGATGTCTTCGACGAAGCGCTTCTCTCCGAACGGGAGTTCTCCTCCGAACATGGACATGATCACGGAGAATCGCGGATGACCGTGGAGAATGGCATTGTCCGCGGTGAGCTCATAGGTCTTCACATGAGCGAGAAGCTCTGACGACGAGGTGATCTCGCATGTGGACGAGCCGTCGAGGGGGACGCGGTCGATGCAGCCCGGAAGCTCGTCCAAGGACGAGCCGGTCTGGGAGATGTAGATGATGTCTCCCTGCCGGTACGAGATGTTTCCGAAGAAGGAATCCACGAGCCTCGAGCCCACGAGGGCCTTTCCGGCCTCGTCCATGGCGCGGATTATCTGAGCCTCGTCCTTGAGCTCATGAACGGCAGGGATGCTCCGCGAGGGCATGGGCGCCGCCTGCCCGATCAGCTCGAGCACGGCGTCGATCCTCAAGGGATCGGGCTTCGGGGTACAGCCGCAGCCGTGCAGGCCGTTCAATGCGTCGCTGAAGAATTTCACGAAGCTCGCAAAGCAGATGGAGCTCATGGTGATGAACGCCTGCTCCAGGTTCACCGTGCCGAACGTGACGATGCCCGTGTCCTTTACGATGCAGCCCTTGCGGCGGTTCAGGGCCCGGGCCACCGGGCCGGCCTGCAGGGACTGCACGACCGGGACGTCGTGGAAGAAGGTGAGGCTCTCGCAGTCGCACGGTCGGATGATCTCATCTTCGGAAGCGAGACGGGTGATGATGGACCAGAGAAGAGGCTCGGGCCTGGCGACGATGAGACTGTTGATATTGAGGAGAGAAAAGAGCGTGCGTATCTCATCCGGCACGGTCCCGGCATTTGTGTAGATCTCGTCGTCGAGCCCGAAGAGCGAGGCGCCGTGCTCCCCTTCGATGAGGCCCTGCTTTTCGAGCTTTGCAAGGTATTTGTCTATCTGCTTCTGCATATGTTCAGCTCTCCGATCCGCTCGCCCGTGAGCGTTCCGTCGGGTTTGCATCCCCTGATCCGGTAGTATCTGTCGAGGGTCTCTTCGAAGGCGCCCCTGTCGATGGGCGGGATTTCGATGCCGGGCCCGTGCGTGCCCGGCTCGGTGAAGAACCGTGAGGGCAGCATGTCGTCCTTCCGGTCGAAGCCGCGGAGATTGTTGATGTGGCGCTCGAGGGTATAGATGGCGTCCCCGGCGGCGAGCAGGTCCTGGGTGTCGCAGTCGAGGCCGGTGACGGCAGAGAGCCCCTTGGCGTATTCCTCGAGCGAGGCGCCGAAGAACGCGAACTTGCATGCGCCGATGGAATCGATGACGGCATTCAGATCTTCGGATATCTTGATGATCCTCGCCTTTCCGGAAAAGGAGAACCGGTCCGTTGCCACGGGCTTCCGGAGGATCTCGTGGGAGATCGGATATGCACGCAGATGGCATGCGCCCCTCGTCGACGTGCAGTAGGCGAGCGCCATGCCGTAGGCCCCTCGCGGGTCATAGGCCGGGATTTCGAGAGACTTCACGCTCATGGACCTGTCCGGCTCTCCGAGCTTATTCGCGAGCCCGGCCGATCCCAGCCTGAGCAGGGGGCCGTCTCCATGGCCGTATGCGATCTCCCTGACCTTCTCCACGAGCGCTTCTCCTGCATACCTCTCATTTCTGATCTCGGCGAGGCATGCGATGGTGGAGGCCGCGGTGATGGTGTCCATGCCCGCTTCGTTGCACAGGCGGTTGGCCTCGATGATGGCGCCCAAGTCGGCGTTTTCGTTCAGGGCACCGAAGTGGGAGAGGGTCTCGAATTCCGGGATCTCGGAGAGCCCCTTCTGTTTGCAGGCGATCGGGCATCCGGGACAGGCGTAGTGCTTCGGATGCGTCCGCTCCCGGATCCTGGCGGCGCAGAATGACCGGTAATCCTCGAAGTACGTCCTCCGGAAGTTTGCCGTCGGCATCATGCGGCGGGAGGCCATGAGGTCCACCAGGGTCGAGGTCCCGTAGTGCTTGATCCCCGACCTGCCGGTGATCGCGGGTGATGCGTCGAAGAGCCGGATGATGTCCCTGCGGGCGTTTTCCTCTCCTGCGGGGTCGCAGCTTTCAAACCCTCCCTTCCCGCGGACCACCACTGCACGGAGGTTCTTGGATGCCATTACCAGGCCGAGGCCGCCCCTGCCCGAGGCGAAGGTCCCGTCGACCATGACGGAGGCATACCGGCAGCCTTCGAAGGCTGCCCTCCCCGCGACGGCGGCCGATCCCTTCATGCGCCTAAGCCGGTCGAAAATCCCGCTTACGGGTGTGTCCGGAGGAAGATCGTACCTCTCGAAGCTCACCTGCCCGCCATCGATCACGAGGAGGACGGGCTCTTCCGATCTGCCGCTTATGTGAACGAGGTCGATGCCGGCGCGCTTCAGGGCGAGGCCGAGCCCCCCTCCCACGGAAGCGCTGCAGACGGTATTCGTCAGCGGCGAGAAGGCCGAAATCACCATGCGGTCGGAAGACGGGATACGCGATCCTGTCAGAGGCCCGGTAGAGAAGATGAGCGGCGCCTGCTCGTCGAGCGGATTAAGGCCCGGACAGGCGCTCATGAGCCAGGAGCCGATTCCCCTGCCGCCGAGGAAGGCGCGGGAGATATCCGAAGGCACCTCCGAGACTGCCGCATTCTTTTCCTGCAGACGGACGAAAAGGGCCCTGATTCGATACTCTCTGCTGCGCATGGTCACTATCTAGCCAGATATGCCGGTCGACCTCAACCTGAAAAAGGGTTCGATGCTCGATAAGGTATGAAACTAACAGAAATTAATCGCTGAAAGACTAATTTCCGTAGAGCGATTTTCCGATACAAAGCCTGGAGGGGGGATACGTGCACAAAGAGCGTGCAGCATGCGGTAGAAAGGAAGCGCGGCATTGGAAATGATTTCCGGCCATATCTTCCCCTATGTCCTCTCCCCGCTGGCGACTATGCTGACGTGCTTCTCTCTCATCTTCATCATCACCAAGTCTCCTGAGGTAAGCAAAGAGTTCAGGATCCTGGCATTTACCTGCATTTCGGTCTCCTTATGGAGCCTGGCATACATAAGCCCGCACTTCATGGCCTCTTCCGGTCCTGTATCGGGCATCTCTCTCCTGGAGCCGTTCTCTCTCCTCATCCTGCCCTTTACGTTACACCTCACCCATACCGTTTTGGCGAACCGCCGACGGACTGTCTTTGTCTGGGCTGCATATGCCCTTGCCGTATCGATGATGGGGGCGTCCTGGTTCGGAATTGCGGACGATTCTCAGGTAAAGGTATTCGGTGCAGTGCTCGCTTTCTCGGCCCTGGCTTATAACCTCTCGTGCTTCACGGACATGAAAAAGCTTCCATCCGGAGGAGGTTCCCTCGTGCCGGGCTATCTCCTCGCATCGGGCACATCGCTCTTTCTTCTGCTTTTTGCAGTCAATCCGTTCGTGAAGGATTTTCCTGCCCCTTTGAGCTTTTCATTCATTCCCCTCATCCTGATTTCATCCGGCCTGGCATCACTCTCGAAGGGAGACGCCGAGGAGCCTTCCGTGAGGCTGGATCTGTTCAATGCATTCATCATCATCTTCATAATGTTCCCCATGTTCTGCGATCTGCTGTTTATCTCGTTCCATATCAGGGACCTGTATATTGACGAGACGGCATCCTGGCTGTTCCACCGTACGATTGTAACGATCGTTTCCTTCTCGGTTGCCGTCACGTGCGCTTCTCTGGCTTTCAGGAAGGCGGAGAGCAGGATCGAAGCGCTCCTCTATACGGTGGTCTGCCTGCTGGTCTGCATCCTGAGCCTCAGGGATTTTATCATTTCGTTCCTGCCGGACGGCCTCTCCCGACAGATCGTCCCGATCAACAACATATTCCTGGTGAACATTGTCGGTATCTGCTCGCACCTGGTGCTGATCGTCGCCCGCAGAACGGACGTAAGCAAAATTGCGGCATGCTATCTTCCCGGCATTCTGCTCATGCCGGTGCTGTTTTCCGAGTGGTTCCCGGAGAAGGGCATTCTTGCCGGCGACCCCATAGCGTTCAAGGGAATGGGGCCTGTATTCGTCATTGCCCTTTTCCTTGCCATGCTTTCCTACACCGGTGTCGTGCTGAAAAGGGAGATGAAATCCGAGCGGAACGTCTACCGGAGAAACGGGATCATCTTTACCCTTGCCGGGATCGTCTCCGCCATGGTTCTCCTGTCGGGAAGCCTGATCACGAGCATCGGCTTCGATTCATACCCTCTCTACAATCTGAGCTTCATACCGCTCATTCTCATGGGATACGGCATCTTCTACCGGGACATTCAGCGCATAAACATTTACACGAGGAGACAGATCCTCTCCAGCGGACTGAGGCTCATCCTCATATTTATCTATTGCCTGCTCATGCTCTGCGTCGTCAGAATCTTCATACAGTACACCCCCGATTTCATCGCGGCAAGAGTCATACCTTATGGAATTCCCCCGCTCCTCTCATTCTTGAGCGCTGCATTTCTCTCCCTCTTCGTGCTGGGACTGGAGAAGAACAGACTCGAGAGCCAGCTTTTCAGCATCGTCTGCTTCTGCTATTCGCTTCTGAACCTGGACATTTTCCTCGTGGGGATCGTTCCGGATATCAAGCTCGCGCTGTTCATCTCCCGGGCGGACCACTTCTTCCTGTCGCTCCTCCTCATGGGGGTAAGCCTTCATCTCGTCTACCTGGTGATCGGGAAAAAGGACCACCGGTGGCTTGTCTACGCCGCATATCTCGTGGGGCCCGTCATGGCGCCGTTGAGCCAGACAGACTACTACTTTCAGGGGATGTACACGTACTACTGGGGGTACTTTGCCCGTAAGGCGGTCCTCTATGATGTGATGAGCTCCCTGTGGGGCTTGGGTATCGCCTACAGCATCTACCTGCTCATTCAGACCCTCAGGAGGGATGACATCCTGAACAGGAACATGGTCAAATACGTGCTCACCGCATTCATGATCCTCGCGGTCCTGAGCATGAGCAACAACCCCGCCATTTACGGATACGAGATCTACCCTCTGGGCACCTTCGTTTTTGTCGCCCTCTTTTTCTTTGCCTACGGGCTTTTCAAGTTCAATCTCAAGATGGCCCTCCAGTATGTCCGTATCATTCTCTTCTGGGCAGGCCTGATCGCGATCAGCCTCATGGCAGGTCTCGCCCCCGGATTTTTCCTGGGAGGCGGGGATTCGTTTCTCTCCGTGTTCACGGGCATTCTGATGGTGGCGGTTCTGTATCAGTATATCAAAAAGGGCTGGGATGCGGTGCTGGACCTCTTCATCAGGAAGTCTGCCGATGCCTTGAGCGAGGGTTTCTACAGACTGACGGACGATCTCTCCAGGGCCCACCATCGCGAGAAGATTCACCAGGTCCTGTGCTCCTGGTTTTTTGAGGTGCTCGAAGGCTCGTGCCTGATATCGCTCTTCTCTCTGCCGGACCTCTCGGGCCAGAGGGTCTACTACGGCTGGAAGGCATGGAACTCTCAGCAGGAGGCAGGCCTTTTCGGGGATATGAAGTCATCCGGAAGGGAGAGCTCGTCTCTGCATATCGGGAAGGACCATCCGCTCATCCAGATATGCAGGTACGAGCAGACCATCCATACAAAGGAAAGCATTCTGAGAATGAATCCGAGCATCGAGGCCTTCGACGGGAGCGAGGGTCCCCTGAGGGACACCGAGATCGTCATCCCGATCCTCTCCAAGGGAGTGCTTCTCGCGATCATACTCCTGGGGAGAAAGGCGGACGGATCGCCATACACTAGCTCGGAGCTGGATGTTCTGCATAACATCTCACTCGTCCTCGGCCCCCAGATCGAGAACGCCGTTCTCCTCGAAGAGCTGGAAGAGAAGGTGGAGGTGAGGACGAAAGAGCTGAACCGTGCCCTGGCCGAATCCATGCAGAAGGAGAGGGAGATCAGGGGAAACAACGAGATCATCACGAGGCAGAACCAGATCTTCAGGACACTCCTTGAGACGAGCACACGGATCCACCATATCGAGAATCTGGACGATCTCTTCGCATTCATCCTGAGCCAGCTCCACACATTGTTCGCAGGGTTCAGGGGAGGAATCATCCTTGAAAACATGCGGCGCAACATCCTCGAGGCGACCTCGTTCATCGGGATCAGCGAAGAGGAGCAGAGGGTGATCCTTGGGATGAGGGAAAGGATCTTCGATCCGGACTTCGGCAGGGCGCTGAACGATGCCCTGGTGAGGGAAGGGGTCCCTGTGTCCGAGGGCGACGTCTGGACCATTTTCCCCATGGAAAGCCGTGAAAGCAAGATCATGGGGGGCATGATCTTCAAGGGGCAGGCCATCGATCGCCTCACCCAGGAGATCTTCACGGTATTCCTGGGGCAGCTCTCCGCTGTCACCCAGAACAAGCTCCTCATGATCCAGCTGGAGAGGATGGCGAGCACCGACGGTCTTACAGGCCTCTACAACCGGGCATTCCTCAATCAGGAGCTTGCCAAATCGATCCTCTATGCAAAGAAGTTCCGGAATATCTTCTTCTCGATCATGATGATCGACGTCAACGGGCTCAAGAAGCTCAACGACACGTACGGACACGAGAAGGGAGACGAGGCGATCATCCAGGTTGCACAGCTCCTGAAGGCCGAATGCCGGAACACCGACATCGCCTCGAGACTCGGCGGAGACGAGTTTGCCGTCCTCATGCCTTCGACAAGCTTGAGCCAGGCAGAGATCCTCTGCCGGCGCATCGTCGAGGCGTCTGAAAAACTGCACGTCGTGGTTACCAATAACGGCGATCAGCCCGTATCCATCCCTTTAAGCATCAGCGTCGGCCTTGCCAGCTCCGACTGTACGTCCCCTGACGACGTGATGAAGAGCGCGGATGCCATGATGTATTCAGCCAAAGAACGGTACTACGCCTCCAGGGGATGGGCTCGAAGCTGAAGATATGCCCGGGCCTGCCCCGATGCTCAAGGAATGGCTTCCCCCCGCCGCGGCAGGATAGGACCCGATTCACCAACGGATTGCCCCAAAACCTCCAGCGCTGCATACTCGGGAATTGCCTGAAAATTGCGGTGACGTATTATTTACTATTAATACAGGAGGACCGGGATGAACGGGATTCAAGGCACACACATGTGGGGGTTGTATCTGTCCGGTGCCCTGCTCATAGTCCTTTTCGCGCTGTTTTCATGCAGCGCGAGCGATGATGAATCGTCGGTGAACAGCATTCAAAGCGGGAATGCCGCCAACCCACAGGGTGGAACGTCACCGGGCGGAACATCACAAGGTGGAACACCACAGGTCGGAGCTCCTCAGAGCGGGGCTTCTCCCTCCCAGAATGCGTCCGGAAATGCCCTGATCATCGATCATACCTCGACCGATCTCGACGCCATCCCACCTGAGTGGATCGAGAAAGCCAAGGAGACACTTCATATCGCCTACGGCCATACGTCCCACGGCAGCCAGATCACGAGCGGCATGGAAGGCCTCGCAAGCTTCAAAGGCAGCCTCTATGCCTATAACAGCGGAGGTGTCGGTGGGGCGCTCGATCTTCGGGACCAGCCTTTTTCCGGGGCAAGCGACCTCGGCGATCCGGACAGGACTGCATGGGCAATATCGACCAGGAGCTACCTGAACCAGCATCCTGAAATCAATGTGGTCATGTGGGCATGGTGCAGCCAGGCTGATGGAACGGCAGAGGAGATCAATCTCTACCTTTCCCTCATGAGCGAACTCGAAAAGGACTACCCCGATGTATGCTTCGTCTATATGACAGGGCATCTGGACGGTACCGGGCTTACCGGGAATCTCAATGTGCGCAACAATCAGATACGCCAGTACTGCAGGGCGAACGGGAAGATCCTCTATGACTTTGCAGATATCGAAACCTATGATCCTGACGGCGTCTACTACGGTGACAGGATTCCCAATGACAACTGCGACTACGACTCCGGCAGAGACGGTGTACGGGACGCGAACTGGGCAATACAGTGGCAGAACTCCCATGTCGAAGGGGTTGACTGGTACTCATGCTACTCAGCCCATTCCCAGCCGCTCAATGCGAATTTGAAGGCATATGCCGCTTGGCGATTGTGGGCCACGATTGCAGTCTGGAGATTCTGAGCGGGTCCAGGGCCTCAAAAGGGCGCAAGAGACAAGAGAAAAGAGGTGTATCATGGAGACTCCGATCCTCGCGAATATGACAGATACCGATATCGATCAGTATGTAAGCAGCATCACCTACGACAACATCTCCGAAGTTTGTCTGCAGATTCGTTTGTATTGTGAGTATGTTCAGCGCACCACCAGAAAGAGAAACGATCTGTCTCCCGATGCCAGGATCATGATCGAGAATCTGGCAAAGCTTACCAAGGCAATTGCGGATATCGAACTCATTTCAACCCTGGAGATGCCGTCTGCATAGCTGGAGAAGAGTTCCCGAGTTCCATTGACTCGGAGAGGATATCCCTTATTAAGAGAGCATGGTTCCCTTGGTAAGGGAGACTTCGCTGGAAAGGATCATGTGAGACAAGGAGGATACATGGACCAGTCGGAAAGGATCAATGCACTGGAGTTGGCCCTGAACAACGAGAAGAACGAGCGTGAGTTCTACCTCGAGCACGCAGGCAGAACAAAGAATCCCCTGGGCCGGGTCATGTTTCAGCAGATCGCGGATGACGAGCTGGAACATTACACGCGTCTCAAAGAGCTGCACGAGAAATGGGAGAAAGCCGAGAAGTGGCCCGAGAGCGTCCCCCTCGCCGTGAAGCAGACGGACATCGGAAGTACGACGAAAAGCATGCTCAAGAAGCTCGACGTGAAGGAAGAGAGCGATGCCGACTATCTGAAGGCTGTCGAGATTGCGGTCGAGTTCGAGGCCAGGGGCATGAATCTGTATACCACGCTCAAAGACGAGGTTTCCGATCCCAGGGAAAAGGCCTTCTTTGCCCTGCTTGCCGGCATCGAGCGGGAGCACTACCTCTCCCTCAGGGATGTCGAGGAGTTCCTCAAGGACCCCGAAGGCTGGCTCAGGAGAACCGAACGCCACACCCTCGACGGCGCATGAGGCTTGTGAGGTTCGGGGTCAGGCGTGGCAAGACCCCCAAGCCTTGACCCCACGACACAAAAAGGCCAATAAATCTGTTGACATGGCACCTACCCCATGCTATCCACATCCAAACCGATTACTGTGATGTTTGATGCTTGAAGCTGTGGTTTCGGGGTCCTGCTGCCGAGCGCGAAGTCCTGTTCTCCTTCGACGCCCCGGGTGCGAAGAAGGTTTCTGTCGTGGCGGACTTCAATGAATGGAAAATCGGCCGGACGCCCCTGCAGCATGTCGAGGGAAGCAGTGTCTGGCAGAAGCTCGTGTCTCTGAAAAAGGGCAGGTACGAGTAAAAATTCTTCGTTGACGGAAAATGGATGACAGATCCTGCCAACCCTAAAACCTCAAGGAATGAGTTCGGGGAGAATTCCCTCATAGAAGTCGAGTGATCATGGAAGAGAGAAAAAGGTTAGGCAGAGGCCTCGAGGATGTATCCAGGTTCTACCTCTCGAGCCGTCCCAGGGGCGCATCGGAGAGGACCCGGAAGTCGGATTCACAGCCCGTCACAAGGCACGTCATCAGGATATTCTATCCCGGATCGAGCCTGATCAAATCGTGCTTCCTCGCGAATTTTGCCCTTGAGCTGGCACGCAACCGGTTCCATGTCGACATCTGGGACGGTGACAGGAGCGAGGGGATACGCGTGGGGACCATGCTGCAGCAGGTCGTTCGTCAGGGGCTGTATCCCGGCGCAGGGACAGTGAAGCTCTACGGCCTTCCCGATATCCTCGTCTACGATGCCGACGTGCAGCCGGAAGGAAAGCTCCATGACCTCAAGGAGAGCTCCTGCCTGGAGAGAGACCGGTTCTTCCTCGTGAGCACCCCCGATTCGCTCGAGTCCGTGCTCGAGTGGGACACTGCCTTCGATGCGATCCTGCTTGCTCCCATCGACGGCGCATCGCTCCTTCGGTGCTATGCTTACTGCAAGGTGATCTGGGAGCGCGATCCTTCGAGCAGGGTCCACATCGCTTTCGACAACCCGGGCTCGGAAACACGGGCGCACGAGATATTCTCCCGTTTCTCGGGCTTCGTAAAAGAGCGGCTCTCGAGAGATCCCCATTTTCTGGGATGCCTCGTTCATGACGATCTTCTCGAAGGCTCCATTGCAGAGCATAAGCCGATCGTCCTCAGCTACGAGGCCTCGGCTGCAAAAGACAGCCTGCTCGCCATGAGCGCCTCCTTCATCGAGTCCGGACAAGGGCATGCGCCCACAGGGAGTGCGATATGACCCGGATTCTCAAGCCCGTTCCGGGCAAGGCAGTCGAATACTTGAGCCAGATATGCGCTCAATACTTCAGGGAGATCAAAGGATACCGCATCGTCGAGCACAGCCTGGGCAACAATTTCACCGGCAGGATCGATCTCCTGGCAACAGACGGCTCCCGGGTCTACCTCGTAACCATAGGCACTTCGGATTTTCCCCACGCTCTGTTCCGTTCTCTCATGGGATACTCGTGGTTCAGCGAGAACCGGGAGTTCCTCAAGAGGATCTACAGTCCCGAGGAGATCGATATCACGAAGCCCGTAAGCCTGATCATCCTCTCCCAGGATTTTCCCTCCGGCTCCTGCAGCATGTGCGAGCAGGCATGCACCGTTCCCGTCTCGCTCTACCGGTACCGCCTCTTCGGCGCCGGAGATGACCCGGACATCAGCATCGAGAGCGTCTCAAACCCCGCAGAGGAGCCCATCCCGCCCGAAGAAGACCTCGAGCTCCTGAGAAAGAGCCTCGGCATCGAGGAGGCCCGTCTCACCGACCGGGAGATCAGGGACTTCAGGACGGCGATAGGGCTGTAGCACTCTGTCAGCTATCTCACCATTCGCCTACTCTCGTCATTCCCTATCTCCCCTGTCATTCCCGTCGTTTCCCCTGTCATCCACGTGAAACCGGAGATCCAGGGCTTTTCTTCACGCTTCCTGGATTCCTGCCTTCTAAGGGAATGACGATAAAGCTTTCGCATCTTACCTCAAGCTGTTCAATTTAGCGCTGAACTCTTGAGTTAACACCTATGTGCCTTCTAATGGAATGACAGGGAGAGGAAAAGGGTAGGAGACCTTCAAAAACCCATCTGTATCGATTATAATGAAGTGGAGGGGGCAGGTTGCCCCGGCGGAAAGGAGAGACCCTGTGAGCAGTACGATGATCGATGCCTTGTTCGAAAAGATCCTGAAGAAGTCGCTCTCGCGCAGAGAGTTTTTCAAGCTCAATGCAGGGGCTGCACTGGCGGCTGCCGCAGGAGGCTTTCCCGCCATGAGCCCACGTGATGCCTCTGCAGCGGCAGCCCCGAACATCGCGGTGGTCACCGGCAGCCCCGGGGCCGCCACGAGAGCGGCGGTCGAAATGCTCGGCGGCATGGGGGCCTTCGTGAAGAAGGGCAGCAAGGTCGTGATAAAGCCGAACATGAGCTTTGCCAGGGGCCTCGAGAGCGGCACCAACACGCATCCCGAGGTGGTCCGCGAGCTCGTGGCCATGTGCAGGCAGGCGGGCGCATCGAGAATACGTGTGCTCGACCATCCGCTTCGGCCCAATGAGCTCTGCATCCAGGAGGTCAAGGACGCCTGCCGGGTCTTCGGAGACGACCGGATGGTCCATGCCCTCGAAGACAAGGAGTTCTACCGCGAGGTCGCCATACCCGGCGCCCGGACGTTCAAAAAGACGGACGTGATGAGGGACGTGCTCGAAGCGGATGTCCTCATCGCAGCGCCGGTGGCGAAATCGCATTCGAGCACCGGGGTGTCCCTTTCCATGAAGGGAATGATGGGCCTCATCTACAGCCGGGATGTCATGCACTACCTGCATGATTTGAACACCGCGATCGTCGATTTGTGCTCCTTCCTCAGGCCCAGGCTCGTGGTGATCGATGGGAGCAGGGTGCTCAGCACGAACGGACCGGGCGGGCCCGGCAAGGTGCTCAGGATGGACACCGTCATTGCATCGAGGGACATGGTCGCTGCAGACGCGCAGGCAGTCTCCATGTTCGAGTGGTACGGCCGCCATATGGAGCCGAGGCAGGTCAAGCACATCAGGATCGCAAGCGAGAGAGGCCTCGGCCGCATGGATCTCTCGAGGCTCAATGTCGGCAAGAAATCCGTTTGATGAGGTTCCGGCGCATCATCCAGGGGACGAGCTTCCTTACATTTCTCGTCCTCCTCTCCCTTGCCTCGAACCATGCCATGGAATGGATGAGGGTCGATCTGTTCCTCCGCATGGACCCGCTCGTGCTTTTCTCCGTGCTCTTGAGCGCCCGCACCTTTGTTGTTCTGCTCGTTCCGGCGCTCGTCATCGCCGTATTCACCCTTGTCCTGGGCAGGTTCTTCTGCTCGACCCTGTGCCCGCTGGGCACCACGATCGATATCTTCGATTGGATTCTGCAGAGGCCGAGGAGGAGATACGGCCCAAAGGGAGCGAGGCCTGACTTCCGATCGCTCAGGATCGCGAAGTATCTCCTCCTCTCGTTCATCCTGGGGGCCTCCCTGGCCGGGGTATCCTTCGTTTTTCTCGCCTCGCCCCTGAGCCTGGCAACGAGGCTCTACGGCCTTGCCTTCTTTCCCGCCGTCTCGGAACTGCTGGGCATCGGGATCGTCGGCATCCGTGAGGCAGGCCGGGCGGCAGGTGTCCCGATACTCGAATACACCTCGGTGCCGGTGCAGACCTTTTCCCTCCAGTGGTTCACCCTGACCATGGGGGTTTTGATCCTCGGCTCGGGCCTCATGACGAAGAGGTTCTGGTGTCGGTACCTCTGCCCGGCAGGAGCGGTCCTCTCCATACTCTCCCTGAGGCCTTTTTGGGGGAGGCGGGTTTCGGATTCCTGCACCGGGTGCGGGGTGTGCAGGAGGAAATGCCCCATGGACGCCATCGGCGGGAATCCCATGCACACCCGGTTCCCCGATTGCACCGCCTGCGGGAAGTGTGCGAGGGAATGCCCTGCCGGTGCCGTCGGGTTCGCTTTCATGAGATCCCGGCCCGTCGGGGAAGACAGCCTCTTCTCGAAGCACCGCAGGAGCCTCATCCTCTCGGGGGTGGGCGGACTGGGAGCAGCTCTCGTTTCCCTCAACCTGCCGGGAACCCTCTACAGCGGCACGGGCAGGAATGCGGGTTCATCGCCCATCCGCCCTCCCGGCGCCCTGCCGGAGCATGATTTCCTCGCCCGGTGCATCCGGTGCGGCGAGTGCATGAAGGCCTGCCCTACGAACACCCTGCAGCACATCGGCCTCTCTTCGGGCGTGGCAGGGTTCATGAGCCCTGTCATTACCCCCAGGAGAGGTCCGTGCGAGCCTTCGTGTACGAAATGCGGCTCGGTGTGCCCGACAGGCGCTCTCAGGGATCTGGACCCGGAGGAGAAGATCTGGGCCAAGGTGGGAACGGCCTCGGTGATCAGGAAAAAGTGCATCGCCTGGGACCTCGGCAGGGAATGCCTCGTCTGCGACGAGGTATGCCCGTTCGGGGCCATAGACCTGAAGCGCACCCCGGAATCGAAGGCTCCGGTGCCCTTTGTGAACGAGAAGAGGTGCAACGGGTGCGGATTCTGCGAGCACGCCTGCCCCGTACCGACGGAGTCGGCCATTGTCATCGACTCGAAAGGCGCCTTTAGGATGGGAAAGGGCTCGTACATCAAGGCGGGAAGGGATGCCGGATATGCCTTCGAGGTGAAGCAGCCGTCCGCGTACGGAGAAGAGGGAAACGGTGAGAACGGCTTCGGGAAGCTGCCTCCCGGCTTCGATGAATGAAGGCTCCGGCATGGCGGGCAAATGTGCTGACCCCACATGGAAACCCTGACGCAAGTGCCGCAATACGATACGCCCCCTTTGAATCCTTGGGAGACCCGGCCATATAATATTTTAGGCTGATATGGTCTTGTAAAAGGGTGTGTACAGGGAGGCCGGATGATGATCTCCATGAAGGCCGAGGTCGATCAGGTGAAGTGCGGTACCATAGGGGTCTGCGTACAGATATGCCCCGAGGTCTTCAGGTTCCATCCGGGCAACAAAAAGGCCTATGCCCGGATGAGCGAAATCCCGCCCGAGCTCCGGCAGCGATGCGCCGAGGCTGCAGAGAAATGCCCGAACGATGCCATCACGATCACATGCGTATACTGAGGCCTCGTTACAACCGGCGTGTATGTCAGCGGCGTGAGGCCATCGGAATCTGCAGCGGCGGATATTCGAATCAGGGCGTACCGATATCAGTCAGACCCCGTGAAGGATTGAACCTCCCACCGATCCTTCCGTCCGACTCGAAACACAAGGTCATGGATATCAGGGGGTTTTCCCATGGTTGTTTTATGGGCATCGCTTTCTCCTCAGGGCGTGATTTCTCAAGGGCAGGCGCATCACCCGGATTCCGTGCTCCGGGCTCATCTATCAGCTTGCTTAAAGGTGTACGATCGGGCTAATGTTTGCATGTGCGATTGCCGAAGTGAGTATCATCGGCAATCTCTGGTTAAGCATCAGAAGAGGGTATCATCCATGAACAGCTCCATGATCCGTTACACCGGCCTTATCTTCTTTCTCGCATCGTTCGTATGTGCCTGTACGTCGCACAATGAGATCGTGATCAACAGCTATGCCGCCCCGGTGCTGCTTCCGGGTACCGTGTCGGAGATGAACACGGCGGGGTTCTGGATAGGGATCCATCCCGACCCGGACAGGGTCGTCATTCCCAAAGAGAAGATCGCCGAGTTCAACAGATACATCCGCGAGTCGACGAAAACGGTCTATGACATCGCCTCGTATCCGGACACCGTCATGGGAAACAGAATCTCAACCGCCCTGAAGAACACCCTGCAGTATGTCTCATCACAGAAGTACGTTCAGCAGGACGGGAGAAAGACGGATTCCTCGTTTTTCCGGGACATGCAGGGGCAGATGAACATCGGGGCCGTACCTTCCAAGGTGGGCGTGAAATTCGGGCTGGTGACCAGCTTTACCTCCCAGCGCCTGCTTCCCACGAACGCCGCGCTCTACTCGGACATGAAGAGGATCGACATCGACAGGCTGCAGAACAGCGCGCTGGACATCGGCACTCCGGTAGCCATCCTCCATGCGACCAGGGACGGAAGCTGGATCTATGTGGTCGCCCCCTTGTGCGAGGGATGGATCAAGGCTGAAGACGTCGGGCTGTGCAGCCGGGAAGAGATGGCCTCGTATGTGTCTGCCGAGCCTTTCGTCGTCACGACCGGCACCAAGGTGGACCTTTTCCTCGACGACGACCTGAGGGACCACCATGCATATGTCAGGATGGGCTGCCGCTTCCCGACAAAAGATGCCGGATCCGAAGATATATCCGAGATCGTCCTTCCCTTCAGGGGCAGTGACGGCAGATGCACCTTCGAGGAGGCGTATGTCGCCGGCAGCGACGTGAGCTTCGGATATCTTCCCTACACACCGCGCACCATCATCCTCCAGGCGTTCAAGCTCCTCAACTTCCCTTACGGCTGGGGAGACATGCACGGCGAGCAGGACTGCTCGAGGTTCATACAGGAGATATTCTCGACGGTCGGCATTGAGCTTCCCCGGAACTCTTCCCAGCAGGCGCGGGTGGGCAGGCTCATAGCCAGGTTCAAGGGCGACTCCAGCGAGGAAAACCGCCTGGATGCGCTCTCGGACAACTCGATCGGCGGGATCAGCATCCTGCAGATGAACGGCCACATCATGCTCTTCCTCGGAAACGTGGACAGAGACCCGTATGCGATCCATGACATGCGGGGATATTCCGAATCCGGCCCCGACGGAGAGCGGCTCATGGTCGTGAACCGGGTGGTCGTTTCGAACCTGCGCATCGGAGAGGGGACACGCTCGGGTCCGTTCCTCAAACGCCTCGTAACGGTGCGGGCGTTCGAGATAGGCCCCACCTAGGCGGGGAAGAGCAAATCTGTTGTGATTCCTCCCGTTTTACAGTAATCATGCTGTTCATGCATGTCCGAGGTCTGCGTTCATGAAGCGGCTTCCCGCCATCCTCTTCATCGCAGTGTGCACCGCGCTCGTCGCGAGCTCGCTCTTCCTGTCGGTGAGGATCTACAAGGCCGTGAAGCTCGCCGAAAGCTCGAAGGCCTTCAGCATACATCCGAAGAATGCGACGAAGCGGGTGCTCATCGCAGGGGACAGCATAGGCGTGGGCACAGGGGCTTCAGATCCGTCCCGATCGCTTGCAGGAAGAATTTTCCGGGATTTCCCCTTCACCCGGATTGAAAACGTCAGCGAGGACGGGGCCAGGGCACCGGATATCCTCAATCAGATCCTCTCGGCAGGGGATGGCCCGTTCGATGTCATTCTCATTGCTGCAGGGGAGGACGACGTCCTTTTCCTTACCGATCCGGACACGCTGAAAAGCTCTCTCCTCCAGGCGCTCCACCTGGCTTCGAGGAAAGCACCGTGCGTCATTCTCCTGGGTACGGAGAACATCGGCCTCAAACCTGCGCTCTTCCCCCCGATAGACTGGTTCTATACCTCGCGTGCAAGGAAGATCCGGGATATGCTCATCCTCATCTCGCGCGAGACCGGTACCGAATACGCGGATCCGTTCAGAGAGAAGGGTGCCGAACCTTTCTCGGAGAACCCGAAGAGATACTATGCGGATGATCTCCTGCACCCTGGTAGTGAAGGCTATGCGTTCCGTTACGAGGACCTCAAGAAGCAGACCGCCTTCGTGGAAACCATGAATGCACGGTAATGCCTGCAGCAGGCCTTCCCGTCCCGGGAAGAATGGGAAAGGCGCCTTGCTGAGCGGCTGATCTTTTACCGATTTCCTCACAGCAGCACTTGTGATAAAAAAACAGAAAAGCACAGGCATAATTCCAGGGAGGAGCCCATGAGAACGGGAGAAAGCTCATCGTTTCTTATCAGAGAACACCAGGGTGCAATTTCCCTCGAAGGGAGGATCACCTCCCAGGCTGCGGAAGCGCTGATAGATGCATACGCGAAGTCGGGCAGTACAGGGATAACCCGTCTGGATTTCTCCCGCATGGAGTCCATCGACGTATCGGGCTTGAACGCCCTCGTGAAGCTCCATAACGAAGCGAGAAAAAGAGGCGGGAGTCTTTCGGCAGTGGGTGTGTCGCCTGCATACCGCGATGTGCTCATCGCGTCCCGCCTCGATGAGGCTATCTCGCTCGATGTGCCGGCCTGCTCTGCGGGCGTCACCGACCTTCTTCCGGAATGGCCCTGGGCAAGACCCGTCCGGAAGCTGAAAGTGCCCGTCGTGCCTCGGGGAGCTCTCAACCTCAACATTGACGGCTTGAGCGTCGCCGGCCCCGTACAGGGATTCGGCCCCCTGTGGGAGAAGACCTACCAGGTGCGTCTCCCGGGAATAAGCGCAGGCCCGAAGGATGTCATCAGGGCGTTCAAGGAGAATTTCCCATCTTTCCAGCCCGCCAAGAATCGCTTCTACCCGATGCCTGGGGGCATCGCGCCGGGAGAGGTCGTGATCATCAATGCAAAGACCCCGGCAGGCCTCATCTGCACCGGGGTGTGGGTGCTCTACGCGGATGACTATTCATTCACGTTCATAACCCCGCAGGGGCACCCCGAATCCGGATGGGTGAGCTTCACCTCCTTTGAGGATCAGGGCGCGGTTGTTGCTCAGGTTCAGGGGTTTGCCAGGACGAGCGATCCTGCTTTTGAGATTGGTTTCGTCCTCATGGGCTCGAAGGAGCAGGAGGGCATATGGAGGCATGTCCTCACCTCTCTCGCCCGTCACTTCGGCATAGACGCCGATGTGAGCGTGAAGAAGACCTGCGTGGCGGGCGACTACAGGTGGGAGCGCTCGGGCAACATCAGGTACAATGCCCAGATTCTGACCATGGGCCGGCTCCTGGCGAGATTCACGGGGCTCTCATGAAGCTTTTCCTCGCGGCGGCGTAGGCCATGGTCGGGCACGGAGGATATGATTCCCTCGTCGTCGGCGCCGGACCGAACGGGCTCGCAGCAGCCATAACCCTGGCAAGGGCGGGCAGATCGGTATGCGTGGTCGATGCGCGTCGAAATCCGGGAGGCTGCGCCGGCTCGGATGAGGGGACCCTGCCGGGATACCTCCACGACACCTTCTCGGCCGTCTTTCCCATGGCCGTCGATACCCCGTTTTTTTCAGGCCTGTCCCCGGAAGAGTTTCCCGTCGAATGGATCGTGCCTCCTGCAGCCCTGGCGCATCCCTTCGATGACGGCTCCTGCCTGCTCCTCTCAAGATCCATCGATTCGAGCATCCAGGCGTTCGGTGAGGATGCGGACCCTTATGCACAGTGCATCCGGCCCTTTGCAGAAGCCTGGAAAGAGCTTTCGGCCGAAATCCTGAGCCCCCCGTTCCACGTTCCAAGGCATCCGCTTCTCCTGATGCGGTTCGGATTGAAGGGGATGTGGCCTGTGAGCGTGACCGCGAGGCGGCTCTTCAGGACGGACAAGGTACGTGCACTCTTTGCCGGGCTGGGCGCCCACTCGATCATGCCCCTCGATCATCCCCTCACGTCGTCCTTTGCCCTTTTCATGTGTGCCTCGGCCCATCAAACCGGCTGGCCCATAGCGCGGGGAGGTGCGGGAACGATCGGCAGCGCACTGGCTGCGCACCTGAAGAATCTCGGGGCTGAAATCCTGCTTTCGCACCCGGTGAACTCCATGAAGGATATCCCCGGTAGCCGGTCCGTGTTTTTCGACCTGACTCCGGGGCAGATCCTGGCTGTCGCACGGGAACGCATTCCGACCGGCGTAAGCCGGCAGCTCGCCCGGTATCGCTCCGGGCCGGGTGCCTTCAAGGTCGACTGGGCCCTCGATGCCCCGATACCCTGGAGGGCGGGTGAGTGCTGCAGGGCGTCCGTCGTGCACCTCGGAGGCTCCTATGAGGAGATCGCGCGCTCAGAGCGCCTTGCCGCAGAGGGTTCCGACCCGGACGTGCCCTTCGTCATCCTCGCCCAGCCGAGCCTCTTCGACCCGAGCAGGGCTCCGCAGGGGAAACACACTGCCTGGGCATACTGCCACGTGGCAAACGGCTCGAAGCGGGACTTGACTTCCAGGATCGAGGGACAGATAGAGCGCTTCGCCCCCGGGTTCAAAAAGAGGATCCTCTCCCGGAGGGTGCTCCCGCCGACAGTCCTCCAGGGACTCAATGCGAATCTCATCGGAGGAGACATTGCCGGCGGAGCCAATACCTTCTGCCAGATCTTCTTCAGGCCGATACGCTCCCTGAACCCCTATGCCTTAAGCAGAGACGGCCTGTACATCTGCTCCTCCTCGTCGCCTCCAGGAGGCGGCGTGCACGGTATGTGCGGGTTCAATGCAGCAAGGAAAGCGCTTGATGGCGGAATGAGCCACCGCAAGCCGTGACCGTGGACCTCGATTCTCCGTCCTTGAACGGCGTCAGTTGATTTTTCCCCGGCGTCCCCTTAAGAATACAGCAGATCACTTTTTTAAATCCGGAGGGAACGGAACATGAGAGAACTCGTATGCGGAATCTGCGGGGAGATCATTACAGATCCTGAGGTGAACTGCCCCTATTGCGGCGCAGAGCCCAACCATTTCGTGGAGGCGTCTACCGTTGACAGAGAGCTGCTGAGAAAGATCTACGACCAGGGCGGGGCGACGTACTGAGAGGATCGGATTCAAGCTCCGGGCACCAGAAGGGCTTCGGCCATCTTTCGATGTATGGTCCCTTGCCGCGGCCGGCAGGACAGGAGCTCCCCGGCTCGGACCGGCATGCCTCTTCCGCACGAGGGGCAGAGGGCAATGGAAGAGCCGTACCTTCTCCTGCCCTCGAAGACTTCCGGCTTCATTGAGGCCGATGCGGCCTCATTCGGGCAAGCGGCAGGTATTTCCTTTCTCCATGATGCCCTTACACGTTACTGTATGAACGCCAAAGCATTTTACCGCTGCCCGGGAATCGGGTACAATACGGGGCATGGAGCGCGCTGCGTACTCCACGGATAACGGGCTCTTTGGTGAAATGCGAAGGGAGGAACGCTCGAAATGAGAATACACGATCTTGCCGGCAAACCGCCGTCACCGGGCATACTCATCGATGCCGCTGCACTGATCAATGCCTACTATACCTATCCCGTGGACGTGTCGGACCCCACCCAGAGGGTATCCTTCGGCACCTCCGGCCACCGGGGGTCTTCCCTGACCGGCAGCTTCAACGAGGCGCATATCCTGGCCATCACCCAGGCCATCTGCCTCTACCGGCAATCCCAGGACATAAACGGGCCGCTGTTCATGGGCAAGGACACCCACGCCCTCTCTGGGCCGGCCCAGGAGACCGCTCTCGAGGTCCTCGCCGCCAACGGCGTCGACGTCCTCATCCAGGAAGGAAACGGCTTCACCCCGACGCCGGTGATATCCCATGCCATTTTATCCTATAACCGCGCCAGGTCGTCCGGGCTCTCCGACGGCATCGTGGTGACGCCATCCCACAATCCCCCGGAGGACGGAGGCTTCAAGTACGATCCGCCCGAAGGCGGCCCTGCCGACACGATCGTGACCGACTGGATCGCAAAAAAGGCGAACGAGCTTCTCGAAAACGGCAATGCCGGTGTCAGGCGCATGCCGTACAAGAAGGCCCTCCGTGCATCGACCACCCGCGAGCACGACTATGCCGGCCCCTACATCGACGACCTCGTGCACATCATCGACCTGCAGGTGGTCAGCGATGCGAAGCCTTCCATCGGCGCCGACGCCTTGGGCGGATCGGGGTTCGCCTACTGGGAACGCATCGCGCAGAAATACGGCCTGCAAATCGACGTGCTCGACGCATATGCAGACCCGACGTTTTCCTTCATGACCCTCGATCATGACGGCAAGATTCGGATGGACTGCTCTTCACCGTATGCCATGGCCCGGCTCATAGGGCTCAAGGACAAGTATGACATCGCCTTCGGGAACGATCCGGATTTCGACCGGCACGGCATCGTGACCCGGTCCGCAGGGCTCATGAACCCGAACCACTACCTCTCGGTCGCCATCCACTATCTGTTCAGCGCCAGGAAGGGATGGCCGCAGGATGCAGCCATAGGCAAGACCCTGGTGAGCAGCACCATGATCGACCATGTCGCGCATCACCTCGGCAGGAGGCTCTATGAGGTGCCGGTCGGGTTCAAGTGGTTCGTCGAGTGCCTGATAACCTCACGGTGCGGCTTCGGCGGGGAGGAGAGCGCGGGCGCATCCTTCCTGAAAAAGGACGGGACCGTCTGGACCACGGACAAGGACGGCTTCATCATGGACCTCCTCGCGGCAGAGATCCTGGCGACGACCGGGAAAGATCCTGCCTGGCACTACCGCGATCTCGAGGAGATGTTCGGCATCTCCGAGTACGAGCGGATCGATGCCCCGGCGAACGACGCCCAGAAAGCCCTGCTCAAGAAGATCTCGCCCGACATGATCGAGGCGGAGCTCCTCGCCGGAGAGCCGATCATCGCCAAGACCACGGACGCGCCGGGCAACTGCGCCCCCATAGGCGGGATCAAGGTCGTGGCCCGGAGCGGGTGGTTCGCAGCCAGGCCCTCGGGGACCGAGGACATCTACAAGATCTACGCCGAGTCCTTCATGGGAACGGAGCACCTCAAAAGGATCGAGGATGAGGCCCAGGCAATCATCGGCTCGATCTTCGAGAGGGCAGGGGTCTAGCATGGTCGGCCATTGCGGAAGGGCTATTCCCTGGCCAGTCTCTTGAGGAGCCCGGCAAGGAAAACCCACATGTTCTCGACCGCGCCGATGAGGACGCGCTCCGAAGGAGAGTGCGCCTGCTCGATGGTCGGGCCCAGCGAGATCATGTCGAGCCCCGGGATCTTCTCTCCGAACACGGCGCACTCTAAGCCCGCGTGGATGACCCTGACCTCGGGTTGTCTGCCGAAGAGCCCTTCATACACCTCTTTCGAGATGCGCAAAACCCTCGACTGGAAATCCGGCCTCCAGGCAGGGTAGTCATGGGCCTTGGTGACGTGCGCGCCCGCGAGCCTGCCGATGGACGCCGCCATCTCGGAGACGTCCTCGATGGAAGACCTGTAGGCGCTCCGCTGGTTCGTGAGAACGTACAGACGCGAACCCTCCATCCTGCAGATGGCGAGGTTCGTGGACGTCACCACGAAGTTTCCCCGCGCCTCGTTCATCTGCATGACCCCGTGGGGCAGACCGTGGAGCAGATCGAGGATCAGGGCGGCATCCGAGTCAGAAACCGCCTGCCTTTCGGAGAGGGTTTCCTGCCCGACGATCACCCGGACGTTGTCGTCGATCCCGCTCAATTCCGCGGCAAAGGTCCCGCTCATTCCCCTGGCCAGCTCCTCGAGCCGTCCGAAGTCCTCAGGCTTCAAGAGAATGAGGGCAAAAGCCTCCCGCGGGATGACGTTGTGCTTGCTGCCGCCCGAGAGGTCCACCAGGCGGTACGGCAGGATTTGGGCTGCTCCCTTGAGGAGCCTGACGAGGAGCTTTACGGCATTGCCCCGGCCCCGGTGGATGTCGGTGCCGGAATGGCCGCCCAGGAGGCCGGTGACCTTGACCGCCGCGGGCACGAGACCGGCAGGTGCATCCTCGAAGGAGACATCGAGCGAGATGTCGGTGTTCTTCCCGCCTGCACAGCCGATGAACAGGGTGCCGTCTTCCTCGGAATCGAGGTTGATGAGCGTCCTTCCTGTGAAGAGCCCTGCATCGAGCATGTTAGCGCCGGTGAGCCCGGTCTCCTCGTCGATGGTGAAGAGGAACTCGAGGTCGGGATGGACGAGCGTGCCGTCTTCCATCACGGCGAGCATGGCGGCCACGCCGATGCCGTTGTCCGCACCGAGGGTGGTGCCCTCGGCATGGATCCAGCCGTCATCCCGGACGAGCCTGATCGGATCCTTCCTGAAGTCGTGGCTTACGCCCTCGTTCTGCTCACACACCATATCGAGGTGGGACTGAAGGATGACGGTCCCGCCGGAGCCTGTCCCCGGCTTGTACACCACAACATTGCCCGCGGCATCGACAACGTTCCTGAGCCCGAGGCGGCCCGCCGTCCGGACGATGTACTCCCTGATCATCCCCTCGTGCTTTGACTCCCGAGGTATCTTTGAAATCTCCTCGAAGTAGTGCCACAGGCGCTCCGGTTTCAGTCCTTCGATTGCGTTCATATCTCGAAAGCTCCCTTATATGATTATAGTACGGAGGTGATATCAACTTCACCCATGTGCATCAAGGATGAAATGTGGTTCGGGGAAGGAGGTGCGCACTCTCCATGTTTCTGAGATGCATCCGAGGATTATTCATTACAGCAGAAATAACAAAGGCAGGGTAATAAACCCTGCCTTCTCTTGCGGTGCTGAAGTGTTTTTTCAGTTATGTCTCAGCATTCCCTTTCTTTAGGGAAGTCCCGTGTCCGCTGAATGCATTGGCTGATGATTTATATATACCCGAGGCTCTTTTTTCTTCAGCTTTTTTCGATACATGGGTATCGCAGGAAAAGGATAATCCCGCTTTTTGTATCAATACCTTGAGATAATCCACATGCGGGCAAGCCGGGCCATGGTAATTATCTTTCGTTATGCAGCTGGCCAACACGACCAATATATCCTCAGATCCGATGTCGTCACATTGTTTTGCTTTCCTCTTCAGGAGAGCGAGCTTCCGGTGCAAAGCCCTGCCGCAGCATCCGCCGCAGGTAAAAGATAGCTTTCTGACATCGTCTGATAGATCGAGCCCGTTAAAGCCCCCTGTTCGGTTCACGAATGCTCTATCGCAGAAATACCCGGGGCACCGTTGATGAACGAGATGGCATTGAACGATTGCTATTAGTCTCGTCATAGATGTCTCCTGCTTGGTTAAGTGATAAAAGGCTCAACGTTCCGGTCACCCGCGCGCGTAGCGCGTCGTCTGCAGTGGCGGGGTTATCTTCGGCCAGTGTATGAAATACCGAGAGCATCCGAAGCATTGAGCAGTTTCTTGTCCATGGTCCAAAGATAGGCATGAGTAAGATGAGCAGATGCAAGTAAATGCACATCAATGAGACCTATTCCGATTCCCATGAGATTATTGCTCTCGATGAAGTACAGGATCTCGTCATGCTCCACGATTGGTGCCATAGGGAGAGAATGAAGCAATGTAAGGATCTCGTTGCTGTTTTTCAGGTTGCCGCAGGCGAGCTCGCCGATGATAAAAGGATGACATGCCACCTCTACGTCAAGCAGCAGCTTTTCAAGAGAGGCATTTCCTTTTTTAAAATGGTCGATCCAAACGGAGGTATCTACCAGGACCATCATCAGGATCCGGACTGTCTTCGCCGGGGAATCGGCTGGAGATCCTTCTCTATTCCGCCCAGTTTTGAAAGCCTTTTGCTGCTTTCGATCGTAATAAGCGCTTCAAGTCCACGCTGAACCAAAGCCGTCTTCTCTTTGATCCCTGTCAGCTTGCTTGCTTTTTTTAAGGTTTCATCATCAATGTTTAATGTCGTTCTCATATGCATCAGTATGCGTCTTTCATGCATATATGTCAATGGCGCGAAGAAGATAACGTGCCGGTCAGCCGCGTGCGGAGCGCATCGGCTGCTGTGGCCGGTTGGGCTTGCAATTGGGGGAATATGGTACGACCAGAGATCATGTGCCATCTCCTTCTGCAGGTATGCAGAAGTATGGCTCTCTCCAGAATTTATTTTCAAATCGATTACAACCATTTCTCCCCGCTAATCCTCTTATACCCTTGCTCTACAGACTCCTACCCCCTAAACGTTGGGACAGTAGTGGTATTCTTTAAACCTTAAGATCTTCTGGTACTGCTTTTTTAGGATGTCTGTTTTGTGCTTGTCATAGAACGTGCCCAGGGAGGCAGGTGGGAGCCTGGATGAACCGTTGATCGCCTTTTGCGAATGCAGCCCGACCTTCAGCCGGAGGCCTCCTGGCCCCGTACTGTTTGAGCTTCCCGAAGGGAGGCGAGTTTACGGGTCCGGCCTTAAGACGCTGGTCTCGGCTGCATCAAAAGGCGATCCCCGGTGATGGAAGGGCCGCCCCTGCCTCCCTGTCCACCGAACGATTCTTTAAAATCTGAAGATCAGCCCCGGATGCCGGAGTATAGCACCTAATGAATATGACTGAAGAAGCCCCGCCGGCCCGATCTTCAACGACAGTATTTCCCCAGACTTATAGTGTATTCTTTCTTGACAGGGCATGGTTTTGGGATTATAGAACTTTTTTAGCTGGAGACGAAATTATCACAGTAACCCGCGGCAAAACCCTCTGTAAGTTTTCCTCAGGTTTCTGGTAATACCGTTTTTCCAGACAAAAGTATTACGGGCCACTTCTCCTTGCCAGAGAAAGGGTCAGCAAAAAATGGAGGTATTACATGGCTACAGGAACAGTGAAATGGTTTAATGAGAAAAAGGGCTTCGGTTTTATTACTGAGGATGGCGGCAACGATGTATTCGTCCATTACTCAGCCATCAAGGAAGATGGATTCAAAACACTTGCAGAGGGTGACAAGGTCACATTTGAAGTGGTCAAAGGACCCAAAGGGCCGCAGGCAGCTAACGTAATGAAGGCATAGCCTGAACATCCGCGGGGCAGGTGATGAGCCTGCCCCGAAGTTCCAAATTTTTCAGTGCGTCAGATTAATCAGATAAAGACAGTGATTTCATCCAGCGATCAAAAGATACCGATTCCTTCTCAAGCCGTACCTGTTTCCTGTTCCTCTTGGGAGCTTCCGGCTCTTCCATTATCCCGAAATTGATGTTTGAGGGCTGAAATCTGTCCCCGGGAAACCGGGTGATGTACTGAAGTAAGGCACCCATCGCCGTATCAGCAGAGGGTGGGATAAAGCTTCTGCCGCCAAGCCTCGCCAGGACGGAAAGCCCGGCGATAAGGCCGGTCGAGGCGGACTCGACGTATCCCTCCACCCCGATGATCTGGCCGGCAACATATACGTTCGGATATCCCCGCATGCTCAGGTCGTCTTTGATAATCCTGGGCGAGTCGAGGAACGTGTTCCTGTGGATGCTCCCATAACGCAGGATTGCAGCGGATCTTAAAGCCGGGATCATGGAGAAGATCCGCTTCTGCTCGGGAATCGTCAGCCTCGTCTGAAACCCCACCATGTTGTAGGCATCGCCTTTGAGGTTCTCCCTGCGGAGCTGCACGACCGCGTAGGGCAGCCTGCCGTTTTTCGGATCATGGATTCCGACCGGCCTCATGGGGCCGAACCGCAGCGACTCGATTCCCCTTCCCGCAATGACCTCGATCGGCAGGCAGGCATCGAAGAAGCGGGCATCCTCGAAGTCCCGGGCCTTGACCCTGTCCGCCTCGATGAGCTCATGGACGAACGATTCGTACCGGTCTCTGTCGAGCGGGCAGTTCAGGTAGTCGGTGTTTTCGGGGGCCCACCTGGAGCCGAAGAAGGCATGGCCGTAGTCGATGCTTCCCGCGTCGATGATGGGAGAGATGGCGTCATAGAAAAAGAGGCGGGAGCTTCCCGTCATCTCCGACAAACGGGCGGCGAGCCTGTCGGAGGTGAGCGGACCCGATGCGATGATCGTGGGGATCTCCGGGTCGATGTCTTCCACCTCCTCCCGGATGAGGGAGATGAGTTCGTTCGATTCGATCCTGCGGGTAAGGTTTTCGGCAAAGGCCTCCCGGTCCACTGCCAGGGCCTTGCCCGCAGGCACCCGGGTCTTCAGGGCGGTCTCGATCACGAGGGAGCCAAGCGCCTGCATCTCTTTCTTCAGGAGGCCGTGGGCGGTTTCGGGGTCGGTGCCTTTGAGGGAATTGCTGCACACGAGCTCTCCGAGGAGTCCGGTCTTGTGGGCAGGGGTGAATCTGGCGGGACGCATCTCGAAGAGGTCGACGCCTACTCCCCTCGAGGCGAGAAGGTGGGCCGCCTCGACGCCGGCGAGCCCGCCGCCCACGATTCGGACCTTAAGCGCTCTCTTCTTCATGGTAGCCGCAGTCCGGATTCGGGCACACGCTGGCCTTTCCCTTCTTTATGAGGAACCCGGCATTGCACGACGGGCACGGCTTCTGGACGGGCTTCGACCAGGAGATGAATTTGCACTCCTTGTTCGAGCACGAGTAGTACATCTTGCCCTTCCGGGACCTCTGCTGTCTTATCTCTCCCGAGCATCCGGGTATGGGGCACTTGAGCCCGAGGGGGTAGGGCTGGATGTTCTTGCACTTCGGGTAGCTGCTGCAGGCGAGGAAGGGACCGAACCTGCCCTGCCTCACCACCATGGCCGAGCCGCATTTTTCGCATACCTTGTCCGTGGGCTCGGTTTTCGTGACCGGCTTCGTGTTGGAGCAGGCGGGATACGCGCTGCAGGCGAGGAAAGGCCCGAACTTTCCCTTCTTGACGACCATGGGCGAGCCGCACTTGTCGCATACGGCGTCGGTCTGCTCGGGCACGGCAGGCTCTACGGAATGGATCCTGCCGTTTTCATCCCGGTTGAACTCCCGGGTGTTCGTGCACTCCGGATAGCGCGAGCAGCCGAGGAAATAGCCGTTTTTGCCCAGCTTTATAAGCATCTCGCCTCCGCACACGTCGCAGGTTATGCCCGACGGCCTGTGGGCTGCCCGCAGGTTCTGCATGTCGGTGGCGGCCTGGTCGTGCTCCTGCTTGTAGGTGCTGTAGAAGGAGCTCATCATCTCGAGGTAGTTCGTCTTGCCGTCCTCGATCTCGTCGAGGGAATCCTCCATCTTTGCCGTGAACCCGATATCGAGGATGTTGGGGTAGTGCTTCACGAGCAGATCGTTCACGTCCCTGCCGAGCTCGGTGGGCACGAATGCGCGCTGCTCCATCCTCACGTACCCGCGTTCCTGGATCGTGGAGATGATGGGGGCATAGGTGCTCGGCCTTCCGATTCCCCGCTCTTCGAGCTCCTTGATGAGGCTCGCCTCGGTGTAGCGGGGAGGCGGCTGGGTGAAGTGCTGCTTCTCGCAGATGTCCTTCAGGTTCAAAGTATCGCCTTCGGAGATGCCCTCGGGCAGGAGGACGTCGTTCTCGTCCTGCTGGCCGTAGACCCTGAGGAACCCTTCGAACCGCATGATGGAGCCGGTCGCCCTTAGTCCCACCTTTCCCGCGGAGATGTCGATCGAGGTCTGGTCGAACACGGCGTTCGCCATCTGGGACGAGACGAAGCGCCTCCAGATGAGCTCGTAGATCGCATACTGCTCTTTCGTCAGATATGGCTTCATCGACTCGGGATCGTTGCGGACGTCGGTGGGGCGGATCGCCTCATGGGCCTGCTGGGCCGTCTTTTTGGCCTTATACTGACGGGGCTTGTCCGGGAGGTAGTCTTGGCCGAAGGCGGCGGGAATGTAAGACCTCGCCTGGCCGATGGCTTCGCCCGACACGGTCGGGGAGTCGGTCCTCATATACGTGATCAGACCGGCAACCTCGTTCTTGCCGAGAGAGATGCCCTCGTAGAGCTGCTGGGCGACCATCATGGTCTTCTTGGCAGAAAAGCGCAGCCGCGACGATGCGGCCTGCTGGAGCGTCGAGGTGATGAAGGGCGGAAGGGGGCCCTTCTGCCTCACCTGCTTCTTCACCTTCTCGACGACGATCTTCGTCGCCTCCCTGATCATCCGTGCAGCCTCGTGCGAGGCCTGCTCGTCCGGGATCTCCTTCGGGACAACGACCTTGGCCGTGAACTCTTCTCCCGAAGGGGCTATGAGCGATACGTCGATGGTCCAGTATTCCTGGGGCACGAAACTCTCGATCTCTTCCTGGCGCATGCAGATGAGCCGCACCGCCACCGACTGGACCCGGCCGCCGGAGAGCCCCCGCTTTACCCTTTTCCACAGGAGAGGGCTCATGGTGTATCCCACGATCCGGTCCATGACCCGCCGTGCCTTCTGGGCGTCGTAGAGCGACCTGTTCAAGGGCTGCGGCTGCTTGATGGCCTGGTCGATGGCCTTCTTGGTGATCTCGTGGAAGATGATCCTGCCCACTTCCGAGTTCTGCTTCGAGAGCTCCTCGGCGATGTGCCAGGCAATGGCCTCGCCCTCCCTGTCAGGGTCCGAGGCCAGGTAGATGCGCTCGGCGTCTTCCGCGAGCTTGCGCAGCTTCTTCACGATATCCTTTTTTTCGGGCTTCACCTTGTAGTTGGGCGCAAACCCCTTGTCGATATCCACTCCGAGCACACTCTTGGGAAGGTCCTTGATATGGCCCATGGTGGCCTGAACCTCGAACTCCTTCCCGAGGTAGCGCTTGATGGTTTTCGCCTTCGTGGGAGACTCCACGATCACGAGTGATTTACTCATTCGTACTCCTTGCTGTGAATCTGTTGCCCTCTATCCTCACGATCTTCCCCGCAAGCTCGAGCATGCTCACCCTCTTTGCCGCCTCCACGACGTCGAGGCCCAGCTCGCGGGCGATATCCTCGATGCTCAGTGCATCGCCCCCGGTGAGCTCGACGATCTCGTCGGACGGCTGCAGGAGTGTTTCGGTTATCCCGATGGCTCTCTTTACCTGAGGTGCGATCTCCATGAGCACGTCATCGGCGTCCCGTACGAGCGCAGCGCCCTGACGGATCAGGTGGTGCGGCCCCTGCGACCTCACGTTCGTGATTTGGCCGGGCACGGCCATCACGGTTTTGCCCTGCTCCATGGCAAGCCGCGAGGTGATGAGCGCACCGGACCGATACGCCGCCTCGACCACCACGACCCCTGAGGACAGAGCGGAAATGATCCGGTTGCGCCTGGGGAAGTTTCCCGGGTCGGGAAACGTGCCGGGCGGATTCTCGCTTATCACTGCCCCTCTGTGCGCGATCTTCTCTGCGAGGCCTGCGTTTTCCGGCGGGTAGATCACGTCGATGCCGGAGCCCAGGACCGCGACCGTGCTTGCCATGCCTTCGAGCGCCCCCTCATGGGCAGCCGTGTCGATCCCTCTGGCCAGCCCCGATACGACCGTGACGCCTTTTGCGCTCAGGTCGCGGGCCAGGGAAAAGGCCGTTTCCCTGCCGTAATGGGAAGGTGCGCGCGTGCCCACGATGGCGACCGCAGGCTCGAGGTCTGCAAGAGATCCCTTGACGTACAGCACAAGGGGAGGGTCTTCGATCTGCTTCAAGACCTCCGGGTAGGACGGATCGTCGAACCCCACGGCACGGGCACCGTGCGCCTTGAGCGCGGTGAATGCCTTCTCCACCGCCTCTCTGTCCGGTCCGCCGGCCAGGCTCTTGAGCTGAGCCGCATTGAGGAAACCCGTCTCCTTGATCTTCGATATCGGGGCAGAGAGGATGTTCTCGGGGGTTTTAAAAATCTCGAGGAGTCTCTGTGCACTCTTGGGCCCGATACAGGAGATGAGATCCAGAGTAACCCATGCCTCTGTATGATCCATATCAACTACCATCTCTTCGAATTTGGCAAGGTATCGGAACTGGTCAGTCAATGTCAAGATGCATTATCCGGCAAAAAGGATTCAGGCATAATTTATAATGATCATCGGCAGCTGCTGTAATATGCCGGCAGCATCATTCGCTACGGCATTTTAAGAGAGGCAGCACCTTGGTTTTTAGATGGTGATCCTCACCGCCGGGCTGATGTGCGGCCTCGTCCGCGCCATGCAACGATATGATTTTCTTTAAAAAGCCGCACCGCGGGCGCCATCAGCAGACACCGTCTTTGAAGGGTGCCAGAAATTGTCTTGACACTGCAAGAACTTCTATAGAATATAGGAAACCGTTATGATGACAGAAAGAGTCGACACCAAGGCCTATTACTTTTATTTTTATTATCGCATGAGCTTATGTCCATAGGCCTGGGGCTCTCACCGGATGGGAAAAGGCCATGGACGAAATCCATGGCCTTTTTTATTATGCCGGGGCTTTCCGGGCATTCACATCCGGGACTGACAAGGCACCGAACGTGTGATACCGTGGGGCGGCAAAGAAACGGCACGGTCAGGGCTCAGCAAGCCCGGAATGCACATTTTATCATGGTCAAGGGGAATACGTGATGAAGAAGATTTTGAGCGGAAACGAGGCGATCGCCCGGGGGGCGTACGAGGCAGGCGTGGCATTTGCCTCCGCATACCCCGGCACACCGTCGACAGAGGTGCTCGAAGACATCGCTGCCGAGTATCCGGGCATCCATGCCGAGTGGACACCCAATGAGAAGGTGGCCCTCGAGGTGGCTGCCGGCGCATCCTATGCCGGGGCGCGCGCCATGGCCGTCATGAAGCACGTGGGCGTAAACGTGGCTGCAGACCCTCTCATGACCCTGCCCTATACCCTCATCAGGGGAGGGCTCGTCCTGGTGAGCGCCGACGACCCCGAGCTCTTCTCCTCGCAGAACGAGCAGGACAACCGGCATTACGCACGCTTTGCCAAGATCCCCATGCTGGAGCCTACGACCTCCCAGGAGGCAAAGGACTTCATGATCGAGGCGATCTCGATAAGCGAGAAGTTCGGGACGCCGGTCATGCTCCGCACCACCACGAGGATCTCCCATTCGATGGGCATCGTGGAGATGGGGGAGGTGAAGGAGCCTCCGAGGCCCTCCGTCGAGAGGCACCCGGCGGAATGGGTGATGCTGCCCGCCAATGCCAGGGTCCGCCATCCCGTCATCGAAAGGCGCATGGTCGAGCTGAAAGAGTATTCGAACACATCCCCGCTCAATGTCATCGAGACGGGAGACCGGAAGCTCGGGATCGTCTCTTCGGGCGTGGCCTACCAGTATGCGAAAGAGGCCTTCCCCGGGGCGTCGTTCCTGAAGCTGGGCATGCCGTATCCCATGCCCGACAGGCTCATCCGTGAGTTCGCAGGGCAAGTCGACGAGCTCTGGGTGGTCGAGGAGCTCGATCCCTTCATGGAAGACCAGATCAAGGCCCTAGGTATCGACTGCCACGGCAAGGACAGGCTTCCCCTGTGCGGCGAGCTGAACCCGGACATCATCAAAAGCACCATATCGGGCGTCGCGCCTGCGCCCTTCGTGAAGCCCCCGCTTCCCGGCAGACCGCCCAGCATGTGCCCGGGCTGCCCGCATAGAAGCCTCCTCTGGGCGCTCCGGCGCAATAAGGCCTTCATCGCGGGAGACATCGGCTGCTACACGCTGGGCTTCCTCCCACCGCTCGATGCCATCGACACCTGCCTGTGCATGGGGGCGGGCATCAACCACGCCCACGGCATGGCAACGGTCTTCGGGGCCGGGAAGGAGAAGATCGCCGCAGTCATCGGGGACTCGACCTTCTATCACTCGGGCATCACCGGGCTCACGAACCTCGCCTACAACAAGGGCGCTGCCCTTGTCGTGATTCTCGACAACTCCACGACAGCCATGACCGGCTCCCAGAACCACCCCGGGACGGGCATCACCATCCGGGGCGAGGCCACGATCAGCCTCGATCTCGAAAAGCTCGTGAAGGCCTTAGGCATCGAATGGGTGAAGACGGTCGATCCCTACGACGTCAAGAAGACGCGCAAGACCATCAAGGAGGCGCTGGCCTTCGAAGGCCCTTCGGTCATCATATCGAAGGCGCCGTGCGTTCTCCTGAAATCGAGGAAGGTGACCGGAAAACCCCTGCATGTCGATCCCGAGAAGTGCAACGGCTGCAAGGTGTGCATCGGGCTCGGGTGCCCTGCCATCGAGTTCAGGGATGAAAAATCCTTCATCAACAGCTCGTGCGCCGGCTGCGGCGTGTGCGAAGAGCCCTGCGCCCGGGACGCGATCGGAGGTGGCAAATGAACGTGCTCATGACAGGTGTAGGCGGCCAGGGAATCATCCTCGCATCGGACATGCTCGCGGACGTGATGATGAGGGCGGGGTTCGACGTGAAGAAGTCCGAGATCCACGGCATGGCCCAGCGCGGCGGCAGCGTGATGTCGCACGTGCGGTATGCGAAGCATGTGGCTTCGCCCCTCATTCCCCTGGGAGAGTGCGACATTCTTCTCTCCTTCGAGGAGCTCGAAGCGGCCCGCTATGTTCAGTACCTGAAAAAGGACGCGGTCGTGATCATCAACCGCTACCGGCTCTCCCCGCCCTCGGTGATCTCGGGCAAGGAGCCCTATCCGGACGTCCTGCCCATCCTCCGGGAAAAGACCGACAGGATCGTGATCGTGGACGGCAGCAGGATAGCGGACGAGATGGGCAACCCCAAGGGCGTCAACATCATCCTGCTGGGAAAGCTCTCGACCTATCTCGAGGCCGACGAGGCGCTCTGGACCCTCACCATGAACGACATGCTCAAGGAAAAGATCAGGGCGGCGAACATCGAGGGCTTCAAAAGGGGAAGACAGGCATAAACGCAGAAAGAAAGGGAGGTTGGTCCATGATCTATAACGAAGAATTCGAAACGCTGCCCCGGGAGGCGATCGAGGCCCTGCAATTGAAGAGGCTCCAGCAGGTGGTGAGCAGGGTGTACCATACGGTCGGGTTCTACCGGAAGGCATTCGACAGCGCCGGCGTGACCCCGGACGACGTACAGAGCCTCGACGACCTGAAGAAGCTCCCCTTCACCGTCAAGCAGGACCTTCGGGACAACTATCCGTTCGGGCTGTTCAGCGTGCCCATGAGCAACATCGTGCGGCTTCACGCCTCGTCGGGCACCACGGGCAAGCCCACGGTGGTGGGCTACACGAAGCGCGACATCGACACCTGGGCGACCCTCATGGCCCGGTCCTTTGCCGCGGCCGGCCTCACGAAGAACGACGTGATCCACAACTCCTACGGCTACGGGCTCTTCACCGGCGGCCTGGGCGCCCACTACGGGGCAGAGAAACTGGGCGCGAGCGTCATCCCCATGTCCGGCGGCTCCACGAAGAAGCAGATCCTGCTCCTGCAGGACTTCGGCCCCACGGCCATCTGCTGCACGCCGTCGTACCTGCTCTTCCTGGCCGAGGCGGGCAGGGAGATGGGTGTGGACATGAAGTCCCTGAGACTGAGGGTCGGCATCCTCGGGGCAGAGCCCTGGAGCGACAGGATGCGGGACCAGATCGAGAAGGAGCTCGACATCTCCGCGCTCAACATCTACGGCCTCTCCGAGGTCATGGGCCCGGGCGTCTCCATGGAGTGCATCGAGGGCAGGAACGGGCTGCACATCTACGAGGACCACTTCATCGCCGAGATCATCGATCCTAAAACCGGCGAAGTCCTGCCCTACGGCGAGACCGGCGAGCTCGTGTTCACCACCATCACCAAGGAGGCCTTCCCCCTCATCAGGTACCGTACGAAGGACATCACCCGGCTCATGCCCGAGGTCTGCAAGTGCGGCAGGACCTTCATGCGGATGGAGCGCATCTCCGGCAGGAGTGACGACATGCTCATCATCAGGGGCGTCAACGTGTTCCCCTCCCAGATTGAGAGCGTCATCATGGACATCGAAGGGCTCGAGCCCCACTACCAGCTCATCGTTGACAGGGAAGGCTCGCTCGATACCCTGGAGATCCAGGTGGAGGTGAGCGAAAAGGTGTTCTCGGACGAGATCCGCGAGCTGCAGAACCTCGAGAAGCGCATCAAGAAGGACGTCAAGGACTATCTCGGGGTCACGGCAAAGGTGAAGCTCGTGGAGCCCAAGAAGCTCCAGCGGTTCGAGGGCAAGGCGCAGAGGGTGGTCGACAAGAGGAATATCTAGGAGGTCTGTTATGAAGGTGGAACAGATATCGATCTTTTTGGAGAACAAGCCGGGCGGTCTCTCGAGTGTCACCAGGGCGATCAAGGACGCACAGATCAACATCCGGGCGCTCTCGCTCGCCGATACGTCGGACTTCGGAATCCTGAGGCTCATCGTCGACAACGTCGCGAAGGCCAAGGAGGTCCTGAACGCGGCCGGGTTCGCCGTGGGCAAGACCCACGTGGTGGCGGTCGAGGTGCCGGACAGGCCGGGCGGGCTCCACAGCATCCTCGAGGCCCTCACGGCGGAGGGGATCAACGTGGAGTACATGTACGCCTTCGTCGAGCGCAGCGGCGAGAACGCGGTCATCATCTTCCGCTTCGATTCGACCGACTCCGCCATCGACGTGCTCCTGAAGGGCGGGTTCAAGGTGCTGCCCGGCGAGAAGGTCTACGGGCTCTAGCATGGACTCGAATCTTGCGCAGGGCAGGGAGATGGCCCGGATCGTAACCGAGCCTTTCAGGGATACTCAAGGCAAGGAGGCCGCTCTGCCGGTCGTTGCCAGAATATTCCTCGTTGCGGGAATCGCCGGCTCCCTGGCGGGCGTGGTGGTGACCATCCTCACCGCCTCCTTTCTCTGGATCGGCCTGGGAATCGCCGGTCTCATCGCGTGCGTCGCCCTCTATGTCCTCTTCGATGCGCTCGCAGAGATCATCATCCTGCTCAAGAAGATAGCGGGCCTTCCTTTCAAGGGCGCCATCTCGGGCATGAAGGAAGGAACGATATCGATATGCTCCGACTGCGGCAGCCTCGTGTATGCAGACAACGTCAAGTGCCCCAACTGCAACGCGGATTTCGAGCCGAAGGCCGCCTCCGGGGATCGAGGTGAATGAAAGACAGGATGTCTCACCGGGAGACGGACAGTACAGCGTGCTCCCGTTAATATAAGCGGGTTTGGAAGTGAGATATAAAAATTCATTGAAAAAGGAAGTTGATGGAGAGGAGGATTCATGAAAAAGCTAGGATTCAGTCTCATCTGTTGTCTGGTCTCGTCAATGCTCTGCGTGTCCTGCAGCAAGAAATCGGAAGAGGGAACGGCATCCTCGGAAGGCGCGGCAAAGGCCAAGACCGTGGAGCTCACGTACAGCATTTTCTTCCCGCCCACCCACGCCCAGTGCAAGGCCGGTGAGGCATGGGCCAAAGAGATCGAAAAGCGGACGAACGGGGCAGTGAAGATCAACGTGTTCCCTGGCGGCACGCTCACGAGCGCCAATGACTGCTATGACGGCGTCGTGAAAGGGATCTCGGACATCGGCATGTCCTGCTTCGCCTACACCAGGGGACGGTTCCCGGTCATGGAGGCGGTAGACCTGCCGCTCGGATACCCAAACGGCATGGCTGCGACGAAGATCGCCAACGAGTTCTACAACGAGGTGAAGCCCCCGGAGCTCGACGACGTGCACGTGCTCTACATCCATGCCCACGGTCCCGGCCTTCTGCATACCAAGAAGCCGGTGAGCACGCTCAAGGATCTCAAGGGCATGAAGATCCGCTCCACGGGACTCAGCGCCAAGATGGTTGAGGTCCTGGGCGGCGTGCCCGTGGCCATGCCGCAGCCCGGCACCTACGAGGCGCTCCAGAAGGGAGTGGTGGAAGGCACCTTTGCCCCCATGGAGACCATGAAGGGCTGGAAACAGGGCGAGGTCGTGAAAGCCACCACCGACTGCACGAATGTCGGCTACACCACGGCCATGTTCGTGGTCATGAACATGGCGAAGTGGGATGCGCTTCCCGAGGATGTGAAGAAGGTCTTCACCGATGTGAGCAGCGAGTACATAGACGTCCAGGGCAAGGCCTGGGATGAAGCGGATGCCGAAGGCCTGACCTTCATCAAGGGTCTCGGAAACACCGTCGTCGCCCTGCCCGCGGCAGAGGCTGAAAAATGGAAGGCTGCCGTGAAGCCCGTGATCGACGGCTACATCAAGGCCATGAAGGAAAAGGGCATCGAAGGCGACAAGTACGTTGCTCTGCTGGCGGACAAGATCGCGAAGTTCGGAAAGTGATGATTTCATAAAATTTGATTTGCAGAGAAGGCCTCCGGCGGATACAAACCGGAGGCCTCCCCTGCATGTCGAGGGGGACCCCCCATGATTTCTTTTTTGCGTATAGAGAAGTTTGTCGACGCTGCTGCGGAAAAGGTAAACCTTCTGGCAGCGGCCGGTGTGGCCTTCATCATGTTCCTCACGGTTGCGGACGTGGTCGGGCGTCTCTTCGGGAGCCCCATCAAGGGAACCTATGAGATCGTGGGGTTCGTGGGCGCCGTGATCATCTCGTTTGCGCTGCCGTACACCTCGGTCAAGAACGGGCACATCTATGTCGACATTCTCATGATGAAGATGCCCCGGATGGTGAGGGTGGTCGTGTACTCGATCAACGCCCTCGTGTCAACGTTCCTGTTCGGGATCATCACCTGGCAGAGCGTGGTCTATGCACATGGCCTGAAAGCCTCCGGCGAGGTATCGCTCACGCTCCAGATGCCGGTGTATCCGTTCATCTACGGCGTCGCTCTCGGGTGCGGCATGCTCTGCGTAGTCCTGCTCATCGAGTTCCTGCGTCAGTTAAGGGGGGCTGAGATAGGATGAGTCCAACAACCATCGGCATCATCGGACTTCTGGCACTGGTCGTCCTGCTCTTCAGCAGGATGCCCGTGGGCTTCGTCATGGCCCTCATCGGCTTTATCGGGTTCGGCACGATCGTCTCCTATGATTCGGCCTTGAGCCTCATGGCCAAGGACGTTTTTGCGGTCTTTAACTCCTACAACCTCACCGTGATTCCGCTCTTCGTTCTCATGGGGCAGATCGCCTTCCACGCAGGCATCTCGTCGCGGCTCTTCGATACGGCCTACAAGTTCATCGGACATCTGCCGGGCGGTCTTGCCATTGCCACCGTCGGTGCGTGCGCGGCCTTTGCGGCCATCTGCGGATCCACGAACGCCACGGCAGCCACCATGGCGGCTGCGACCCTGCCCGAAATGAAGCGCTACAACTACAAGCCCGAACTGGCCACCGGCGTGGTGGCGGCAGGAGGGGGTCTGGGCATCCTCATCCCGCCCAGCGTCATCTTCATCGTGTACGGCATCCTCACCGAGCAGTCCATCGGCAAGCTCTTCATCTCGGGCATTCTGCCGGGGATCGTGCTGACGATCTTCTTCATCGCCACCATCCTCATCTGGGTCACGCTCAAACCCGAGCTCGGCCCCAAGGGACCGAAGAGCACCTGGAAGGAAAGGATCGCCTCTCTGCCTGGAACCCTGGAGATCCTCATCATCTTCGTATTCGTCATGGGAGGGCTCTTCGCAGGGCTCTTCACCCCCACCGAGGCCGGGGGCATGGGGGCATTCGCCACGCTCGTGGTCGCAATCGTCAAGCGCAACATCGACTGGAAAGGCTTCGTACAGGCCCTCGAGGAGACCACGAGGATCTCCTGCATGATCATGGTGATCGTGGCGGGCGCCACCGTCTTCGGACACTTCCTGGCGGTATCGCGCATTCCCTATGACATAGCGGGCTGGATATCTTCGTTCAACATGCCGCCCTGGGCCATCATGAGCTTCATCGTCGTGATCTATCTCATCGGCGGATGCTTCATCGATTCGCTGGCACTCATCATGCTCACCATCCCTATCTTCTATCCGGTGGTGCTTCACTACGGGTTCGACCCCATCTGGTTCGGGGTCATCATCGTGCTCGTCACCCAGATGGGCGTCATCACGCCGCCGGTGGGAGTGAACGTTTACGTGGTGGGCGGGATTGCCAGGGACGTGCCTCTGCACGTCATCTTCAAAGGGGCCCTGCCTCTGCTCATCGCCATGGTCCTCGTGACCTTCCTCCTCATCCCGTTCCCGCAGCTCGCGACCTTCCTGCCCAGCCTCGTCAAGTAGCGGCAGCATCGTCACGAAGTGTGCATTGGGTGCGTGCGGTCAGGGGAAGAGAGGATATCCCGAGCGGGAATAATCCTGAACGGGCCGAGAATTCTTCACAGATGAACCGGAGCGAGCGGGTGAGACGCTAAAGGAGCCGTCAGTATTTCATGTAGTGGAACGGCTCTATGGTGGCCAGTGCCTCGGCACTCAGCGTCTTGAACTTGTGCTCTTTCAGGACCTTCTGGGCCTTCTCGATGTCGGATACATCCACGACGAAGACGGCGGTCTTGCTGCTCTCGAGGACGAACCCGTAGGCGTTCTCGACATTGACGCCCTCTCCGGCGAGGACCTGGACGAGCTTGTCCATTCCGCCGGGCTTGTCTTCGATGAGGATGGCGATGATCGCCTTGAGCTCTACCGGTATACCCTCTCTGGCAAGGGCCTTCTGAGCCAGCTTCGGATCGTCGACGAGGATATTGAGGAAGCCCTTCTCGCCGAACGAGGATATGGTGATGGCCCGGATATTGATCTTCTCTCTCGTGAGGATTCCCGAGACCTGGGCAAGCTTTCCCGGTGTGTTTTCCACTGGTACCGTGAGCTGGTATGCTATCATCTCTCACCTGCCTTGCATGTGATATTGAATACATCCAACCTAACCTGGCAGCCGGCCGAACATATCAAAGCTTATTTCAATATTTATTTATGATTGAAGTCAAGGCGATTCTTGCAGCCTCTCCGATCCGGATGGCCCGATGAACGGAATTCTGCAAGATACTCCCGCGGCAGGGTGTTCCCGGCGCACACGTAGAGATGAAGCAGTGATCATCCTTCCATTCTTCCCATTTGCTCTGGTCTTCTTCCTGCCATTCAGGCGGGACTGCATCGAACGAGTATCCGTTTATTCTCCCCTCCCAGTTGTAGGAAACGGCGATCACCCCTGCTCCGGGCCGCAGATATTCAGTGAGCGTTTTCGAGGGATACTGGGGGAGGGAGTCGAACGAAATGGTTACGAGGTCTTCTATCTCGCCCATCTGCACCCCGGTTGCCTCGACACGACCGCAGAACACCTGCTGCCCGGGGACCGGATCGGCGGGGTACTTCAGGGTGGTGCCGCCTTCGGGGAGGAGCGAGTAATCCCAGGGCGCTTGAGCTGCAGAGTAGCTGAGGACATGGATATTGTCCTGAGTATCTTTTGCATAGATGAGGGAGCCCGAGTCGTACTCCTCCATGTCGAAGGATGCGGTCGTTTCATTGTAGGAAGGGATGTAACCCTGCTCACGGAATAAAATGCACTGGATGCCCGCTACGATCCATTCCTGCCACCACATCTGCTTGAATTCCCTGCCCGAGAAGTCGCCATATCCGTAGAGGATGACGCTGATATCGATCTCCCGGCTGAAATTGCTGAAATACGGGTTCTTCCACAGCTCGGTGCTGTCATCCGAAAAGACGTATCCGTTCAGCGTAACGTCGGCAGATATCTCCTGCGAAGGCATGCCGATCATGCCGGCCAGGATGCAGAAAAAGGAAATGATCGTTCTCCATCTCAAGGTGCACATCCAAGATGATGATCCTAAAGGAGATTATACATGAACGAGGGCTTCCCGGCAACCGGATAATGGATATGTGCATCCTGTCCCCCTGATAGCTCGCTCAAAGGCATCCGCCTGCTGTCCATCATGTTCGATGAAACCGGTCATGCCTTCCGTGCCGGAGCATGAAAAGACCCGGGTGGTGAGGTGCACACGATTCGCTCCGTGGGAAGGCTCTTCAAGACACTCGAAGCATTGACAACCCTTCACGCTATGGGATAGATTCGTAACCCGTTAATCAACAAGGAGGATAGGATGGATTACAAGAATACGCTGTGTCTGCCCCAGACAGCCTTCCCCATGAAGGCATCCCTTGTCAGCAAGGAGCCGGAAATGCTCAAGCGGTGGGAGGATGGGGACATCTATGCGAGGATCATCGAGAGATCTAAGGGCAGGGAGAAGTTCATTCTCCATGACGGACCGCCTTATGCCAACGGCAACATTCACCTGGGCACGGCCCTGAATAAGATATTGAAGGATATCATTATAAAATCACTCTTCATGATGGGATACGATACGTTCTATCGGCCGGGCTGGGATTGCCACGGCCTGCCCATCGAGCACCAGGTCGAGATCGAACTCGGCGGGAAGATCGCCGAGATGTCCAAGGTCGAGATACGGAGGAAGTGCAGGGAGTATGCGAACAGGTATCTCGACATCCAGCGCTCTGAATTCAAGCGCCTCGGCGTGTTCGGACTGTGGGAAGAGCCCTATGTCACCATGAATTACGACTACGAGGCCACCATCGTCCGTGAGCTCGGAAAGTTCATCGGCCAAGGGTCCCTCTACCGGGCCCGCAAGCCGGTCTACTGGTGCGCCAAGTGCGGCACGGCCCTGGCAGAGGCGGAGGTCGAGTACCACGATCAGAACACCCCGGCCATCTTCGTGCGCTTCAAGATGATATCGGATATCTCCGAGAAGGTGCCCGAGCTCAAAGCTTATAAGGACGATACGTATGTCGTCATCTGGACGACCACGCCGTGGACCATCCCTGCGAACCTGGCCATTGCCCTGCACCCCGACCTGGAGTACTCGGCAGTGAAAACGAAGGAATACGGCGTGCTCGTCATGGCCACCGACCTCGTGGACGACGTCATGAAGCAGATCGGCGTGAGCGATTACAGCACCCTCGCCGTCTTCAAAGGCAGCCTGCTGGAGCACCTCAAGGCCAAGCACCCGCTCTACGACCGCGAGTCGCTCATCATCCTCGCACCCTTCGTCACCCTCGATGCAGGATCGGGGTGCGTCCACATCGCCCCCGGACACGGCGAAGAGGACTACGAGATCGGCAAGGTCTACGGGCTCGACGTCTATGCACCGGTGGACAACGAGGGCAGGTTCACGAAAGAGGTCCCCGAGTTCGCAGGCCAGTTCGTGTTCGACGCCAACGAAGGCGTCAACAAGGCGCTCAAGAGGGAAGGGGCGCTGCTCTCCGTCGAGACGTATGCGCATACCTACCCGTACTGCTGGCGGTGCAAGAGCGCCATCATCTTCCGCTCCACGAGCCAGTGGTTCATCTCCATGGAGCAGAACCGCTTAAGGGAGAAGGCCCTCGAAGAGATCAACCGGGTGAAGTGGATTCCCTCGTGGGGGAGGGACAGGATCTATTCGATGGTCGAAAACAGGCCTGACTGGTGCGTATCCCGCCAGCGGGCATGGGGAGTCCCCATCCCGGTGTTCATCTGCAAGAACTGCGGCGAGATCCTGACATCGGAGAAGATCGCGTTCCACGTGGCGGACATCTTCGAGACCGAAGGAGCGGACGCCTGGTTCGCAAGGTCTGCCGCCGAGCTCCTTCCCGAGGGGGCCAAATGTCCGGCCTGCTCCGGAAGCGAGCTCAGCAAGCAGGAAGACATCGTCGACGTCTGGTTCGACTCCGGTGTGAGCTATGCGGCGGTGTGCGAAAAGGACGCGAGGCTGGGCGTTCCCGTGGACATGTATCTCGAAGGGTCCGACCAGCACCGCGGATGGTTCCACAGCACCCTGCTCGCCTCGGTGGGCACGAGGGGCAGGGCCCCCTACAAGAGCGTCCTGACCCACGGATTCGTCGTGGACGGCGAGGGCAGAAAGATGTCCAAGTCGCTGGGAAACACCATCGCGCCCCAGGAGATCATCTCGAAGTACGGGGCAGAGATCTTGAGGCTCTGGGCCAGCGCCCAGGATTACAAGAACGACATCAGGATCTCCGACGAGATCGTGAGCCGGCTCGTGGAGACCTACCGCAGGATCAGGAACACCTCGCGCTTCATGCTGGGCAACCTCTCCGACTTCGACCCGGACAAGGACATGGTCCCCTACGAGAGCATGCTGGAGCTCGACCGCTACGCGCTGCATGTGACGAACAAGCTCATCGAGAAGGTCCGCAGGGCGTACGAGGAGTACGAGCCCTACGTCATCTACCAGCAGATCCACAACTTCTGCGTCGTGGACATGAGTGCCTTCTACCTCGACATCCTCAAGGACAGGCTCTACGTCTACAAGAGAGATTCCCTGGAGAGGCGGTCTGCCCAGAGCGCGATCTTCAGGATCATCATGGACCTCACGAGGCTCATCGCCCCCATTCTGGCGTTCACCTCCGAGGAGATCTGGGATTACATGCCCGTCTTCCTGGGCAAGGAAGAGAGCGTGCACCTCGCGTCGATGCCGGCGGCGGACCCTGCCTTCATGGACAGCGAGCTCGCGGGCAAGTGGGAGCGCATTCTGCTGCTTCGCCAGGAGGTCTCGAAGGAAATGGAGATCGCGCGCAGGGAAAAGGTGATCGGGCATCCCCTGGATGCGAAGGTCACCCTGTATGCGAAAGGCGGCACCCTCGAATTCTTGAGGCAGATAGAGCCCATGCTCGAGGACATCTTTATCTGCTCGAGCGTTGAAGTGGCGCAAGGCGATGAGAACCTCGGGAAAATCGAGGCCTTCCCCGAGCTGCGCATAGAGGTGGCCAAGGCCGCCGGCGGCAAGTGTCCGAGGTGCTGGCATTACCGGGAGGATATCGGGAAGCATCCTGAATTTGTCGACCTCTGCAGCCGCTGTGCCGAGCAGCTTGCGTGACCGGCTAAAAAAGACGTTTGCCGCTGTCCGGCGTTAAGAAACGACCAGGGTAGGGAAGGTGAGGAAGAAAGACAAGAACAAGGAAGGCGGACCGGCACTCGACGAGGAAGTGGAGCTGGATCTTCCCGAAGAAGAGCCGGAGGATAGAGACGGGAGAAGGGCATCCCTGCTTGCGTGGGCCCTTTTTCTCGTTATCCCGTGCTATGCCGCAGACCAGCTTTCGAAGTGGCTCATCTGCAGGAAGGTCGAGGTCGGCACGGGCTTTAACGTCATTCCGGGCTTCCTCGACATCATTCATGTGAGGAATACCGGGGCTGCCTTCGGTATGCTCCAGGGCATCCCCGAGCCTTTCCGGACGTATTTTTTCCTCGGCATCACCATTGTCGCATTCATAGCGATCCTCGTGGTGTTCCTGAAGATCAGGGAGAGATCCCGGCTTCTCCTGGCGGTCTTCAGCCTCATCATCGCGGGGGCTCTGGGCAACCTGACGGACAGGTTCCTGTTCGGCGAGGTCGTGGATTTTTTGAGCCTCTACGTCGGACGGTTCCGCTGGCCCACGTTCAACCTCGCGGATACCTACATATCGCTCGGCATGGTGGGCCTTCTCGTCCACATATTCCTGACGCCCTCGAAAGAGAAGGAGTAGGCCCTCAGGCGGCCTTGACCTCCCACTCGTCGGGCTTCGTGAGAGCGGCGACATCCACGAGGATGACCATCTGATCCTGTGTGTCCTTGTAGACGCCGTTGATGAAATCGGTGGATATCTTGGCCGAGAACACCGGCTTTTTCTGAACGCGCAGCGGATCTATGACGAGGACGTCGGCAACGTTGTCTACGACCAGACCCATGACCCGGTCCTCGACCCGGACGATGAGGAATACGGTCAGCGGGTTGTATTCCCTCGGCTCCAGCCGGAATTTCAGGCGCAGGTCCATGACCGGCACCAGTTCGCCCCGCAAGTTTATGACGCCCTTGATGAAGTCCGGCACATTGGGAAGGAGGCTGATGTCCTGATACCCGATGATCTCCTCAATCGCCTGGATGGGTACCGCATACGTCTCATTCTCAAGGGAGAACGTGATAAACGATGTGTTCTCCTCTTTCTTCTCCTCCTCCCCATCGCCCTTGAATCGTACCTTCCCCTTTGGCTGATGAGGCTGTCCCGCGGTGTTTTCCCGAGGAGCCTCATCGTCCCCGGCCGGGCCTTTCTCTTCCGGTATTTCCGCAGCAGGCCAGGCGGTCTTTTTCATTTTCCGCCCGGATTGCTCAGCCTTTGCCTGATGCGGAGCGCCTTTTGCCGGATGAACCATGTCGTTCGTGACCTGTATGAAGGAAGCGCTGTCGATTCTCAGGACCTGGGGTATCATGTCGGATTCCATGATCGTGGAAAAGAGGACCCTTTGCCTGCCCGATGCCGTCTCGTAAGACCCGAGGATCTCCCCCAGGGTCTTCAAGTCGTCCGCGGATTCACCGGATGCACTCTCCTTAGGCTCCAGATCCAGGACGTACACCTGGCTCATCTTCAGCTTCTGAATGATTGTCCGGTCATCGATCCCGAAAGGCTCCAGGGGATTTTTCTCGGTCAGCAGGGAAGGTGCATTCCTATGCCCGGACCTTGCCTGGGAGCCGGTTCCATCGATGATGCTCTGGAGCCGGGAAACGTGCTCGGAGATATCCATGCCGTTGCTCGCCGTGACGTCCTCGAGCATGACTTTGAGCATGTCTGCCGCCTGCAGGAGGGGGCCGGCAACCTCGCTCGAAGGGATCACCTTGCCTCCCCGGATCAGGTTCAGGACATCTTCGAGCTTGTGCGCCAGATCGCTGATGTTGGCCAGATCGAGGAACTTTGCCGAGCCTTTTATAGAGTGAGCGGCACGGAAGACACGGTTGATGACCTCGGGATCGACATCTTCCATTCCGGCCTCGATCCTGATGAGATCTTCTTCGATATCGGCAATATGCTCTCTCGACTCGGTCACGAATTCAGAAATGAGATCGTCAAATTCCCCCACCGCGATACTCCTCCTCCGGACTGTGGTATCTCCTCTAAATCGGCAGGATCTTGGTGATTACTTTAAAGTTTGTTGACACGAAATGCACAATACGGGTATATATCTGCACAAATTTGATGGGGAGGCCTTTGTGCAGAAGCTGAAGTTCTGTCTGCTGGCAATAATGGCTGTTTCAGTGCTCTTTTTTGCAGGATGCGGCAGCCACCACGAGGAATCAGCGGCCATCGCCCCCATCCATCTAGAGATGTCCACGGAAAATCTTCAGTCCAAAGTAGGCCTCTCGGGTTTCATCCTGGGGACATTCATGCTCATCAATGCGTATGTCCTCATTATCCTGAGTTGCGTGGCGCTTCTCGTCAAGGAGCAGACCTTCCAGAAGATATCGGATACCGTCCGTATGGGGATGCAGATGCTCAATCCCTCTGGAAGCCAGGACGGCGCTTTCCTCAAGGTTATGGCGCTGCTCTCGAATGCAGAAACCAGGTTCCAGATCGGATCGGCAGGCCTCATAATCGGGCTCGTCCTGGCCTATGTCGGGGCGTGGATCGCCACCTGATCCTTGAAGGAACAGGGATTTCTCCTGGTCATTGAGATCCGAAGGGCGGGAAAAGCTGCCTTCATATCCTCTTTCCGTAAGTGAGGTAAGCAGGCTGCTCGGGTGAATCAGCATGATAGCAATCATTGATTATAAGGCAGGGAATTTGCGGTCGGTCGAGCGGGCCCTCAAGTATCTGGGCATTGCGTGTTCGATCACGAACCGCCCTCGGGACATACGCACAGCCGAGAGGGTCATCTTTCCCGGAGTCGGCGCCGCCGGCAAGGCCATGGAGGCCATCGAGTCGTCCGGGCTCGGCGAGGTCATCCACGAGGTGGTGGACAGGGGCACGCCCTTCCTGGGGATCTGCCTCGGCACACAGATCATACTCGACAAAAGTGAGGAGGACGGTGCGCGCTGCCTCGGCATCGTACACGGCACTGTCCGGAGATTCCCCGATACAGGCAACAAGATACCTCACATGGGCTGGAACACGATCAGGAAAAAGACCGATCACCCGATCCTCGCCGGGATCAATGCCCATGCTCAGTTCTACTTCGTCCACTCGTTCTATCCCGATCCTCTTGAGGATTCGGATGGGATTGCCTACACCTCGTACGGGATTGAGTTCGCCTCGGTGATAGCCAGGAAAAACGTCGCAGCCACCCAGTTCCATCCCGAAAAGAGCGGCAGGTTCGGCCTCAAGGTGCTCGAGAATTTCTCCCGGTGGGATGGGAGGCAGTAAGGTCTTCGTCTTAGAAGACGGCTCCCGTTTCCCGATTTTGGAAGCTTCATGAAATCTGTTTGCTTTTAAACACATATTTCGTTATTATTATGGGTTACAGAAGGTTCTCACCTCATATGGCGAGATTGTTCCGAGGAGGTTTGCTGATGAAGCGTCGATTAAACCTCACTGTGCTTTTTTTCATCATGTGCATTGCTGTTACAGGGTGCCTGTTCGACAAAGATGATGACGACGATGATGAAATCAAGAGTGAGGAGATCATCACCTGGTCGGCTGTAAGCGCCGGCTCAGAGCACACCCTTGCCCTCAGGAGCGACGGCACGCTCTGGGCCTGGGGCAACAACCAGTATGGTCAGCTCGGGCTTGCGACTTTTGCGACGAAGCTGGCGCCGGTGCAGGTCGGGTTCGATGCCGACTGGGTGCAAGCGAGTGCGGGAGATTACCACAGCACGGGGATAAAAACGGGCGCCCCTCTTATGGCGTGGGGTTTGAACATGTCCGGTCAGCTCGGGGACGGTACCCGCACAGGTGCGGATGCCCCGAGGCTGATAGAGGGTGCGATGGACTGGGCCTGGTCAAGCGCAGGGGGCTATCACAGTCTCTTCATCAGCTCCGACCGCTCGCTCTGGGCCTGCGGATACAATGCCCAGGGTCAGCTCGGGGACGGCACCTCGATAGATAGAAATGCGCTTGTACTTATAGGCACCGATATGGACTGGACTGCAGCGGATGCCGGAGAATACCACAGCGTTGCCCTCAAAATGGTGGATCCTGTGAATGATCCGGATCATAAAACCCTCTGGGCCTGGGGTGATAACCAGTACGGACAGGTCGGAGACGGCACCAACGACGGCAAAAATGTCCCGACTCAAATCGGCGAATCAAACGACTGGATTCAGGTCAGCGCCGGAGGGTTTCACACCGTGGCCCTGAAGTCGGACGGCACCCTCTGGGCATGGGGACGGAATAACCGCGGTCAGCTCGGAGACGGGACCACCATAGACAGAAGCGCCCCTGTCCGGATAGGCAGTGACAATGACTGGACAGCCGCAAGCGGGGGACTCTACCATACCCTTGCCCTGAAATCCGATGGTTCTCTCTGGGCATGGGGCAGGAACGATATGGGTCAGCTCGGAGACGGCACGAATTTCGATAAGAGCGCCCCCGTGCAGATCGGCACCGACACGGACTGGAAAACCGTGAGCGCAGGCGGGAAGTTCAGTGTGGCTCTCAAGACCGGAGGCTCCCTGTGGGCATGGGGTGACAACGGCAGTGGGCAGCTCGGAAACGGCACGAGGACACCGAGCAATGTCCCCATCTTCATCTCGGAGTGAGATCAGGTTCCCCAGCCGTTTTTGCCGATGAGCTTGACGAACCTGCATCCCCCGAGGGATTCCTCCACGACTCCCTCTTTGGTCTTCGTGATGCGTTTGAGCTCCTGGAGCGTCTCGCTCCCTACGGGGATGATCAGCCTCCCTCCGACTCCCAGCTGATCGATGAGCACTTCCGGAACGTGCGGAGCGCCCGCCGTGACGATGATTCCTTCAAACGGCGCTTCCTTGGGGAACCCCTGCGTCCCGTCTCCTATCCGGATGTAGATGTTGTAGTACCTGAGCTCGTCGTGGATCTTCCTCGCCCTCGACGCCAGGGCGCTTATCCTCTCGATGGAATGGACGGCACGGCAGAGCTTCGAGAGGATTGCCGCCTGGTAGCCCGATCCGGTGCCGATCTCGAGCACCTTGTCGCCGGCCTGGGGCATGAGGGACTGGGTCATGAGGGCAACCATGTATGGCTGGGAGATCGTCTGGCCGTATCCGATGGTGAGGGGATAATCCTCGTAGGCCTTGTACTTGAGGTAGTCTTCGACGAATTTGTGCCTCGGCACTTCGAGGAACGAAGCCAGCACACGGGGGTCGTTGATTCCGCGTTCCCGGAGCTGCTCCTTCACCATGTTCTGCCTGGCGAGCACCGGATCCATCTTCACTCTCTAAGCCCCGTACCGTTGTTTAAGGATGGTCATCATACACTGCTCACTCCGATTGCACGCCGATGCCGTATGGCTTGTGTGTAAAGAGCTGCTGGTCTTTCCTCCGGCCTCTCGCTCATACCCTGCAAGGAATGCTTTCTTACGGTGTATTTTAAATTACAGTCACTATACAGTTTCTGCCGGATATTATCAAGAAGGCCGCAAAGATGATTCCTGATGGAATTCGACCGTACCCGGCCGATTTCCTTGACCCTTGAGGGGATCATATTGTATTTGTTCAGTTGAACTTTTGGTTTTTTTCCGTACTCTATACAAAAGAAAAACGGTCAAGCCCGTTCCCTGGAAGGACCGGCCTGAGGCCGTTCATCCAAGCTCCCTTTCATCAAGAAGAGACAGCTTGGCTAAAAAAAAGGCGGTTGTATCGTGCAGGTGCAGTCGCAGGCCTGTATGCCCGCACGAAACGATCGCGTGGTGTGAGAAATGGACTTTACCAAGATATTGAAGACATCGAGATTCCTGGACCCGGCGCAGGGTTTTGCCGAGACGAAAAGGTATTCCGAGGTCCGTGTGGACCCGCTCACGGGGCGCACGAGCAGGATTCTGGACTTTCCGATCAAGGAGCTGGCAAGGGCGGATGTGCGTGCCCAGGTGGAGAATTCGAAGGCCTGGTGCCCGTTTTGCCCTGCCGTGGTGGAGTTCGTGACGCCCAAGTTTCACCCCGATCTCCTGGGCAAGGAGAGATATTCCCGCGGGGAAGCCCTGTGCGTGCCCAATGTCTTTCCTTATGATGAGAACGGCGCTGTCTGCGTCATGACCAGAGAGCACTACATGCCGCTTCTGGAATTTACGGCGGGGATCATGGAAGATGCCCTTGCATGCTGCTTCGAGTATCTCGAGGATGTGGTCATCAAGCAGCCGGAGATGACCTACCAGTCCGTGAACTGGAACTACATGCCACTTGCCGGCGGCTCGCTCATCCACCCCCATCTGCAGATAACGGCGTCGAGCTCCTCGACAAACTATTATTCGGAGATGGTCCCGGCGCTTGCGAGGTATGAAGAGAAGAACGGAAGGAGCTTCTGGTCGGACTTGAGCGATGAGGAACAGTCGCGCTCGGAGAGGTGCATATCCGCAAACGGGCGTCTGACCTGGCTTGCGGCGTTCGCCCCTTTGGGGGTCTTCGATATCCTGGGGATCCTCCATGAAGCTCACGGCCCCGAGGACATCAGAGACGGACTATTGAGTGAGCTTGTAGAGGGGCTCCTGAAAATCCTCAGATACATCGATTCCCTCAACATGGGCTCCCTCAACATGTCGCTCTATTTTCTCCGCGGAGACCGGTACTTTGTGCCCCACCTGAGGATATGCCCGCGGGTGAGCATCCCCCCGTTCGACACCAGCCAGATCAACTATATGAAGATGCTTCACAACGAATCATTGACCACGCTCAAGCCGGAGGATATATGTAGTGAGCTGAAAGCGCTCTGGCATGAATGAGCAATAAAATAAAAGACTTCATTCCAAGGGAGGTTAATCATGAAGAAGATAATCGGCCTGCTTTTGCTGGCATGCTCGTGGGGAACGGCCCTGTATGCGGATGTTCAGCCGGAGCTCATATGGGCAGGAGGCGCATTGCGGCTCGCCGATGAGTCAGCCCCGGCCTATATGGCAGAAACGTTCGTCTCTCTGGGGCAGATGGACACCTCGTACATCTTCCTCGATCCGACGGTCTTTGTCAAAGAACGAGACCTGGGAATCGATCTGGGCATCGGAACGCGCATGCCGGTCCTCGGCGGGCGCGCCATAGCGGGATACAACCTGTTTTTCGACTACACGACGGACAATTACCACACACGTCTCGGGACCGGCGCAGAGTTCTATTATCAGACGTTCTCGGCGCACCTCAATGTCTACCTTCCCATCTCGGACCCGCACCATGGAGAAGAGGCGCTTCCGGGAATCGACGCGACAGTCGGGATCCCGATTCCCAATGCCCCCTTCATCACGGTCTGGCCCGGGGCATACTATTACAACGGCAACGACAGGAGCGATATGAAAGGGTTCAGCCTGGCAGTGGAAGCCAGGCCCGTGAAGGCCCTCCGCTTAACCCTGGGCGGGAGGAACGACGCCATCGAGTCGGGGAGGAACGACAGGGGAGAGATCTTCTTCAAGGCAATGGTCATGATCCCGATGGATCGCCTGGGGCAGAATATAGGGGACCTTTTCAAGTTCGAGAGAGGACAGTACCCGGTCAATGTTCAAACGTTTCTTGACCACCCGGTCGTTCGGGAGCCTTTCATCACCTACGAGCACAATTACAGGTAGAAGGATGCAGGATCTTTCTTGACTTCACAGTAGATTCTCCTCTATACAGAACGACGGATTCGGGAAGTGGCTCAGTCTGGTAGAGCACAGCGTTCGGGACGCTGGGGCCCGGGGTTCAAATCCCCGCTTCCCGACCACTTCCCTCTGTATCGATCCCCATTTGCGTGAAGATCGGCTCTGAAGAGAAATACATTTGTCCCAATATCATGGCAAAACGCAAGGCCTGACCCTCTGATTCTCCTGTGACTTTACTTCATCAATACTCTGCCATCCCAAGAGAATTTATTTGGCGGTTTCCATGCATTATTCGTATCTTCATCATATATCCAGTACTCAGCAGTATAGTCTTTCATTAAGTGAATATAATTTTCCTTAATTAATGCTCTTTCCTTTCCACTTTTATCCGGAGTCCATGCGAAATTCGGCATGGGTTCGGGATTATTGTATATTCCTTTTAACCAATTCTTATTGGCAATATCCTCTATGATGAAAGATTCAGGTTGCTTGCGAACTAAAACAGCTATCTCTTGTATAGATAAAATATTCTGTGCAGTATCCCTAACGATAGCTCCATGATCCGGATCGATCATTGCAAATTTATTAGCTGTTGGTAAAAATACTTGCATGGCAACATGCCCATTTTTCGGATTTTCTGGCTGTAACTGGACCAACTGCACAGAGTATCCCTGATGAAAAAGGATATAGCATAGAAAGCTAGCGATATGACCACAATGCAGTTTGAGAGGTTGATCACTTGCAAAAAAGGTCCTTAAAAGATTACTTATTCTATATCGATCTCCTGGTGTTATAGGATTTGTTATTCTTTCATCCGCCTTACAATGAACCGAATTTCCAGAGACAAAAGAGGCAATATCCAAAATTTTTTCATCTTCTGATGAATTCGGATTGATGAGTAATATTTTAAAAAATCCGACAGTGGTATGCAGATAGAACCTGCCATATGACGGGAAATAGATCTTGTCGTTATCTGATATTATTTTCGTTATATCAGTTCCATTGTAATTATGAGGGACAGGAAATGTGCCTACAATATTTTTCGTTACGTTTTTGCCATAGATTGTTTCTAAATGGGGCGTCAAATCCTTCCAGTCAACTTGCTTATCTGTGAAAATAAAGATCGGCTTTTTATCAATAAGATCATTCTGAGCTTGATAGAACTCTGATTGATAGCTACTTACTTGTGCACGTAGCTTCATAATTTCAGCACGTGTTTTCTCAATTTCTGAACGATAAGAAACAATCTCTATTATTGTTAAAACAAGACCAATTGAAAGTAAGATACTTAATGGTAACGTATAATTAGTAAACTTTCTTTTTTGCATTTAAATTCTTATCCCTTTCACTGCCAAGCAATGGATGTATCGGAATATTCACTAATAATTATACATCACTCAAGCTAAGATGATAACAATAGATACCTCAAGAAGATATGTTCTTGCCTGTGAATAGGACACACTACAGTCTCTTAATTTGCCTGGACAACAGAATCTACCCCCGTAACTACCCCGGATAGCCAGGAACAGCCTCAAAGGCGTGGACTTCAAATACCCGCCATGCATTTTAATGTTCTTGCCGTGTGCGACCTCCTTGCAGCTTTCTTGTCAATGGTTTAAAAACATTTTATCGTGGGATGTTTGCCAGGCATGCGGAATATACATCATGGCAAAAAGCAACAGCCCGGCAAGAGCCGGTCACCCGCCGTACGCTCTCCTAAGCAGGTCCTGCAGATTGCCTCTCATAGAAATCCCTTGTCTCGGCCTGCTTAAGCGTCATATGTGATTTAACCTCCTCGTAGTTTTCGAACAGGAGGCTGATTATTCTCCGATCCAGCAGTTGACGGTCGGAAAATTGTTTGATGATATTCATGACCTCATCTCTGGACATGCCTTTCCTGTAGGGCCGGTCTTCGGCCAGCGCAGTAAACATATCCGCAACCATCAAGATCCTTGCTCCCGTGCTCAGCTCACCTGCCTTGCAATGGAATGGGTATCCCGAGCCGTCGAGCCTTTCATGATGATACGCAGCCCATTCCGCAATCTGCTGAAGGCCCCCGATTGTGTTGATGATAAAATACGTATAGTAGGTGTGCGATTTTATGATAGCCATTTCTTCTTTTGTGAGCTTGCCCGGTTTATCGAGTATGCTGTTGGGTATCGCCAGCTTTCCCAGGTCGTGAAGATTGCCGGCAACCTCCATGAGACTTATCTCCGTCTCCATGAGACCGAAGATCCTTGCCAGTATTGAGGCGGAGGCGGCCACACCAGAGGAATGCGTCGAGGTGAACCTTGACCGGAAATCGATGATATTCCGAAAGAGCTCGGATATGACAGTTATATCGGAGAAGCTTATCTCGACCTTTCGGAAAGGACCTTCATTGAGCAGGATTGCATATAATCTGGGGGAAACCAGGTCGAGCCAGAATTCCTCGCTCTTGCTTATAAAAAGGAAAAGATCCACTACTTGCGGGTGAAAGAGTGAGCCGGAAAGAGAAATTATATCCTGGATGATGTGCTCATGCTGGTGGAGGATGTATCGATCCCTTTGAATAAGGCGTTCCAGGTAATCAGCGAGAGCCACCAATTGGGACTCGAACGCGAATGTGTCTTCAATGGATCCGCCCCATTCCCGCCATTGCGTATGGTGGTGCCGGATGATTTTTGCCGAATCCTTGAGCCAGGGAATTTGCCCAAGCAGGGATTCACCCCGGCAGCAATGCTCGTCAGTATTCTCTACTTCCGAATTTCGCAGCGCTATCTTTTCTTCCAGGGAAAATGCGCCAATGTCATGGAGCAGGGCGGCTATAAAGGTCCTCTCCAGTTTTTCAGTGCTCAGCCTTGCAGCCTTTGCCATCTGCCAGGCAGAAAAAGCCACTCTCTGCTGGTGCTGTATGAGCAAAGGACTGGCCAGGTCCATGGCATCGGAAAGTGACAGTACCAGGTTCCCTAGATTGACAGAAATATTGCGCTGCATCGGATTCCCTATTTCGATGAATGAGCTGTTTTTTTCTGTCCGGGCAAGGGCTTGCCGTCGGGATCGATTTCCTGCCGAAGTTTCTTGTACATGTGCTGTAATCTCTTCTCATGCATAATTTCCTGATCCAGGAGTCTCTCAAGCACCTTCTTCAGTACTGGATCGGCACAATATGCGAGAGCCTCTCTGTACATCTCCTGTGACGCGATCTCGCGATCGATGGCAGTTTTGATCAGAAGAAACAACTTCTTATCGCTTTTAGAGATCTCTTTCAGATCCGCCATGGAATCTCTCCTCTCTCCAGGTATATTTTTTTCACCACGAAGGCACACCTGATCTTTATCGTCATTTGTCAATTGGATATTTATCAGGATAATTATAGCCTTATTATTAATTGCATCGCATATGTCCCGTAATGTCCGGGAATGATATCTTTACTCCTCTTGACAAAGACGTGCTGGAGCTTATCTTACCCATCAAATGATGGAATCATAAGTTGGAAAACTGATGGAGATTGGATCGGAGGAGTCTCATCGATGAATCACCCGGGAAAATCTTCTGTGAAGAGCACATTTTCTGTCATTGCTGAATGAGATGAAAATGATAATATACCCTGTCCCTTCATGCCAGAAACCAGGGATATCATGATCCAGACGGAGATGCTGATGACAACGACGCTCGAGAAGGCAAGAAAAGATCCGGAATCGATGAAGGCAAAAATCCTGGCTGTGGCCAGAAAGATCTTCGGTGAATACGGCTTTCATGGAACCACCATGAGGATGATCGCGCATGAAGTGGGAATAGACATCTCGACCCTCCATTATCACTGGGGGGAAAAGAAGGATCTCTATGAGGCAGCGATCATAGACATCAACAATGACCTGAGGGAAAAGTTCATCGAAACGGAAAAGGTCATCCACGGGCGGCCCCTCGAAGAGCGCATGGCAATCGGCATCGACATGCTGACCGATTACCTGTTCCTCCACCCCGAGATATCCAACCTGGTCTTGTACAGGTACTTCGGGAAGATCCGCCATGAGGAGCTTGCAGACCTGAAGGTGCCGGAATTTACGATCGACAGCGTCCGTTCGATGGGCCTCAAGCAGGACAAGGAGCACATACAATTCTCCATGGTCGCCGTCCTGACCATCATGAATTCCATCCACAGCTTCATCTCGGGGGAGAGTTTTTTCCGCACCATGATCAGGCTGGACAGGGGCGAGTACATCGACCTCGTGAAGAGGGCGATCAAGCGGATTTTCATACCTTCGTTCACTCAGGATGGGGGAATGATCGAGTAGTCTTTTTATGGACGGGACTGCGTCCTTCCTCTGTGGTATCTCAGGCGGGAGGATATGATGCATGGAGATCATCCAGCATAAGGAGGGGCGCCGGATGCTCCGGGATTCCTTGAGGAGGCATGGATGGCCCGTGTAATCGAATTGGTCTTATAGTGAGGATGGTCTTTACAATCTGTTTCCGGGAGGGATGAACTGCAGCTACGATGGAATGAGTAACCCTGTTTGAAAGGAGGTGGAAGATGTCTTTCGAAAGGTTATGGCATAAATCGTATGCTGCGGGCGTGCCGAAGGAAATCAGCATCGAGAAGGTGACCATGGCCGAGGGATTGAGGCGAAGCGCCAAGTTGTATCCCGACCGCGTTGCCTTCATCTACATGGGCAGAAAGATCACGTTCAGGGAGCTCGAAGGGCTGGTGAACCGCTTCACCCGTGCATTGACCGATCTCGGAGTAAAGCGGGGGGATAAGGTGGGAATGCTCCTGCCCAACATCCCCCAGGCCATCATTGCCGATCATGCAGCCTACCGTGCAGGCGCGGTGACTGCCATGAACAATCCCCTGTATTCCGAGCGGGAGCTGACATACCAGCTCGATGACTCGGATGCCGTGATCCTGATCACCCTCGACCTGCTCCTGCCCAGAGTGCTCAAGATAAAAGGATCGACGAAGATCAAGACGATCGTCACCTGCCACATCAGCGACTATCTCCCGTTTCCGAAGAAGCAGCTTTTCCCCTATGTAAAGAAAGCCATGTACCGGAAGATCGACCCCCAACCGGATGTCTATGAGTTCTTGGATCTCATCGGGAGATATCCCGATTCACCGGTGGAAGACAAGTCGGGATGGGATGATCTGGCTGCCCTCATCTACACGGGAGGGACCACGGGAGTGAGCAAGGGGGCCATGCTGACCCATGCCAACATATCGACGGTGGTGCAGCAGTTCACCGCATGGTTCCCGGACCTCAAAGGCACGTATCAGAACCTCATGGGCATTTACCCGCTCTTCCATTCAGCCGGATATTCCGTAAGCCAGAATCTTCCCATATGGAACGGCTGGTGCTGCACCCTGGTGCCGAAGCCCGAACCGGGAACGATCGTGGATATGCTCGGCAAATTCAAGCCGACCTTCCTTCCCGGTGTGCCGACGATTTATTCCGGCCTCCTGATGAACGAAAAATTCAGGAAGATGGACCTCTCCTTCGTAAAGGGCTATTTCGCGGGGGCGGCACCGCTGCCCAAAGATACGCTCAGCCAGTTGAAGCAGCTCCACGGCGCGATCATCTATGACGTCTACGGTGCTACGGAAAACACGGCCTTTGCCACGGCCACACCCTGGGGAGGCAAGGTGAAGATCGGCACGGTGGGAGTGCCCCTTCCCAGCACCGATGTGAAGATCGTGGACGTCGAAACCGGCGAGAGGGAGCTTCCGCGGGGAGAAGCCGGGGAGATCTGCATCAAGGGGCCGCAGGTGATGAAAGGATACTACAAGAAGCCTGAAGAGACAGCCCAGGTGATCAGGGACGGATGGTTCTATATCGGCGATATCGGATACTTCGATGAAGACGGATACCTGGCCATATCGGACCGCAAAAAAGACCTCATCATCGCGAGCGGCTTCAACATCTATCCCAAAGAGATCGACGAGGTCCTCTTCGATCATCCCAAGGTCCTCGAGGCGTGCTGCATCGGCGTTCCCGACAGCTACCGGGGAGAGACTGTAAAGGCCTACATAGTGACGAAACCGGGAGAGAAGCTTACCGCTGAGGAGCTCATATCATACTGCAAGGCGAAGCTGACGGCCTATAAGGTCCCGACCGAGGTGGAGTTCATCAGCGAGCTCCCCAAGAGCGCAATCGGCAAGATCCTCCGCCGCGAGCTCAGGGATATGGACAGAAAGAAGAGGGAAGCAATATCATGAGAAAGAGTGAATTCAGGACGCTGATATTCGAGGAAGCAGAACCGCATATCGGCCTCGTCACGATGAACCGCCCCGATCAGCTCAATGCAATCAATCTGGATATGCTCGACGACTTCAGGGAGCTCTTCGCTCTGCTGTCGGAGGACGATCAAATCAGGGTCATCGTTATCACCGGTGCAGGGCGGGGCTTCTCCTCGGGCGCCGATCTCAACGACGCCGTGACCCACAAGGACAGCGGGCCTTTTGCAGACCCCGAGACATTCATGAGGACCGTCCAGGAGTCCTATGGCTCTCTCATCCTCGGGATGAGAAAGATCCCCCAGCCCATCATAGCGGCCGTCAACGGTCCGGCGGCCGGGGGAGGATTCTGCATGACGCTGGCAAGCGACATCCGCATCGCCAGCCCCGAGGCATATTTTATCGCTTCCTTCATCAACATCGGGCTTTCGGGCGGTGAGCTGGGCTCTTCATTTCTCCTTCCCCGCCTCGTAGGGCTCTCCCGCGCCTCGGACATCCTCTATACGGGAAGGAAGGTCACGGCGGAAGAGGCCGAGAAGATAGGGCTCGTCAATAAAGTGGTGCCCAGAGAGGATTTGCTCGAAGGAGCGCTTTCCTATGCCAGAACCATGGCGGGCAAGAGTGCGGCGGGGCTGAAGCTGACGAAGCGAGTGCTCGAGGAAAACCTCAACGCCCCCTCGCTCGAGACTGCGGTGAATCTCGAGAACCGCAACCAGACCATCATGATCTTCTCCGGAGAGTTCTTCAAGCTCATCAACAGCTTTCACAAGGGGGAACAAGCCGCTGCATCCTGAGTGATCGACTTGAGGTAGATGCCCACCTGGGAGGCAACATCGCCGATGCCGTCGAAGAACAGGTTGACGACGGGCACTTTGAAGTAATCGGCGTGCTTCTGGAACAGGTAGGAGGTGATTCTCCCCGGCATGCAGCAGAAGGGAGAGCAGTTGACCACGAGATCGGCCCCCTGTTCGGCAAACAGCTTGGCCCTGCCGATGGTGAGGATGGCCTCTCCCTCGAACTCCATGGGCATGAAATACTCTCCTCTGCTGATGACCTCACTGAGAAGCGGCTCCCTCCTGTCGTCGAGGAGCGGGGAGAAGAGGGCATTAATGTTCTTCTCGACCAAATGCAGGAATCGGCTCTTGATCGAGGTCTTGATCGAGCTCAAGAACCCGCTCTTCCTGGAGACGTCCTCCCAGACGTAATAGAGCCATTCCGTCATGGGAGACAGCCATGCTTCTCCTCCCCCGGCCTCGATCGTCTCGATGATGCGCTGGTTCGAGAAGGTGTTCATCCTCACGAAGATCTCTCCCACGACTCCCACCAGGGGTTTGCGCGGCTTGGTACGGCCGAGAGATCTCTTGAGCTCGCTTGTCAGCGAGTGCACGGTCTCCTTCCAGTCCCGGCCCTCAGAGAGCCTCGAGCAGATCTCCCGGAGCGCTTCATCGAAGAGCTCTTGAGCCTTAAGGGGATTCGGATGATACGGTACGGTCCGGCACCTGAGCTTGAACAGCATATCACCGAGACACGTCGCACGCCAGATCTGAAGCTCCATGGCCGGCGTGAGGAAGGTGTAGCCGTCTTCAGACGTGACCGAAGAAAAGATTCCTGCGTGTTTCAGCCCTGCCCGCTCGATGATGCGGGACTGCAGGGTTGCGTACTGGCCGAACCTGCACGGCCCCTCTGCCCTGGGCATGAAGAGCAGATCCAGAGGTCTGTCCGAGCCGTTGCCGTTCTTCGATACGCAGGAGATGAACTTCCCGATGGTTACGGCAGCGGGGAGACATTCGCTTCCCCGGCAGAAGGACCGCCCCAGGGCACACTCTTCTGAAGTTACCTCGCCTGTAGGCACGGCGTCATATCCGTGGTGACTGAGTACGGCAGACCACAGCTGGGGGATGTAGGGGTGAATTTGCGATATCCATATTCGGGAGGTGCCCCTAATGTCTTCCAGCTCAAGGTGGATGAGACCCTTGCCAGTGCTTGAGGGCTCGACAGCACGCGCCCTGTACTGCTCGATCATGTCGCAGAATGCCTCTATCCTTGTCTGGTAGCCGGTGGCGGATCCATGCTCGTCGAGCTCCAGGATGAGGTAAGGCTTGCTGCGGGACACCTCCTCGAAGTAGCTCAGGATGAACGAATCGGGTCCGCAGGAGAAGTTGGAGAGCATGAGGGGAAACATGTTCGGCTTGCTCTTGATGGTGAGCGCCTTTCGCAGAATGCGCTGACCCGAGTGCCAGAACAGGTCGGGGAAATGCTCCATGATCTGTGTGTTTCCCACCTCGTCGGGAATGATGTCCATCGGGACGACGGCATAGCCCAGAGACTCGATGAGCTCGGGTATGCCGAGGTTCAGGATCTTGTGGTAGAGGTTGTATGGCCTCCCCAAGAGCACGATGACAGGGCGATCCTTAGGGAAGCCTTCAAGCAGCGATTTCCCTTGGGCTGTAAGCATCCTGCGGTATTCGTACAGTTTTTCAATGCCCTTCTTATACGCTTTTTCTATTCTCGATCGGGAGATGCCGGGGAATCCGGCCTTTTCGAAAAACTCCCCGATCCATCCTGCCTGCCTGGAAGGCTTCTCGCTCAGATCGAGGATCGGTGTGTAGATCCTCTCTGAATCCGGACAGTGCTTATAAAGGCTTGGCAGAGAAGTTATGAAAGGACAGTACAGGCTCCTCGGAGTGATCTCCCGATCCTTTTCCTCCTGGATGAGAAAGGGAAGCAGGACCGGGTCCTCCGGGAACTTTCGCGCCGTGATGTTGGTACAGGCGATGGCGACCTTGATAGGATAGCAGAAATCGCCTGATCCCAGGAGGGTAAGCTCTCGAGCGATCTCGTCCTTTGTCGGACAGCAGACTTCGATGGGGATGTTCAGCTCGGTTCCCATCTCGGTGAAGAGGGGGATGAACTCATCATAGAGGCCGAGAGCAGGCACTCTCACAGTCCTTTCCCGACTTTCATGCCTTCTGCCGAAACGTGCAAGAAGGTCCTGCCTGAGCCTCATGGCAGGGTTGCCCTTTCCCGCCTTCGTCCCGGATCCCTGCTCTCTGCCGCACAGATAGCCCCAGCTGACCGTCTCGTTCCCCGTTTTCACGACAGTGATCCTGCAGGTATTCTCGCATCCCCTGCAGACAGTCTCCTTTACCTCGGTCTCGGGGATCTCGAAGCCCCTGAAGGACGTGGAACGGATATTCTTGTCCCTTACGAGCAGTGCAGCCCCATAAGCCCCCATTACATGACAGAATGGGGAGACCATGACCTCGGCTCCGGTGATCTGCTCGAGGGATGCGACAAGGCCTTTGTTCCTCGCGGTCGCCCCCTGGAACACGATCCTTTCCGAACGGTAGGACCGGTTGCCCACGACCCGATTGAGATAGTTCTTGATCACTGCATGGAGCACGCCTGCCATGATGGATTCTTTGGGATATCCTACACAAAGCTGGCGGGTGATCTCCTGGTTCATGAATACCGTGCATCGATCGGAATTTGCCAACGGGCGGACTCCGAGAGCTGCCTCGCCGATGGCATCAAGGCCCATATCGAGGGTATTTGCCTGCTCTTCGATGAAGGAGCCCGTACCTGCAGCGCAGACGTAGTTCATGTTGACATCCACAATCCTGCCCTGATCAAGCCGTATGAATTTGGAATCCTGGCCTCCGATCTCGAAGATGGTCTCGACGCTCTCGTCTACCGACTTGGCGCCTTTTGCATGGGCGGATATCTCGTTTATGATGAGGTCTGCACCGATGATGGTGCCGACGAGCTTCCTGCCCGAACCCGTGGAGCAGCATCCCTTGATTCTCACATCGAACCCATTGATCTTCCGCAATGAAGTAATACCCCTGAAGATCCTTCTGGTGGCCTCGATGGGATTGCCTGACGTCCTGGTATAGATGTCGAGCCTGATGGCGCCGGTGACATCCTCCACGAGAACTGCCTTTGTGGAGGTCGATCCTACGTCGACACCGAGATAGGCTTCGAATGATTCGCCTTTGCCGATATCATGCCAGACCTCATTGCCTTCGGAATCGAGGGACCTCGCCATATCCCGCGAAGGGAACGAGCTCTTGTCGAGTGTGAGAGGCCGGGCGCCGTTGTCCCGGCATACCTGCATGGGCAGGGATACGATCCTGCTCATGAAACCGTCCACGGGGAGCTTTCCCATACGCGCACTGGCGCATAATCCCCTGGCCCGTGAGAACATGGGGTTGTCAACGATGACCGCCTTTGGCATGACTGTGCGGAGATAGTGACTGATATGAGGATTTGCCAGGAGCCCTCCCGTGAGGAGAACACCTTTCCCATCAGGGATGCTGCCGCCGAATATGCTCTTCATGCCCGACATCACGAGGCCCTTGCAGAGCCCGTTATACAGGGCATGGGAAGAATGGCCTTCCTGCTGGAGGTGGATCAGGTCCGTCTTTGCAAAAACCGCACACCTGGTCGCTACTGCAGGGGCACACTCATCGATTGCTATGCGATCGAGATCGGAAATCTTTATCCCCAGCCGCCCCATCTGCTCGTCGAGGAATGATCCTGTTCCTGCAGCGCAGGCAGGATTTGTCCGGTAGTCAAGGATCCTGCCGCCTTGGTCGAAGTGAGCGAGCTCTATCTTTTCTGCACCCATTACCAGCAGGGCTTCACCGGGATAAATACCTCTGAGGTAGTTGATCTCTGCCAGGAGACCATCTGCCTGCCAGCGGCTGATGCCGTCACCATGGATGACTCCCGAGTAACACAGCGATTCGGGCTGGGATGGTGTTCTCGCGAGCTCTCCTATCAGGGCCTCGCGAGGAGATCCCTTATGATGGATACAGCTCGAATAAATTAACGTCTCCGAATCGTCTTCATGCCAGACTTTCAGATACGAGCTCCCTACATCAATGCCGAGATAGCTCATTGTCCGCCTCCTGAAGTCATAAACAAATCCAATTAAAATAAATAATATATGGCTGTACCTGTTGCACAACCTCTCGCTGGTATAACGGGTTGATCGGACCGTTCCCAATAAGGAAAGACGGCATTCCGGCTGCTGCGCATTTCTCAAGATTCGTCTCATGAGGCAACCCTGGCAGAATAGAGAGTGTCGGAAAAAAAAGAACGAGATACGGTTAGATTTCGAGAGGAAACGTCAGATAGCCATTTTGGTATTTTTGATAATCGGGAAATATATAGTCGCATTTGAGCCGAAGGGGTATTTTTGGGGTTGAATTTTTGCTTGAATGTCGGTATCCGTGTTAGCACTCATTCGTCCTGAGTGCTAACAAATATCTTTAAAGGAGGAAGGAAATGAAAATACGACCGTTGCAGGATCGTGTGCTGGTCAAGAGGATTGAAGAAGAAGAGAAGACGAAGGGCGGCATCATAATCCCCGATACGGCAAAGGAAAAACCCCAGATGGGTGAGATCATGGCTGTGGGCAGCGGCAAGAAGACCGAGGACGGCAAGGTGATCCCCCTCGATGTGAAAAAGGGAAACAAGGTGCTCTTTTCCAAATATGCCGGTACCGAGGTGAAGGTTGAAGGTGAAGAGCTGTTGATCATGAGAGAAGACGACATACTGGGTATTATCGAGTAGCCAAGGAGGAATGATATGGCTGGAAAAGAAATTATCTATAATCAGGAAGCAAGATCGCGGGTACTTTCCGGTGTTGATAAGCTGGCAAACGCCGTAAAGGCGACATTGGGCCCCAAGGGGAGAAACGCCATCCTCGATAAGATGTTCGGCGCGCCGACAGTTACAAAGGATGGAGTCACCGTGGCCAAAGAGATCGAGCTCAAGGACAAATTCGAAAATATGGGAGCACAGATGGTAAAGGAGGTCGCATCGAAGACCTCCGATGTCGCGGGTGATGGTACGACGACGGCGACTGTTCTAGCCCAGGCTATCTATCGTGAAGGCCTGAAATACCTTGCCGGCGGCATGAATGCAATGGATCTGAAGCGCGGCATCGACAAGGCGACAGCCCAGGTCGTCGAAGAGCTCAAGAATATGAGCAAGAGTGTAGAGGACAAAAAGGAAATCCAGCAGGTGGGCACCATCTCTGCAAATGGCGACACGGAAGTCGGTGAGATGATCGCCGACGCCATGGACAAGGTAGGCAAAGAGGGAGTCATTACCGTGGAAGAGGCAAAGGGTATGGATACCACCCTGGAGCTGGTCGAGGGCATGCAGTTCGACCGGGGCTACCTCTCTCCTTATTTCGTTACCGACGCAGAGAGAATGGAAGCGGTCCTGGATGATCCCTACATCCTCATCTATGACAAGAAGATCAGCAACATGAGGGACATTATCCCTGTCCTCGAGCAGATCGCCAAAGAAGGAAGAGCCCTCTTGATCATCTCGGAGGATATCGAGGGTGAGGCCCTTGCCACCCTGGTGGTGAACAAGCTCAGAGGCACCCTGAAGTGTGCGGCCGTCAAGGCGCCCGGCTTCGGCGACCGGCGGAAGGCCATGCTCGAAGACATCGCGACTCTCACCGGCGGACAGCTCGTTTCCGAAGAGCTCGGAAGGAAACTCGATTCGGTTACCGTAGTCGATCTCGGGACAGCCAAGAAGGTAATCATCGATAAGGACAACACCACCATAGTTGAGGGTGCAGGGTCCAGCAGTGCAATCCAGGGCAGAATCACCCAGATCAAGGCCCAGATAGAGGAGTCCACCTCGGACTATGACCGTGAGAAGCTCCAGGAAAGGCTTGCCAAGCTCGCAGGCGGTGTGGCCGTCATCAAGGTGGGTGCTGCTACCGAGCCCGAAATGAAGGAAAAGAAGGCTCGAGTGGAAGACGCGCTCCACGCTACGAGGGCTGCAGTAGAGGAAGGCTTCCTTGCTGGAGGCGGGGTGGCGCTGCTGCGATGCATCGATAAGCTCAATAGCCTGAAGCTCGAAGGTGATCAGGTATTCGGTGTAAAGATCGTCCAGAAAGCTCTTGAAGAGCCTCTCCGACAGATTGCCGTCAATGCAGGCCTCGAGGGCGGTATTGTCGTGGAAAAGGTGAAGAGTCTCAAGGGGAACGAAGGGTTCAATGCAGAAAAGGAAGAGTATGAAGACATGCTCAAGGCAGGCATCATCGACCCGACCAAGGTGACCAGGTCGGCACTGCAGAATGCTACTTCTGTTGCCGGGCTGCTGCTGACTACAGAAGTCATGGTGGCGGAGATACCGGAAGAAAAACCTGCTGCGGGCATGCCCGGCGGAGGTATGCCGCCTGACATGGGCGGGATGATGTAAGCTCCCGAGGACAGGATAAAGAAATGAAAGAAGGGCCGGATCAACCATCCGGCCCTTCTTGTATTGCAGAGGACAATGCTTTTTAAAGAGAGGAAGGCCTGATTACGTCGAGGCAGGCTGTGCCTGGCGTGGTACCTTTACTACGTTTTTCCCGAGAAGCTCGAAGATGTCATGAATGAGATCCTTCTTGCGAATGGACCCCTTGTGGTTGTGAAGAACGATCACACTCCTTAAGATCAGTTCGTTGAGAACCCCTGCAAGGATGAAGGGATGGATGTTCACTACCAGCTCTTCCTCCTGGGCCTGTCTGATCATCTCCACGAGGCGGGACTCGATATCTTTGTAGTCTCTGATGTTCTTGAGTGTATATGCTGAGATGTAGCGCTTTTTCTTTATCTCGTTGATTTCGTATTCGGACATGAAAATGTTGAGGAGCTGCGAATGTTCAATATAGAGGTCGAGGAGCCTCAAGACCAGTCTTCGCAGCTTTTCAAGGGATGAGCCGTTCTCTGAAGCGATCTCGTCGAAGGCCGAAGAGATGTCGGTGAGAATTCCCGAGATGAGTGCTGCAAAGATGTCTTCTCTGTTTTTGAAATGATTATAAATGGTCCGCCTGTCGAATCCGGAATGTTCGGCAATATCTTCCATGGTAGTCCCATAAAATCCCTTTTTGTGGAACAATTCCCTGGAGGATCGGAGGATGATGGTTTTATTCCTGAGAATCTGCCGCTTCCTTCTTACCTTTTTCTGCATTGTGCGTATCCTCTGTGGTGTTTGGTTTTTTCAAACCATTGTTCTTCTCGTTTAGTCAATAGAAATTTTTCATGGAAAAAAACAATGAACAATTCACAAAGTGGGTATCACCTGGAATTGACAAGATAAGAAGTGTGCTATATACCCTATATAGAGATTATGCATACGGCGAGAGATGCGATCGTGGCGTCACGCCACTTGAGATAGATACTTACGATAAGGATGATTCTATCCAAAGGAAATAGTAATGGCATCCAAAGGAACGAGAATAATTCCATGTCCAGCGTGCGGAAAGATGACCCCTTATGAGCAAAATCCGTTCAGGCCGTTCTGTTCACGCGTCTGCAAGGGAATCGATTTTATCCGCTGGAGCGAAGAGTCGTATAGAGTATCGAAGGACGAACAGGATGAAAGCTTCAGCACCCCAGCGAACGGAGAATAGCGATCCGGCCGTTCTCACTCGCGCACGGCACCCGATTTCCCGCAAGGATATTGATCCTGATGCGCTGAAAGTCCTCTACCGTCTCTATCGGAACGGATTCAAGGCGTATCTTGTAGGGGGCGCGGTGCGGGATCTTCTCCTTGGGAAGAAGCCGAAGGATTTCGATGTCGTAACAGATGCTCATCCCGGGCAGGTAAAGAAGCTCTTCGGCAATTGCCTTCTCATAGGCAGGCGGTTCCGGCTGGCTCACATCAGGTTCAAGGGGGGAAAGATCATCGAGGTGGCGACATTCCGGAAGGAGCCCGAAAAGGAGCCCGAAGGCGAATCGGAGACGGGCCCGGACCAGAACAATTCATTCGGCACACCTGCCGAAGATGCCTTTCGGAGAGATATCACCATCAACGCGCTTTTTTACGACATCTCCGATTTCTCCATAATCGATTATGTCGGCGGCCTTCGGGATATGGAAAAACACAGGGTGTGCATGATCGGCAATCCTCACGAGAGGTACGCGGAAGACCCTGTCCGGATCTGGAGGGTCTTGAGGCATGCTGCCCGGCTCGATTTCACCATCGAAGAGGAAACTGCCCGCTCAATAGTATATGATCGTGATCTCTTGTGCACCTGCTCCGGGGCAAGACTGTTCGAGGAGCTCAACAAGGATCTGACATCGGGATTTGCCCGCCCCGTGTTCCAAATGCTCCACAGATACGGCATCCTGCCGATCCTCTTCGGCAATGCAGGAAAGGTTCTGCAGGATGAACCTGGGGCATGGGACACCCTTGCCCATAACTTGAGCGTCGTGGACTCTTTTATCAATGCCGGCAAGAAGTTCCCGTACGAGGGCATATTGGCCCTCCTGTTCTGGCCGTGGGCAGAAAAGGTGTTGAGGGATGTGACGAGGGAGGGCAGGGATATCCTCAATATCCTCCACAGCGAACTTGTGGGAACTGAAATGGCCGTCACTATTCCCAAAACGCTTAAGGCAGGGATCACCCAGACCATTTATATCGTAGAGCGGATGTTCTCAGCCATGGGGACGGGCAGGATGAGGTGGTCTCTGAAAAAGAGATCGAGATATCTCGATGCATCGATCGTCTTTTCTCTCTTATATAAAGGAGAGGTAATCGATGCGAAGGACCCCTTCGGCAGGATCTTCAAGGAGCTGTGCCCGGCAGCTTCGGCTACCTCGGGCCCCCGGAAGAGAAGGCGGCCACGCAGGAGAAGAAATGGCAAGAAGGCAAGATGGTCCAATCAGGGCAATGGTTCCGGGCAGACATAAGGTGAAGCTGACTGGACCCGGTGTGTGGTAAAAGGGCCGGCTCTCTGAAGGAATCTGCCGGCACACGATTCTCCCGGCTTGCGGATGTTGGATAAAATGAAAAAATACTGCATGGAGGTATTGAATCACTCTATTGCATATTCTACACAATGTATAACACGAGAACCTGACACCTGCGCTCATATCATCTTGTAAATACAGATAAATTTATTAACATGCCCTATTGGCATAGGAGATGCATAAATTTCGTGAGCGTGGAGAAAGGGTACGATATGAGCAAAAGAAGCAATCTTGATATTATATTGAAAAATATGGATACGGAAAGAGCCACTAAGATACTGGCGAAGTCCTTGTACAGAGAGCTCGTTAATAATGGATTCACCAACAAAGACATTATCAACTTCTCGAAGGAAATGCTTGACCACATGTCTGCCGAAATGAGGAAACAGGCTGAGTCGGAAGCATCGAGCAAGAAGGACCGCTTGTTAATCGGCTAGATATCTGCGTACCTTATCCAGTACAATTCTTACCACATTTTCAATACTAAGGTGTGTCGTATCAACCACAATAGCGTGTTGCGGGATGACAAGGGGCGCGGTTGCCCTGGACGAATCCCTTGAATCCCTTTCCCGCAAGTCATTCAAGACTTGATCGTAAGAAACTGCAAACCCCTTGGAGATCAATTCTTCATATCTGCGCCGTGCTCTTTCCTCTTGAGAAGCGTCCAGGTAAATCTTGATATCAGCATCCGGAAAGACGACGGAACCTGTGTCCCTGCCTTCTGCGACAAGTGAGCTCTTCCCCCTGAACGAGCGCTGGAGATCCAGGAGGGCGTTTCTGACGGAAGGGTGTACGGCGATCTCTGAGGCAAGAGAGCTTATCCTTTGCGAGCGTATTCTCTGAGTGACATCGAGACCATTGAGGAAAACATGCTCATCCGCAAAATTGATAGTTGCGCGGCTCAATACCCGGACGCAGTCCTGCTCATTGCTCGTTTTACAGCCGGAATCATCTATTGCAACGGCAGCTGCCCGGTATAGCGCTCCCGTATCGAGATATACGAACCCGAGTTTTTTCGCAACTTCTCTGGCAACGGTGGATTTCCCGGTTCCTGCAGGCCCATCGATCGTGACAACGATATGCTTCATCCAAGGGTCTCCATGAGAGAGAAAAAGCCGGGGAAGGAGATATCCACGCAGTCCCTGTCATCAATTGCCACATCCGTATCGGAGATCTTGGAAAGGATGTGGAAGGCCATGGCAATGCGGTGGTCTGAATATGTCCTGATCGATCCCCCATGGAAATGCAGGGGGCCGTGGATGACGAGCCCGTCGGATTTTTCTTCAACGTGTGCACCGAGCGAGGCAAGACCGTTCACCAGGGCGCTTATGCGGTCGGTTTCTTTCACCCTGAGCTCGGATGCATCTCTGATTACCGTGGTTCCTTGAGCAAAGCACGCTGCCACGGCAAGGATGGGAATCTCGTCGATGAGCCTCGGTATCTCATCTCCCTCTATGGTCGTAGCCTGCAAAGCACCGCCTTTGACGAGGATGTCTCCAACGGTTTCTCCCGACACCCCTCTCGCATTTTCAAAGGAAATATCGGCTCCCATTCTCCGGAGAACATTTATGAAACCGATCCTCGTAGGGTTCAGGCAGATATCTCTCAAGACAACCTCGGACTCCCGTGCGGCTGCGGCCCACACGGCGGGGAAGGCTGCCGATGAGGGATCGCCGGGAACGAAGATCTCTCTTGCTTCAATCTCCTGCGGCCCTTCGATCTCGACCGTATTCCCCTCTGTGCTGACATTCGCTCCGAAAAAGGCGAGCATGCGCTCGGAGTGATCGCGGCTGCGGGAGGGCTCTTTCACTTTGGTGAACCCCTCGGCCTTCAGGCCGGCGAGAAGGAGGCATGATTTCACCTGGGCAGAGGCGACGTCCATATCGTACGAGATCCCTGCAAGCTTCCCCCCTTTGATCGCCATGGGCAGGAACCTGTTCTTTCTGGCGAGGAAGGAAGCCCCCATCATTTCCAGGGGACGCATGACCCTGGCCATCGGTCTGTTCACCAGCGAGCCGTCACCGGTCATGACAGCGACACCGTCGATTCCGGCACAGATCCCGCTGATGAGTCTTGCGGTCGTTCCCGAATTGCCCGCATCGATAACGCTCGCCGGTTCTCTGAGATTCCCGCCTGCGACAGTCCAGACGTCTCCGTGCTTTCCGATATCGGCGCCAAGGATCTGGAGTGCCTGCCTCGTACTCTGCACGTCCTTCGATTCCAGGGACCCATGGACGATCGTGGTCCCCCGTGCCAGTGCACCCAGCATGAACGCCCGGTGGGATATGGACTTGTCTCCGGGCAGCCTCAACTCACCGGTTATCTTCATAGAGATCTCTCCTGATGGTGGAGTAGGTACGGAGAATTTCCTCCAGGCGGGCGGATTCATCCTTATGAATCGCTTCTTTCAGCATGCCGAGCTCTCCGATGAATCCGTCAATGAGCTGCAGGATATGCTGTTTGTTTGCAAGGAAGATGTCTTTCCACATTACGGGATCAGAGGCTGCGATCCTCGTGAAGTCCCTGAACCCTGCACCGAGAAGGTCCCGGTGAATATGCAGATCTCTCGCGAAGCTCATGGACGCGAAGCTCACGAGATGCGGCATATGGGAGATGACAGCCATCAGCTCATCATGCATGCAGGGATCGATCACGGTGACCCTGGCCCCGCATTCCTCCCAGAGCCATGTGGCCCGTTCGATGCACTCGCTCTTTGTCGTATTGCTGGGTGTAATGATGGCTGCCTTGCCGGAGAAAAGGTCTGCCTGGCTTGCAGAATATCCGGGAACCTCCTTGCCCGCGATGGGATGCGAGCCCACGAACCAGGGCCAGAGCTCATCGATGCATTCGACGATGTGGGCCTTAGTGGAGCCCGTATCGGTTATCAGCGTGTCCGGACCGATATGGGGAATGAGGCCTCGGGCAATTTCCACGATCCTTCCCACCGGGACAGCAATGATGACCATGTCGCTTCCCCCTGCCAGAGAAAGATCGGACGACCCCTCGCCGATCACGCCTTGGGAGAGCGCCTGATCAATGACGCATCCTTCATGGTCGATGCCGCGTATCTCAGCCCTTCCCGACAGAGCCTTGGCGATGGATGCTCCTATCAGTCCGAGCCCGACAATGGTGATCTTCATAGGAGCCCGCTCAATGCCTCGATGAAGGCCTCGTTCTCCCAAGGGAGACCTACCGTGACTCTCAGGTATTCGTCGAGACCGAAGCTCGTCATCGAGCGTGTGATGATTCCCCGCTTGAGGAGACCCTCGAAAACTTCCCTGCAGCGGCCGCCGATTTTTATAAGGACAAAATTCGTCTGGGAAGGAATGTAGGAGAGGCCGAGCCGTTCGATCTGCTCATAGAGATAATCGAGTCCCTGCCAGGTGATTTCCAGGGTTCGGGCAAGAAATTCCTCGTCTTTGAGAGCCGCCTCTCCTGCCTTGAGTGCAAGGATGTTCATGTTGAAGGGCGGCTTGATGCGATTGAGTGTGCGGATTATGGATTCGGCGGCGATGCAGAACCCTATCCTCACTCCTGCAAGGCCGTGTGATTTGGAGAGGGTGTAAGCTGCCGCGACGTTGCCGTGCTCGCTGATGAGGTCTGTGGCACGGATAAAGTCCTTCCGGCGGACGAAAGCGGCATACGCCTCGTCTATGACGAGAAGGGTTTCTGCCGGGATGCCGGATACGAGCTTCATGATATCATCCCGGTTGAGGCAGGTCCCTGTAGGATTGTTGGGATTCGCTATGAAAATGATCTTGGTTTTCGCCGACACCTTTCCGAGGATATCATCGATCCAGATGGCGTTGTCTCTCATGGAAGTGCTGAGGACATCCGCCCCGCAAACGAGGGAGGCTATGCGGTAGTAGCTGAATGTGCAGTTCGGTATCATCACCTCGTCGCCGGGCTCGAGATACGCACGGCAGAGAAGGTCGATGATCTCGTCCGATCCGTTGCCGGCAATGATCTGTTCGGGCCTACACCGGAAGAAGGCAGCAGCGGATGTGCGCAGACCGACGGCTTCCGGATCGGGATAGAGATGCATGCGCAACCCGACATCCTCCATCGCTTCGACTGCCTTCGGGCTCGGACCGAGGGCATTTTCGTTGGATGCGAGCTTGATGGGATCGGCGATCCCGTATCGTTCGGTGATCGAATCCTTGGACATCCCGGGAACGTAAGGCGGGATCTTCCTGATCCATGAGGTTGGCTTGGGTTCTTTCAATCCAGTACTCTCCCTTCCGGGTATGATCCAAGGGTGATGACCTCTCGCGTAAAAGATTTGATCTCTTCCATAGCCGCTCTGACCTTCTCATCCTGGAGGTTCCCCTGAAAGTCGATGAAGAACATGTATTCCCAGGGGCTTTTCTTTGAGGGCCTCGACTCTATCTTGGTGAGGTTGATCTCTTTGCGTGCAAAAACGCCGATAGCATCATAGAGGGCGCCGGGTACGTTCTCCAGGGTCACGATGATCGATGTCTTCGCCTTTCCGACAATGGGGGCGGGTTCACGGGCTATCACCCAGAAGCGAGTGATATTTTCCTGCCGGTCATTGATATTCTCGGCGAGAACGGTCAGGCCATAGAGCTCTGCTGCCAGGGAAGAGGCTATGGCGGCGCTGTGCCCCTCTCTGCTCGCTGCCAGCGCCGCAAGGGAGGTGCTCGGCGATTCTACTGTCTGAACACCGGGGAGATTGTTCATAAGCCAGTTTCTGCACTGGGCAAGCGCCTGAGGGTGCGAGTACACCTTCCTGATATTCTCCATGGCCTCGGCGGAAAGGAGGCAATTTCGTATGGGAAGCATGATTTCCTGGCACACGAAGAGCCTTGAATCGGCCATCATGTCGAGGGTGCGGTTGATCATTCCTTCGCTGGAGTTTTCCACCGGAACCACGCCGAGCTCCGCCTGACGGGTCATCACCTCGGTAATCACGGTCTCTATATCCTTCTGGGGAAGGAGGTCGGAATCCTGGCCGAAGACCATGTGGGCGGCCTGATGAGAGTAGCTTCCCTCGGGGCCGAGGTAGGCGATTTTTTTCTTTTCCTGGAGCGATCGCGAGAAACTGAAGATCTCGGTAAAAAGCCTCTCCACCAGGACTTTTGTAACCGGCGGCCGGACGGCTGAGAACAGGCGTTCTATGATGGATGCTTCCCGAGAGGGGTCGAAGGTATTCAGATTGTCCCTGTGCTTGATCCTGCCCATTTCCAGGGAGAGTTCACACCGCTTCTGGATGAGCCTCAAGAGCTCATTGTCGACGGCGTCGATCTCATTTCTTATTGTCTCGATATCCTTTTCCATACCCGTTCCTCATTCATATTCAAGGAGGATGGATAACAAGCCTCTCGCAAGAGTTCCAGCATAAAATGACCAAACCATCCCAGATCAGATGATGATGCATTTCGCACAATCCTGCTGTACACGAACCTAACAGAACAGGATATGATTTTCAACAAGCCAGCTCTTTCCTTCTCATTTGCTCCTGTTTCAGTGAGCGGGTCAGTAAATGCTCCTTTATCGAATTTGTCCTTGAGTCCGGCTTTGACTTTTCCGATTAAATAGAATAGTGCAGCAGAGCAGGATCATTGACATTAATCGGCTTGCTGTGAGAGTATAAAAGAATTGTTCGCCATCGGTTATAAGATCTTAAACTATAAAGATAAAACGGGGCATTGATGATGAAGAGACCGTGCTCTTTTTTTATCCGGTATATGTGTATCCCTTTTATTGTTACAGTTGTTTTCCTTCTGATTTTCTCAGATCAGCCAGGTGAGGCAGGAGTAGTAAAATCCCAATCCCGGCAGCCTGTAGTCTCGATGAGCTCGCTCCAGGTAATAACACCTCGACTGATCAAGGATAAGAATCTCACAATAAACTGGGATCTCCAGGAGTACATTGCCTCTGCATCAAAAAAGGCGAAGGCGGGATTTGTAACAGTGGTGGTTTTGAATCCTCGCACAGGAGAAATCCTTGCAATGTATGGCAAGGATTCATCGGGAGAGGATGACAGCCTATGCCTGAATTCATATCTCGCAGCAAGCCTCTTCAAGGTGGTCACAGCGACTGCCGCGATCGATTATGCAGGAATGTCGGTGGGTTCGACATGCACCTACACCGGCAATGCCCATACGCTCTACAAGAGTCAGATCAGCGCGAAGGAAAGCAAGCGGTGGGCGACAGAAGTCACCCTCGCACGGGCCTTTGCCTCCTCGAATAACGTGATATTCGGAAAGATCGGAGCCATGAACCTGGGAGAGGGCCCCCTGCTTCTCACTGCCATGAGGCTCGGGTTCTGGAAGGCACCTGTTGTCGATTGCCAGAGCACGCCGAGCACCGTCTTTATTCCGGAGAGTCAGTTCAATCTCGCCGAGCTGGCGAGCGGGTACAACCGCTATACCAGAGTCTCTCCGGTTCATGCAGCCCAGATGGTCAGCGCCGTGCTGAACGATGGCGCCATGGTCAGGCCCAAGATCCTCAAAGCCAGCGACTCTGCATCGGAGCAGGTCATGTGCAGGGAAACGGCGGAGGAACTGCGTGCCATGATGTGCCAGACCGTCAAGAACGGGACCGTTTCCCGCGCATTCAGCAACAGCCGCTCTGATCGCGTGCTCAAAGAGCTCACTATCGGTGGAAAGAGCGGAAGCATCAACGGGGTGGAGCCGGAGGGGAGGCGCAATTGGTTCATGGGGTTTGCCGAGAATCCCTCCACAGGCGAGTCGATCACCATCGGCTGCCTCGTTATCCGCGACAGCAGCCACTGGCCTGAAGCACATGACCTGGCAAAGAACATTATCCGTTATTACTTCGCCGAACCGACCATGGTTGCGGATAACAGTTCCGGCAGCCGGAGGATCAGGTAGCCCATCTTTCATCAGGTAATCTTGTGGAGATCCTCTTCATACTGCCCTTTCCGTATGATCTGGATCATACAGGATGCAGGTTTTTACCTTTGCACAAAGTTTATGGATATTGAATCCCTTGCGCTTGACACCATCTTTATGCCTATGGTAGCAAGGGTAACGGTTTCGGGACGTAGCGCAGTCTGGTAGCGCACCTGAATGGGGTTCAGGGGGTCGGAGGTTCAAATCCTCTCGTCCCGACCATCATTTATAGAAATAACATCACTTGTGATATGTTTTCCCGGTATCTCCTTGTTCCTGATGAGCGGCAGGAAGATGGAAAAAGAAGATACTCTTGAGTTTCAGCTATCCGGCTACAGGTATTGATCCACGTCCGGTTACAATTTTTAACGCTTCACGCACAGTCTTGTCCTTGATTTTATCCTTTTCATAAGGTGAACCGAATTGTTTCCCATCGTTCATGTTGCCTTGCTCCTCGCCGGAGTTCGAGTCCGGAGAAGCCTATGCGTTTACAGTGGATGATGGCATCCCTCCTCGTCAGCCTCAAGGTCGTTTCTCCACTTCTTGGACATAACCCCAAGAATTTCCATCTCTACCACGAGACCGAAGAGCACGAAAAGATCACCAGGCAGACTTCACTCGGCTGGACAGCTTGAACAAAAAAATGGCTTCATTTTTATGACCCGGTTGCCCTTGATGGTACATCGCATTTGCCCGGGCGAGGAAATGGCTGCTGATAGCATCCTTGAGGGCACGGGAATGTCCCCGCTCAAAAAGCCTGCTCACCAAGAGCTGAAGAACAGCCTTTTCATCTTTGGTGCCCTTGAGCTGGTCGAGAATGACCATGAGTTCATTGGTCTTTTCTACGGCCAGCTCTCGTACTTCGTCGATCGTGTTTTTCATGGTTGTCTTTCCTCTGGTCGACAGTGATCCTACTTACATTGCTTGTTCATATTCATCCGCGTTGCCATGATACCATGTCTCGACATGCTCACCCAAGAGAGGAGATGCAATACCTCTCCTCTTATTTAATCAAATCCCGTGCCAGCAGGGGAACGCTCATTCCATTCTTGAGAAATGATAGAGGAGCCCGGATTCGTTCGCAGGCGTCTCCAACATGGCTTAAGAATCCGATCTTGTTTCATACCGGCGAGTATCATGAAACCGGTACGAGAAGGAAGTCTTATCCCTGGAGGATCTGAGCAGAGAAATGTTTGATTGCAGTCAGCAGCTCCGAGAATCTCTGATAAATGAGAAACCACGTGATCTTGGTATACTCCATTGCGATCCACGTAACATCTTTCCTGCTTTTCCACCAGGGGTCGTGGACGTGCTCGTACCTGTCAGGTACGCAGGTGATGGTATACTTTTCTTCTGGGAAAACCAACTCTGTCAGAAGCTTTACCCTGCGCATATGATAGGGAGAGCTGACGATTATGGCAGAATCGAAACCGTATGCACGCATGTATTCTTTTGCGAGGATGAGCTCAATGTGAGTATTCTCATGCCAGTAGTATTGCGGATTGACCTTATAAGCGTTGATCGATAATTCAGAGAGGGCCTCCTTTACCTGAATCGGCACTCTTTCCATGCGCTCTGTCACCTTTACCAGTCTGTAGCGGGGAGGTATGAGCAGGACATTCGAGTAGCCTTCCGAGATCAGCTGGTATGCTTCCTTCTTCCTCTCGAGGTATTCCTTTCCGAGGAGCGGAATGATACAGTCGGACGACCTGGGCTGCTCCCGGAATAAGAGGTAGTTCGGTGAATGGGATGCCAGGATAAGCAAGATGCCGAGGATTATGGCAGCAATGCATAACACAATAAAGTATCTTCTTTTTCTTTTCAATCTCTGCCGGCTCCCTGCTACGACCGGCCGGCATCAGCATAGGCTGAGCTTCTCTTCCTGCCGGCAATGAGTCATCGATAAGCGATCGGGATCAGATCAACTCCTCTCCAGCCAGTGCTTCGTACCCCAATCATAGGCTTGAGCTAGCAAGCCAAAAGGGCGCAGCAATTCCCTAAATAACCCAACTTGGTACATTCGGTCAATGACCGAGTTCCCATTCATATTTCCAGGAGGTAAAGGGCGAACGCTCCGGCTCTGAAGTTCGCCCGATCCGAAGACAGTTCTGTTCATTAGGCAGCAGTGCATTGAAGGTATTGACTTGTTTCAAAGATCTCTTTATCCTAAGGGAGTTAAATGGAAAAGCATTGTTCTGTCAAAGAGGGGAGAGTGGGGGCTCTATGAGCAGGTGTGGGCTGGTTATGGTCCTGGTGATCATCGCAAGTACATGCTTGATTCTTTCGGGGTATTCCATTCCCGCACAAAGTGATGATTTTGAAGAGTCAGATGCCATCCTGAAGGAAAATCTCCTTCCCGCCCAGCAGGGCGACCCGCAGGCGCAAGTATTTGTAGGCTATCTCTATGAGACAGGCCAGGGCGTCCAACAGGATTACACAAGGGCCGCCCAGTGGTATTGGAAGGCTGCAGAGCAGGGCAACGCTATAGCACAATACCAGCTCGGCAACATGTACCACCTGGGCAAAGGGATTACGCAGAACTACATCCTGGCATACATGTGGCTGGATCTGGCTGCCCGGGGGGGAAACCTGAGCTCAAAAGAAGTGCGCAGGATAGTCGCAAGCAAGATGAGCCCGGGTGAAATCGCCGAAGCCAAGAGAATGGCCGATGAATGGAAGCCGAAGAGGAGATAGAGTATCTCTGAGGTTTGATCTTATCGGCTGCTGGAAAGCTTGGCCGCATCAAGTCTCTTCATTATCTCCTCACCATCTGCACCACTTTTCAATGCGGCCTCAAGTCCTTCAATCATCCGCAGAGTATCTTCCTCTTCCGCAGACAAGTCGGCTAACAGAAGGTAGGCATTCACGCAGGAAGCGTCCAGCCGCAACGCGATCTCGGCGAGGTGCCTGGCCAGGCCTCTGTCCCCGTCTTCTTTAATGCGTGATGCTATTTTCATGCACAGCTCCGCACATTGGACAAGAGATTCAATCTCAGCTTCCGGTATAGGGATGCCGGAAATGAGGAGAAGTTTCTCGAGTGCAGAGAGGAACGTGTCGATATCATCCAATCCGATGCTCGTATCCAGGATGCCGGCCAAAGCATGCTGGTGATCCGGATTATCGCGTAAGATTTCGAGATACAGGGCATGCGCCCGATCATGATTCTTCTGGAAAAGATGAACCCTTGCGAGACTCTCCCATAGGGCAGAGTCAACAGTAGAGGACAACTCCCTGGCTTTACCAAGATGAAGCAGGGCATCATCTATTTTGCCGGTTTGGAGCAGTGTTGTGCCCAGAGCCTGGTTCAGGATTTTATTCTGGGATCCGGATTTAAGTGCGCGTCTGTAAGTCTCGATTGCTCTACCCGGGCTTCCTGCTTTTTCCAGGGCCTTGCCCAACTGGAGTATGATGGCTGTGTTCAGATCCGGAGGAAGAGGGTATGAGTCGATCCTTTGCGGCAATGAGGCGGCCTTCTCAAAAGCTGCAGCCGCTTCAGTGAAACGCTCGGCCTTCATACACACGAGCCCGAGGTAATAGTGCAGGAGGGGACTATCCTTGAAGATGATTGTACCCCGGGTGATCTCGGTGAGGGCGTCTTCGATTCGCTCCAGCCTGAGCAGGCAGTCCGTCGATACGGTATAGCTGAAGTGGAGCCAATCCTCGTTGCTCCGCTTTTGCCGTGCGATAAAGAGATGTTCGAGGCACTGTTCGCAGTCTTCCATGCCGATGCAGGCCATGGCCATGAAGAAGTGCTGACTTGCAGTATCTTTCCCGGCCTTGAGCTCCTCCGTAAGGATCTCAAGGTTCCGCCTGGATTTTGCCATCCGCACATCACGGTCATGATAGCCGGTATGCCGGATGGCTATGTCGACAGGTTCCACTTCTATGGCGGACCTCTTCAGCGAAGGAAGGATCTGTTCGTGGACCCTGCCTTCGAAGCATACACCGTTCCTGTTCGGAATGATCCGGGTCTGATAGCTCACGGTATCAGGCATGTCATCCGACCTGCCGAGGATCTTCAGCATATAGGCCTTGTCTTTTTCGGGCCGCAGGTGCAATTTGAGTATCCGGAGAGCTTCCCGATCGTTCTCGTCGATCCTGTCGTCGGCATCCAGCCAGATCAGGTAGTCTGAATGCGCACATCCGAGAGAATGGTTCCGTGCTGCAGAGAAGTCGTCTCTCCAGGGAAAGTGCTCTATCCTGGCACCGAAGGATTCTGCAAGAGGGATGGTTCTGTCTGAGGATCCGGTATCCACGATACAGATCTCGTCCATGACATCGTGGATATCGGAGAGTATACCACCGAGGTTCTTTTCCTCGTTCTTGACGATCATAACAGCGCCTAGTGTTGGCTTCTTCATAAGATCATCCCTCGTGGAGGCAATCTGTGTCAGAGCGCTGACTCCGCATGATTTTCAACGGCATAGTGATTTTCTGGAATCCCGTGTGTTTCCATGTGTCCACTAACAAGTCGATCAATGTCGGGGTTTGTCGGTTGAATTTGTTTTATTGTGTTCAGCAGGTTCAGATTCAAGAGGTCGAACCTACCGGTCTCCGTTACCGCTTGCAGGAGATTTGCCAAGGCATCAGAATCCTCGGGATTGAATCTCAGGGCAATCTGGAAGGTTTCGATAGCCGCGACCGCATGACCGATCTGCCATTGTATTACACCAAGGTTATTCAATGCCCGGAAGTTCGACCTATCCATAAGGAGAACCCTCTTGAATATTTTGACAGCACTTTCGATATGCCCCTGGGAGAACTGTTCTTCCCCCCGTTCGATGAGCTTTGTCAGTTGCTGTTCTTTCGTCATTTTAATCTTGTATATGTTCCCTCTGACCTCGATGATGCCCCTCCATTTATCGGCAAAATACTGACGATTGACTTGCATGGTGGCTCTATAATCAATTCCATTGCCCTTAAATGTCATGCTCCCGTAATGATGGACAAATACATCTCCTGCCATGACGTTTCGATATCCTGCAACGAACGATCTCAGGCAGAGGTCGTCGTCCTCGAAGTTTCCGCTTATGAAATTTTCATCCAAGCCTCCAATAATATCGATTACCTCTTTCTTGATCAGGAGGCAGAAACCTACGAGCCTCAGGATGTCCTGGCGCTTTCCCAGATTTTTCCTGGAATATTCCTCAGCGAATATTTGCATCTTGTTCAAGTCTTCACCATAACGTGCATCCTTGACCAGTTGCGGGCCCGAAACGGAGTTGCTCATAGGACCGATCATTCCGATACTTGGATCAGACTCAATATGCGTGATCAACCGTTCAAGCCAACCCTCAGTAACGACCACATCGTTATTGAGCAGGAGGATATAATCGCCTTTGGCCGCTGTTATTCCCTGGTTATTGCCACCGGCAAACCCGAGATTACGTTTGTTAAGGATGACGTTACATCCGGCACGGCTCCTTGAGTATTCTTCCAAGAAGGCCTGTGTGCCGTCCGTAGACCCGTTGTCTATGAGGATGAGTTCATAGGGGACAGTGGTATATTTCTCGATGCTCTGGAGGCATAACTTCGTATATGCGATCTGATTGAAGCACGGGATGATGATGGAAGTGAGTTTGGCCGGTCTTCCGTGAGGCTTTTCATGTGGCAGAGGACGGCTCACTGCCGGTGAATATGCCGATGAATCTCCTGGGTCCTGCACACCAAGTGAGGAGAAAAGCTCGAAAGGAGCAAACCTTTGTCTGTTTCCTATGTCAGTACATACAACGGGCAGTTGAGCATCTTCTGGGATGCCCCATTTTTGGACAAATAAATTCCAGTCCTTCCTCTCAGGTTCTATGTCTCCAATCTGTGGGCTCGATACGCCGATTCCTGAAGCATTCAAGTCCTCCATCGAAACCAACCGGCATCCCTGCATGGCAGAACGCATGATAAAATCATACCAGGCGAGATGATCATTCTTGATTGCAGCATCGAATCCGCCAACATTCTTTATCACCGAGGGACGTATCACCATAAAGGGCAGCGGCCTGATTCTGGGTATGGTTATTCTGCCGAAACATCTCTGAGAATCTGATGCCGGAACGTAACCGTTTTCCTCATCTGCCTGTTCTGTATTGATCAGCAAGGGAGTATGAGGGACCAGTATGTCGACATCGGGTTGCTGCTCGGCAAAAGAGATCGCAGAGCGCAGGGAAGCTGTGTCGATAGTATGGGAGTCGCGGCACAGAACGATGATCCCACCAGTAGACTGCGATAAGCCTTTGTTCCAGGAGCCGGCATAATCAGTGCCGTGCTGTTCGATTATTGTGCGGACCCTCCGGTGCCCAAAATCAGTATGTTCTAGTTCAAGGAGGCGTGGAACATTCTTTTTGTCCAAATCACCAGAGATAACCAAGGATTCCCCAGGACCTTGAATCGAAGAGTGGATGGCAGATATGGAATTTTCGATTGCAGGCACATCTCCAGACGCTGCGAGGACCACGGAGACCTGTTCTTTATCAAAAGTCCATGCATCGAGGAGGGAAGAATCAATCCTCTTCTGGATGGCCTCGGGAGACCACCTTTGTTCAACCAGCCTTTTCCCGTTCCTGGAGAGCTTTTCCCATAAGGTCTGGTTACGGTAGACGTCAATGATTTTGCTGGCGAAAATCTTTGGGTCGTCTGCAATCAATGCATCCTCATTGTCGACAAGGTGCATCCCTTCAGCGCCGATGAATGTAGTTACAACAGGGATGCCCCATGACAGAGCTTCACCTATCTTGCCTTTCATGCCCGCACCGTAGGTCAGAGGGTTGATGGAGATTCGAGCACTCTTGAGATAAGAGGAAAGATCTTCAACATAGCCTGTTATGATAAAATTATCCGAATGGAGGTTTAGAATCTGTTCAGGAGGATTATCCCCGACAATGAATATTTTCACATCAGGCATTTTCTTGCGGATCAGAGGGTATATTTTCTTGTGGAGAAACAGCACTGCGTCAATGTTCGGTTTGTGGCTGAAGTTCCCGACGAAAAGCAGGTCTGAGGTGCGCTCATATTCTTTCGACCAGTTGACTTTTTTATGGATGTTCGGAACGACATCAATGGGGGCTGACACGATGCCTTCTATGGCTTTCTTGTCTTCATCCGTGACCACCCAGAGCCTATCCGGCTTCTGATAGATTGCCAGCTCCCGCTCCTTATTCTTCTCGGCTGTTGCCAAGAGATTACGGTTTCCCTTCATCGTGGCCTCACGGAATTCCCGCAGGAAGTGAATGTCAACTGTATCGATAATGACATGGGACTGAGGGGAATGTAGCCTTATCATCGGGAGGTAATACTCGGCAATATGCCAGAAGGATAAAATCACATAGTCAAACGATTTCGATTTCAGGATCTTCTCTAGATCGAGATAGGGTGCGATGATCTCCAGGCCAAGATCCTGGAGTGCAGAGGGATCTCCGGGATATACCTCCACACCCATATCCTGCAGCAGGGGAACATACGTCCCGGCGTTCGCTCCATCACGCGCGATATAGGTCAACCGGAAACCCATCCTTATGAGGGCCTTCATAATCTCGAACAGGCGGAGCGAGCCTGAGGCACGGTCGAACATGGGCAGAAAGGGGTCAATGATCAGGATGTTTCCTCTTTGGAATGTTTTCGGCAGGTTATGAGCACACTGCGTTCGGAGCAGATCCATGTCCTTCTCCGAAATACTGGCGGGTACGGAGAGGGTGTCCTTCTCATGGGATGGATCCTGGTCTGCCCTTTTCTCTTCCACGATTCCCTTTATCTTCAATGCATTAAAGGTCCACCAGTAGAGCTTTCCAAGCTCATTGAGCAGAGCTTTTTCTTCGGTAGCGGACCTGGCACATTTCAGGGTCTTCTCAATTTCTCCAACGAGATGCATTTTGCTTTCAAGCTTCTGCCTGACAAAGTCCCATTTCTGCTCAGAGTCCTCTACCATGCAATACTGCTGTATTACCGGATCCGGGTGCATTTTGCTGAAATGGTATTGGGATTTGCCCTGCTTAATACATCTCTGGCAGAATTGGTCATAGGTCAGCGGGCGAATCATGTAACTTTTAGCATTGGCATTGTAAATCACCTTGAGTCCGAATTTGGAAAGGCGGTACCCCAACTCGATGTCTTCAGAACCGAAGCGGAAAAGTTGATTGAAGATACCATGCTTCACCAGCAGTGACTTTTTGCATGATGACCGTCCTCCCCAGAAATAAGTGAAGTCAAGGACTTGTCCATCTTTCAGGTTGCTATAGGAGAAGAGGAAATGGCCGATGTTGGTGACAAATTCCATGAGGCGGCTCACCGTTAGCGAGGGGTGCCAGGTGGTGTAGCCGAGGACGGCGATATGCTCTTGGGGATACAGGGTATGTGTTCTGACATGTTCCGAGAGCAACTCGGCATCAGCAACATCATCATCATCGAAGAACATGAGAAGAGGTCCCCGAGAAACGAACACTCCCATGTTTTTTGCAGCGGAAATGCCCGAGTTCACCTGCCGTATGTATCGTATGTCAATTCTTGTCTCGAAACGCTTGCAGAGATCTCCTGTGTTATCGGAGGAGCCGTCATCGATTACCACGACCTCGAACTGGTCCTTGGGCAGACTCTGCCCTGCCAGACTCTCTAATGACTGTTCGAGCAGGTTTGCCCGATTGAAAGTCGGGATAATGACACTGATCAAGGGCTTGTTGGATGACGTGTTCATGCAGCCACCTCCCCTATGACATGGGCTTTCACAACCCGGAAGCACTCTTCCAAGGGCAGATGTTCATGCTTTTGGAGAAAAACATTTCGTTCGCGGTCAGCCTGTGACCAATCATAGTTGGCCACGGGTTTGCGCAGACTATGATCGACGCAGATCGCATCAATGATACCCATTTTCATCCCCCTCCGGATTACCTCATGGGCCCACACGTTTTCATAGCCCCAGCCCATAGGAGATGTCAGGTCGAATGGAAATATAAGGTCGAATGCTGAACGGTGAAAACTCACCACCGGACCGATTTCAACGAAATGGGTCTGTCTGGCATGCACGCCGATGTGCTGCTGGACTATGGGGTGGTCAGTATACGAGTTGAGCGTTCGAGCAGGCTGCGCTATGGCGAATTCAAGTCGGGACTGCATTGCTATGAACGAGTCCACGAAATTCCTGGGCAGGATCACATCATCGTCACACAGGATAATGTAATCGTATTGAGAGATATTTGTATCATGGAGAAGGTCATTGAGAATCTGGAACTTGGGGACCTTGCCGGTTAATATCTTTTCGGTTACTGCCGCTACCTCGGCATTTGGGGGTGATCCGTTGAGGGCTATCCACTTTTGCACGACCGTATGAATGCCTGAGCCATAGAAGACAGTTACGATATCATTGACCGTGTTCATTTTATTTGCCAGGTATATACCAAGGACCAGTATATTTTTACGCCCTGTCTCGCTCGTTATTTTCATCATATCAGGCTGAAAATCCTCAGGTCTTAGAGAACCCAGGATTTCCGTATCAGGTAAGAGTGAATCAGAGATCTCAGGTTGCGATACGGCTGCGATACTTCCGAGGAGGATGCATTGGGGCTTATAGAGGATGCGGTACCCCATCGATGCCATTCTGAGACCTATGTCTAGAAGAGCAGCCCCAATGTCTTCCAGGCCAGGATTGAAGGCTTGCACCTCATCCCAGACTTCTCGGCGCAAAACTGTGAAGTATCTGGAGCCTGACTCGACCTGGCAGGTGAAGTTAAATGCAGGGTCAAAGAAATGTTTCCCGACGCCCCTGCTTTCCAGTCCTGATTCGGTTATAGCTGTAGTACCTGCTTCGATGATTGTTTTCCGGTTCGAGACAGTCTTCCCAGTAATGGCATCCCAGCCAGCGGTATTTCCAAGGGCACTAATGACGCTCTGAAGGAGCGGTTTGGTAACAAGTGCCGAACTATCAAGGAACATGAGATGTTTGCCCGAGGTCCTTTCCGCACCCAGTATGGCCCCCCTTACATCTGTGGTCCCACTGCCAAGGAGGATCACGGACAGACACTCATGATGCAAATGGTTCAGAAAATCCCTGCTGCCATCATCCGAACCATTGTCTACAACAATGAGCTCGGCATCCAGGTTCTTGATTTCATCGAGAATCAACTGGATATTGTGTCTGGTGAATTGTAACTTGTTCTTTGCTGAAAGTATGATGGAGAGACTGCAGGACGTATGGGGTTTCATGTTGTTTGACAAGTTTTTTCTATTCTCAGAAGGTCTGACTTCCCGTTTTATGATAACCGGATCGTCCGGAAAAGGGCTGCGATACTGCGATCTTTCCGTTACTTTATTGCCCGTGATTGCATTATACCCAATCATGCGCTGAACTGATGCCATCAGACGGTCGACTTCTTGATCGCCCGGGCAGATAGACTTCAGTTTGCCGCATATCCTGAGAGCATCCTTTATCTCTCCTTTCTCAATTAAGAGATCGGCGAGATTCTTGAGTGATGTGTTGTCTTCAGGATGGATTTCCAGGGCTTTTTCGAAATGCTTCTGTGCCTCTTCTGCATTTCCCGACGCATGGTACATTGATCCGATATCATTTTGAAACTCTGCGTTCCCGGGTTCCATTTCAAGGGTACTGCGCATTGTTTCAATGGCCTCATCCAGCCTTCCCTGGTGAAAGAGCAGAATGGCATACTGGTGCAGGGTGCGCGGCGAAGATGGATCATGATCGAGGGCTTTTAAAAGCAATGACTCCGCCTCGCCCCAGCATGCCTGATCAACTGCTGCTTCCGCTTTTCCTATTAAAGTGTCCAGAAGCTCGGATTTTTCAGTTGTGACCGTCAAAGCGCGTTTGGTTGCATGCAGATAGGCATGACCATTTCTTTGGTCGGGTTCGAGATGATTTCCCTCCCCCCATTCATTCCAGGCATTGATAAAGACAATTCTTTCATCGGAGGGTTTTCTCCTGACTTTGGAAACTGCATGCCGTAACCACTTCTCGTAGAGGAAAGGCTGTGAATCATGGAAAATAACTCCATCCTGTCCCCTCCTTGGGGAGTTATCCCATGATGGTGTTACGCAGGGAAACCGCTGATACCTCGGTTCTGATTTTTTGATCATGTTTTCTACGACATCGCTGTAATTAAAGACATGCAGACCGGGGTGCCTGTTACTCTCTTCACCCAGTCTAGACCAGTCTGGCTGGAATTCAACTGCTGCATCGAAACCCAAGTCATGGGGATCTGTATGTTCATTCGCAAAACTTTCCACTTTGCAGAGGTAAAGGTCAGGGAATCCATTCTTTTGGACTTCTTCTTTCCACAGAGCTGCTGTTTTTCCCGGATCCGGCAGATCACTTGTACGATAAATCAGAAGGAGTGGTTTACCCTGTATCTTGATATATCTGGGATCCTTAAATGCCCTAATGAGCCAAGTTATATGCTTTAGATCATCCTCCTGGCTGTACTGCTGTCCAATCAGGATCTTCTTGTCCCCTCCGTCCCATGACCTTGTCCAGTTCTCATTAGCCCAACACAGGCAGAACGGGAAATCAGGTTTCCCGGTTATCATTACTTCATCAAACACCCGATGAAGGAGCCGTTTACCATTGAACCAATAGTGGTAATAGCAGAATCCTGTTATTCCGTATTGTTGAGCGAGATGTGCCTGAGCCTCTCGTGTTTCAGGTAGCCTGAGGTCATAAAATCCAAGGTCGGCTGGTATATGTGGTTGATAGTGAGCGGAGAAAAGCGGCTTGGCTTTGGCTACATTCGTCCATTCAGTGAAGCCTTTACCCCACCAGTGATCATTCTCCGGAATGGGATGATATTGTGGAAGGTAGAAAGCGATAAGCTTCGTTGTCTTATCCACAGAGGTTTTTCTCATATCGCTGACCCTCACCTTTTCATCCAACTGAGCTTTTTCACTTTTAGAAAGCTGATGATAGAGGTCGTTGTAAACCTCGACCATAGCATCTATCTCCCCCTTCAAGTCGGGTATTTGAGTTTGTTGAGCTCCACGTGACAGGGATTCGATTGCCGTGGGTTTGTGGATGAGATCAATCATCTTCTGTGCAAGAGAATTGGAGTCACCGATCGGTATCTTAAAGCCATTCTTGTTTTCTTCAACAATATAGGCTCCAAAGAAATCCGTCGCAATGACAGGTACACCCAAATATAAAAATTCTCTAAGCACCCTATTATAGGTATCGAAATATGAAGGGATGATACATATATCTATGGATTTTGCAATCTGAGGAAGATCGCTCTCTTCAAAGGGACCGTGGTAGATGAATTTGAGGGGGTAACGAGCCTGTAATATTTCCAACCATGGCCGGTACTCATGATTTATTATATGTCCATATATATGTAGGCTGAAGTTGGGTTCACTCGAGATCACTTCAAAAGCTTTAAGAACTACATCTATGCCCTTGCTGAACATTACATTACCAATGAAGGCGAAATTGACAGCGCTATTTACGCTTTTTATTTTTTCGATATTCCTAGGGAAGCTGAAATTAAATCCCCTGGGGATGACCCGTGCCTTCTCTTCGGGGATAGGAACAAATCGTGTAAAGTATTCCTTGAAGGGTAGAGAGGTAAAGATAACCTTATTAATTGTATCTTTATACAACCTTTTAATATATTCAAATCTGCATTTAATTTGATCGAAGACAATATTGAATACCTTCGGCGAAAGTACTTCGTGTGAACAGTCTGATGCCTGGGAAATTAAACATCGGTAACATTTCTCAGGGGTATCTGGTCCAGAGCATAAATGGCTGTTAAGCTCATGAGAGATAACCGGAGAGTCCTTGTGACAAAGTTCTTCGCAGTTGCATACCTCTCTGACGACAATGCATCCTTTGCTGGAGAAGATTTCTATAATCTCAGCAGGCATGTAGACATAATCGTTGATATGTACTATCTGAGGAAGGAAATTATCTATTATTTGCTCGATGAGTCGTATGTATGATGACTCTATTTGATTGTGTCCAGCAAGGTAGGCTTTTATTTTGTCAATGGCAGGAACCTGATAAAGAGTGAATCCTTCTGCCATTTGTTCCTTCTTATATCCATATCTTACCTTATCGCTTGGTATGAGAACTGCAACTTCGAATCCTCTCTTTGAGATGCCGAGCACATGGTTTCTCGTGGAAAGTGGCGTACCAGATATCTCGAAAGGAGAGAGATTATGATTGACGAATAAGATTCTTTGAGAAGAAGTGTTTCTCATTGTATTGTCATCCCTACAGATGTCTCTCCCTGAAGAAGATTTTCTTCAAAGGAGTTCTTTGGACTCGTCACGTCATCGATCAATTGCATCTTTGAACCTCTTTTAGGGTCGGATCATCCACAGCTTGCTGTGGTGGTAGTTCGTTGGCTTTTTGATTTTTCATTATATGCTCCATTCCCCGATATCTGATCTTCCTTCAAATCCGTTTCACCCATGACAACAGATGTTTCAAGATATTAATCTCTTAGAATTTCTATAGAAAATTATTGTGCAATATGCATGCCTCAAGCCAGGGAATAAATTTATATAGAAATATTAATACATTACATACTTTTTAGGGCATGTGTAGTCAATATATTGACAGTATCTTTCCCGAGATGACATGTTGTCTGATAGGTTTACTATCGGCATCGAAATCGCTCATTCTTTGTTTATGTACTTACACAAGGTTGTTGTTACAGTCTCAAGAACAGAGCTGGCTCCGGTTGTTGAGACAGGGGAAGGCAATTTATAAGTGGAGTCTTGCCGATCCCATTAAGCCGCATTGTCCAGATACTCCTGATAAGCCTCATCCGGGGTAAGCCCGTCAAGCACTGAATGTGGCCTTACGTGATTGTAGAAAGTCAGATAGCGCTCCAAGCCCCTTTTTGCTTCACTGACACTGTCGTAGGCATGCAGATAGACCTCCTCGTACTTGATGCTTTTCCAGAGCCTTTCCACGAACACATTATCACGCCAGCAGCCTCTCCCGTCCATGCTGATGGCAACACCCTTTTCCTTCAAAAGATCAGTGAATTCCGAGCTGGTAAACTGGCTGCCCTGGTCGGTGTTGAAGATCTCGGGCGGGCCGTAAAGGCCAATGGCTTCTTGCGCCGCCTCGATACAGAAATCCGTGCTCAAAGTATTGGACAGCCGCCAGGAGAGCACACGCCTTGTTGCCCAGTCCATTATCACAACAAGATAGACAAATCCCCGCCTCATCGGGATGTAGGTGATGTCTGCCGCCCAGACCTGATTCGGTCGCTCGATCTTGAGACCTTTCAGCAGATAGGGATAGACCGGATGTGCCGGGTGACGCTTACTGGTATGAGGTTTCCGATACAGGGCATGGATGCCCATCTTCTTCATCGGGGTCCTGGTGTGACGGCGTCCGATTCCAAACCCTTCACGCCTGAGCATACTCGTAAGCATCCGAGATCCGGCAAAGGGATACTCCAAGTGAATCTTATCTATCCGATGCATCAGCTCAATTTCAGTTGGCTCAACTGGCCGGGGCCGATAGTATATGCTCGAACGTGTCAACTTCAAAATGCGGCACTGCTTCGCTACCGGCAATTCATGGCTGCGGTCGATCATCTTCTTGCGCTAAAGCCTTCCCGCTTTGGTGAGCGCTCTTTCTAAAAAATCGTTCTCCAGAGTCAGCTCGCCAATCTTGGCATGCAACTCCTTCAAGTCCGGTTCCTTGCCTTTTCCTGGTCCCTCAAAGACGGTGGATGCTCGATCGAGCACCTGCTGCTTCCAGTCCGATATCTGGTTGGGGTGCACATCGAACTGCTCTGCTAACTCCACGAGCGTCTTGTCCCCCTTGATTGCCGCCAATGCTACTTTCGCCTTAAAACTTGCCGAGTGGTTCCGCCTTGTCCTTTTCATGTTCTTGCTCCTTTCGTTGACCCTATTTCATCATCCTCTTTTGAGCAAGATCCACTTATCACCCTGTCCTAATTTGCGGAGCCACTTCTAACTTAGAAACAGGCCTCGCGCTTGTATTCCGTTCTTGAAAGGAGCAGAAGCTTTTATGAATTCATCTCCTCTTGCATTTATTGTCGCTTGAGGGATGGTCATAGGGATCTATTTCCCAATTTAGCACTCGGAAGCAATGTGGGAGGCGCCCTTGCTACGTGGCTTTATTTTTGCATTTACCAACAATTATGAAAAAGAAAAAGCACCCCAAAGGAAAGATACATGGCCCCTTACGTGCTCATTTGCATCGTAGAGACAATACGCTTTCGATATGCATGATCGTTAAAAACGAAGAAGAGAACCTACCACTCATTTTATCTGATATCAGAGGGCTTGCTGATGAACTGATCGTTGTCGACACTGGATCAACCGACCGAACGATCACTATCGCCCATACTATGGGGGCTCGTGTTGTCTCTCAGGCGTGGACAGGGGATTTCAGCTTTGCCCGAAACCGCTCAAAAGACGAAGCTAAGGCAGGCTGGATATTATGGTTGGATGCAGATGATAGGATTGAACCCGAAGATGTCAAGAAACTCCAATCCTTAAAACACACACTTAAGGATGATTGTGTATATAGTCTCCAAATCATCAGTAAGATAGCCGGTGGATTCTCTCCTCCCTTTATGCAGGCACGCCTTTTTCCGAATGACCCACGACTGATATTTGAAAACCGGGTTCATGAAAGTATAACCATGTCTGCCAAGAGACACGGATTCAAGGGAGTGCATCTTCCGGTAAAGATCATACACACAGGATATGAAAAACTCGAGCAGATTTTCTCAAAAATGGAACGTAACCTGCTCCTCTTGGGGGAAGAGCTAGCAAGTAATCCTGACGCATTCTCGCTTAGATTTCTGTATGCCAATACTCTTTTATATTTTAACAGGTTTCAAGAGGCACAGGGCCATTATGAACGTATTGCGACCACGCCCGGTGCACGTGATACTCAGGCTGATGTATATTACGGGTCGCTGGTTGCCATGGCGAAAACACATAATCAATTGAATAACTACAAAGAGGCCGCAAGATGGGCGCGGTGTGCGGTGGAGGATCGGCCAAAAGGTATGCAGGGCTGGTACCAGTGGGGATATGCGCTTATGCACCTCAATGAAAGCGAAGCGGCCTTGGAAAAATTTTACCGAGCCCTTGAATGCAAGAATATGATAACATCGGTTCAGGTGGACTATAACGGCCTGAGAATATCCTGCCTGGAAGCGGCCACGTCAATACTCATGAGCTTGGGTAGACACGAGGAGGCTGAAAAACTCTTGAAAGAGGCACTCAGAAGAGAAGCCACCCCACGAATATCCGAGCTCTTGCACAAGCTTCAGAATAAGCCGAGGCCTTCAGAAGAAGACCTTCTTCGCGAGGGAAGAGAGTTGCTCACCAAACATGCGTATATTGAAGCCAGTAAAATCTATATCCGGATAATCGATGCAAACCCTCAAAGTTTTGAGGCATTCAATGGGCTGGGATTGGTTTCCTGGTATTTTGGAAAATACGACGATGCATACATTCTTTTCAAAAAGGCGGTGGAAACCGGCCCGGAAAATGAGGACATTCTGCTCAATGTATGGGACGCCGCTGAAATGACCGGCCAAAGTGATGATGCCCGCATGATCTTACAAGAAGCCCTGAAGAGGAACCCCCACATGATAAAGATAAGAGAGCTGCTCAAAGGGTGATGAAAAAATGGTTTCAAGTATTCTCCAGTGCTTGACGATAGAAAAGAATGTAAGGCAAAGAGAGGAGGTGAGGATAGGAAAACGGCTAGATCAGGATCGTTGACCTGGTTACAACAAAAAAACACGACCAAGGATGGTCGAAAACAAAATCAAGGAGGATTTAATTATGGCACTTCGTATTAATACCAATGTAGCAGCACTCAATGCACACCGGCAGTTACTCGGCACCGAAGCAAAACTCAACTCCAGCATGGAGAAACTCTCCAGCGGTTATCGCATCAACCGTGCATCCGATGATGCAGCAGGTCTGGCCATTGCCAACAGGCTCCGCGCCAATGTCAGGTCTCTTACCGTTGCATCCAGAAACGTCACCGAAGGCAAGGCACTGCTGGCGGTCGCGGAAGGTTCGGCCAATCAGATCGAAGGCATTCTCGAGAGAATGAAGGAACTGGCCACCCAGGCCTCTTCAGCTAACGCCTCATCGGACCTCAGCAAGATCGATGCTGAGTTCGACAAGCTTTCAGCTGAGATCACCCGTATCTCGGAATCCACCAAGTATCAGGGTGTGGCCCTTTTGAGCTCAGCCTACACGGGTACCTTCCAGGTCGGTTCTGATAATACGACCGCCTCTCAGATTTCGCTCAGCACCTCGGCCCTCACGGTGAGCGGCCTCAACCTCGACAGCACAGATCTCAGCACTGCTGAGAATGCTCGGACTGCTCTTGCATCGATCGATGACGCCATCGATAGCCTTGCTACTATTCTGGGTGACATCGGTGCTACGATGAACAGGCTCGATTACACCTATTCCAACCTCCAGGTGCAGATCGAGAACTTCTCGGCAGCTGATTCGGTCATCAGGGACGTCGACATGGCTTCAGAGATGGTGACCTTCACCAAGAACCAGATTATGCTCCAGGCCGGTACGGCAATGCTCGCACATGCCAACATGTCCTCGCAGGGCGTTCTCACCCTGTTCGGCTAATACTGGTCATAAAGATTCAAGGGAGAGGAAACCTTCCTCTCCCCATGAATTCACGACCGAAAGGAGGGTGTGGCTATGAGAGTCGAGAACATCAGAACGCTACCAGCGGATTCTGCATGGATAGAAAAATCCAAAGCAGGTTCTGCAGCCACAGCCAAGGCATTGCCCAGTAAGAACAACAAGGAAGCGCAAGAACCTCAGAGACTCCTACAGAATTACTCACGATCTGCCGATGAGATTCAGCAGGACATAGAAAAGGTAAATGGTCAGCTGAAGTCCATGAACCGATCCATAAGATTCATTATCGACGATCAGTCGAATGATATCGTGGTAAAGGTAGTGGACGAGAATACCGGTGAAGTGATCATGGAGATACCACCGGAAGAAGTATTAAATCTGAGAGAACGGCTGAGAGAAATGTCCGGGCTGCTTGTGGAAAAGCAGGTATGAGAAAGAAATGCATCAAGGTCCTGGAGACTATTCTCTGGGGCCTTGATGCATTGTTCCAGAGGGGGTAAAGGGGGAAGCTTATGGCATCGACGTTTTCAATTTCAGGGATTTCATCAGGGCTTGACTGGAAAACCATGATCAGCCAACTCGTTGAACTCGAGCGAAAGCCCATCACGCTGCTCGAGAACAGGCAGACAACGCTTACCGACAAGAAGTCCGCCTGGAATGAGCTCAATACGAAGCTCCTCTCCCTGAAAACCGCAGCCGGCTCACTTTCTTCGTTGGATGATTTCGATGTCTTCAAACCATCCGCTGCCATTACCGGTACAAGCAGTGATATTGATGACATTTTGAATTTTGCCGTTGGCTCGAATGCCTCGGAAGGCTCTTATACAATTACCGTCAACAAATTGGCCACGGCTGAGAAACGTAAGAGCAACGAGTTTTCTTCATTGAACGAAGCCTTGAATATTTCCGGCGATCTCACAATCAATGGTCATGCAGTCACTATCGAAGCAACGGACAGCCTCAGCAACATCCAGAAGAAGATCAACGATCTGAACTTCGGGGATGACCCCATTGATGTAACGGCATCGATCGTGAGTATATCGAGTACCAAGTACCGACTGACCCTCACATCCCAAACTACCGGTGCGGCCGGCATGACCGTAATCGATGGCGCAGGCCTGGGCTTGGATGACGCAAATACAGCCGAGAATAGAATCGTCGACGGACAGGATGCCGAGATCGTTATTGATGGCGATAAGGGCTTTACCATCACCCGCAGCACGAATACCATAACCGATGTGATTAACGGTGTCACCCTCAATCTCGTCGGTGCAGATCCGGATGCAACCATAACACTTAATGTCAAACGGAATCATGACGGGATAAAAGGGAAGATTCAGGATTTTGTCGAAAGCTACAACGAGGTGATGAGTTATATCACCAGCCAGAATACCGTATCGGAAGACGGCAAAACCACGGGGGCGCTCTTTGCCGACTCATCACTCCAGACCATCAAGAGCTCTCTGAGAAATGTTATTCTATCCGGAGTCAGCGGTCTGGATTCCACCCTTGATCACCTGAGCCTCATCGGGATCAATCTCGACAAGGCCGGGCAGCTTTCCATCGATGATGATAAACTGGACGGCTATCTGAAGTCGAATTTTGAAGATATCGTGAACCTCTTTGCAGCTCATGGTTCAAGCACGAGCAGTAATCTCACCTATGTCGCCTCAGGCATAGATGTAGCTGGAGGTGACTACGAAGTGACGGTCACTCAAGCCGCCACCAAAGCCAATACTGTCGGCAGCGGATTTTCCGGGACGCTGAGCGAGAATATCACGCTGACACTGACAAATTCCAGGGGTACGGCACAGAACATCTTACTGAGCACAGGTTCGGATATCACTGCCATCGTTGATGCCATCAATGCCGCCGATACGTTGGGAATAACCGCCCAGGATATCGGAGGACAATTGAGTTTAACCAGTGACTACTACGGGACCCCAGGGAACTTCACTGTATCCGTATCGGGAGGCAATCTGGGTCTGGCCGAGGTTACGCAGGGTGTCGATGTGGTCGGTACAATCAGGAAGCAGGGATCCACGGAAGTTATGACCATGACCGGTAAGGGTCAGGTTCTCACCGGTGACGATGGCCAGGATGTCGAAGGACTGGTGATCAGGTATACCGGGAGCAGTAGCGGCACGTTCGATTTCTCCTTCACCGAGGGGGTCGCTGAGAAGCTTGACCGGGCACTCTATTCCATGACGGACAGCATCGATGGGTATGTAGCGAACAAGCAGGAATCGATACAGAGACAGATAGATAACATTGACGAAAATATTGAAAAGATGGAAGTACGCCTGTCAAAATATGAGGAGACCCTCATTGCCAAGTACACGGCCATGGAAAAGCTCTTGAATACCCTGATGTCGCAACAGAACTGGCTGACCAGCCAGATCAATTCCTTAAGCGGCAGTTAGGACATTATTTAAAAATTATCTGGAATATCAACGCTGCAGATCAATCCCTGCCTGGCCGATCTATTGATATACAGTAGGTCTTTTTGCTTATCTTCAGGATGATATTACCATTCTCATCTTCGTCCATGATGTTGGCTAGCATATAGTATGCGGTTCGGGAAAAACGCACTTTCATGCCAGAGGGTATTGTACAATACATGACGTTATCATCTCCGACGGACAGCGTTTCAGGATCAAGCCCGTAAAGAGAGCCTGTGTTCAATAACACGGACAATCCGGTCTCCGGTTCTCCCCTGAGAGAAGTCACTACGAACGGCGTGTCATCGACCTCAAGGTAGCATATTTCTTTGTCGATGACGAGCAAGTACCTGCCTTCGTCATCCCGCTCAAGGGCTTTGCAGAAAAAATCCAGCACGAGGGGATTTATTATTTCATTATCCTGATAATACCACTTGCCTTCCTTATCAATTCGTATCTTGCAAGTCCCTGTGACGTCTATCATCCCACTTCGCTCCATAGATGCACCTCATTATTAATTTATCACCTTTCAAGATAATATATATTTATCCCCAATGCATCAACATACCTTCGATGGGCTCATGCATTGTTGATTCCCGTACTATATCATGTTAATCAAAAGGATATTGTCTCCATATCTTGAGTGGCAAGGTGAGTTTATGGCTAAAACAGACAAGCAGGAAATGATCATTGATGCAGCTCTCGAAGTCTTCCGCCAGAAAGGATATGCCAATGCCAGAATGGCGGATATCGCTCGCAGGGCCAATGTCTCTTATGGCCTTGTGTACCATTATTTCGGAAGCAAAGAGGTCCTGTTCGATCTCATTGTGGAGAAATGGTGGAGTGAGCTCTATGCCATGATGAATAGAGAAAAGGAGTCAAATGGCGTCTTCCGTGAGAAGCTTATTCATATCATACAATTTTTCCTCGATACTTATGTCCAGAGGCCGAACCTGATCTCCATCTTTGTAAGCGAAGTTTGCAGAAGCTCGGTCTACCATACTCAAGAAGGACTATCACGATTCCTCAAGTTTTTCAGTTTATGTGAGGATATCATGCTTGAAGGGCAAAAGCAGGGCATTCTCAAAAAGGACATCCCTCCCCGTCATCTCACCTATATATTTTACGGGGCAATAGAGACATTCATTTCGGTCATGGTGCTGGGAAAAGAGCCCCTGACAAAGAAGAGGCAGGAACGCGCGGTCAACGCCATCATGGGCGTCTTCATGGACGGTGCCAAAACAGCTTAGAGAGGCTCCGCACGCTCTCCATCTTGAGAGTCTTTTCCACAGATTTTTCCGTAACCATATGAGAAAGATTTTCAGAAGACCCAATTGTTAGATAAACTGGCGGAAGCGCATGGGAATCGAACCCATGACAACTCCAGTAAAATCAATAACTTGACCGCTCTCTTGTCGGTTTTTTGTCGGGTAGGGGTATCACCTCGCCCATACTCTCCATCAGATCCCGACGGCGCTCGAGTTCGTAATCGGCATAGTGCTCGACGCTTCGCACATCTGCCCAGTCCCCCATTGCCTGCACATCAAACTTGTTCATCTTTTTTATGTTCAGGGCATAGGAGGCATTACTCTTTCGGAGGCCATCGTGGATTCCGATTTTGATCTCGATGCCGGCCGCCTCCCTGGCATCTTTCCAGAGCTTGTCGAGGATCTCGTAAGTGTAGTGCTTGTCCTTCAGCCGGGTGTTCGGGCAGTAGAACATGTACGGGCTGCGGAGGTCATGCAGCCGTTCCTTCAGCCAGGGCTTGAACGCACTCACGCAGGGGATTGTATGGATGTCCCCGTCCTTTGTGTACTCCACGATCTTCCCGTCCGAGATGCCCCTGTGAATGATGAAGGAATCTATCCTGGGGTCGTAGTCAGACCGCAACAAAGCGACGGCTTCGCCCTTCCGGCGCCAGCAATATTTCAAGAACCAGAAGATAGGCTGGTGCTC